>JAJDVQ010000054.1 GCA_022826045.1 Acidimicrobiia bacterium | reverse complement strand
CGGCGGCAGGCCCGCGTCGAGCAGGCAGCGCTGCGCCCCGCCCGGCGACAGCGCCCGCAGCGCCTCAGCCAGCATGTTCGCCGCCGCAGCGTCCTCCACCACCGTCGTCTTCGCGATCACCGCCGCCCCGCGGCAATCGGTATTCGGCGGCAACTCCACCTCGAGCCCGCCGCCGCTCTGAGCGCTTGCAGACGCCGGCACCGCCAACAGCACCGACGCCGCCACCGCCAGCACCGCCACCGCCGACGCAACGCGACGACGACGCGGCGCAGCAGCTACCCGCGCGCGAACACAGCGCTCAGCAAGTGTGTGTGTGTGTGTGTGAGAGAGAGAGAGAGAGAGAGAGAGAGAGATTTCCGCCAACTTGCTGGGACCATGTCAGCTCCTCGACCCTCAACGCGCCAAACCGGCATCAACGCCGCAATATGGTAGTATGCCCACCACGCGCCTGCCGAAGAACCCCGCTTGAAGACCACAACCGATCCCCGACAAGCAGATGCGTCCACTGCGCCCCTGAGGCACCCCAGCTCAGATCAGGGCTGTCAGTTTCTGCCAGTCCATCGCTGGGCACGGTCGGGACCGTACGCAGCGGCACGCTTGACGATCGCATCGAAGTCGCACCAATTCGTGTGCCTACTCCGTGTATTTGTCAACAATGATAGCGTCGGAGCATGGCAGCGGTTGATCTTCACCCCGACTTGATCGACTTCCCTGGCACGTTCGCGCCCCCGCACGATCTCGTCCCGGTGGTGAACGGCCTCCACGCTGCGCATGCTGAAATCGTCACCATCGACCAGCTGGATGGCTACGCGTTGGCTCGCCCGGCAACCGAGGCCGTCCGCACGTTGCGACGCAAGGGATGGCTGGAGCCGTTGCGGACTCGGCGGGCATGGTCATTCGCCCCGACGCTTTCGCCATTGCACATGGGGGAGTTCCGCGAGTTGCGGGCCTGGCTCCGATTCAATGCGGACAGCGGCGTGTGCATCGCCGGCAAGTCGGTCGCCCAGGTTCACGGATGGCTCCGACGCCCAACCGCCCCGACGATCGGGGCAGCGAGCGGCAAGCGGCTGCCGCGTTCGCTTGAGGACTACCGGGTGTGCCGCTGGGAACCCGACATCCCGCTGGATCATGTGCATGGCCTGCCGGCCTGGAAGCCTGAGACGCTCCTTGTCTTCATGGCGGCGCACCCGGCGCAATTCACTTGGGACGGGATCGCAGACTGGCTCTGGGAGATAGCAGCCTCAGTCGACGCGGAGTTGCTCATGGGAGAGCTGCGCGGGCGCCGCCGGTCAGTGTGGATGAAGGCAGCGCACCTCGTGAACGAGGGAGAGGCGTCCGAGTTGGCCTGCGAGATTGCTGTGCAGGCACCGGCGAACAGTCACGGGCCGTACAAGTTCGGGCAAAACGGCAATCCGGCGCAGCGTTTTGGCTCCCCGCCTTGCTGGGTGCCCGAGTTCGAAGTCATGGACTACGTGCTGCCGGTCTGGTGGACCGGGCGCATGTAGCGGCCGCCGATGGCTGTCGCTGACCTTCGAAACGCGATCGGGCGGGCGTATCCACAAGCCGGCTCTTCGAGCAGCATCCAGTCTGCAGCCGTGCTCGACATCGCATTCGACTATCTGCTGTTCCAGATGCGTCGAGAGGGCGTGTTCGATCTGTGCGGGATGTGCTTCAAGGGCGGCACGGCGTTGCGCAAGTTCCGCATCGGGCATCTCGGCCGCTTCTCGTATGACCTTGACTTCAACGTCGCCCCGGGCAGCGCTGGCGATGCGGTTGACCTGATCGCTGATGCCGCGTCGAAGATCCCGACCGACGATTTCTCATTCACGATCACGGAACGGCGCGGGCATCACGGACTGGAGATCGAAACTGCGCTGGTCGGTGGCTCGCTCGAAGCCAAAATGGATTTCTCGGAGCGGCCGATCATCTTGCCGATGCAAGAGCTGCTGCCTGTCGAGACACCGTTGCAGCGGACTTACCCCTTCGAGTTCGATCAGCGCATTCCCCTCATGCATCTCGAAGAGAACATCGCCGAGAAGCTGAGTCGCTGGCAGACCCTCCCACTGGTGCGTGATCTCTACGACCTGGCCCATGCGGGCAAGGACGTGAAGAACGTCCATCGGCTCGCAGAGCTCTATGTGCTCAAGTCACACATCAACTGGTCGCAGAGTCCTCCGAACAGGCGCAACAAGCAGCCGGCGAAGGCGCTGGGGGAGTTCACGCGCTCACTCAAGGAGACCGTGTTCGTCGGCGGCGATCTTGTCGCTCCGACGATCAGGAATGACCGGGAGAAATCCACAGCCATCCGCCGAGATCTGACTCTGGTATCGCATCTCGCTCAACAATGCGACGAGGCAATCACCCCCGAACTATGGGAGATAGCGCAGGACAACGGGCAGCTTCAGCGGAACGTTGAACAACGGACCCAGCGGTTGCATGAGCATGAAGCCGGCATGCCGGACGATGGTGCGATGTCGCGCGAACCCGCTCTCAGCCGAGCGGTACTGAGCCGAACAACCGCGGACACCGGATCGCACGATTCCGCCATCTGCGGATTCAAGATGCCTCGCGCTCAGAAACCGTGTGTCCTGCCTCAGGGGCATGGCGGGTCGCATCGCTCCGTGCGCTAGCAGGCTCGTGACCTGCGGAAACATCGGCGCTGTCGCCCTACGGGAATCAGCGACACATCACTAGAGCACTGTCCGGTGTCGTCCCCAATAGCCCACACGATATGAAAGCAGCACTTCCTATCGCAAACCGCCAACGAATAGCACATGCGATAAGATGTCGGAATGGGCAGCTACGTCGAGGCGAGGGATTGGCTGGTCGGCACAACCGGCGGCTACGGCGTCAGAGCGTATCGTGCTTACCGTCCGCACAAGATTGCCGACTGGGATCCTGTGCTCGGAAATGATGCCGTGAATGCTGTCGCGATAGCAGGAGACTCCATCCGCGGCATAGCAACGATGCCCAAGACCGACGTTGGCGGGGCGCTTGCTGACTGGATGATGGCACGCGACGAGAGCATCCGGTCAAGCCTCATCGAAGGCGTGGAGTCCACCGGTGACGCTCTCGCATGGGCGCGTTACCGCGAGCTGTCGGGACAGCCCGTTTCGGACGAGAATGATGCTCTCACGCTCGGCGCTTCGAGACAGGTGGCCGTAGCGGTCGATTTGGGCAAGCAGATGAGGGACGGACATGTCTGCACGGCCGACGACATTCTCCGCGTCCACGCAACGCTGTTCGAGAACACACAGCAGAGCGATATGGGCGGCATGCTGCGATCCGAGCCGATCTGGGTCGGTCCGAAAGGCTGCCGCATCGACGAAGCATCATTCGTTGCCCCGCCGCCGGGAGATGTTCCTGAACTGTTGGACGACTTAGAGGCCGCGCGGATAGATCGGCTCTGAACGATTTCGAGCCGTGGAATCGCCTCTGGATGGGTCTCTGACCTGCAGCATCGACACGACAGACGATGCGATTGCATACAGTCGTTTTATCAATCCGCTAACGCTCTTA
>JAJDVQ010000039.1 GCA_022826045.1 Acidimicrobiia bacterium | reverse complement strand
ACAGCATCCACTACCTCCGGCTCCAAAGCGCGCATGATGACACCGACCTCCACGGTCGTCGGGTTTGGGACAACCCGACCAATACACCGGGAAACCAGACGACCCGTGGACGGTCCCCCCCATCAATCCGCGCGGCCTCTTATCAGACCGCGACGCCGAGAGTGTTCACCGAGCGGCAGCGCCGCAAGCTTGAGGAAATCGGCGCCGCGGGCGACTCGTTCTCCATGGACGACGAGTCGATCTTCGGGCCGGTGTTCTATGAGATGACCTTCGTGGAGGCCATCGAACGCGAACTCGTGTCCGACTATCGGGTGCTCGTGGTCGGCGTGAACCAGAGGGAAGCCGCGATGGCGGGCGTCGCGAAGCGGGTCACCGAGATCACCGCCTCAGACCTCGCTCGCAAAGCCAAGGTGAATTCCGACTACGCCACCAAGCTGCTGGGCTGCTGGGACGCTATGGCGACCCCGGAAAGCCAGATTCGCACTCCTGGCACAGTCGCCGACGAGATTCCCGAGGACTCCGAGCATCGACACCTGCGCACTGCGATCGCGTTCACCAACACGGTTCGTTCTTCCCAAGCCTGTTCTGAGCACGGCTACTTCGCAGCCGAGGGGTTCGAAGGGCGGCTGTGGGAGGCCATTGCCCGAGATGTCCAGGAAGCGAATGCCGGTCGGGACTTTCTGGACCTAGAAGTGGAACATGTGGATGGCACCACACGCGCCGTCGCCCGCTCCCAGGCTCTCAGCGCACTCGAACGCCAAAGCCGAGAAACCACCGGTCCACCTCGTTGCCGTGTGATCAGCAACGCTCAGCTGTTTACCGAAGGCGTCGACGTCCCGGCACTCGATGCTGTGGTGTTCCTCGAACCCAAACGATCACCCGTGCAGGTCACTCAGGCTGTGGGGCGGGCGATGCGCAAGGCCGAAGGCAAGGACTACGGCTATGTGGTCATCCCCGTCATCGTGCCCGAGGGCTGCCAGATGACGGATGCCGAAGTGCTCGACGGCAGCGACTTCAAGACCGTCTGGGAAGTCGTTCGCGCCCTTCGCAGTCATGACGAACGAGTCGACTATTGGGTCAACAACCCACGCGTCGCGTCGCCAGTCGTCATCCACCTGAACTCACAAGAAGACCAAGACCCTGAAGTCCTTACCGACAAGGAGATTGCCGAGCAAGGCATCCTGCATCTGCAGCTCGTCAAGAAGCTCGAGGAAGCCGTTGCGTCCAAGATTGTCCAAGAGTGCGGCGACCGACAGATGTGGCCCACCTGGGGGCAACGCGCCGCCGAAGTCTGTAAACGTGTCGAGCACCAGACCGCATCGCTAACCGCTGAACCGTCTAGCAAGGCTGCGTTCGACGAGTTCGTGGCTGCAATGCGCGAAGCCGTCGGCGCACACCTCACTCCCGCTGCGGCGCAGCAGATGGTCGCCCACCACGTCGTCACCATCCCCGTGTTCGACCATCTCTTCGCAGACGCCCAGTTCGCTGCACGAAATCCGATCTCGCGAGCAATCAACCGGTTCCTCGACGCCCTCGCACGGGCTCACGCTCCCGAATCTGCCGACCCGGATGCTGCCAGCTCCGACCAGGTGTTCGGCGACTTGCTCATACCTCTCGCGCGCAGCTACAGAACCATGCAGCGCATGCTCGAAGACACCCACGACGCGGCCGAAACCGTCGACTTGCTCCGACAGATTTACGAAGGTTTCTTCAGGCACGCGATGGCAGACACCGTTTCGCGGCTCGGCATCGTCTACACCCCTGTCGAGATCGCCGACTTCATGCTCCGCTCAGCAGACGCCGCTTGTCGTAAGCACTTCGGGCACGGATTGACTGCCGAGAACGTGCATGTGCTCGACCCGTTCACCGGAACCGGGACCTTCCTGCACCGGCTGCTCACCGCCGAGCGCTCCGACGGCGGATACCTCATCGAGCAAGAGGATCTTCTCCGCAAGTACGCAGGCACCTGCGAGCACGACATCCCCGCGAGCTGCAGCGGCGAAGGCGAGCACGTGCGCTGTACGCCACCCGAGTTGCACGCCAACGAGATCGTGCTGCTCGCCTACTACATCGCAGCACTCAAAATCGAAGCTGCGGCAGCCGAGAGAGACATCGAGAGCGACTACCGCCAGTATCGAGGCATCGTGTTCGGCGACACGTTCAACAGCAACAGGAAGCAAGGCACGATTCCCGGATTCGACGATAACTCGGCTCGCGCCCGTGCTCAGAACAAGCTGCCCATCCGCGTCATCATCGCCAACCCGCCATGGTCCTCAGGACAGAAATCGGCAGGCGACGACAACCCCAACATCAAATACCCGGAGATCGAGCAACGAGTCCGCGACACCTATGGCGCCAGGCACCAGGAGGTCACGGGGAGCGCGATCGGTAAGCCGGCCGGCAATCTCTACATCGAAGCGATCCGCTGGGCATCCGACCGAGTCCAGCAATCGACAGACGACAGCGAACCACCCAGCGTCATTGCCCTCGTCCACCCCAACTCGCTGTCTAACGCGCCGTCGGTTGTCGGAGTCCGAGCTGCACTGCGAGATGAGTTCAGCGACATCTATGTGATCAACCTGCGCGGCGATGCCATGAAGTCCGGCGGAGAGTACCGAGCTGAAGGCGACAAGGTCTTTGGGCAACACTCTCGCAACGGCGTTCAGGTCACGATCCTCGTCCGCGATCCGAAGCTCCTCGGGCCCAATCAGGCGACGTTGCACTACGCCGAAGTGCCCGAATACTCGTCGCGAGCCGAGAAATTCCAATGGTTGGAGAGCCTTCGAGACATCAACAGTGACAAGTTCGAGATCGTTCCTGTCAACGATGCACATGACTGGGTGAACCTCACAGACGGCAGCTTCCGTGAACTCATGCCGGTTTGCCTCGTCAAGCCGCAAGAAGATACGGCACTCCTCCGCCATGAACTCGGCGTGATCACCAACTGCGATGTATACGCGTATTCGTTCAGCCGACAGCGCCTCGAAGCGAAGATTCGGAAGCTCATTGCAGCCTACGAGCATGCACGAAAGCAGCACTACGAGGAAGGGCACAGTCTCGCGGATGTCACTCAGAACAATAATCTGAGTGCGATCAAGTGGACCGGCAGCCTCAAACAATCATTGCGGCGCAATGACCATATCGAGTTCTCGGCAGACCGAATCGTGCCGGTCCTCTATCGACCGTTCACCCATCTCTGGCTCTACGACGACGATCGCATCATCGACCGCAGTAGAGCAGCGAAGTCAATGTTCCCACAGGCAGAGAGAGAGAGAGCTTGGAACAGATGTCCGCTCATCATCACAGGGCCAAACAACCGCGCGATCTTCGGGCTCATCGCCGCCAGCCACCTCAGCGACGTTTGCGCAGTCGGAACCAACCAGCCCTCAAGGATCCTTCCAGGGAGACGATCCTGGTGACAGGCCCATCGAACATGACTGTCTTCGGCATCCTCGGCGCAATGACGTTGCCGGACCTGCACACGATGGGGCCAGGCCAGCAATCGCGGGCAGCACCAAGGAAGCGATCATGGTGAGCAGCCCATCAAACCGAACCGTGTTCGCCGCTCTGGCAATCCACTCACTGCCAGATGTGCATCTCGTCGACCCCGCTGGGCGGCTGCTGTCGCGGACAGGCAAGCCACAGGCGACGTCAAGATGACCGACACTCTCGACTTGGGCTTGGATGATGTGTCGTCGGGCGATCGCGACAATCTGACCGACTGGTGCTTGGAGCAGTTCCATGAGCACTACGGGAACGACGCGATCTCGAAGGACGACATCTGGGAGTACCTGTACGGCGTGATGCACGCTCCTGACTGGCGGGAGAAGTACAAGCACGACCTACAGCGCAACCTGCCGCGGGTGTCGTTCGCCCCAGACTTCGAAGCGTTCCGCGCTGCAGGACGCAAACTCATGGACCTGCACACCGGCTACGACGAGGTGCCCGAGCATCCTGTGGACTGCCGCTTAGACGGTGAGATCGACAACGACGGGGCAATTGACCCGACGACCGACCCCGATGCATATCGGATCGACAAGCTTGCGTGGGGCAAAGGCGCAGACAAGACGCAAGACCGCAGCATCCTGGAGATCAACCCTCGCTGCCGTCTTGTCGACATCCCCGACTCGGCGCACACCTACACGATCTCGGGACGCTCACCACTGCAGTGGGCGATCGACAGCCTGCGTCACAAGCTCGATAAACCCTCAGGCATAACCGACGATCCAAACGAGTGGGAAGTGTGGGCCGATGACCCGTACAACCTCATCCGACATTTGCGTCGGCTAATCCACGTGTCCGTCGAGAGCGCGCGCGTCATCGGCGAACTGCCACCTTCACTACCCATCGAGGCCTGATGGCCGCTACTGAACAGCCATGCGTAACTTCATCGGATGCTCTCGCGGACATGGGCCCGGAGATACAGCCGGCACCCAGACCCTTCGACGATACGTATATCAGTGCAAGGTCGCCGTACAGCAATGGCTGCGTACGCTCGCAAAGACGACCGAATGTCACATAGTTTGTGAATATGTCGATGACATCACAACCGTAGCGGAAGGAAGTATCACTTTTGCCCAAGTCAAGACTCGCGATCGCGGGGCGTGGACGGCATCCAAGATACTCCAACACAACGGCGGCATAGACGCGCTCGTTCGCGCCCACAACCACGCCAACTCAGCGGCGCAGCATGTCGATCTCAAATACGAACTACTCCTAGGAGTCTGCTGATTTATTCGGTGGGATTTCCGCGTGTCGGCTGGGTGTGCGCGGGATGATGCTGGCATGCAGGGAACCGCTGGGCGGGATCGGGTGTTGTTGGACGCGGCTGCGGTGTGCGGGCATCTGCTGGCGG
>JAJDVQ010000009.1 GCA_022826045.1 Acidimicrobiia bacterium | reverse complement strand
CAGCCGCCGAACCCCGCCCCAGCAGCCCGCCAACGCCCCGCCACCGCGAACACCAACACCGAACCACCTCCGCCAACCCGCAGCCGACACCAAACAACGGCCCGAGCACCCCCAACCCACGCCCTCATGAACAATCAGGGCTGAGGCAACACGTACAGGACTTCGGGCTCGAACGTCTCGACATACTCCAATAGCTGCCCGATGTCGATCGCGACCGGCTGTACCGGCACAGGGAGCCTTTCCGACGGCGGAAACCCAGTCGTCAAGGCGGTGTCCTTGGTCCAATCTGGGGCCTTCAGCTCAAGAATGAACCTCTTTCCTCGATCAGGTTGAGCGGTCTGGTCAAAGCCTTGAGTCGGTGCCCATATCCGGGCCGACGATCCGAACAACCCGAGGACGGCCTGCGCGGTCCAGACCTCCACCATCTTCTCTGGAATGATCTTTCGCATCGGGTCGCCTTGGCCAAGATGTTTAGCGCGGCTCCCGCTGACCTGCCGAGCGCCATGCTCGCATCTCTACTGCTTCCCGGTCCACGAGCGTTTCGTCTAGGCGGTGGCAGCGTCACACACTCTCGACATCGCTGAGCCCGTTCTCGCAACAGTGCACGGAATGCTCGCGCAGCGCTCTGACTAGCGGATACGTCCGCCGCGCGTTCCAGAATTTGCTCAAACGCGTTCCGGATCCAGCCCTCACGCGTTCCACGCTCGCTCAGCGCAACGCTGTGACCTGCGCCTTCGCCCAATCGCGCCAACCCCGTTGGCGAGCGCCACGTCGATCTGCGTGATGGCGCTGTCACCGCGGAAGACCGGGCGGCAATGGCCAAGGTCGCCGACGAGGCCCTGTCGTGGGTCGCGGCAGAGCACGAGACCGCGGCCTTCTGCGCCGGGACACACCTGCCGATGCAGTGGGACAGCACCATCGACAACACGAAGCGGGCGCGCCGAGGATTGCCGTCAGGTATCGCTCTGGTGATCGACATGGAAGCTCGGCCCCACCACGAACGCCACGGTTCCTGCGTTCTTTGCAAGGAGCCCTGCCCATCGTGTGACTGTGATCCACACATGGTGGCCACTGCCCGGGTGACCGTCGCCCGATCACCTGCCTGAGCCGTAGAGGTTGGTCAAGCGTTCGTATTCTGGCGAAGCAGGCCGGTTCGCCGATCAACCTCGTAGTCGGCATCGCGCAGTGCCTGGGTCACCGTTCGAAGATTGACAGCCGACAGGTCCCAGCTTCTTCGGAAGCCCTCGCGCAGCACCTCGACGTAGCACTGGCTGGGGCTGAGCCGACCGGATGCCGCGAGCGCTTCCCGCAGCACGGTCTCAACGTCGTCGGAGGTCGGTACGAGCACTGCTCCCGGCGCACACCCGGCGCGCATTGTCAACATGAGATCGACCGTCGAGACGTGCTCGAAGCCAGATGCCAGGCCCTTCACCGAGCGCTGGCCTTTGTCGAGGGTGGCGATCAAATCCGGCATCACCACCAGCCCTGCCGTCGCGATGGCCCGCTGCAGGAGCCCCCACACACCGCCATCGCTGTTGCCGAACAGCAGTGTGATGTAGCCACCCGGCTTCAACACACGGCTGCACTCCCGCAGCGCTTCGGTCAATATCGATTCGTACCGATCTGCCGAGCGGTACGCGCCTGTGTCGGTCCTGTCGACAACGGCCTCAAGCCCGGAGTCCGTGAGTTGCTGACCCGGCAGCCAGACCTCGTGGAACAGGTTCATGTCGGAGTAGAAGATGTTCGAGCCAAACGGCGGATCGGTGAACACATAATCGACGGAGTCGTCCTCCAGCGGCAGCGAAGTGGCGCTCGCAACCTCGTAGGCGACGTCATCGCCTGCCACAGTCGCTACGAGCCCGCGCTCGCTCCGCAGGGCGCGTATCCACTCGTCAGATCGGATCACAGCCTCGACCTTGCGGGCGAACAGATCGAAAGCGTTCCACTCGTAGAACACGGGCGCGACGTAGTAGTTGGCGTTCGCTGCGTTGAGCGGCCGTTGGCGTGACCATTGGTACCGCTTGCTCGCCCGGGTCAGGATCGCGGTGAAGGCGAAGCGCAGCTTGTCGCGCACGAGAACGTCTTCCGTGGCCTCAACTGAATCGCGGAGGGCCGCCAGCGCGTACAGATTTCGACGGCCGAAGAAGGCTGCCGTCGATGTCAGGCCATGACGCCCGAGAGCCGATGCCTGATACATCTGCCTTGACGGTTCGATCATTGCATCAGGCCACGAGACATCCGACATCGGTGGCGACAGCGGCTCAGACCAGGGTTGCTCCAACTGTGTGCGCGAGCAGACGCAGGCAATGGAATCGACAACTGGTACCTCGCCCAGCCGCCTTGACCGACTGCTGATCGCAGCCCCGCAGTCGGTGCAGCCCATCGCCGCCTTGCTCCATTCGGAATCGCGGAGTGACTCGAAGTAGTTGACCTGAGCACCGCATGCAGCGCATTCGACGATGACCGAGCAGATCGTCTTGGCCGTCTCAGCACGCCTTCCGCACGCGGCGCACTTCACGCCGTAGATGTCGCCGAGCGCATCGCGGGCCTGCTTCACTGCCGCCTGCCCTGCGCATCGGAGCTGGGTCGGATCGACGAGCTTGACGTAGTTGCTGCCGATGTGCCGCCCGAGCACCGACACGTCGAACAGGTGGGCCCGCCGACCCGATGCCAGAGCGGCCACACCGGTCATGCCCGACCCGGCGAACGGATCGAGGATGGTGTCACCGGGTGCCGTGAGCGCCTCGATGAACGGCAGCACGGCGGTCACCGGCACCTTGGTGAGATATGCGTGGGCCATGTACACGGGGTCCGAGCGCTTCACCGCAACCGCCGCAGGCAGCGCCACAGCACCGTTGCTGCCGGGTTGAAAAAGCCCCGCCTGCCCATTGACAGCGGCCGTAGCGTGGGGCGTTCGCGGCATACGTCACATCATGCCGTCCGGAGAAGGTGTAGCGATGGGTTTCAAGGAAGACGGAGACTTCGCCCGGTTCGTCGCGAGGCTATGTCCCGTGGAGTGGTGGGTTTTGGGGTTGAGCCTCGGTGGTGGTTGCCGGTGTGAGTTCGGCGGTGGTGATGGTAGTGGCTGGGGGTAGGAGTTTGGCCATGGAGTCTTCTGAGAGGTAGCGGCGGTCGGCGGCCTGCCATTCGTCGTGGAGGTCGGCGAGGATGGCGCCGACGAGTCTGATGGCGGCGGCTTCGTTGGGGAAGATGCCACTCGCGCTCGACCCGAAGCCCATCGTCGCATTCCACGCCGTCGCGGCAATTGACACTGTGGCAGCAGACATGAGAGCGACATTGCTCGAATGGCTGGATAGCGGTGACGAGCGCAGGGCCTCCACTGCAGCCAACGTCTTCGCCCGCACTGGAAGCGTGGACGCGCTGCTTGATGCATACGAGCAACTGGAGCAAGCCCGGCCGTGGGTTCTGTACGCACTGGGCCTTATGGAGGCATCGGTGGTGCGAACACGTGCAGGAACACGACTGACTGCGGTGCTCAGGGACGCGTTGGAACCAATGTGGCTACGGGAACTCGATTGGCTCAACAGCGAAGACGACGACCCACTCGCGGCACTCGATCTCCAGAAGATTCGGTTCGATCCGCTGTATCCCACAACGCTCGACACACCGCGCATAGCTGCTCATGGCCCAAGGCCAACTGAGCGTTAGCCCTACAGCTGTGGCAGGACGTCGATGTGGCGGGTGGCTGACTCCCAGGCGTGGGCCAGCTCAAGCACCGAGCGGTCGGCGCGGTGGCGGCCGACGAGCTGCAGGCCGACCGGCAGCCCATCGGCGGTGAAACCGGCCGGCACCGAGATGGCGGGATGGGTGGTGACCGTGATGTCGCTGCACGAGCGCATCCAGTCGATGTAGGTCTCGAACTCGACGCCGTCGATCTCGGTGGGGTACTCCACCTCGACGTCGAACGGGGGCACTTGGGTGGTCGGGCACGCCAAGAACTCGAAGCCGCCTTCGTCGGGTGACATGAAGGCGTCGACGGCGGCGAACAGTTGGGAGTGGCGGCGGCAAGCGTCGGCGTACTCGCTCATGGTCATGTTCAGGCCCTTGTCGATGTTCCAGGCGAGCGTTTCCTTGAACTGATCCCGGTGCTGTTCGAGCAGCTGGCCGAAGCCGACCGCCATCACCCAGGCCCTGCGGGCCTGGAAGACTTGCGGGGCATCAGTCAGGTCGGGCCAGGCCTCGACCACCTCGCAACCCCGGTCGGCGAGCACATCGGGAACGTTCGCTGTCGCGGCCCGAACTGCAGGGTCGACCGGGAGACCGCCGGCGTCGGGCGACCACGCCACCCGCACACCGCGCAGGTCGCGCTCCAGCGAGCCGGCGAAGACATCCGGCGACTCCTGGTTCGACACCGGCGAGCGGTCATCGGGGCCGGCGAGCGCTCGCAGGAAGAACGCCACGTCGCCGACCGTCCGCCCCATCGGGCCCTCGACGGCCAGCGGGAACCAGGCATCCATCGCCGTGGTCGAGGGCACCCGGCCGGGCGAGGGCCGGAAGCCCACGATGTTGCAGAACGCGGCCGGGTTGCGCAGCGAGCCGCCCAGGTCGGATCCGTCGCACAGCGGCAGCATCCGGGCGGCCAGCGCCACTGCTGCGCCCCCGCTGGAGCCGCCGCAGGTCTTGCCTACGTCGTACGGGTTGCGGGTGGTGCCGAACACCGGGTTGAACGTGTGCGAGCCGGCGCCGAACTCGGGGGTGTTGGTCTTGCCCACCGTCACCGCGCCGGCTTCCCGCTGGCGCTCCACCACCAGCGCATCGATGTCTGGCACGAAGTCGGCGAACAGCGGCGAGCCCATGGTGGTGCGGATACCGGCGGTCAGCGCCAGGTCTTTGTGGGCCACGGGCAGCCCGTGCAGCAGCCCCAGCGACTCGCCGCGGGCGTGCGCCTCGTCGGCAGTGGCCGCACGCTCGGCCGCCAGCTCCGGCGTGAAGGTGACGATGGCGTTGAGAGCGGGGTTGACCTGATCGATGCGCTCGAGATGTGCCGCCAGCAGCTCTCGCGCCGAGATCTCTCCGTCGGCCAGCATGGCTGCCATCTGTGTGGCAGGCAGCCCGCAGATGCCTGCATCGTTCCCAGAGCCCGAGTTCATCGGGTCATTCGACCACAGACGCACGCCCGCCGCCGCGTAAGTTTCAGGCCATGAGCCAGTCATTCACTGCTGGGACCAGCGACGAGAACCGTCGCACCAACCAGACCGTCGATCTGCTGCAGACGCTGATCCGCAACGAATGCGTCAACTACGGCACGCCCGAATCCGGCGGCGAAGTCCGTAACTCCGACACCATCCAGGCCTACCTCGAAGGCGCCGGACTGGATCTCGAAGTCTTCGACGCGGCGCCGGGCCGGCGATCGCTGGTGACCCGCATCGAGGGCAGCGACCCGAATGCTCCCACCCTGTGCCTGATGGGTCACACCGATGTGGTGCCGGTGAATCGTGACGGCTGGAGCCGCGATCCGTTCGGCGGCGAGCTCGTTGACGGCGAGGTCTGGGGCCGCGGCGCGGTGGACATGCTGAACCTCACCGCCTCGATGGCCGTCGCGTTCCGCCACCTGGCCGAGACCGGCTACCGGCCCAAGGGCGACCTCATCTATTTCGCCTGTGCCGACGAGGAAGCCGGTTCGAACTACGGCGCCCGCTGGATGGCCGAGAACCACTGGGACGTCATCGGCGCCGACTACGTGCTGACGGAGAACGGCGGCCTGCACTCGGGATCGCCCGATGCGCCGTTCATCGGCATGAACATCGGCGAGAAGGGCGTGGCCTGGCGGCGACTCCGGGTGCGAGGCGTGCCCGGGCACGGCTCCCGCCCGTTCCGCCAGGAGAACGCCCTGGTGAAGGCGGCAGCGGTGGTGCACCGGATCTCGCAGTACCGGCCGCCGCCGCGGTTCCACGAGCTGTGGCGCGAGCAGGTCGACACGCTGGGGGTCGACGACGAGACCCGGGCGATCATGCTCGACGAGACCCTGATCGAGGATTGGCTCGACGCTCATCCGAGCGCATCAGTGGCCGCGCACCTGTACTCGTGCACCCACACGTCGTTCTCACCGAACGTCATCGGCGCGCCCACCTCCATGAAGACAAATGTCATCCCCGACCACGTCGACATCGAGGTGGACGTGCGGACGCTGCCGGGCGAGGGCGCCGCGGAGGTGCAGACGCATCTCGACGAGGCGCTCGGCGACCTGGCCGGCGATGTCGAGGTGGAGATCATCATGAACGACCCGGCGTCGGTGAGCCGGGTCGAGACGCCGCTGTGGGATGCGCTGCAGGCAGCGGTGGGGCGGCGCTTCCCCACGGCCCGGCTGACGCCGCAGCTCATCATCGGCTTTACCGACTCCCGGGTGTACCGAGACATGGGCGCCATCGCATACGGCGCCGGCCTGTTCAGCCCCGAGCTCGACGGCGGCGAGTACGGCGCTCGGTTCCACGGGAACGACGAGCGCATCGACATCGAATCGCTGGCGCTCACCACCCAGCTGTGGCTCGACGTCGTCGACAGCCTCTGGGGCTGACGGCGGCACTTCCGGACTGACGGACCCACATCCGGGGCGCCGGTTGAGGCATTTGGGGCCAGCCATACACTGCGGTTGATGGCACAGGGCGACACCGCGCCGCACGGCGCGACAGCCAGCACAGTGCCGGACGCCGCATCCGCTGCACCTCTCTTCGAGATCGACGATCTGGGCGTCCGAGCAGTCGACGGGCCGCAGATCCTGCGCGGCGTGGATCTGGTGGTCCACGCAGGCGAGTGCCACGCCATCATGGGCCCCAACGGGTCGGGCAAGTCCACACTGGCCACCACGATCCTGGGATCGCCGGAGTACGAGGTGACCGGCGGGGAGATCCGCTACCGCGGCGACGACGTCGCCGAGTGGGACCCCGACGCCCGCTCGAAGGCCGGGCTGTTTCTGGCGTTCCAGTACCCGCAGCACATCCCAGGCGTGTCGGTGCGCAATTTCCTGCGCCAGGCGGTCTCGGCACGGCGCGGCGAGGACGTGTCGGCCATCGAGATCTACGTCGCCATGGGCGAGTGGATGTCACGCCTGGGCATGGACGAGTCGTTCATGGACCGCTACCTCAACGAGGGCTTCAGCGGCGGCGAGCGCAAGCGCAACGAGATCCTGCAGCTCGCCCTGCTCGAGCCCGATGTGGCCGTGCTCGACGAGACCGATTCGGGCCTCGACATCGACGCACTGCGCGTGGTGGCCACCGGCCTGCAGCAGGTCCGTGCCGAGCGGCCGCACATGGGCGTGGTGCTCATCACCCACTACGAGCGCCTGCTGGGCGAGATCGAGCCCGACTACGTCCACGTGCTGGTCGACGGGCAGATCGTGGCCTCGGGCGGCCCCGAGCTCGCCGCCGAGCTGGAACGCGACGGCTACGAGCCGTTCGAGCAGAAGGCAGCGGCATGAGCGCCGGGGCCGGCCCGGATATCGACGGGGCAGTGAAGGCGCAGTTCCCGCTGCTGGAACGCAGCGTCCACGGCCGTCCGATCGTCTACTTGGACTCTGCTGCGTCGTCGCAGAAGCCGGCGGCGGTGCTCGACGCCATGGACGACTACTACCGCACGGTCAATGCCAACGTTCACCGCGGCGCGTACGAGATCGCCGCGGCAGCGACCGAACAGATGGAGCAGGCACGGGCCGACGTTGCCCGGTTCATCTCCGCGCCGAGCGCCGATGAGATCGTGTTCACCAAGAACGCCACCGAGGCCATGAACCTGGTGGCCCGCTCGTGGGGCGGCTCGAACCTCGGACCGGCCGACGCGATCGTGCTCACCGAGATGGAGCACCACGCCAACATCGTGCCGTGGCACATCCTGGCCGCCGAGCGCGGTTTTGAGATCCGCTGGATCCCGATCACCCACGACGGCTGCTTGGACCTCACCGATCTCGACCGCCTGCTCGACGGGGCCAAGCTGCTGTCGGTCACCGCCATGAGCAACGTGCTCGGCACGCTCAACCCGATCCCCCGCCTCGCCGCCGCCGCTCACGACGCCGGCGCGCTGCTCAGCGTGGACGCCAGCCAGTACGTGCCGCACCTGCCCACCGATGTGGGGGCGCTGGGCGCCGACTTCATGGTGTTCACCGGTCACAAGATGTGCGGCCCGACCGGTGTGGGCGTGCTGTGGGCCCGCATGGAGCTGCTCGACGCCATGCCCCCGTTTCTGGGCGGCGGCGAGATGATCCTCGATGTCACCAAGGAGGGGTTCCGGCCCAACACGGTGCCGCACAAGTTCGAGGCGGGCACGCCGCCCATCGCCGAGATCGTGGGCCTCGGGGCTGCGGTGAGATACCTGGAGGGGCTGGGCATGGATGCCGTGCGAGCCCACGAGGTCAGCCTCACCGGCTACGCCTTGCGGACGCTCACCGATCGCCACGGCGACGACATCACCGTGCACGGTCCGTCTGAGCCGGCGCAGCGCGGCGGCGTGCTGTCGTTCGTGTACCGCGACGTCCACCCGCATGACATCTCCCAAGTGCTCGACCAGAGCGGCGTGTGCGTCCGTGCCGGCCACCACTGCGCCAAGCCGCTCATGCGATGCCTCGGCGTCACCGCCACGACGCGGGCCTCGCTGTACGTGTACAACGACACTTCCGACATAGATTCGCTGGCCGAGGCGCTCGACGAGGTCGGCGCGCTGTTCGGCCGCTAGAGGCGACGGACCGGGGCGAAGCAGGATCCGATGGCTGGGCTCGAAGACCTGTACCGGGAGATCATCCTCGACCACTACCGGAACCCGCGCAATCGCGGCGAGCTGGAATGCCCGCCGGCGCACCGCAGCGAGGGATTCAACCCGCTCTGCGGGGACGAAGTGGTGCTGACCTTCGAGATGGACGGCGACACCGTGACCGACCTGCGGGTGGGAGGACAGGGCTGCTCGATCAGCCAGGCCTCGGCGTCGATGATGTCGTCAGCGGTGATCGGCAAGTCAACCGACGAGATCCGCGACCTCACCCGGGCCTTCAAGGCCATGATGTCGATCCACGAGGAATCGATCGGTGGCGACGGCAGCGAAGCGCTCGACGGCGCAACCGATACTGCCGGCGCCAATGACGGGGCGCTGCGACTGGGCGATCTGGAGGCGCTGCGCGGCGTGGTCAAGTTCCCCGTGCGCATCAAGTGCGCCACCCTCGGCTGGAACGCGCTTGCCACTGGCCTCGACGAGACAGTCGCAGCAGGCTGACATCGGGAAGCTGCGGCTGATCCGCTGACTGCTGCGCTGCATCGGCTCGATCTGATCGGCAACACTTGCTAGGCCAAGACGAACATCGAATCCGGTCGCGACGGAAGGCATGGCCTATGGCTCGAACACGCAGCCGAGCGACATCTGTTGCAGTGGTCTGCCGTGGCTGAGGAGGCCGAGCGACGCGGTGAACTCGTCGAGCGAGCACGGCAGCTCGCGCCGAAACTGGCTGCCCGAGCGGCTGCCGACCCCTGGGCTCGCCGGGTCGAAGCCGATGTCATCGACGAGCTGCGCGGCGCCGAGCTGCTGACGATCGGCCAACCGAGCGCCAACGGCGGCCAGGAACTCGACTGGTGCCGTCGGCCCTGGGCGCTGCACGCGCCTCGTTGGCCGCGTTCGCCGAGGAGGTCGACGGCAAGGTCATCAGCCACGTCGACGTGCTGCAGACCGACTGGCCGCTCACACACCGCCAGTTCGCCGAAGCCCACGCACTCGTCGACCAAGGCGAGCTGCTGATGCGGCGCACCGCCGGGCTGCTGATCGACACCGCACGCAACGATGAGGCCCTGGAGCTGTCGCTGCGGGCGAGGGTCCGGCTCGACTGCGCATACGCCGTCCGCCGCTGCCTCGAAGCCGTCCAGACGCTCTACCTCGCCACCGGAGGCCGCGGCGTGCGCGACTCCAACCGGATCGGCCGCCTCCAAGCCGACCTGCAGGCCATCAACATGCACGCCATCACCGCGCTCGACCCGGCCCTTGAGGCCTACGGCCGCATCCTCATGGGCCACCCCCCTCGCACCCCCCGCCTCTAGCCTCGCTTCATGGCACCAGCTCCGCACCGCGGTGCTGAACTGGCCCGCAACGGCCTGAGGTCCAGCGACAACGGCGCAAGCAGCAATGAGGACTGGGTGGAACTCGTCACCTACGCAATGGAGCTCGCGGCCAAGCAGGCCCATCTGGTGGCGTACCAGGCCGGCACGGGGGTGCTGTACCGACGTGACGACGGAGCAGCGGGCGTCTTCAAGCCTGATCCGGCGATGTACGAAGACCTGATCCCGCCGCCATTCGAAGACGAACAGATCCTGCGCGTCGAATCTTGAGACTGGTGCGCCCGCAGCGACACCTGCAACGAGTGCAGACATCGCAACCGCAGTTGCCGACACCGGGGCCGCTCCCGCCACGACTGCGGTGGCCGATCCAAGCACCCGTCAGCTTGGACTATCCGCGTTCCGGCGCCGGCTTGTCGAGCAATCGATAGTCCGCGCCGATGCCGACCATCGCAGCGCCGATACGCGGCCCGTGATCGCCGGACCACACGCAGAGCGGCGCGGCGAGGAATTCTGCCGCCGCCACAGCTTCCGCGCCGAGGCTGGAGAGCCCGAATGTCGCAGCCAATTCGGCCATGCGAAACGCGATCGATCGCATCGGCACGATCTGGACATCCTCATCGAGGACGACAAGACGATCGCCGAGAGCGCGTTGGGCAGCCAGCGGCCATGCACCCGTGAGCGCCCCACCGCTTGATCGGACAACCGAACGACACAGCCGCACCAGATAGAGATTGGTGGTAGCCGGCGAGTTGTCGGCGAGCGTCCGGCTGAGCGCCGAATCTGCCTCGTCTGCGAGCAGGTCGCGTAGGAGATGATCGTCCAGAATCACTCGGCTCATGTGGTGGCAAGATCAGGATCGTCGTCAAGGGAACGGACGAACTCCGCGTGCTGCTCGTGACTCAGCAGATCACCGAGGAGCCGCCGGGCCTGACCTGCAGGCACAGTCAGCACGCAGAATCCCAGATCCAAGACGTCGACCTGACCGCCATCGTCCAGTTGCCAGCGGTGACGCACCCCAGCGGGCAGCGACATCTGCCCCGACGACGACACCTTGTACTGCTGCACGGCGCTCATGACAGGATTTTACTTGGTAAAAAACACTGCATTGCCAAGTTTTTGCGGCGATGCCCCGTGTCTGGCAAATCGGGTTTCCGCGAGTTACCAGCGGTGGCCGGGGGGGACTCCGGTCATCCATTCGGAGATGCGGCGTGAGGTGCCCGGCGTGGTGCCGGGGGGCAGTTCGTCGGGCGGGAAGAATGCCACTTCGGCAATCTCGGGCGAGACGGATTCCTCGACACGCCAGTCGGTCACCACGAACACCACGATGTGGTCGCTGCGGTTGCCATGACGTGAGGAGTACACGCCGAGCACGTTCTGGGGCGTCTCGGCCACGACGACGCCGGTTTCCTCGCGCAGCTCCCGCGCCACCGCCTCCACCAGTGCCTCGCGGGTCTTGACGCCGCCGCCGGGCAGGAACCAGCCGTCGCGGTAGGTGTGCCGCACCAGGCAGACGCGGCCCTTGTGGTCCACGACCAGCCCGCGCACGCCGAGCGTGACCCTCGCAGGCCGCAGCCGCACCCAGAACTCGAAGAGCTGGTGCAGCATCCGGCGCACTCCGGGCTTTGACTCGACCGTGCCCTCCACGACGGGCGCGGGCGCCGGACGCTCGGAGCGGTCCGGTCTGGCGCGCCGCTGGAGGCGTGGCAGTCGCATCGAGCGGCGGTCAGCCCGCAGCGCCTGCTAGGCCGTCCATCGCACGAGCCAGCGCCGCGTCCAGCTCGGTCACGCCGCCGCGGTCGTGCGTGTTCAGCGCCACCTCCACCGTGCTGTACACGTTCGACCAGTTGGGGTGGTGGTCCATCTTCTCGGCCACCAAGGCGGCGGCGGCCATGAAGCCGAACGCCTCCACGAAGTTCCCGAAGCGAAAGGTGCGGCGCAGCTCGCGCCCCGACACCTCCCAGGCTCCGAGCTCGGCCGCGAGTTCGCTCAGTTCGTCCTGCGTCAACAAGTCTCGTGCCATCGGATCACCCTCCCCAGGTTTCCCCTTGCCCAGTCAACACCAACCGGCCCGTACATCGAAAGCTCAATATGCGCGGTCGTCGAGGGCAGGCGCCGAGCGATGCTCAGCTGCGCTCAGCCCAACTCGTCGAGCGGGTCTGCCCAGGGATCGGCAAATGGATCGTCCGGAGCAGACGCCCCCGTTCCTGCAGCGGGCGTGCTGCCAAGCCCGCCGATCGACACCGCCACGCCGGCATCGGGCTCTTCGGGCAGGTAGGGCGTGTAGCCGTCGGCTTCGAGCGCCTCGGCCAGCTCGGGCCCGCCCGAGTCCACGATGCGGCCGTCCACGATCACGTGCACCTCGTCGGGCCGGAGGTACTCCAGCACCCGGGTGAAATGCGTGATGGCCAGCACGCCCAGGCCCGCCTCGGTGAGCGCCTCGATGCGGTTGGCGCAGGCGCGCAGCGCGTCGATGTCGAGGCCGCTGTCAATCTCGTCGAGGATGGCGATGCGAGGCTGCAGCACGGCGAGCTGGACGGTTTCGTTGCGCTTCTTCTCGCCGCCCGACATGTCGGCGTTCAGCGGCCGCGCCACCAGCTCGGCCTTCAGCCCGACGGCGGCCGCCTCGGCTTCGAGCAGGCTGCGGGTGCGCTCGAGCTGGTCATCGCTCGGGCCGTCATCGCCGGCCCGCAGCGCAAGCGCCTCGGCCAGTGCTTGGGCGGCCGAGACACCCGGCACCTCGGTCGGATGCTGCATGGCCAGGAACAGCCCGGCCTGCGCCCGCTCCCACGGCGCCAGGCTCAGCACGTCGACGCCGTCGAGGGTGACCGATCCGGCAGTGACCTCGTAGCCGGGGCGGCCCATCACGACGTGCGCCAGTGTGCTCTTGCCCGAGCCGTTCGGCCCCATGACTGCGTGAACTCGCCCGGAGGACACCTCGAGATCCACGCCTTGGAGGATCTCGGTGTCGCCCGCCGATGCGTGCAGTCCCTCGATGCGAAGCGTGTGCGCGGCGTCGGCGGTCGGAGCGCTCATGGCAGCACCACCGCTACGCCGTCGTCGCCGGTGCGAATCTCATACACCGGGACCGGCTGGGTCGCGGGGAAGCAGTTCGGCCGGCCCGTTCGCAGGTCGAAGCTCGACGAGTGCTGGGGGCATTCCAGCGCGCACTCGTCGGGCCACACCCAGCCGTCGGCCAGCGAGTAGTTCTGGTGGCTGCACTGGTCGCCGATGGCATAGAAGTCGTCGCCGATGCGTGCGAGCGCGATGCGGTGACCCTCGACGTCGAAGCGGCGGGCTTCGCCGTCGGGCACGTCGTCGCGCTGGCACAGCACGACAGTGCGGGTGTCGTCGGCGTTGCTCACAGTGCCGCCTCCATGGCGGTCGAACTCATTGCACCGCCTCCATGGCGGTCGCACTCATCACAGTGCCGCCGTGAAGTCGGCGTCCGACACCAACTCGTCGATGCGCCGGCGCACCGATGCCGAGATCTGCTCAGAGGGCAGCGCATCGAGGACTTCGTCGAAGAAGCCACGCACCACGAGGGCTTCGGCCACGTCGGTGGGCACGCCCCGGCTCTCGAGGTAGAAGCGCTGGTCGGCGTCGACCGGGCCGATCGACGAGGCGTGGCTGCACTGCACGTCGCTGTTCTCGATCTCGAGGTTCGGCACCGACTCGGCCCATGCGTTCGGCGACAGCTTCAGGTTCCGGTTGGTCTGATCGGCCTGGACGTGCGATGCGTCGGCCTCGATGCGGATCAGCCCGGTGTAGACGGCCCGGGCGTAGTCGTCGACCGCCCCCTTGAACAGCAGGTCAGATGTGGTGTGCGGCGCGACGTGGGTCTGGAACGTGCGGAAGTCGAGCGTGGAGGTGCCACAGCCGAAGTACACGGCGTCGATCTCGCTGTGGCCGCCGCGGCCGGTCATGTCGATTCCGATGCGAGCCCGTGCGTAGTCGCCGCCCATCGCCACGTGACCGATCCTCAGGTTGGCGTCGCGGCCCGCGTCTGCACAGAGGTTGGCGATCTGCCAGGCGGTCTCGCCCAGTTCTTGCACCGTGACGTGGCCGAGATGTGCGCCGTCGCCCACGCTCAACTCGGTGAGCGGGCAGATGAGTGCGGGTGTGTTCCCGCCGGTGTGGTGCTCGATCACCGTGGCCTGGCTGGTGCGGCCGGCCATCACGACGAGTCGGGGGAACCATGCCAGCCCCTCGACGTCGGTGTGGACGTGCACCACCACGGGAGCGGTCAGCACGGCCTTCGGATCGATGCTGACCGCCACCGGGGCCGAGGCGAGCGCGAGGTTCCAGTCGCCGAAGACATCGGGGCCCTCGGGCACCACTGTCCCGATCAGGTCCTCGGCTCCGCTGCCGAGCGTGTCCACGCGCACGCCGTCGGCTCGCACCGACACGTCGAGGACTTCACCGTTGGCGATGTGGACGACCGCTGCAGCACCGTCATCGACGCCGCTCAGTAGGCCAACCGGCCCCGCAGTGCCGCCCGGCGCCGCGAACCCATATTGCGCCGGGTCGAGATCGTCGATCGGTGTGTAGCGCCACACCTCTTCGGTGAACGACGGCTGGCCCGCCGCAGCTGCCCGATCCGCTGCGGCGCGGCGCCGCTTGGCCAACGCGTCGGAACCGTCGAGCGCGTCGACGAGGTCGGGGCTGAACACGCTGCTGAGGCTACCGGCGCGCCCGTCAAGGCCTAGCGGGCCGGAGCAGCCCGCTGCGGACGACCGAGCGTGCGCGGATGGCCGCACCTTCTCGTCGAGTTGTCATCACTCTCCGCTCTTGTTCGCTGCGCTCACGGGCCGCTCGGGCCACGGCTTCGCCATTCGGCTCAGCCTCTTGATCAAACCTCGCCGTCTTTGCGGTCGTCGCGGTCGCGGCGGCGCTGGGCACGCCGGGCCTTCTTGGTGGCCTTGCGCTTGCGTGCCTTCGCCCGAAGGCCCTTCGGCCGAGCACGCTCGGCGGCGACCTCTTCGAGGATGCGTGGCCCTGCCTCATTCACGATGTCCTCGGCGGCGTCGAGCAAGGCGGCGATGGAGTCGTCCTCTCCGATGCTCTCGGGCTCGGTGGCGAAGTTGCGCACACCCAGCGAGCCGTGCTGCCAGCCGGCGTCAAGCCGTCGAGGCGAATACGACGGACAGTCTTCGGGGCAGCGCCACGGGGCCTCGGGAGCGAGGTCGAGATTGCACTTGCGCACCGTGTCGCCGTTCGGGTACGTCCGGCTCTCGTAGTGGCGACAGTTGGTCCGCATCGGCATGGCAGTCGCCTCCTTCAGCGCTGCGAAATCGCCTCGGCCAGCGCTATGGCCCGCCGAGCCTCGTCAACATGGAGATTCTCGACCATCTTGCCGTCTACGGTCACCACCCCACGGCCATCTGCCACCGCCGCCTCGAATGCCTCGATGACCTGGCGGTGGAAATCGAGTTCGTCAAGGCTTGGCGCAAAAGCCTCGTTGACAGGGTCGACCTGGCTGGGGTGGATCAGCGTCTTGCCGTCGAAGCCCAGGTCGGCGCCTTGGCGGCACACGGCCGCGAACCCGTCGGCATCGCGGATGTCGTTGTAGACACCGTCGAGGGCGGTGACGCCGGCCTCCCGGGCGGCCACCAAGCAGGTTGCGAGGTGCGGCACCAGCGCAGCCCGGTCGGGCGTGATGGCGGCGTGCAGTTCCTTGGCCATGTCGTTGGTGCCCATGACTACCGCTTCGGTTCGCTCGAAGCCGGCGATCTCACGGGCGTGAGCGATGCCCGCCGGTGTCTCGATCATCGCCCAGATGCGCACCGAGTCGGGAGCGCCCGCGGTGTCGAGCAGGTCGGACACGGCAGCGAGATGTGCGGCGCTCGACACCTTGGGAATGACGATGGCGGAGGGAGCTGCTGCACCCGCGGCCCTGATGTCGTCGCGACCCCACGGGGTGTCGAGACCGTTGCAGCGGATGGTCAGCTCGCGGTAGCCGTACTCCCCCGAGGCCACCGCGGCACAGGCGCCCTCACGGGCGGCCTCCTTGGCGTCGGGCGCGACCGCATCCTCGAGATCGAAGATGAGCGCGTCTGCGCCGATGGTCTTGGCCTTCTCCAGCGCCCGGGCGTTCGCCGCTGGCATGTAGAGCACCGATCGACGCGGGCGGGGGCTGGCGGCGGCTGCGCTCATATGGAGTCCAAGGCGTTCTCAGAGGCTGAGCCGGATGGCGAAGCCGTGGCCCGAGCGGCCCGTGAGCGCAGCGAACAAGAGCGGGAAGCGACAGGCAACGCAACGGGAAGGTTCACCAGTCCGCGCTTCCTCTCAAGCCGTCTCGAGCCCGTAGGCGGCGGCCAGTTCAGGGTCGGCCGCCGACAGGTCACGAGCGAGCTGCAGCACCACCCGGCACTGCTTCACCGTGGCGTCGTCCTGCATCTTGCCGTCGATCATCACGGCGCCGGTGCCGTCGCCCATCTCGGTCACCACCCGTTGCGCCCACGCCACCTCGGCAGGTTCGGGGCTGAACACTCGCTTGGCGATGGCGATCTGGCTGGGATGCAGGCTCCACGCCCCCACGCAGCCCAGCAGGTAGGCGTTGCGGAACTGGTCCTCGCAGCCGACGGGGTCGGCGATGTCGCCGAACGGCCCGTAGTACGGGAGGATTCCGGCAGTGCCGCAGGCGTCCACCATGCGAGCCAGCGTGTAATGCCACAGGTCCTGCTGGAAGGCAGTGCGCGCATCGTCACCCGCGTCGTCGCCGTCGCTCTCGGGCACCGGGTCGGTGCGCACCAGGTAGCCGGGGTGCCCGCCGCCCACCCGGGTGGTCTTCATGCGGCGGTCGGCCGCCAGGTCGGCAGGCCCGAGCGACAGGCCCTGCATGCGAGGGCTGGCCAGGCAGATCGACTCCACGTTGGCCACGCCGCGGGCGGTCTCGAGGATCGCATGCACCAGCAGCGGCTGCTCGATGCCCACCCGAGCCTCAAGCTGGGCCAGCAGCCGGTCCACGTAGTGGATGTCTTCGGGGCCTTCCACCTTCGGCACCATGATCACGTCGAGCTTGTCGCCGATCTCGTGGCACAGCGCCCAGACATCGTCGAGGAACCACGGCGAGTCGAGGCTGTTCACCCGGGTCCACAGCTGGGTGTGGCCCGGCTCCCACGCCTTGCCCACCTCGATCAGCCCGGCCCGGGCGGCGTCCTTGCTGTCGGCCGACACGGCGTCTTCGAGGTTGCCGAGCAGCACATCGACCGTGGGGGCGATGTCGGGCACCTTGGCCCGCATCCGCTCATTCGACGGGTCGAAGAAGTGGATCATGCGAGACGGCCGGAAGGGGATCTCGCGCAGCGGAGCAGGCGCCCCGAGCGCCAGCGGGGCGAAGAAGTCTTTTGGACTGCGCATCAGCCGATCGATCCCTCCATCTGAAGCTCGATCAGCCGGCTCCATTCGACGGCGTACTCCATCGGCAGCGTGCGCGTCACGGGCTCGATGAAGCCGTTCACCACCATGCCCATGGCCTGCTCGGCCGACAGGCCGCGGCTCATCAGGTAGAAGAGCTGCTCGTCGGCCACCTTCGACACGGTGGCCTCGTGGCCGATCTCGGCGTCACGTGAGCCGATCTCCTGGTACGGGTAGGTGTCCGAGCGGCTGTCCTGGTCGAGCAGCAGCGCATCGCACTGCACATGGCTGCGGCAGCCGCTCATGCCGTCTTCCACCCGCACAAGGCCGCGGTAGGTGGTGCGCCCGCCGTCCTTCGAAATCGACTTCGACACGATCTTCGAGGTGGTCTCGGGCGCTGCGTGCACCATCTTGGCCCCGGCGTCCTGGTGCTGGCCGTTGCCGGCGTAGGCCACCGACAGCACCTCGCCCGAGGCCTTGTGCCCCATCAGGTACACGGCCGGGTACTTCATCGTAAGCCTAGATCCGATGTTGCCGTCGATCCATTCCACGTGGGCCTCGTCGTAGGCGGCGGCCCGCTTGGTGACCAGGTTGAACACGTTGTTCGACCAGTTCTGGATGGTGGTGTAGGTGATGCGCCCGCCGGGCAGCGCCACCAGCTCGACGACGGCCGAGTGCAGCGAGTCGGTGGTGTACACCGGCGCTGAGCAGCCTTCGATGTAGTGCACCGTGGCGCCTTCGTCGGCGATGATCAGCGTCCGCTCGAACTGGCCCATGTTCTCGGCGTTGATGCGGAAGTAAGCCTGCAGCGGCATCTCCACCTCGACGCCGGGAGGCACGTAGATGAACGACCCGCCCGACCACACGGCCGAGTTCAGCGCTGCGAACTTGTTGTCGCCCGGGGGAATGATCGTGCCGAAGTAGCGCTGCACGATGTCGGGGTATTCCTTGACGGCGGAGTCCATGTCGCTGAACAGCACGCCTTGGGCTTCGAGGTCTTCCCGGTTGCGGTGGTACACCACTTCGGACTCGTACTGGGCGGTGACCCCGGCGAGGTACTTGCGCTCGGCCTCGGGGATGCCCAGCTTCTCGTAGGTGTCCTTGACCGAGTCGGGCAGTTCTTCCCAAGCGTCGACCTGGCCCTCGGTGGGCTTGATGTAGTAGTAGATGTCGTCGAAGTAGATCTCCGACATGTCGCCGCCCCAGTTGGGCATCGGCTTGCGCAGGAAGGTCTTGTAGGCCCGCAGGCGGAGGTCGAGCATCCACTGCGGCTCGTTCTTGAGGCTCGACATCTCGCGGATGATCTCTTCGTCCAAGCCCTTGCGCGGCTTGAAGACGTAGTCCTCCTCGTCGCTCCACCCCAGCTTGTACTTGCCGAGGTCGATTCCGACGGTTGGCTCGGCGATGTCGGTCATGAGTTCAGCCTAACGCCGCCGCCGTGACTGTCGATAGGCAGTTCAGCGACCGGCTAGGCCGCGAAAGCGCTCGCGCGGATGGGGAATGCCTCGTCTCAACTAGCGTCCGCCACATGCCGATTGGGGGCCGGCTGGCGCTGTGGGCGGCCGTGGTCTTGGCGGTATTGCTGCTCGGCGTTCCGGCTGGTGCCCAATCGGCACTCCACAGCGTGAACCAGCCAGCGGCGACGGTCCAGACCGGAGATGCGCCAGCACTTGGGCCGCAGCCCGCCGAAGCCGACCCGGACGAGGCCGTGCCAGGTGCGGAGATCATGCGGTACAGCAGTTCGGACCCCTATGCGATGTCGATCGAGGTGGCCGACGCGTTGGTAGAAGCTCGGGGTGGCACTTCGGAGTGGGTGGTGCTTGCGTCGGGTGAGAGCCGGGCAGAAGCTGCGGCCGCTGGACCGCTGGCGGCGTCGCTGGGCGCACCGGTGCTGCTGGTTCCGCCCGGTGGCTTGCAATCGGCGACGACCCGGTGGGGACGGCCATTGCGATAGCCGAGCGGCTGGGCGCTCCGTCGGAAATGGGGCAACAGGGCCGCACCGTGATCATCGCCAGCGACCAAAGCGTTGCTGATGCTGTTGCGGTCGGGCCCTTGGCGGCTGCGGGGCCGTTCCCGTTGTTGCTCAGCGCCCCAGACGCGCTCGACCCACGCATCACGGCGTACCTCGCCGAGCATGAAGTCGCCCACGTGGTGCTGGTCGGCGGCACCGCCGCAATCGCAACGGCCGTGCGTCACACGATTGAAGCCGCCGACATCTCGGTCACCCGCCTCGCTGGACGGGACCGCAGCGACACCGGATGTCTTCGTCGTGACTGTTCATCCCTCCAATCATCCGTGCTTCTCGGGAGTGACGTGGTTGAGTGCTGCCGCGACCGGTGAGATGCTCGCTTGCGGCACCGACACGGCCGCTACCAAGTTCATCGCCCCCGACACCCAATCAGCAGGACCACTCGTGCTGCCGACGGCTGACGATTACCCGGGCGTTCTCTCGTGCCCGCACCCGCTCGGCCTCTAGCTGACATGGATCAACTACGCGGAGCGCGATACTGCCGCTGTGATGCTGCGGCGCGCGCCTGCGCGCAAACGGCGCCGCACCGTGGGCGCCAACACGGCCTACGACACCACAGGCTTCGTCGCCGACGCCCGCACTGCTGCTCGTCTACGACGGCTGGTGGCACAGAGGCATCGTTCCCAGAAAGGACGGGGGCATGTGGCTCGCAAGCATCCGACCGGGTGATACGACGCCGCTTATCGACTTCGGCCCCATGATCTCCATGGCCAAGGGCGACACCGCCGGAAGTTGGCGCAGGGCTCGAACTGAATGGCTGTGCGCGACCGAATGGTCCACCGGCGGAATACTGGGCATCTGCCGCTGACGGGGACCTGTTACTTCGTCTCGCATAACAGCGCCGACACCGGCGAAGAACAATTGCGTGCATAGTGTTGCGCAATATGCGCAACACCGGTCTAGGCTGAGGTTATGGCGCGACCGACGAACATTGTGCTGGATCCTGGACTGCGCGCAGCCGCCAAGCGTCGCGCCAGCGAGCGGGGCATCAGCGTGTCTGCGTACATACGTGACCTGATCCGCGAAGACGATGCACGCTCGAGGGCGCCGGACGTCGACATCTCGTCGATCTCCGGCATTCTGAGCGACGGCGGCGGACCGACCGATATGGCCCGCGACAAGCACCGCCTGATCGGCGAAGCCATGTCAGCTCTGCACGACGAGCGGGTCAAGGCACGCAACGCCCTCGACTGAACGCCGCATGACACCGGTCTTTGTCGACACCAGCGCCTGGTTCGCGATCGGGTCCGACGCCGACGTCTGGCATGGGCGGGCGGATGAGCTGCTCGACATCCATGCCGGCCGGTTGACGACCACCGACCACGTCCTCGTCGAGACATGGTCCCTCGCTCGCGTCCGCACCAATCGTCATGCGGCCGACTTGCTCGTAAGCAACATTGTGGAAGGCCGACTCGCTGAGGTCCTGGCTGCCACGCCACACGACATCAGTGCAGCGCTGCGCATCGGCAACGAGTTCAGCGACCAGGACTTCTCGCTCGTCGACCGCACCAGCTGGGCTGTCATGGAACGTCACGGCATCGAAGAGGCCATCTCGTTCGACACCGATTTCGCCGTCTATCGATACGGGCGCAACCGCCAAAGGGCATTCGCCATCCACCGCTAGATCTGAAACTGACGGAGGTTGTCGACAGTCGGGGTTTCTCGTGAGAGGAACATCTGATGGACGAACGAGAACAGCAACGCAAGATCCGGCATCGCCCCGCGCAGTGGGATTCACTGGCGAGCGTGCTGTCCTCAGTTGGGCGGGGTGGGGACCAGAGTGTGCTGATGGGCGCTGCCCAGAGGCGGTCGCTGAGGGGGAGGATGCCTGGGCCGGTGTGCAGGACGATGTCGGCGAGGGACCGGTCGTGTTCTTCGTTTCGGGGCCAGGCGAGGTGTCGGGCGTCGTCGTGGGTCGGGGCGGCGGCGGATTTGATTTCGATGCCGATGATGTGTCCGGTGTCAAGTTCGATGACCATGCTGGCAGTTCGCCGACGGTCAGCGGGTACATCTGCACTCGGGTCACCCGGCCGGTGCCGGGCCATGTGCGGTGATCGGTCTCGGCTCGCACCGATCCGGTCAGGATGAAGCGTCCCGCGCGGGAATCACGGTCGCACGCCCGCTTGAACGCGCCGAGCACTTGGGGCACCTCCTGCCATTCGTCCAGCAGGATGGGCTCTGCTCGGCGGAGGCCGCATGGAACAAGCATGCCGCCGCCCACGCGACGCCGTCGGCTGCTGACAGGAGCGGCGCTGTCAGCTGAGCAGGGCGGGGGCGAGGCGGCGCCAGCCGTCGAATGCTGCTGGGGGGTCGTCGGCGAGGACCTGCACGCAGACGTGGTCGGCGCCGGCGTCGAAGTGGGCGTCGACACGGGCCTTGACGTCGTCTTCGGTGCCCCAGGCCACGATGGCATCGACCAGCTTGTCGGACGGTCCCCCGTCGGGGCCGCCGTCGATGTCGGCCTGGGTGAAGCCCAGCCGCAGCAGGTTGTTGGCGTAGTTCGGCAGGCCCAGGTAGATCGCCATGTTCTTGCGGGCCAGCGCACGGGCCGAGTCGGCATTCGTGTCGAGAATGGCCATCTGCTCGGGGTACAGCGCTGCGTCGGGGCCCATGGTGTCGCGGGCCACCGCCGTGTGCTCGGGCGGCACGAAGTACGGGTGGGCGCCGGCGGTTGCGGCGGCTGACAGCTCGAGCATCTTCGGGCCGAGCGCCGCCAGCACGATCTCGGGCAGATCCTGGGGACCGTGGGCCATGAATCGGGCCTTGCCCATGCGCTCGAGGTACTCGCGCATGTAGCTGAGCGGCTTGGAGTAGTCGTGCTTGCGGATGTACTCCACGAGGTGGTGGTGGCTGACGCCGAGGCCCAGCAGGAAGCGTCCCGGGTGGGCTTCGTCGATGGTGCGCAGGGTGTTGGCCATGGTCATGGGGTCGCGGGCGTAGATGTTGGCGATGCCTGTGGCGATCTTGATGGTGCTGGTGCCTTCCAGCAGGCGGGCGGCGGCCACGAACGGATCACGCCCGACGGCCTCGGGGATCCAGAACGCCCCGTAGCCGAGTTCCTCGGCTTCGGCCACGAACTCCACGCCCTGCGCAGACGGCAGCGCGTCGAGCACCCCCGTCCAGATGCCGATACGTCCCAAGTCGATGCTTCCCATGCTCATGGGCCGTAACGCTACCGCCGCCGGATTGGCAGCGCCGAGGGCAGCCGTGGGATGCGAGCACTCGACTCTGGGGTGTTAGAGATTTCAGTATGTTCTATTAATTCTCGTGCTTCTTCCGGCAATGCCGAATATGGTGCCGTGGTAACTTCTAGGACGTGGGGAGCGTGAGTGCGATGGACATTGCACAATTCGTCACATTGGTCGTCGGCATCGTGGCACTCATCTGGCACCAGCAACGCTCCATCAACAACCTGCGCAAGGAGCTCAAGGGAGAGATCGCCGAGCTGCGCGCCGACGTGACCGACGTCAAAGAACGGCTCGCACGCATCGAGGGCTTCCTCGGCATCGGGATGCCCGCTGAGGCCGCTGCCGCAGCGCCCGGCGCCGGGCTCGCAACGGCCGACTGAGGCGTACCTGACCGCTGGCCGAGCTGGTCCAGTCGACCCGGCTGAGCGCCGATTAGTCGAGGCGGCGGAGTTCGCCCATGTAGCGGACGCGGCGGTCGAGATAGTTCTGCACGCCGGGCAGGATGAGCGGGGCGGTGTCGACGCCTTCGCGGATCTTGGCGGGCGTGCCCACTGCGATGGTGCCCGGTGGCACCTTCATGCCGCCTGGCACCACGGCCCCGGCGCCGACCAGCGCTCGCTCGCCGATCTCGGCGCCGTGCAGCACGATTGCGCCGGTGCCCACCAGGGCCTCGTCGTGCACCACACCGCCCTCGATGTGCGCCAGGTGGCCGATGGTGCAGCGCTCCCCCACGGTGGTCGACCATTCCTCGGTCACATGAAGCACGGCGTTGTCCTGCACTGAGCTGCCGGCCCCCACGACGATGTCGTTGTCGTCGCCGCGCAGCACTGCGCCCGACCAGATCGACGCCTCCGGGCCGATCGTCACCCGCCCGATGATGACCGCCTCGGGCATCACGAAGGCATCGGGGTGGATGTCGGGCACATGGTCGCCAAGCGCATAAATCGGCACGCTGCCACGCTACGCGGTCGCCGCAGGTCGCCACACATGGCCCGACGCAACTCGGGCGGTACGGTGCGGGCTCCATGACGCAAGCTCCGGTGGCACCACAGCGGCTGCACGTGCGGCGCATTCACGGCACTGAGACCGACGACCCCTGGCACTGGCTGCGTGATCGGGACGACCCCGCGGTGCGGGAGTATCTCGAGGCCGAGAACGCCTATGCGGAAGCCTCGACAGGCCACTTGGCCGATCTGCGCGAGCAGATCTTCGGCGAGATCAAGGCCCGCACCAAGGAGACCCACCAGTCGCTTCCGACGCCGAAGGATGACTGGGAGTACCGGGCCCGCACGGTGGAGGGGCTGCAGTACGTCATCCACGTGCGGCGCCCCCGGGGCAGCGCCGACGATGACGAGACCGTGCTGCTCGACGAGAACGAACTGGCCGAAGGCCACGAGTACTTCGCCGTCGGCGACCTGGCTGTCAGCCCCGATCACCGCCTGCTCGCCTACACCGTCGACACCGACGGCGACGAGCAGTACACGCTGACAGTGGTCGACCTCGCGACCGGTGAGGTGCTGGACGGCCACGACGTGCCCGCGCCGGGGTGCGGGCTGAGCGAGCTCAGCTACGGGCTGGTGTGGGCAAACGACAACTCGACGCTGTTCGCCGTTCGCACCGACGACGCCCAGCGGCCCAACCGGGTGATCCGCCACGTCGTCGGCACCGACCCCGTCGGCGACGTCGAGGCGTGCCGCGAAGATGACGAGCGGTTCTGGGTGGGTGTGGGCGCGACCAGCAGCGAGCGGTTCGTCGTGATCGGCTCGCAGTCGAAGATCACGTCCGAGCAATGGCTCATCGACGCCGACCGGCCCGCTTCCGAGCCATTGCTCGTACGCGAACGGCAGCCAGGCATCGAGTACGGCGTCGATCACCAAAGCGACCGGCTGCTCATCGTGACCAACGACGGAGCGCTGGACTTCCGGCTCGTGGAGGCACCCGTGCTGAGTGCAGGCGAGACGCGGGGAAGCAGCGATGCCGCGGGCGAAGGCAGCTCCGCGCCGGCAGGCGACACACCAGCTTCGGAGGCTGCCTCGGGGCAGGGAAGCACCTGGCGCGAGCTGATCGGCGCTCGCGAAGGCATCCGCATCGACGGCATGGACTGTTTCAAGGACTTCGTAGTTGTTCACGAGCGCCAAGACGGTCTGGTCCGGTTGCGGGTTCACGACACTCGCGATGTCCAAGCGAGCGGAGCGGTCCCGGGCGGCGCAGATACCGGCGATTCGAGTACCAGCACTACAGACCACGGCGATGAGGGCGTGGGAGGGCTCGGCCCTGCGTTCGAGATCGAGATGCCCGAGCCGGTCTATGAGGCAGGCGGCGGGGCGAATGCCGAGTTCGACACCCGCCGCTACCGCTTCGGATACACCTCGATGGTGACGCCGCCGTCGATCTTCGAGCTGGACGTCGACAGCGGCGAGCGGGAGCTGCTCGACCAGCTTCCCGTGCTGGGCGATGTCGACCTGAGTGCCTACACGACCGAGCGCATCACCGCCACGGCACCCGACGGCACGGCGGTGCCGATCAGCCTGGTGTGGAAGCCGAGCGCAGTCAGCTGGCCGGCGCCGTGCCTGCTGTACGGCTACGGGGCCTACGAGATCGGCATGTCGGCGTCGTTCTCGACGGTCCGGCTGTCGCTGCTGGACCGCGGAGTGCTGTTTGCCATCGCTCACGTCCGCGGCGGCGGCGAGCTGGGGCGAGCCTGGTACGAAGGCGGCAAGCTGGCCAGCAAGCACAACACGTTTGACGACTTCGCCGCCTGCGCTGGCCATCTGGCGTCGGAGAGATGGGCCGATCCGCGCCGGATCTGCGCCCGGGGCGGCAGCGCCGGCGGCTTGCTGATGGGGGCGATGGTGAACCGCCACCCAGAGCTCTTCTGCGCCGTGGTGGCCGAAGTGCCCTTCGTGGACGTGCTGAACACGATGCTCGACCCGGCCATCCCCCTGACAGTCACCGAGTACGACGAGTGGGGCGACCCGAACGACCCGGCAGCGTTCGAGACGATCCGGTCGTACGCGCCGTATGAGAACGTCGAGGCGGCCGACCACCCTGCCCTGCTGGTCACTGCCGGGCTGACCGACCCGCGGGTGCAGTACTGGGAGCCCGCCAAGTGGGTGGCCAAGTTGCGTGCGACCACCACCTCGACCAAGCCGATCCTGCTGCGCACCGAGATGGGCGCCGGCCACGGCGGCCCCTCAGGCCGCTACGACGCCTGGCGCGATGAGGCGTTCATCCTGGCGTTCATCTGCGACGTGCTCGGCGTGGCGTGAGCCACGCGCAGACAGCACGGGCGGCGCAAGCGGCCTAGAAGAGCGCCAGCACGGCAAGTGCGGCCAGCGCGCCGTTGCGAAGAAGCGAACCGGCGCCAACCGGCTTCGCAGACCAGCGGCCGAAGCAGGCGCAGGCGGGGCGCTCGTCGTGCGGGCGCCGCAACACGCGCACCAGCGCCGCGCTGAGCACGGCGAGCAGCCCGAGCGCCAGCCACGCCGGCCATGGCACGGCGACGCCTGCCGCCAGGGCCGCCCCCAGCGCGATCTCTGCCGGCGCGATGAGGGGCACTGTCCAACGGGGCGCACCCATCGCACGGGCAGCGCCGGGCCATGACTGGTCGCGCAGCTTCAGCGCCCCCGATGCCAGAAACAGCGCACCCAGCACAATGCGGGCGACGGTGCCGATCACCGCTGCCCGTCCATCAGCCGGCCGTCACGCAAAGGTGCCGTAGCCACCCTTCCAGAACAGCAGCGGATCCTTCGCGTCGAGCACCTCGAGCTCGACCACCCGCCCCACGACGATGTCGTGATCGCCGCCGTCATGCACGGCTTCGATCGTGCAGTCAATGTAGCCAATCGAGCCCTCGATGATCGGGGCGCCGGTAGGCCCCGGCCGCCACTCCACATCGGCGAACTTGTCGTCGGCCTTGCTGGCCATCACCCCGCAAGTGGCCATCTGGTCCTGGGCCATGATGTTCACGCAGAAGCTGCCCGCAGCACGGATGTCGCTCCACGTCGACGAGTCCTTGGTGGGCAGGAACGCCACAAGCGGCGGGTCGAGCGACACCGAGGTGAACGAGCCGATGGCCATGCCGACCGGCCGGCCGTCGTTCACGGCGGTGACGGCGGTGACGCCCGTCGGGAAGTGCCCCAGCACATCCCGAAAAAGCCGGCTGTCGATGGAGGGCTGGTCGCTCGAGTCAGTCACGGCGCCAACCCTAGACAGCCGAACCTCGCCCGGGCCGCCCCCGGCGAGCCACATATAGCCTCCGGCCATGGCTTCGAGCGCTGACGGGAACACGGCCGACGACGCGGCGGCGAGCGTGCCGCGGAACGGCTTGGTGGCCGTGGTGAAACGGGACTGTCCGACATGCGAGCTGATCGAGCCGGTGCTGGCGGACATCGAGGCCCGGGGCTCGCTGACCGTGTTCACCCAGGATGACCCCGCCTTCCCCGAGGCGGTCTCAGCCCGGTTGCACGACGACGACCTTGGCTTCTCGTGGCATCACGACATCGAGACGGTGCCGACGCTGATGAGGTTCGCTGACGGCGGCGAGGCCGGCCGCATCGTGGGGTGGTCGCGACCCGAATGGGAATCGTTCACCGGACTCGACAGCTTGGGCGCCAGCCTGCCCGAGCACCGGCCCGGCTGCGGTTCGCTCTCGGTCGATCCGGCTCACGTCGACGCCTTGGAGGCTCGCTTCGGCAGCTCGGGCCTGAGCGCTCGTCGCGTCGAACTCGGCAGTCAGGAAGACGCCCACGAGGCGATGTTCGACCGGGGCTGGTCGGACGGTTTGCCGCTGGTTCCACCCACAGCTGAGCGCGTGGCCGCGATGCTGGCAGGAACGTCGCGTGCCCCCGACGAGATAGTGGCCAACGTCGCTCCCGATCTCGCTGACTGCACCGTCGAGAAGGCCGCGGTGAACGCCGTCATGGCCGGCTGCCGGCTCGAGTACTTCCCAGTGGTGCTGGCTGCGCTGACCGCCGTGTGCAATGACACCTTCAACATGCACGGGATGCTGGCCACCACGATGCCGGTCGGGCCGGTGTTCATCGTGAACGGGCCGATCGCCCGCCAGATCGGCATGAACAACGGGATCAACGTGTTCGGCCAGGGCAACCGGGCCAACAGCACGATCGGGCGGGCGGTGCAGCTCATCGTTCGCAATGTGGGCGGGGGGCGGCCTGGCGAGGTGGACCGAGCGGCGCTCGGCCAGCCCGGCAAGGTGGGCTTCTGCTTCGCTGAGATCGAAGGCGCTGCCGACGACGGCGCTGAAGGATCAGATGGCGCCAGCTGGGATCCGCTGTGCACTGACTTCGGCTTCGAGTCCGGCACCAACACTGTGACCGCCTTCCCTGGCGAGGCGCCTCGCTCGGTGGTCGACCAGCTCTCTCGCGATCCCGAGTCGCTGGCCCGCACCATGGCGGCGGCGCTGAATGCGATCCACCATCCGAAGCTGGTGCTGGGCTTCGACGCGATCTTGGCGGTGGCGCCCGATCATTCCCGTGTCTTCATCGACAGCGGCTGGACCCGCGATCAGACCGCCGAGCGCATCAACGAGCTGACGACTCGCCCCGGCTCGGAGCTGGCGCGCGGCGCTGGCGGCATCGCCGAAGGGGTCCCCGAGTTCCTAGCTGAAGCCGACCTGCCGAAATTCCGTGAGGGAGGCCTGCACCTGGTGCACTGCGGCGGCGGCGCAGGGCTGTTCTCGGCGGTCATCGGCGGCTGGGTGAACGGCGAGGTCGGCGCTCAGCCCGTCTGCGTCGAGATCGACCCTTGGCGCTAGCAGGATCATCTCGTCCTCGCTTGCCGCTCTTGTTCGCTCCGCTCACGGGCCGCTTAAGCCCCGGGGCGGCTACAGTCGATCAGGACGTGCCCACCGGATCCAACACAGGGGGGACCACATGAGCACTGTCGTCTTGGACCCGACGAACGAAGCGGCACCCGCCCATCGTGAACGGGTCACCCGGCCCGATTCGCTGGACGGCCTCACCGTGGGCCTGCTGGACATCAGCAAGCCCCGCGGCGACCGCTTCCTGAACCGGCTCGAGGAACGGCTGACCGAGCGGGGCCTGCGCGTCGAGCGCTACTCCAAGCCCACGTTCACCAAGCCGGCCCCAGTCGACCTGCGCCACGAGATCGCCACCAAGTGCGACGTGGTGATCGAAGCGCTAGCCGATTGAGGCAGCTGCACGTCGTGCAGTGTGCACGACATCGCTGATCTGGAACGCCGCGGCATCCCGTCGGTGTTCGTCGCCACCGTCCAGTTCGTCGACGGGGCCGAGGTGCAGGGCAAGGCGCTCGGCTTCGACCCGGCGGCCGTGTGGGTGGAGCATCCCATCCAGGACCGCACCGACGACGAGATGGTCGCCATCGCCGACAAGGCCTTCGACGAGCTGATCGAACAGCTCGTGGCTGCTTAGCGCCGACCGGGACAACTGAATTCGCTGCGAGGCAGCAGGGGCTTCCAGTCGGCGCTCCCAGCCGTACCCGCTTCTCAGAGTTCACTGCTGGCTCCGAGACGATTATCCGTCAGCCCGCTCGCTGACGCGCTGCGCCCAAGCAAAGATGGTCGCCCGCTGCACTGATCAGGCCCTCGGCGGTCAACTCGGCGACAAGCCGTTGAGCGCGGGATGCGTCATGTTCGAGCCTCATCACTGCGACAGCCTGTTCCGTCGGAAGCTGGCCATCTGACAGTGCTGCGAGCAGGCGGCCACGGGCCTGGCGGTCGCTGCCTTCGAACGGCGCCTGCCGCGCACTGACCCCGGCGGTGCGGTCGGCCGGATCTGGCTGGCCCGAAGGCTTCGAACCCAGGACCTCGCCCGCCCACGCACACCACTGCTGAGCCGGGCACTGGCCGCAGCTTGGGTCTCGCTTGGTGCAGACCTGGGCGCCGAGGTCCATCATCGCCTGGTTCCATGCCCAGCTCTCCCCCGCGGGTACCAGTTCGTCCGCAATCCGCTGGGCTTCTGCCGGAGCCAGCCGGCGACCTGTCCAGCGGGCCAGGATGCAGCCCACGTTGGTATCCACCACGCCTGTGTCGATGCCGAAGGCGAACGCCTGGACTGCCCGAGCGGTGTACGGCCCCACGCCCGGCAGCGCCAGCAGGCCCTCGAGATCGGCGGGCACCCGGCCGCCGTGGCGCTCGCTGATGATTGTCGCCGTCCGCCAGAGATTGCGAGCGCGCCGGGGATAACCCAGTCCCTGCCACACAGCCAGCACGTCGGCCAGCTCCGCTGCCGCGCACTGCTCTGGCGTAGGCCAGCGCTCGGCAAACGACTCGAAGTACGGCAGCACCCGATCCACCTGGGTCTGCTGCAGCATGACCTCCGAAACCAGCACCAGCCACGGGTCTCGGGTACGCCGCCACGGCAGATCTCGCCGCTCGGCCTCCCACCACTGGCTCAGGCGCGCATGGAGCCCGTCACGTTCATCAAGTCGCGCAAGCAGCGCTCCATGCGAATCCGGCTCGGCAGTGGGCACGCTCATCCGCAATCGCCAGGCGCAGTCGCTGGCGCAAGCGATCAGCCCTCGCTGACGGCTGCCTCGTCGCTGAAAGGGAAGCGGCGCTCGGGCGCAGCATCCCGCTTCCAGATCATGACCTTGCGGCGGAAGTAGCACACCTCTTCGGAGCGCTGGTTGAACGCCCGGGTCTCCACGGTCACCACGCCCCGGTCGGGCCGCGAGCCAGACTCACGCTTGTCGAGCACCTTGGTGACCGCGTAGATCGTGTCGCCGTGAAACGTCGGGCGCGAGTGGGTCAGCGTCTCGACTTCGAGGTTGGCAATGGCCGCGCCGCTCACGTCGGGCACGCTCATGCCCAGCACCAGCGAATACACGAGATTGCCCACCACCACGTTCTTGCCGTGCACGGTCTCGTGCTGGGCGAACCACTCGTTGGTGTGCAGCGGGTGGTGGTTCATCGTGATCATGCAGAACAGGTGATCGTCGGCCTCGGTGATGGTCTTGCCCGGCCAGTGCCGGTACACGTCGCCGATCTCGAAATCCTCGAAGTAGCGCCCGAACGGGCGGTCATAGACGGTCACAGGAACCTCCCTGCGATGGTCAGGAGCAGTGGTGCTGAAGCGTGGACCGAGTCATCGTACGGCGCAGCATCCTCGCTGACCGGATCCAGCACCGCCACTGCCCGGGCCGCGCGCAGGAGCGGGCTTTAGCCTGTGCGGCTGTGACGACGACGGGGACGAAATGACTGCCGACGCTGGCCTTGCTGTGACCGAGCCGGATATGCAGGCGGCGGCCGATGCGTTGGCCGTGGGCAACGCCGCGTTGAGCCGTGCGTGCAGTCATGCGGTCGGCATGGGCGACGACCACCAGTGCTTCCTGTACGACTTGGCGCACACCGCCTCGGCGCTGCGCATCTGCGACTCGCTGGTCGCGTGGGGGGCGCTGGGCGACGCCGAGGCCCGTCTCGCCTGCGGGTTCATCGCCGACGCCCTCGGCGAGTTCCACGCCCGGCTGTTCGCCCGCGAGGCCCAGTGGGGCCTCGAGCCCGGCGCCCTCGACGGCGCCCGCGACTTCGTGGCCGCCTACCGCAACCCCGCCTACGTCGCCACGCTGGCCGGCCTCGACGCACCCAGCCACCTCGACGAGGACTTCGAGCTCGTGGCGGAGACCTTCCGCCGTTTCGGCGAGGACAAGATCGCCCCCGCCGCCGAGCACATCCACCGGGGCGATACCGACATCCCCGAAGACATCATCGGCGGGCTGGCTGAGCTGGGCTGCTTCGGCCTGTCGGTGCCCGAGGAATACGGCGGATTCGCCTCGGGCTCCGAGAGCGACTACCTCGGCATGGTCATCGCCACAGAGGAGCTGTCGCGGGCATCGCTGGGCGCGGGCGGCTCGCTCATCACCCGGCCCGAGATCCTCACCCGGGCGCTGGAGCGGGGCGGCACCGAGGAGCAGAAGAAGCACTGGTTCCCCCAAATCGCCACCGGCGAGACCATGGTGGCCGTTGCCGTCACCGAGCCCGACTACGGCAGCGACGTGGCCAACCTGGTCGTGTCGGCGTCGCCCGCCGAGGGCGGCTGGCTGATCTCGGGCACCAAGACCTGGTGCACCTTCGCCGGCCGGGCCGACGTGCTGATGCTGCTGGCCCGCACCGATCCCGACCGGCGCAAGGCCCACCGCGGCCTCAGCCTGTTCATCGTGCCGAAGCCCCAGTCGGAAGGCCACGACTTCCAGTTCACCGACGAGCGGGGCGGCACCATCGAGGGGCGGGCCATCGCCACGCTGGGCTACCGGGGCATGCACAGCTTCGAGATCGCCTTCGACGACTGGTTCGTGCCCGCGGAGAACCTCATCGGAGGCGACGACGGGATCGGGCAGGGCTTCTACCTGCAGATGGCCGGTTTCGAGAACGGGCGGCTGCAGACGGCGGCCCGGGCGGTGGGCGTCATGCAGGCGGCCTACGACGAGGCCCGCACCTATGCCGACGAGCGCAAGGTGTTCGGCCAGCCGATCGCCGAGTACCAGCTGACGCAGGCGAAGCTGGGCCGCATGGCGGCGATCATCGCCGCGGCCCGCCAGTACAGCTACGAGGTGGCCCGCATGATGGCTCGGGGCGGCGGTGCGCTCGAGGCGTCGATGATCAAGGCGTATGTGTGCAAGGCCGCCGAGTGGGTGACGCGCGAGGCGCAACAGCTCCACGGCGGGTTCGGCTTCGCCGAGGAATACACGGTGAGCCGGCTGTTCGTGGACGCCCGGGTGCTGTCGATCTTCGAAGGCGCCGACGAGACGCTGTGCCTCAAGGTGATCGCGCGCCGGCTGCAGACCCAGAGCACCTGAAGCACTCTGACGAGCCGGCGCTAGCGACGTCGGATTCATCCTGTGCGCGGAAGCGCCGACGAAACGGCTCGACGCGGGAAGACACGATCGGGCACGGGATAGCTTCGGCGCGTGCACCCGATGGAGCACCTGCGCTATGTGGCACGTGCGGGCGACCTGTCCCAGGACGTGCTGGTGCGCGAGGCTGCATCGGCATTGGGCGCGCTCGCCTCGGACCCGCTGGAGCTGGTCACGGTGTGCCGCCGCATCCTCGACAAGTACCCGGTCGCCGGCGCGCTGTGGTCGATGGCGGCCCGGGTGTGCGCCTCGTCGCAGCCGTACCGGGATGCGCGCGAGTTCGCGGCCGAGCTGCGCGCCGATGCCACTGCCGACCACGCCGCCGATGCGCTGCCCGAGGGTGCCGCGGTGTGCCTGCTGGGCTGGCCCGACCTGGCCGCTGAGGGACTGGGGCGGCGCGCCGACATCGAGCTGCGCATCATCGACGCCTACGGCGAGGGCGCCGGCCTGGCTCGACGGCTCGCGGGCGAGGGCTGTGAGGTGACCGACGTGCCGCTCGCCGGCTTGGCGGCTGCGTGCTCGACCGCCGAGGTGATCCTGGTGGAGGCTGCTGCGGCCGGGCCCGAGGCGGTGATCGCGGCCGGCGGCTCGCATGCCGCTGCGGCGGTCGGGTATGTGTCAGGGGTGGAGGTGTGGTGCATCGTCGGGCAGGGGCGGGCACTGCCGCAGCCGCTCTTCGAGGCCGCTGCGGGCTCCGTGGCCGACGAGCCGTGGGAACACGACGAGGAGATCGTGCCGATTGGTCTGTTCAGCCATGTCGTGGGTCCGGGCGGCATCGAGCCGGCTGCCGGCTGGCAGCGGGCCGACTGCCCCCTGGCCGCCGAGCTGCTGCGTCCGCCGATCTGATCACCGGCACATCGGCGCATGAACCGTGGCCGCGCCCACCGGGAGCGCTAGTTTGCCTGCCGTGCTTGACGCGCCGTCCACCGACATCAAGCTCGAGACGCTCACCGGCCACACCCACACGCTGGCCGAATGGCTGGTGGTGTTCAACCTCATGGGCGTCGTCATCGACCCCTACACGCACCAGAGCGGCTGGATCCTGCCCACGGCATCGCGGCTGTTCCTGGTGTACGAGGAGGCCGACGTGCGCTGCGCGTTCGTGGTGTGCAGCGATGCGCAGGGCGCCCGCAGCTTCCTGGGCCGCTTCGCCGACGAGCATTTCGTGCTGCTCGATCCCGATCGCGAGTTCGTTCGATCGCTGGGCCTGGAACGGCTGCCCGCCCTCGTGCACCTCGCCCAGGACGCCAGCGTGCTCGGTTCGGCCCAGGGCTGGAATGCCGAGGAGTGGTCCGAGGTGATCGACGGCGTCGAGGAGGCCATGGACTGGCGGGCGCGCCCGATGCTGCCCACGGCCGACGACCCCGGCAACTTCGAGGGCACGCCAGCCCTCGGCTAGATTGATTAATGCAGTCGAGCCAGCCGGTAGCACTGCCAGAGCTGTGTCTCGCCTTGTGACGGAAGGCACTCAGTCATGCTCTTGGCACACTTGCGCGCGCAACGCCAGTTGACAGATCCACCGGTGACCCGCTACCGGACAGATACGCAAACGGCCCAAGTGTGGGAAAACGGTGTTTGGGTCGATTCTTGGTTGGCCCGGAACGGCCTCATGACCAAGAAGGGTGATGTAGAAACAGGCGAAGATCAGAAGGGCACGTGACGGACGTCCTCCTCCTAGCTCACGAATCAGACTTCGCGCTCGATCGAGTCATATCGTGGCTTCACCGAGAAGCGCCAGAACTTGACGTGGTGCGTGCCAACCGAGAACGGCTTGATCTACTTGGCAGATTCTCGGCGATACTCGGAGAGAATGGATGGCGTGTCGATGACTTACCTCGTGTTGCATGGATGCGCCAACTGCTGCCAGAACGAGACCCCCACGGTCCCGTACCTTCTGCTAAGCAGATAGACGACATTCTTGTGCAGCGGCGGCAATGGCTTGCATGGTCACAGCTCTTGAGGAGTATGGGAGTACGTTAGCTCAATGATCCAGTGGATACTCTAGCAGCTGAATCCAAAGTCCAACAGCTTGCCGTTGCAACAAAATGTGGCATCGCTGTACCTCAAACGCTCATTACTAACAGTCGTACTCAAGCACAGTCATTCAACACTCGTATTGGGCCTTGCGTCGTCAAATCAATCGCTACGGCATTCTGGGAGTTTTCGGATCAGTCATTCGTCTTTACGACTGCTGCGGACCAAGCACTCGCATTAGGTTCTTCCGAATGGTCCGAGCAACCTGTATTCGTTCAAGAACGGATCAACGGGACGCATGAAGCGCGCATGCTCATGATCGGTACTCAAGCCCTAGGAGCATGTAGGCCTAGGAGTTCTCTGGACTGGCGCACGGATCCCTCGATACCGTGGGCACCTTGGGAGCCGCAGCCGATGCTTGTCGATCAATGTCACTCCTTCATGCATCAGTTCTCGCTGCAGTATGGCGCGTTTGATTTCATCTTGGACCAGATTGAGTACTCAGAACCGGTATTCTTGGAATGTAATCCGGCGGGAGAATTCAGCTTCCTAGACGACCTCTTGGATAACAGACCTTCGAGTCTGCTTGGTAAATTGCTGGTCGAATTTGCTCTCGATCAACGGTGACTGCGTCTACAGGACTCCTACGAGACCAGAGCCGAAGCTAGACTAATGAGTCGTCTCATCAACATTGTTGCCAAGGCAGCTGTGACCGTCGCAAATGGCCTCAAGCGCTTCGGTAGATGGGTGCTGCCTAGTTTACCGAGCGCCCTGAAGGCAAAACCCAAGATTGACGAACTTGTACAACAACTTAAGGATGGCGAACTCGACCAAAGTGAGGTCTCGCTCGAAGGCGGCTTATACCTCCTCTCTAGTGAAGGGCGCCATCATTCAGTGAGTATGCTGCTCGCATTTCATGAGGCAGATCAAGCGCGAATTCGTGGCCTGGAGGCTAAGGCGTTAGCTGTACTACAGCTTCTTGGCCTCGTATTTGCAGGCAACCTTGCGGCTTTGACACTCACATTATCGAATGGCAATGTGGATAATGCTTATGCTCTGTTCCTTACGATAGTTTCACTGTTATATCTATTGTCCGCGCTAGTCGCCACGCTCATGGTTGCACGTCCCGGCGTCAGGTATACGTTGGACGCAAGTGACATCCTGCCAATAACGACCTCCGCCAGACTGCTGACGCGATATACACGACAAAATCGGGCCGAGAGCCTCAATCGCAGTAACTTTACTCAATCTGCCTTGGATGATGCTACGAGAGCTTTAGTCTTAGTGATGATGGCTCTGGCGTTTGCAATCTGGTGAACATCTCCGGCGCTGTCATCGTTAACGGCTTCCATATCCAGATACTGACCTGATGAGTCCTGACGAGGGAACCTACAATCAGCACGAGCCACTTATCCCCAGTGACTGTCGGACATCGAGGATGTACAGACAATTCGGAGAAGACACCGCAATCAGCGAATCACATTGATTCAAGTAACTTGCTGACGTGTCGCTCCACAGCCGCTCCAGAATCGGACTCCGCGAGCCATGCGCGCGCCAGCTGCCTCGCTCGCCTCGTATCGAGACCGCCCGCTGAACGCTGCTGTCGTTCCCGACTGAGCAGATCGGCGACTCCGTTCGCAACAGCGCTGGCTGCTTCGACTATTGCCGAGTGCGTCTGCTCCGCGGCGTCATATGGCGGTATCCACAGCTTCCACACATGCGTGTGCACATGACGCGGACCCCATTGTCCCTTCGGCACATGTGGCTCGACAAGAGTCCGCAGAGTCAGCGAGTTCAGAATTCCGCACAAGTAGAGAGCCTCGTCGTGCGACTCGGTCGGCAACCAGTAGAGGGAGTTTTCGACAATGACCTCCGAGTCGGGGCAGATCGCCGCCGTAGGATGCCCGGAGGCGGCGTAGAGCACCCGCGGTCCCGCATCGTCGGCTGCGCCTGACGAACGCCAAGTGAGTTGAGCCGAGAGCTTGCCCATGTGGTCCAGCTGATCCGCCAGCGTCGTCGAGCGTCGCTGCTCCCACACGTCCGAGACCAAATTCCAACGCTCCCGCATACGCCACCGCAGCGACGCCGGATCGATCCGGCTCTGATCGCCGGCAAGCCGCTCAATCGTTCCCTCGTCGCTGATTGGCAGCAGGGCTGGAAGCGTGTCGAGCATGAAGTAGGGCGCAACGCTTTCACCAAGTGCGACATTGAACAAGTGCGTCCGCTCGACTGTCCGTTGATGGATCGCCTGAAGATCCACGGAACGCCACGGTTCCTTGTCGTGTGCCCCACGTCGCGGATTGGTGCGAATCGAGTTGGCCGCCACCACCGGCCCCTTTAATGGATCTTCGACAACGAAGAAGAGTCGCCGCGGGAAGATCGTCGCCCCGTTGCGCGCGCGGTCCGCGTAGGGCGATCGAAATTCCTCACCATGCACGAGCGGAGACACGACTCGCTCAACATCGCTAGCGCCTGGTGTACCTCGCCACCGCTCGACCTCGGTGGGTAGCTCGCTGCCGGACTCCGACCGGCTGCCATACACCACGCAGGCGGGAACCGGAAAGAAGTCATTCGGGTCGAGCGTCTCCAAGTCCCACGGAAGCGAATGCGCCAGATTCATGTTGAGCGGAGCATCGGGCTTGTTCCACCGCCCGGTCCGCCACTTCGAGTAGTGGCCCTGGGCTAAGGCAGAGTGCGGCATGACCATGGCGCAGACACCGCCGGGAGCGAGATAGAGGTCAGCGCATCGGGTGAAGAACAGCGCAGCCAGATCGGCGTTGGTCGCGAACTGAGCGCCCTTCCAAATGCCATACCCGGCGCTGAGCTCCCTGAGTCGTTCGCGGAGACGGTCGACGGTCTGGTTATAGGTGATCCATGGTGGGTTTCCAATGATGACGTCAACGGTCTCTTCGGCCAACACCAGAGGCCGCACAACGTTGCGCGTGTAGTAGCTCCAGATGTGGTCGCGACCTTCTGTGTGCAGTGCTTCCAGGAGATCGAGCGCAGGAGCCAAAGCGGCGCGCTCCGCATCAGAAATCCCTGAGTCTTCGAGGGCCTGGCGGGGGTCGCCTCCTACGCGTACTTGCGACGCCACCTGCTCCATGACCGAATCGAACACTTCCGGACGCTCGATCAACGATCGGGGAAAGCGCAACTCGCGACGCAGCGGGTCGCCTGTGACCGGGATAGCGACCTCGGCACGGCCCAACAGCTGATCCGAAGTCGTCAACAACTGCAGCGAATCCCCTAGGTAAACGGGCGGCGTGAAGTCAGGCCGCCCGTCAACAGTTGCTATGGCATCACGCGCTGCGAGTACCCATTCGGACCGTGCGAGGTGGACAGCGACCGGATGTACATCCACACCTATGACATTGCCGCGCAGCGTGGCAAGGGTCTCGGCTGGCGTCAGTTCCCCCTCGTGCGCTGCCACCAGCAGGTGTCGGATCGCAGCGACAAGAAAGCTCCCCGAGCCGCACGCTGGGTCCAGCACTCGCTGTGCGAGTGGGTCTGTCACTGCCTCCATAACCATGGCTTCAGCGAGCCAGTCAGGCGTGTAGTACTCGCCGAGTTGTTCGCGCTCGGCTGGGGGGATGACGCTCTGATACAGCGTCGACGCCATTCCCAGCTCGGCAGTCGACCAGTCATACGAGGCTGTCCACGCGGCCATCTCCCGAATGACATCAACACCGCCATCGACTTCGCCCAGCCATGTGAAGAAGTCCGTCTCGATGACGCCTACGAGGCCCGTGTCGGCCGCGAATAGACGCCCGACGAGCAGGTCCATCGGATCCTGAGCGGACAGATGCTCGATATCCACGCCATACGTCGCTTGAGTCACCATGCCGATCATGGTCACCAAGTACGTGTGACGGACGAACAGGCTGTGCAGAGACTCGGTCGCCTCGGTGCCGACGACTTCTCCTAGAGCAACTTCCAGCAGTTCCTGCCAGAGGTCGTATTTGATTGCGACCGTGCGGTCGTCGCGGTGCCGCTCGAACAGCCGGCGTATGAGCTCAATGTGGGTCGCGTACACCGGACTGGCGGGGCCGAACTCAGTGCCGATCGTGTTCGCGTCAATCGGCTTTGCTCGTAAACCGCTGAAGATGTATTCGTTGAGCCAGCGATAGAGCTCCACCGCGTCGTCTGGCTCGTTCAAGACGAACGCCCATGGATACGCCGTCGGCACCTGCGTCTGGCCCGTGGTCCTGCGGAGCCAATGACGCCCGTCGGTGAGTACCCCAAGGTTCACATCCGGCGATGAATCGAGGTACCCATCAAGTTGTGCCACATGATCGGGGGCGGGGGTCGCCGCGTCTGCGGCGACCCCGATTCGCGTCTTGACCTCGATGAACGCATCAGACAAAACGAGATCGACGCGGCTTCGCTTGATGCGCTGAGGATTGGGGCTGGCTTCCGATTCGATCTCGTAGAACTCTGTCAGCTCGGTGCCAATGAGGAAGTTACGGACGGCAGACCTGACGTTGTCCTCGTGGGCACTGCTGCCGTGCCAATGGAGCAGCTCACGAGCCAAGTCGACGAAGCGAGGGTCGTCGGCGCTCAGTTCGGTCGTCCCGGCCACGGCTGTGAGTGTGTCACCTGGCTGCGACACCAACGGTGACCGAGGTCGAGTGGCCTCGGCCGACACATTCCTCGTTGTCTGGCAGGGAACCGACCGCTTTAGGACCGCCAGCCCTTCTGCTGGTACATCGAGCGGTCGGCGGCGTGGAGCAGTGTGCCGGGTGAGACCTCGCCGCCGCGTCCGGTGGCGCTGCCGATGCTGACGGTGACGCCCATCTCGGCCAAGGGGTCGCCGGCTTCGTTGTGCGCAGGCGCTTGGGTGAGCGATGCATGCAGACGCTCGGTGATGATCTCCATGTCGGCTGCGCTGCGCAGCCCGCCGCACACCACCACGAACTCGTCGCCACCCACACGGGCCACCACGTCGGATGGCCGCACCGCGTCGCGCAGGCACTGTGCCACGGTGACGAGCACCAGGTCGCCGGCCAAGTGGCCGTGCTGATCGTTGACCTGCTTGAAAGCATCGACGTCGCAGAACGCCACGCCCACCATCCGGCCGGTGCGTGTCGAGCGCATCAGCTCGGCATGCAGGTGGCGCAGTGCGCCGTCCCGGGTGGCGACACCGGTCAGCGAGTCGGCGCGCCATGTGCGCCGCCAGCGGCCCGAAGCCAGCCACCAGCCGCCGCCGAGCGCTGCTGCCAGTGCGGCCGCGCCCACTCGCAGCCCGGATGCGACCGGCCGGCTCACCAATCTCCCCCGCAAGGCACAATCGGATCGAAGCGGCGGGCAGCACTCATCGGGCGGTCCAGCCCCCGTCCACCATGAGCGAGCTGCCGGTTACGTAGCTGCTGGCGTCGCTGGCCAAGAACAGCAGCGCCCCGTCGAGCTCATGCTCGTGCCCGGGGCGCCGCATCGGGGCGTTCCGGCTGATCCACGCCATCGAGCGATCGTCGTCGAACATCGGCACCGTCAGCTCAGTCTCGAAATAGCCGGGGCACAGTGCATTGACCCGCACGCCCCGGGTGGCCCACTGCACGGCGAGGTCACGGGTGAGGTTCACCAGTCCCGCCTTGGACGCCGCGTACGCAGGCTGCAGGTTGGGCGCCGAGGCCACATGCCCGTGCACCGAGGCCACGTTGATGATGCTGCCCGTGGCCTCCCGACCGATGATGTCGGCGGCGACGAGCCCAGCCAGCAGGAAGCATGCGTTCAAGTTGATGTCGACCACCTGCCGGAAGCTCTCCACGTCGGCCTGCTCGCCGGGGTTGATGGCGTCGCTCACGCCGGCGTTGTTGACCAGCACGTCGACCTTGCCGTAGCAGTCCACCACCTGCGCCACCAGGTCTCGGCAGGCGTCGTCGTCGCCTACATCGCACGGCACGGCGAGCGCATCGGGCAGGTCGGCAGCCAGCGCCTCCAGCCGGTCGGCCCGTCGGGCGGCCACGGCCACCTTGGCGCCGGCCGCTGCGAACACCCGGGCGAAGCGGACGCCGAGGCCGCTCGATGCACCGGTCACCAAGCACACCTGCCCGTCGAGCCGGAATGGCGAGGTCAGGTCGATCGTCCCGTTCGCTGCGGTCTCACCCATCGACAGTCCTTCATCACGGTCGGCGTTCGCCCGTCAGTGCACGAGGGTACGGCGCGGAGCAGCGCCGTTCAGGCGAAGGGGCCGGTCGCCGAGCAGTGCCGACCCCGCACCGGCGCGCTTCGTGCGGGCCGCGGGCTCGAGGACGGCCTGGGTGGAGCCGGCTGCGGTGTCCTAGCGTGGGCCTTATGAAGATCCGGATCGGCTTCGGGCTGGGCACGCGCAGCTTCACCAACGACCACGCCACGTTCGACCCGTTCGTGGACGCGCTGGAGGACAACTGCTTCGACTCGCTGTGGCTGAGCGAACGGCTCGGCGGCGAATGCCCCGACCCGATCGTGGGCCTGGCCTACGCCGCCGGTCGCACCAAGCGCATGAAGTTCGGCATGTCGGTGCTGGTGCTGCCCGGCCGCAACCTCGCCGTGCTCGCCAAGGAACTGGCCAGCCTCGACCGCCTGTCCGACGGCCGGCTGCTGCCGGCGTTCGGGCTGGGTGTCGCCGATGTGCACGAGCAGGCAGCCTTCGGCGTCGAGCGCCGCGAGCGGGCGAAGATGTTCAACGAGGCCCTGCCGCTGCTGAAGCGCTTCTGGGAGGACGAGCCCGTCACCCACCACGGCGAGTGGTACCGCTACGACGAGGTGTCGCTGCTGCCGAAGCCGGCCCAGAAGCCGATGGACATCTGGCTGGGCGGGGCCGCGGAGGTGGAACTGCGTCGCTGCGGGCGCTTCGGCGACGGGTGGCTGCCGTCGTTTTGCACCCCCGACATCGCTGCGGCCGGCTGGAAGATCGTGAACGAGGCCGCCGACGAGCATGAGCGCTGGATGGATCCCGAACACTTCGGCGTGCTCATCCCCTACACCCACGGCGAGATCAGCCCCGGCTACAAGGCCATCCTCGAACGGCGGGCGCCCGATGCCGATCCGGGCGACATCATCCCGACTGGCTGGAACGGCTTGCGCGACCAGATCCAGCGGTTCATCGAGGTGGGTGCGTCGAAGTTCGTGCCTGTGCTGGTGGGCGAACCCGACGATTGGTTCGCTGAACTTGAGGGCGTCGCCGACGCAGTCCTGCCACTGCAGAACTAAGGGCTGGGCCGTTTGGCGTCAGCCAGCGTCGTCGGCGGCAGTTTCGCCCTCGTCGTTGCCCTTGCCGCCGCCCAGGTAGGACGTGCGCAACGCCGGATTTGCCAGCAAGGCCTCGGCGGTGTCGTCCAGAACCACACGTCCCGTCTGCAGCACCCATCCCCGGTCGGCGATGCCGAGCGCCATGTTGGCGTTCTGCTCCACCATGAACACCGTCATGCCGGCCTCGTGAATCTGGCTGATCAGCTCGAAGTTCTGCTGCACCAGCGCCGGCGCCAAGCCCATCGACGGCTCGTCCATCAGCAGCACCCGCGGCTGGGACATGAGCGCCCGGCCGATCGCCACCATCTGCTGCTCGCCGCCCGACAGCGTGCCCGCCTTCTGAGCCAACCGCTCCTTGACGCGGGGAAACAGCTCGTAGACACGCTCCATGTCGGCGGCGATGGCGTCGCTGTCCTTGCGGAGGTAGGCGCCGAGCTGGAGGTTCTCGCGCACGGTGAGCCGCTTGAACAGGCGCCGGTTCTCGGGAACCATCGTGATGCCCCGGGCCACCCGGTAGCTGGTCGGTCGGTCGTTCACCACCTCGCCGTCGAGCACCACCTCGCCGGAGGTGGGCTTCAGCATGCCCAGCAGTGTCTTGAGCGTCGTCGACTTGCCGCTGGCGTTGCCGCCGAGCAGGCACACCAGCTCGCCCTCATAGATCGACAGGTCGACGTCGCGCAGGGCATGCACCGCCCCGTAGTGCGCGTTCACCTTGCGCATCTCCAGCAGCGGCACCCGCTCGGCACTGCTCGCCGTGCCGCTGTCGGCGCTGCTCACGACGCCGCCCCGTGGCCCAGGTACGCCTCGATGACCTGCGGATCGGTCGACACGTCGGCATAGTCGCCCTCGGCGATCTTCACGCCGTGGTCCAGCACCACCACCCGGTCGGAGACCTCGCGCACCACCTCCATGTCGTGCTCGATGACCACGATGGCGAAGCCCCACTCGTCGCGCAGCCGGCCGATCAGACCCGTCAGCTCCGCCGACTCGGTGGGATTCATGCCGGCAACCGGCTCGTCGAGCAGGATCAGCTTGGGCTGGGTGGCCATGGCCCGGGCGATCTCCAGCCGGCGCCGGTTGGCGTACGACAGGGTGTAGGCGGGCTGGTCGAAGCGGTAGCCCGTCAGCCGGTGACCGAAGAACGACAGCACTTCCTTGCCCCGCTCGGTGATCTCGGCTTCTTCGTCGCGGAACGCCTTGGTGTACAGCAGCGCACCGAACACGCTCTGGCGGGTGCGGCAGTGCTGGGAAACCATCACGTTCTCGAGGACGGTCATGTTGGCGAACAGGCGGACGTTCTGGAAGGTTCGGGCGATGCCCCGGGAGGTGACGCGGTTGGGGTCGAGGCCGATCAGCGATTTGCCTTCGAAGAGGATGTCGCCCTCACTGGCGGCCACGGTGGCGGTGATGGCGTTGAACAGGGTGGTCTTGCCAGCGCCGTTGGGGCCGATGACCGAGACGATCTCGCCGGGGCAGACCGACAGGTCCAACCCGTCGAGGGCCTTCAGCCCGCCGAAGTCCACGCTGAGAACACGAGTTTCCAGAATCGGCTGCGTGGCCGAAGACTCGGCGGCCTCCTGCGCAGCGCCGGACGGCGTCGTGACGCTCATGACATCTCTCCCGACGGCTGGCGAGCACTGCTCTCGCCGTTGCCCTCGTGCTCGTCCTCGGTCTGGCCGCGCAGCCAGGCGTCCTGGGCGAGCTCTTCCTGGTGCAGCTCGCGGGTGCGGCGCACGCTCGGGATCAGGCCTTCGGGCCGGGCCAGCATCATCCACACCAGCAGCGCCCCGTAGATGAGCAGCTTGAACTCGGAGAACTCCGCCAGCAGGCCCGGCTGCTTGGGGCCGCCGAGCACGCCGATCAGCACCGCCGAGCCGGCGATGACGCCGACGATGCTGCCCATGCCGCCGAAGATGACGACCACCAGGATGACGATCGACACCAGGATCAGGAAGCTGGCGGGGAACACCGAGCCGACCTTCGCCGAGAAGATCGCTCCGCTGAACGACCCCAGCACGGCTCCCACCACGAAGGCCAGCAGCTTGACGTTGACCGTGTTGATGCCCATGGCCTCAGCCACGGTCTCGTCCTCGCGCACCGCCATCCACGCACGGCCGATGCGCGACCGCTCCAACCGCCACGAGACGTAGATGGCGATCGCGCAGAACGCGAGCACCAAGTAGAAAACGCTGCGCGGATCGGTGCCGGCCACCTCGGCCAGGCCGAAGATCTCCGCACCCGGAATGTTGGTGATTCCCTGGGAGCCGCCGAACCATCCCGACAGCCAGTCCGACAGGAACAGCAGGCGGATGATCTCGCCGAAGCCGAGCGTGACGATGGCGAGGTAGTCGCCACGCATGCGGATGACTGGGGCGCCGATGAACAGCCCCACCAGCCCGGTCAGGAGCACAACGCCGATGAGCGCCACAAACCATGGCAGCTCCGGGTGGATCTTCGGCGATGTGGCAGCGGTGAGCACCGCTGCGCTGTAGCTGCCCACGGCGAAGAACGCCACGTAACCCAAGTCGAGGATGCCGGCGAGGCCGACCACGATGTTCAGCCCCAGCGCCAGCAGCACGAACAGGCCGACGTTGGCGAGCAGCTCGTTGGTGAGCTTGCCGGCGAACATCGGCAAAATGACGAGCACTGCGGCGGTGGCCAGGATCAGGCCGAGGTGGGCCCGGTTGCGGGCGGGGCCTTCGAGCGCGTCGATGCGGGCCTTAGCCCCCTTGATGCGGCCCCGGGCCACGAACGCCAGCACTCCCGATCCGGCGGCGAGGGCGATGGCACCGGTGATGGTGAGCCCGCCCCGGGGGGCATAGAACCAGTCGATCAGCCCCTCGATGCCCATGCCCTCGGCCAGGTCGGTGGTCAGCGATTCGAGCACCGCCGAGCCGAACAGGGTGAGCACCATGGTCCACAGCACGCGCCGTGCCAGCGGCGGCACCACTCGCAGCAGGCCGCCCGCAGCGCCCACGGCTGCGCCGATGGCAAGCCAGATGATCACCGCGAACGCCGTGCCGCAGTTGAACGCCAACAGGTCGGCCAGGATCGGGCTCCAGTTCACCAGCGGTTCGCGCAGGTCGAAGTTGGCGATGAGCATCGCCAGCAGCGACAGTCCCCCGCCGACGAGCGCGCCGCATGCGGCCCCGCCGATGACTTCGTGGGCGCCGGGGCGGTGGAACGGCACGCCCTCGCGCCGGAGCTGGTGCCCGACGCGGCTGCCCGCCGCCAGCGGCAGCACCACCAGCGAGAGGTAGCCGAGGCTGAGGACGCCCTCGATGATCGCCCTGCCGTCGAGCTTGACCGGCATGTTGGACAGCGAGATGAAGATCTGCCCGATGGCGCCGATGGCTCCCATGCGGGCGATGCGATGCCAGTCCTGCGCGAACGGCGGGCGCGGCGGCGCATCGTCGCTGGTGCCGTCACCGCTGGAACTGGCGGTGGGGCTCGGCCCGTGCGCGGCCGACAGCTCAGCCAGGCTCATACCCGGTCCTCCGCCCGCAGCCGCCCGCCGAACAAGCCAGCCCGCAGCCACAGCTCAGCCGAGCTCATGCCCGATCCTCCGCGGGCAGCCGCTCGCCGAACAGGCCGGCGGGCCGCACCAGCAGCACGATGATCAGCATCGAGAATGCCACGGCGTCGCGCAGCTGCGACACGCCGCTCACCCCCAGCGGCTCCAGGATCAGCAGCGGCCCGACCGACTCGGCCACCCCGATCGACAGCCCGCCGGCCATTGCACCGCCCAGGTGGCCGATGCCGCCTACCACCGCCGCGCTGAACGCCTTGATGCCCGGCAGGAAACCGGTGGTGTGGATGACGCTGCGGAACAGGATTCCCCACAGGATCCCGGCCATGCCCGCCATCGCACCGCCCACCGCGAACACCTTCACGATGGTGCGGTTGACGTCGATGCCCATGAGCGACGCTATCTCCGCGTCCTCGGCCACGGCCCGCATCGCCTTGCCGGTCTTGGTGCGGTCGACGTAGTACCACAGCGCCGCCATCGAGAGCGCCGCCACGACGATCACCAGGATCTTGGCGCCCTCGATCTGCAGGAACGTGTGCTTGGCCTTCACCCAGTCCGGCACGTCGGGGTAGGACTTGCTGGCCGGCCCCAGCAGCACCACCGACGCGTTCTGCAGGAAGAACGACACGCCGATGGAGGTGATCAGCGGGATCAGCCGCGGCGCCCCCCGCAGCGGCCGATACGCCACCCGTTCCATGACCACCGCCGTCAGCGACGACACGATGATCGACACCACCACGATGAACACCAGCGAGCCGATGAAGTTCGACTCCCACAGACCGGCGTCGGCCAGCTTGTTGGAGGTGATCATGCCGGTCATGGCGCCCACCATGAACACTTCGCCGTGGGCGAAGTTGATGAACCCCAGCACGCCGTAGACCATCGAGTAGCCGAGCGCGATCAGCCCGTACATCGAGCCCTGGGCGATGCCCGAGATCACCAGCCCGCGGAACTGCGCCCCGGTCAGCCCGGTGGCATCGGGATTGGCCCAGCGGGCGAACGGGTTGTCGGGGTTGATCTCCTGAGCGATGAAGGCCAGCAGGCCAACCGCGACCAAGGCGATCATCGACACCCGCAGGGCGGTGAGGAACCAGTCGACTCGTGTGCGTCGACGGCGTCGGCGGCCGGTGGGTGCCACGCGCGAGGCACCGACGTCAGACCCGTTCATCTGGACCCGGGTACGGCACGGCCCTGCGCTGGCGCAGCGCACCCGGACACGGCCCGATCGGGCCGCGCCGAGGGCATCTGAGCGTCACTGCGCGACACGATCAGGGGTACTCGAAGACCACGTTTGCCTTGCTCGTCGCGATGTCGTTCGGATCCTCGTGGTGGATGACGGTGATCCGCTGAGCGCCGCAGTCACCGAATTCGTCGCAGCTGATGGAGCCGATCAAGCCGCTGTAATCGCTGACGCCGTTGAGATAGTCCCGAACGCCCTGGCGGTCGATGACCAGCGTGTCACCGTCCACGTAGGAGGCCGCCTCGACGGCCTCGAGCAGCAACGTCGTGGCATCGTAGGAATGTGCCCAGAAGGCAGCTTCGGGCGCCCCGCCGTACAGGGTCTCGTACTCGGACAAGAAGTCGTCCGCTGTGCGGCCGGTGCTCTCGTTGGTGTTATCGCCGAATCGCACATCAGGACCAGAGAAGTACATCCCTGCTGTCTGCGACAGCTCCAAGAAACCGTCCGTAAGCAGGCCGTCAGCTGCAAGCAGCACCACGTTCTCAAGCCCGGCGACGCCCGAGGCCTGCGCGGCAATGTGATCGCCTGCGGGCTGGAAAATCGGGAAGAACAGCGCGTCCGGCCCGCCGGCGGCTATCTCGGTCAGCACGGGCACCATGTCGGTGTCCTCCTTGTTGACACCTGTGAACCCGGTGACGGTGCCTCCGAGCTCCTCGTAAGCATCTGCGAACGCCTGGGCGAGGCCCTGTGTGTAGGGATCGCCGTCGTGGATGGCCGCAGCGTTGGTCAAGCCGAGGTCCTCGTAAACAAACTCGGCCATGGCGGCGCCTTGGTAGAGATCGTTGTGAGCCGTCCGGTAGTAGCCGACGCTGTAGTTCTCGCCTGCTGTGCCTGCCAAGTCAGACGTCAGAGCAGGTGACGTATTCGACGGCGAGATCATCACCATGCCCGCATTGGTGATGAGCGGTGCCGCTGCGACCGCCGCTCCCGAGCAAGATGTCCCAATGACTCCCACGACGCTGTCATCGGCCACAATCGCCTGCGCCGCCGCCTGACCGCCGTCGGCCGAACACAAGTCGTCGAGGCCGGTTCCTATGTCAACTCCGAAACCGTGAATCGGGCCGAAGTGCTCGATGGCCAGCTCGACGCCACGCTGATTGGGCAGCCCCAGAAAAGCCACATCTCCGGTGATGGCGTTGAGCGAACGGATCTGGATCTCCTCGCCCTCGTCGACTTCCGCCACGCCGAGCGAACCGTCGCCGAGATGATCCATCATCTCTTCTTCAGGCTCGTCCATCTCCTCCTCGGGAGCTTCCGTCGCTGCCGGTGCGGTGGCAGTATCGGTGGCGTCGTCGCCGTTGTCACCGCATGCCGCCGCAAAGAGCGTCAACGCAAAGAGCGCTGCCAGGAGCGTCAGTAGTTTCCGTTTCATGTGCATGTTCCTCCCCGTTGAGTCAGCCCGACGAACCTCAGCGGTCGGCCCCGTGCAGTTGACACTCGCGGCCTCAGCCACGCGCATCATGCATGAGCATCGACATGGTTCGCCAAGCTGAATACGTCCGCCTCCGACCCTAGATGACCACTGTCACAGGAAGGTACCTATTGAGCGCATCTGTCGTACGAGGTTGGGGAGCGGGACGCGTCTCGCCCGAGGCGCTGTTCACCGTCGGCGCCATTTCACAGTACTTGGGCGCTGCCACGGCTGTCGAACTGTTCGCAGAACTGAGGCCGGGAACCGTCGCCCTGCTCAGGGTTGCCGGCGCCGGCGCTGTGGTCGTGGTGCTGCGCCGGTCGTGGCGACGGAGCTGGTCACGCAGCGAACTGGCCTGGACGGCGGCCTTCGGGGCGGCGCTGGCGTCGATGAACCTGTTCTTCTACCTGGCCATCGAGCGGGTGCCGCTCGGCAACTCGGTGGCGATCGAGTTCATCGGGCCGATCGCCGTGGCGGCATTCGGCACCCGGACGCTGCGCTCGGGCGGGGCGCTGGCGCTCGCCGTCGGCGGGGTGGTGGCTTTGGCGGGATTCGCGCCGCCAGAGGCCCAGCTCGGGGCACTGTTCTCGCTGATCGCCGGTGCGCTGTGGGCGGGGTACATCGTGCTGGGGCACCGGGTGGCGAGGGCCGGGATGGCAGTGGACGGGCTTGGCGTGGGCATGCTCATCGGCGCCCTGATGATCAGCCCGGTGGGATTCGTCGGCGGCGACGGCGGGCTGGGGGTCGCGGTGAGCGCGCCGCTGCTGCTTGCAGGCGGCGTGGCCGCGGGCGTGCTGTCCAACGTCATCCCCTACGGCATCGATCAGCTCGTGATGCAGCGGCTCGCACGGGCGAGATTCGCCCTGCTGCAGGCGCTGCTGCCGGTCACCGCGACGCTGATCGGGCTGGTGTGGCTGTCGCAGGTCCCGAATGCGCGTGAGGCGGTGGGCATCGTGGCGGTGATTGCGGCAATCGTGATCAACCGGGAGTCGGACCCGGCACCGAGCGACGTCGTCCCCTGAGCGGCTCGACGCCGACCCCCCGTCGCTAGAAGAGCGGGCTGCGCCAGGTGGTCGCCGCCGCCAATGCGCCGGCGAACGCCGCTGCTCCGATGAGCGCCACCAAGGTCCAGACCACGACGGGCGAGCGGCGCATCCGCGCGTCGATGGGTTCGTTCGACAGTCGCTCTGCCAGCGTCGGCGGCTGCCGCCGGCTGGTGTCGCCGATCGCAAAGCCGACTGCCGCGCCTGTGACCAGTCCTCCCAGATGTCCGCCGATCGAGATGCCCGGAATCAGGAACGAGATGATGACGTTGATGATGATCAGACTGCCCAGCCCATCCCGCCACGGATTGCCGCCCCGCAGGTACTCCACGACATAGGCCGCGCCCATGACGCCGTACACCGCCCCTGACGCCCCGACGGCCGCCACGTCAGGGCGGTGCAGCAGCGCACCTGCCGAACCGCCCAGCAGGGAAACGACATAGGTACCCGCCAGCAGGGCGGGACCGGCCGTGTGCTCCAGCCTGCGACCGAGCAGGTACAGGATCAGCATGTTGAAGATCAAGTGACGCAGATCGGCGTGCAGGAACGTGCCGGTCACGATGCGCCACCACTCCCCCCACTCGGCGATGAAGGGCCCGTAGGTGGCGTAGTCCCCGAAGGAGGAGTCGCGCAGCGACCATCCAGCGAATCGCAGGATGCGTGAGATCTCGTGGGTCAGAAAGAAGACCGCCACCGAGATGCCGCCCAGCACGACTGTGGCCGCCGGCTGACCTCCGCGTCGGAGTCCAAGGCTGCGCACGAGCCTGAACCCTAGGAGTTGCGCCGGTGCGGGCAGGCGCACGCAGCAGTAGCTTGCGGGTTGTCACGAACTGTGATGCAGTCGGCGGGGTGCCAGCCGATATGTCGAACATGCAGGAAATCCTGGCTCAGCTGCAACTTGTCGGCACCGCGCAGAACCGCAAGGTGTACGCCCGCCACGGGGCCGCCGAGCCCATGTTCGGTGTCAGCTACAGGGACCTCGGCATCATCGCCAAGCGGCTGAAGACCGATCATGCGCTCGCTGCGGAACTGTGGGAATCCGGCAATCACGACGCCCGGGTGCTCGCCTTGCGCGTCGCCGATGCGTCGGCGATGACCAAGACGCGAGCCCGTCGGTGGCTTCGCGCCGTCGACAACTACATTCTGGCTGAGGGTCTGGGCGGGCTGCTGGCCCAGTCACCGCTGGCACGAGAGTTCAGCGACGAGTGGCGTGACTCGCCCGCGGAGTGGCCGGCATCGGTGGGATGGTTCATCGTGGCCTGCTCTGCCGAGCAGACCGACATCTGGTCCGCGGACGATCTGCGCGCGCTGGTGACGCAGATCGAAGCCGAGATCGCCGAACGGCCCAACCGGGTACGTCACGAGATGAACGGCGTGCTCATCGCAATCGGGCTGCGAGACGAGAGTGTGCGCCGCATGGTGCTCGATGCTGCCGGGCGTCTCGGCCCGACCCATGTCGACCATGGCGAGACCGGCTGCAAGACGCCCGACATCGCTCCCTATATCCACCGCACGCTCGCGCACCGGGAAAAGATGGCAGCACGCCGAGCCGCCAAGGCCGCGTCAAGGGCTGCGGCCAAAGCCGGCGCCTAGTTCTCGCCGCCGTCGAGGAGCCGGCGGGCCACCAGCCGAGCGCCGTCGAGGTCGTCGACGAAGTTCTCCTCGGGGACGCTGCGCAGAACGTTGAGCTCCTTGACGCTCGTCGCCTGCGATTCCTCGAGCCCCATCACGATGCACTTGGCGCCCGAGTCCAGCGCCACGTCGATGAGCTGGCCCATCATGTACGCGGCGCTGTCGTCCATGTGCCGGGTCTCGCTGAAGTCGAAGATCACCACCTCGTGCTCTTCCACATCGTGGTTGACCGAGTTGAACAGCCTGATCGACGACGACGCCGTGTAGGAACCGCGCAGCGACAGCAGGCCAGTGCGCGCCGCGAACGGGTCGGGGCCGTCGAGATCGAGGCTCGCCAGGCTGATGCCGCCGGGCTCGTCGCCCTCAGCGTCGTCGCTGCCGGGGGCATACAGGAACGTCATGTCCAGCAACGGGGTCGACACCACGCCCTCGTCGAGTTCGAGGCGCTCGAACTGCCGGGCGCCGGTCATCGCTGCGGCAATCAGACCCGCACCGACGGCCACCACGAGATCCGCCACGATCGACAGGGTCAGCGTGAGCGCCATCACGCCGTACTGGTCGAGCCGGGTGCGCCGCACCCGAGCGATGTAGTCCCAGTCGACGATGTCGAAGCCGATCTTGATGAGAATGCCGGCGAGCACCGCATGCGGGATGACTTCGGCGAGCCGTCCCAATCCGAGCACCAGCGCACCCAGCACCACCGCGCAGAGCACCCCGGACACCCGCGTGCGGCCGCCTGCCTTGACATTGGCCACGGTCGCCGATGTCGCACCCGCGCCGGGCACCGCACCGATGAACGCGATGAGCACGTTGGCGGCACCGACGCCGAGCAGCTCACGATTGGGGTGATGCTGATCGCGAGTCATCGAATCGGCGACCATCGCAGTGAGCAGGCTGTTGACCGAGCCGAGCAATGCGAGGGTGACCGCAGGCGCTATAGCCCCGCCGATGTCACTCCAGCCGAATGACGGCATCCGCACCTCGGGCAGCCCTGACGGCACATCGCCGACGACCGCCACGTCGCTGATCCACAGCACGCTGAGCAACGTGCAGACGAGCAGCGCCGCGACCGACGACGGCAAGGCCCGACGCAGGCGACGCGGCCAGAGCAGGCAGACGGCGATGCTGAGCACGCCGAGCGCGAGAGCGCCGACGTCGACGTTGCCCACGGCATCGGGGAGCGCTCGTATGGATGCCGACACCCCGCCGAGCGCAACCTCGTGCCCCAGCAACGGGATCAGCTGCACCACGATGATGATCAGCCCGACGGCGGAAGTGAACCCCGAGACCACCGGGTAGGGCGTGTACGAAACATAGCTGCCGAGGCGCAGCGCGCTCAGCAGCACCTGCACGATCCCCGCGAGCACCACGATCGCCAAGGCTTTTTCGATGTCCCCGCCCGCGTAGTCGATCACCACCACCGACATCGCCACCGACAGCGGCGCAGTGGGACCGGAGATCTGCGTCCGGGTGCCGCCGAAGATCGCCGCCAGCAACCCGACGGCGACGGCGCCGTAGAGGCCGGCGATGGCGCCGAGACCCGAGGCCACGCCGAACGCCAGCGAGAGCGGCAGCATGACCACCGCCGCGGTGAGACCTCCGAAGACGTCGCCGCGCAGCTGCTCTGCGCTGTAGTTCAGCGCCGGCGCTTTCAGCGTTGGCATCTCAACGCCGAGTCAGGCCGACGGATCGGCTACTGCCCGAGGAACGTGTTCAACGCCGCGAGGATGGTTGCCTTGTCGGGATCCACGAAGACGTAAGTCGCGCCCGAGCTGTAGATCGAGTCGCCGATGCGTACGAGGACGCCATAGCGGTTGACGGGAAGCCCCTGGAAGGTGGCCGTGTAGTCGGTGCCGAACGACTCGTCGCCCAGCCCGGGATCTTCGCCTTCGACGAACGCACCCACTGCGCCAGTCGACGGCTCGGGGAATTCACCGCAGGCGACAACCTCTTCGATGTAGTTGTTGATGGCTTGCGAAGCCACGTCGGGCGACTCGAACCGGGAGATGGAGACATCGAGGAACGGGCCCGTGAGCGGATCCGCCGCCCAGATCGACTCGGAGTACGCCACCGGGACGATCCCGCCATAGGCCGGAGTGCCGGGGCAGGTCTCGGCCCGAGGACTGTTGGTGGCGGCCTGCAGGGTGTCGAAGCTCTCCGGTGTCCGACCTTCCAGCAGAGCGCCTTCCACCGCCGGCGGCAACGCGTTGGCCTCCGCGGCGGCTTCGGTGGTGGTGGGCGGCGGCGCCTCAGTGGTGGTGGGCGGTGAGGCCTCAGTGGTTGGCGACGGCGCCTCAGTGGTTGGCGGCGGCGCCTCGGTGGTCGGGGGCGGCGGTGCTTCGGTGGTGGTGGGCGGCGATGCCTCAGTGGTCGCGACCGTGGTGGGCGCAGCTGCCTCGGTGGCGGGAGGCGAATCGTCGTCGCCGCCGCACGCAGCGGCTGAGAGGGCAAGCACCATGAACAGAGCAGATACACGTCGCATACGGGCAGACTAGAACCTCCCGCGACAGCCGAAAGAGGTTCGCTGTGAAATTCGGAATGACGCTCGCCAACACGGGTCCCAACGTCGAGGGCGAATCGGCTATTGCGTACGCGCAAGCGGCAGAGGCAGCCGGCTTCGAGTCACTGTGGACGGTCGAGCACGTCGTGGTACCCGAGGGCTACCAGACGCCGTACCCGTACTCCGAAGACGGCAAGATGCCCGGCAAGCGCGACGACATCGACATACCCGACCCGCTGATGTGGATGGCTTTCGTGGCTTCGGTCACCTCGGAGATCAAGCTGGGCACCGGCATCCTCATCGTGCCGCAGCGCAACTTCGCCGTCACCGCAAAGGCCGTAGCGACGCTTGATCGGCTGTCCGGCGGCAGGGTGCTGCTCGGCATCGGCGCTGGGTGGCTGAAAGAGGAATTCGACGCGCTCGGCGTGCCGTTCGAGGACCGCGGCTACATCACCGACGAGCATCTCGGCGCGTACCGCGCGCTCTGGCAGCAGGACATCTGCTCGTTCGAAGGCGAGCACATCTCGTTCGATCGCGTGTACAGCCGGCCCCAGCCGAAAGGCGACATTCCGATCATCGTCGGCGGCGACAGCAAGCGCGCGGCGCGGCGGGCGGGCGAATTCGGCGACGGCTTCTTCCCGGTGTCGGGTGATCTCGACGAGATGGCGATGCTCTTCGACCATGCGAAGCGCTGCGCGGAGCGGGCGGGGCGCGACCCCTACAAGCTCGATTTCATGACGATTGGCACGGCTGCTCCCGAGTGGGTGGAGAAGTACGCAGCTATCGGCGTCACCCGGCTCGTCACCAATCCGATGTCGCGTTCCCGCTTCGATGACTTCAGCCGGGACATCATCACCGCGTACGCCGACGCCTAGGAGCCGAATGCTCGACTCGCTGTTCGGATTCATCGAGGCGTCGCCGTCGCCGTACCACGCGGCCGCGGCGGCGGCCGACCGGCTGGCGACGACCGGCTGTGCCGAGACCGGCCGCAGCGATTCATGGAGCGAACTCGACATTGCACAGGGGTTCGTGGTGCGCGACGGCGGCACCATGGCGGCCGTGCGGGCCGGCACTGCGGTCGATCCGGAACGGCTGCGCTTCAGCGTGATCGGCGCGCACACCGACAGCCCCAACCTGCGTCTCCGCCCGCAGCCTGACACCAGCACGCTCGGCTATCGCCAACTCGGCGTGGAGGTGTACGGCGGCGTGCTGCTGAACTCGTGGCTCGACCGCGACCTCGGCCTGTCGGGTCGCGTCACGGTTGCGAGCGAGGCCACGGAGGCAGTGGCCGATGCCTCCGCCGGTCCGGCTGATGCGCTGGTCGAACCGACGGCGCATCTGCCGTCCGGGAACGAGCCGGACGGCAGTCCGGCGACGGTGCTGTGGCGGTGCGACCGGGCGCTGCTGCGCGTGCCGCAGCTCGCCATTCATCTCGACCGGGAGGTGAACGACGGGCTGAAGCTGAACCGCCAGCAGCACATGACCCCGGTGTGGGGGCTGGGCGAGCCGAGCTCCGACGGATTCCGTGAATTCCTGGCGGCGGAACTCGCCGTCGAGCCCGACGCCGTGCTGGCATGGGATGTCATGGCGCACGACCTCACGCCGCCGGCCCGGCTGGGACGTGACGGGGAGATGTACGCAGCCGGTCGCATCGACAACCTCGCCTCGTGCCATGCGGCCGTCGAAGCGCTGGCCGCGCTGGATGCCGTGCCCGACGACACGGCGGCAGTCATCGTGCTGTTCGATCACGAGGAGATCGGCAGCGATTCCGCCACCGGCGCCGGCAGCCCGATCCTCGCCGATGCCCTCGAGCGCATTGCGGCCGCGCTCGGCGCCAGCCGCGAGCAGTACCTGCGGGCGGTGGCTCGTTCGCTGTGCGTCTCAGCCGACGGGGCCCATGCGGTGCATCCGAACTATCCCGAGCGCCACGAACCGCAGCACCTGCCGCTGCTGAACGGCGGCCCGGTCGTCAAGACAAACGTCAACGTGCGCTACGCCACCGATGCGCACACCCACGCCCGTTTCATAGCGGCCTGCGCCGCGGCGGGTGTGCCCTACCAGATCTATTCGCACCGGGGCGATCTGCCGTGCGGCTCGACCATCGGGCCGATCACAGCTTCGCGGCTGGGCATGAGCGTCGTCGACGTGGGTTCGCCCCAGCTCTCGATGCACTCGGCCCGTGAACTCGGCGGCAGCGATGACCCCGCCATGCTCACGGCCGCACTCGGCGCCTTCCTCGCAGTCGGCTAGTCGGCCGCGCTCAGCCGTGGTGCAGGTGGCTGTCGAGGTGTGAGCAGTCGTTGAAACGGCGCAGCACCCAATCGCCGTCGCACCGAACGACCTGGGTGATCGAGCAATTCTCGGAGCCACCGAAGGAGAACGGTGTGGACTCGGTGATGTGCGCCAGCACGGCGCCGATCACCCCGCCGTGAACGCATGCTGCCACGAGCTGATCGGGGTGCGCGTCAGCGATGCGCCCGAGGGCGGCCATGCACCGGCCGACGAGCTGCTCGTTCGACTCGGCACCGGGAATGACATCCCAGCGCCGCTCGACGTGCAGGCGCTCGTACAGCGGATGATTGTCGGCGGCGAACTGGCGGATCCGCCCCCCGTCCCACTCGCCCAGGGCCACCTCGCGCAGATCGTGCTCGATCGTCGGGGTCATGCCCAGCCGTTCGGCAAGGGGCGCGAACGTCTGCTGGGTGCGCTGCAGCGACGACACGTACAGCGCGTCGATCGGCTCGTGCGCCAGTCGGTCGGCCATCGCCGCAGCCTGCTCGTGCCCCTTCGGGGCCAGCGCCGGGTCGCCTTGGCCGCCGAGCATGGGGAACGGCTCGCCGGGGATGAAGGCTTGGGACGCACCGTGGCGCACCAGCAGCACCTCGGTGGCGCCCGGCGGCCGGATCCACCGCTGCTGCTCGAACTGGCGCACCTCGGTATCGGAGGCGGCCACGTCGTTGTCGCGCGTCGATGGTGCTGCTGTGCGTGGCGTCGGGTCAGGTTGGGTCACGGCGGGCAACCTAGCGACTCGTCCATCGTCGCCCGTCGTCCGTGCCCTCGCACACCGTTTTGAGTGGGGATGAGCCGCGTCGGACGGCACGCCTACACCCCCAAATTTCAGCATCCTGCTAGAGCTGGTAGGCGGCCTCGCCGTGGTCGCTGACGTCGATGCCGGCCATCTCGACGCTGGCCGAGACGCGAATGCCCATGGTCGACTTGATCACCGTGGCGATGATCCATGTGACGGTGAACGAGTATGCGGTGACCACGGCGATCGACAGCACCTGGTTCCACAGCAGCACACCGCCGCCGAAGAACACGCCGTCGATGAAGTCCAGTGTCTCTCCGGGAGGGGCGGGCACCGCAGACGAATCGGCGAAGAAGCCGAGCAGGATGCCGCCCACGACGCCGCCCACCCAGTGGATGCCGACCACGTCGAGGCTGTCGTCGAAACCCACCCGGAACTTGGCCTCGATGGCGAAGAAGCACACGACCCCGGCGATCGCGCCGAACGCCAGCGAGTGCATCGAGCCCACAAAGCCCGCCGCCGGCGTGATGGCCACCAGCGCTGCCACGACGCCCGACGCGATGCCGATGGTGGACACCCGCTGGTGCCGTGCGTACTCGGCAAACGCCCAGCCCACCATGCCGGCCGCGGCCGCGATGAACGTGTTGACGAAGGCCTGCGCCGCCGCGCCGTCGGCTGCCAAGGCCGAGCCGGCGTTGAAGCCGAACCAGCCGAACCACAGGATGCCCGCACCCAGCATCACGAACGGCACGTTGTGGGGAACCGGCCGGTTGTCGGGCCAGCCGGAGCGGCGGCCGACGACCAGCGCCAGCGCCATGGCGGCGGCGCCGGCGTTCACGTGGATGGCGGTGCCGCCAGCGAAGTCGTGGGCGGGCAGGTTGAGAATCCAGCCGTCAGCGCCGTACACCCAGTACACGACCGGCGCGTACACCAAGAGCGACCACAGGGGCACGAACACCATCCAGGCGGAGAACTTCATGCGGTCGGCGACAGCGCCCGAGATGAGCGCCGGCGTGATTGCCGCGAACGTCATCAGGAAGGCGAACGTGGCCAGGCTCTCGGCGTCGTGAATGCCGGCCATGCCCATCAGCGAGAAATCGCCGATGATCGGCAGGCCGCTTTCGCCCGCTGCGAGGCTGTAGCCGACCAGCACCCAGATCACCGGCACGATGCCGAGGCACCAAATGTTCATGTTGAGCATGTTCAGCGCGTTCTTGGCGCGCACCATGCCGCCGTAGAACAGCGCGAGGCCCGGCACCATGAACAGCACCAAGGCCGCTGAGGTCAGTATCCAGGCAATGTTGCCTTCCATCGCTTCTCTCCTCGTCGCGCGCGTGCGCGCCAGCGGGCAATACGGCGGCTGATCCGCACATCATTGCAGGCCGGTCGCTTATGAGCCGTGTTTCATGCAGTGTCGAGGGCGGCGCCGAGATCGTCCAGCAAATCGGAGACGGACTCGAGGCCTACCGACAGGCGCACGAGATCGTCTGGCACCTCCAAGGCCGATCCGGCAGCCGATGCATGGGTCATCGCGCCGGGATGCTCGATCAGCGATTCGACTGCACCCAGCGACTCTGCGAGGGTGAAGACCTTGGTGGACGCCGCGACCTGCTCGGCAGCGGCGCGCCCGCCGTGCAGCCGGAACGACACCATGCCGCCGAAGCCGCTCATCTGGCGGCAGGCGATGTCGTGCCCGAGGTGTTCGGGAAGACCGGGGTACAGCACCGAGCGCACGGCCGGGTGCGCGTCGAGCAGCTCGACGATCGCCTGCGCGCTGGCGCCGTGGCGGTCCATGCGCACGCCGAGCGTCTTGATGCCCCGCAGCGTCAGGTAGCAGTCGAACGGGCTCGGCACGGCGCCCACGGCGTTCTGCGTGTACACGAGGTGGTCGGCCAGCTCGTCGTCGTTGGTGGCCACGAAGCCGCCCACCACGTCGCTGTGGCCGCCGAGGTACTTGGTGGCCGAGTGCACCACCGCATCGGCGCCGAGCGCCAACGGCTGCTGCAGGTAGGGCGTTGCAAACGTGTTATCCACCACCACGATGCCACCCAGCTCGTGGGTGACGGCGCAGATGGCTTCGATGTCGAACACGGTGAGCAGCGGGTTGGTGGGCGTCTCCAGCCACACCATGCGGGTGCTCGGCGTCCAAGCGTCGCGAATCTTGTCGGGGGCGGTGAGATCTGCCGCAGCGAGCCCCACGCCCGCGTTGCCGAACACCTTGTCGATCAGGCGGAACGTTCCGCCGTAGGCGTCATCGCCGAGCAGCAAGCTGTCGCCGGGGCGCAGCACCCGCAGCAGCGCGTCCGACGCGGCCAGCCCGCTGGCGAATGCGAACCCGTGACGGGCGCCCTCCAGCGAAGCCACGCAGACCTGGTAGGCGTGACGGGTCGGGTTTCCCGTTCGGCCGTACTCGTAGCCGTGCCGGGGCTGGCCGACGGCTTCCTGGGCGAAGGTGGTGGCCAGCGAGATGGGCGTGACCACCGCGCCGGTGTAGGGGTCATGGGGCTGGCCTGCCCGGATCGCCCGCGTCTCGAAACCGAACTCGTCAGGGTCCTCGAAGCCCGACACCTGCGGGTCGCCGCCCAGCATCAGCTGCCTCCGATAGCGTCCGCGCCGAGCGTCGCGACGGGCCTGCCCCGGTCATAGACCACGACCGCCTCGGGTCCTGCGAGCATGTCGGCGCGGGCCAGCAGCTCGGCGATTCGACCGACTGGCTCTCCGATGCCGACGGCAGGCAGAGGCGGTTCGATCGCCGCAGACACCTTTGCGCTGCCCTCCACTGCCAGCAGCCCGTCTTGGGCCACCGAGCCCACCACCTGAGCAGCGGCCAGGGGCATCTCTCCCTTGCATACCGGAACGGCACGCAATCCCGCCCGATCCATGCATTGCCGCGCAGCGGCCACGGTGTCGTCGGGCCGTACGAACACGAACTCGCCGTGGACGAGGCTGCTCACCGTTCCGGGCCCAGGCACCTGCGGCAGGAATCCCATCTGTGCCATCCACTCGTCGTCGAACACCCGGCTGAGGTAGCCACGGCCCGAGTCCGGAATGAGCGTGACCACTAACGACTCCTCCGAGCGGCCGACGGCATCGAGTTCCGCGGCAACGGCGAATGCGCCCGTCACGGCCGTACCGCCGGAACCGCCGATCAGCAGGCCCTCGCGCTGGGCAACCCGACGTGCCATCGCGAACGACTCGGCATCGGTCACGGGAATCCCGCGGTCGACGACGCCGGGATCGTAGGTGGACGGCCAGAAGTCCTCGCCGATGCCTTCCACCAAGTAGGGCCGCCCGTCCCCGCCGACATACACCGACTCCGGCGGGTCAGCGATCACGACCTGTATATCGGGATCTTGTTCCTTGAGGTAGCGACCTACGCCGGTGACGGTGCCGCCTGTGCCTGCACCCGCCACGAAGTGGGTGATGCGGCCCTCGGTCTGTGCCCAGATCTCCGGTCCGGTGGACTCGTAGTGCGCCTGGGGGTTTCTCGGGTTGCCGTACTGGTTCGGCGAGTAGGCCCCCGGCGTCTCGCTCCTCAGTCGCTCCGCGGTCGAGTAGTACGAGCGTGGATCGTCGGGTGCAACCGCCACGGGGCAGACCACCACCTCGGCACCGTAGGCCCGCAGCAGCGCCACCTTCTCGGGCGCCACCTTGTCGGTGCATACGAAGATGCACCGGTAGCCGCGCTGCGCAGCGACCACGGCGAGGCCCACACCGGTGTTGCCCGAAGTGGGCTCCACGATCACGCCGCCCGGCTGGAGCAAGCCGTCAGCCTCGGCGGCGTCGATCATCGCCACTGCGGCGCGGTCCTTCACCGAGCCGCCGGGGTTGGTGGTCTCCAGCTTGGCGACGACCGGCGTTGCGATGTGCGGCTCCACCTTCCTCAGCCGAACCATCGGCGTGCGACCCACAAGGTCCAGCACCGACGGCGCGATGTCCAAGCCCTTCAGGGCCTCGGGCATGGGCAACGGCTCGGGGTCAGTCACGGCATCCCAGCCTACGAACGCCGTGCGGGCCGTGCCGAAGCCACTGTGCGAGTGCCAGGCGAGCAGCCCGGCCGAGCGGCGGCCACGAGGCGCGAGTCGGGCTCGGAGTTCGGCGGCGCGGGTTTCAGCCGGATGAGAGATCGCTGTGCGGCGACAGATGACTACGCTGTCGCCATGCCGGTCGTCTCGATCAGATTGACCGATACGCTTCTCCACGAGCGGCTCAAGAAAATCGCTCGCCGGCGCGGCGTCTCGATCTCTACGCTCGCGCAGCGTTTGATCGACGAAGGGCTGCGCATGGACGCACATCCGCTCATCCACTTCCGACAGCAGACCACGGGGCGCTATCCGGCACTCGTGGGCGGTCCACTGGTCGTCTGGGTCATCGACATGCTGATCGGCGGGGACGTGCCGACCGAGCAACGCCGCGCGCGGACGGCCGATCTGATGAACCTGAGTCTGGCGCAGGTCGACGCTGCGCTCGCCTACTACGCCGAATTCACCGACGAGATCGACGAGGACATCGCCGAACGGCAACGGACCTCCGCAGAGATGGAAGCGGCATGGCGTCGCGAGCAAGAGTTGCTCGCGACCTGACCAGCACGCGGCCGGTTCCGATTGCCACCGGACACTGAGCGACGTGCGCCTGCTCATCGACGAGATGCACTCGCCGCGGGTCGCCGAGGCACTGCGCGCCGAAGGCCGGGATGCCGTCGCCGTCGCGGAGGACGGCACGCTTCGTGGCAGCCCAGACGCCAGGCTGTTCGAGTTGGCCACCGAAGCCGGCCAAACGATCGTCACCGAGGACGGCGGCGATTTCCTCAGACTCGCCCACCTCAGCCGCGCAGAAGGCAAGGCTCACTGCGGCATCATCATCACCAGCGCTGCACGATTCCGGCGCGGATCGATCTCGTATCCGAACAGCTTGGTCGAGGCGCTGCGCAGCTTCCTCGCTGCGCCGCCCTACGACGGCGACTCGTGGATCTGGTGGCTGAGCTGACCCGTGCTCAGGCGAGCAGCTCGGCCAGCGGGGACAGCTCGGCGTTCACCAGCTCCACGCCGTCTTCGGGCAGCACCGAGACTTCGTGCCACAGTCGCAGCTTGGGCGGCCGTCCGAGTATCTGCACTGTCGACAGGAACGAGTGGAAGATCGCCAGGTGCGTGGAATGCGACCGGGACCACGCTTCCAGCGAGGCCAGGTCGTCGAACCAGCCCACGAAGCTGGTGGACTCGAGGTCGTCGCCGTCGATGGTCTGCTCGCGCAGGAACCGGCTGGAGATGCAGCCGCTATCGGGGTTGCGGGCCAGGAACTCGATGCCGGCCCGCAGCTTCGGCTCGATGTCGGTGAAGTACATCTCGCGCTCGTCGTCGAGGCACTCGTCCCACTTCTGGCCTGAGCGGATGAGGCACAGGTTGGCGGGCAGCGGCGAACCCGGCGCCGCCTCGAACGGGTCGTCCGCGCTGGCGGCCATGCGGTCACGCGCAGCGCCCCAGTAGTCGTGCAGCTCGGTGAGGTCCACCGAGGTCAGGTTGCGCACGCCCGGCAGCGGTCGCTTGGTCCCCGCAATCGTCTCCCAGCGCTCCGCCGGAATGACGGCTGTCTCGCAATAGACCCCGTCCCGTTCGAGCACATCGCAGCCGTCGCGCCACCGCTCGTAGACCGCCGGGTCGACCCAGTACGCCATGAACACGGTTTCGACGGCGCCCTCGGCCTCTGCTGCGTCGTCCCCCGCGTCGGTGAAGTTGACCACCCGGGCCCGCTCGACGTGGTCGGGCCGGTGCTCGCCGCCGGTCAACGCCGCCTGCAGCTCCGCCAGCGTGTCGGCGTTGTCAGGCCCCTTCGAGAAGACCATCGAATAGGCGGTCAGCTCGGGAAAGTCGACCACGCACCACGCCGGTGCGCTGGGCGTATGCCCCTCGGGCCGATTGGCAGCCATAGACACTCCTCCCGCAGTTCACCCGCCGCTCTGCGCTGCCGCGGACTCCTGCTGTGGATCGTACGGCGACATAGCTCAGTCGCTCCAGACGATCTCAAATCCACCGGTCTCGAAGTCGAACAGGACCTGTCGAGCCATGTGACGCAGGACCTGAGTCCCCATGAGTGCGTCACAACCCGCGACAGGTATCTCCAGCACGGAAACCAAGGCACTGATGCCGGGCGCCGGCTGTGTCGTCAGCTGATCGTCTCGTACCGGAGGGTGCATGTGGACTACGAACCCATCCGCCGCCACCTGCCCCATCACAGTGCGTACGTTCAACATCACCGACTGCGCCTCGTCATCGCCCAAGCCGAGGGTGTCAACGACGTGCTGCGAAATTCCTGATGCGTTGGCACCCGTATCCAGGAGCACACGAAAAAGCTGCATCGCACCAGTCGTCGGAGAACTGATCGGCAAGGCGACGACTGCTTGATGGTTACCATCGAGTTGACTTGAGATGCTATGACATTACATCCAGCATTAGCCAAGTTGCCTTGGGCCGACCCGATACGGAGGAGCGGTCTACGGTCGTTGCGACTCAGTTGACGCTGTGCATGATGGGAATCCCGCCGAAGAACAGCGGCGTGTCCCGGACCTCTTGGATCGTGAACCGGCCTGCACCGTGCATCGACAGCCCGGTTTCGAACGCTGTCCCCACGTCCGGGAAGAAGGCGGTGATCTCTCGGTCGCAGATCAACGCGACTTCACCGACGCGCGCCGCTCCTGGTTCAGCTTCGAGGAGCGCCGTGAATGCTCTGTAGTTCGCCATCGCCTCTTCACGGGTCATCTAGAGCCTCCCGATCTATGCCGCATCCGGTACTGGCGACCATACCCAGCGGCCAGCGGCTGACTGAGGATTGACCACGCTCCCGTTGTGGCGCCGCTCAGGCGTTGAGTTCGGCGGCGCGGGCTCGGAACAGCTCGACGTTGTTCTCCTTGATTTCCTCGTAGCCGCGGATCATGTCGGGGAGGCGGGCGATCTCGACGGCTCGGGCGTAGGCGGCATCGTCGCCTGCGCTCAGCGTGTCGAGTGCCCGCTCGATCATCCCGCGGTACTCGTCGATCAGCTCCCGCTCCATCTTCCGGTGAGCGGTCCTGCCGAAGATGTCCAGCGCGCCGCCGCGCAGGCCCTTCATCCGCGCCAGCAGCGCGAACGCCATGTCGCCCGACCGGCCGAGGCCGATCTTCTTCTCCACACCCATGCGCCGCATGATCGGCGGGTGCAGCTTGTAGGTGACTTCGCTCTTGTCGCCGAACTGGTCGCGCACGGCCTGCTGGAACGCCCCCGAGCGGTGCAGCCGGGCCACCTCGTACTCGTCCTTGTAGGCCATCAGCTTGTACAGGTACGTGGCTACGGCCTCGCTGAGCGCCGTCTCGCTGCCCGCCGCAGCTTCGGCCTCACGCACCTTGGCGATGAAGGACGCGTACGCCGCTGCATATGCGTGATTCTGGTAGGCAACCAGGTCGGGCACGCGAATGCGAATCAGCCGTGCCAGCTCCTCGGACTGGTCGGGCACCGTGTCGATGAGATCCTGCTCACGCTTCGACGGTCCGACCTCACGCTTGACCTTGCCGACCCGCTCGACTTCGAGCGTTCCCAGGAAATCGGGGTCGAGCACGATCTTGCGGCCGATGCGGAACGCCTGGGTGTTCATCTCCACTGCAACGCCGTTCAGCTCGATGGCCCGCTCAATGGCCGAAGCGCTGATCGGCACCACGCCCGCCTGATAGGCAGCGCCCACCACCAACACGTTGGCCGGCATGTGCGAGCGGAACAGGCTGTCCGACAGCGTGCCCGCATCGAAGTACACGTTGCGCTCGGGGCTGGTCGACTCGTCGATGACCCGCTGGAAGGCGGTCCACTCGGGAAACTCGGCGGCGGTGTCACGCACCATCGAGGTGGTGGGCACCTTCGACGACGACACAACGGCAACGGTCTTGCCGGCCAGCGCTTTGTCGAGGTTGGCCGGGTTGGTGCCGGTCAGCAGGTCGAACACGATGTACGCGTCGGCCTCGCCGATGCCGACCTTGTTGGCCTCGTCGCCTCCGTCGTGATCCGCCGCCGGGGCGTCGCCGCCGTTGGCGCCCATTTTCCGGACCTTGAGATTCGACAGCACCGGGCCGCCCTTCTGGGCGAGACCGGTCTGGTCGAGGCCGTTGGCCGTCTTGCCGTCGAGCAGGGCGGCCGTGGCCAGCATCTGGTTCACCGTGACCACACCGGTGCCGCCGATGCCCATCATCAAGATGTTGCCCTCGTCGATCCGGTCGGGCTCTGGCAGGTCGTCGCCGATGTGCTCGGTGGCCACGGTGGCCTTGGCAGGCACTTCGCCTGCCGGGATCACCTCGATGAACGCCGGGCAGTCGCCGTCGAGGCAGGTGAAGTCCTTGTTGCACGACGACTGGTGGATCTGGGTCTTGCGGCCGAACTCGGTCTCGACAGGCTGGACGCTCAGGCAGCTCGACTTCTCGCCGCAGTCGCCGCAGCCCTCGCAGACCGCCTCGTTGATGAAGACCCGCATCGTGGGCTCGGCCACCTTGCCGCGCTTGCGGTCGCGCCGCAGCTCGGCTGCACACGCCTGGTCGTAGATCAGCACCGTGCAGCCCTCAACCTCACGCAGCACACGCTGTGCCTCGTCCATGCGATCGCGATGCCAGATCTCGGTGTCGGGAGCGAACTCCGCGTCGGCGGGGTACTTCTTGGGGTCGTCGGTGACCACCATCACTTTGGCGACGCCCTCGGCGTGCACCGAGCGGGTGAGCTCGGGTACGGCCATACCGCCGTCCACGTCCTGGCCGCCGGTCATGGCAACAGCGCCGTTGTAGAGGATCTTGTAGGTGACGTTGGTCCCCGCAGCCACCGCCTGGCGCAATGCCAGCGAACCGGAGTGGTGGTAGGTGCCGTCGCCGATGTTCTGGAACCGGTGCTCCATGGTCACGAACGGCGCAGCGCCGACCCACTGGCAGCCCTCGCCGCCCATCTGGGTGGTGCCGCGTACGTTGCGGGTGGGCGTCATGGCAGCCATACCGTGACAGCCGATGCCGCCGCCTGCCTCGGAGCCCTCGGGCACCCAGGTCGAGCGGTTGTGCGGGCAGCCCGAGCAGAACCCCGGCGTGCGGCCGGCGGCCTTGGTGCCCTTGGAGGTGGTGACGGCGAGCGGGATCGTGATGCGCTCGGGCACAGCGGGCCCGATGCCTTCGGGACCGAGCCGGCCCACCAGGAACGGCCGGATCTTGCGAGCGATGAGATCGGCGTCCATCTCGCCGTGGCCGGGGAACCAGAAGCCTCCCTGCTGATCGCGCTTGCCGAGCACGACGGGTGCGTCGGCCACGCCGTAGAGGTTCTCCTTCATGAGCGCCTCGATGATCGAGCGCTTCTCCTCCACGGCGACGATCACGTCGAGCCCGTCGGCGAATTCGCGAAGGCTGGCGGGCTCGAGCGGCCACACCACGGCCGGCTTCCAGATGCGGACGCCGCGGCGCTCCAGTTCGATGTCGTCGAGCCCCATCCGGTCGAGCGCTTCGCGCAGGTCGTAGTAGGTCTTGCCCGCGGCGACGAGCCCGATCCGGGCATCGCGGGTGGGAAGCGTCTGGCGGTTGAGCTGGTTGGCCGCCACGAACTCGTCGACTGCGACCATGCGGCCCTCGTGGATCTCGAGCTCCATGCGCACCGCGTTGGGGCCGAACAGGGCGTCCTGCTGGGTGTGCGCCCAAGGCTTGCCCTCCCACTCGAATTCGGGACGGGTGACCGACACACGGCCGGGGCCGACCTGCACGGTTGCGTAGCCGTCGGCCACGTTGGTGACGATCTTGAGCGCCGACCAGAACCCGCTGTAGCGGGACAGCTCGAAGCCCCAGCGCCCGTAGTCGATGACCTCCTGCACCGAGCCGGGATACAGGATCGGCGTCTGGTAGTGGATCAGCACCGGCTCGGACTCAGACGCCAGCGTGGAGGATTTCGACGCCGGGTCATCGCCGGCTACCAGCAGCACGCCGCCCTTGGGGTCGACGCCGCAGACGTTGGCGTGCTTGATCGCATCGCCGGAGCGGTCCACGCCGGGGGCCTTGCCGTACCACATGCCCAGCACGCCGTCGTAACGGCCCTCGAAGTTGCGGTTGGCGAGCTGGCTGCCCCACACGATCGTGGCGCCCAAGTCCTCGTTGAGACCGGGCTCGAACATGATGTTGTTCTGCTGCAGCTCCTCGGCGTTGCCGAGCATGAGCGAGTCGATGCCGCCCAGCGGCGATCCGCGGTACCCCGACACCATGGCAGCGTTGTTCAGCCCGTCACGGCGGTCAGCGCGGAGCTGATCGAGCAGCACGCGCAGCAGCGCCTGCACGCCCGACATCGCGACATCGCCTTCGGCACGGTCGAAGCGATCTTCGAGCTTGAAGTCTGCGAGAGCCATCGAATCCCCCTCATGCGCCGCGGCGGCGGGTGCGGCGGCCACCTGCGAGGCTACCCGTCAGCCCGAATTGCCGCCGATGAAGCGAGCGCGCTCACATTTGGCCGGCTCGCTGCGCGGCGCGACCTTGCGGTTCAGCGCTTGGGCAGCAGACCGGGGCGGGGCAGCGTGAATGCGAGCCCCAGTGCGCAGGCGTTGGCGATCGCCGCCATCGAGAACGTCCAGCCATAGCCCCCCGTTGCATTCAGCAGCAGCTGCGCCACGTACGGCCCGATCGCGGCACACGACCCTGCAGTCGCGAAGAAGCGGCCGACGATCGCACCGGCATGGGTACGGCCGAAGTAGTCGGCGACCAGCGCCGGGAAGACCGCCACGCTCCCGCCGTAGGACAGCCCGAACGCGATCGCCGAGGCGTACAACAGCACCAGGTTGTCGGCCACGGCAAAGCCGACGAACGACAGTGTCTCGACCGCCAGCGCCAGCCCCACGGCTCGGCGGCGGTCGATGCGGTCCGACAGCGGGCCGGTCACGATGCGCCCCACGAGACCGCCGAGGCCGACCGAGCTGATGACGCCTGACGCCCATTGCAACGAGACGCCGAGGCTGCGGGCGTACTGCACGCCGTGCGCGAACGGCACGAACACCACGACGAATGTCAGGGCGAACATGCCGAAGATGCGCCAGAACACCGAGGTGCGCCATGCGGCAGAGGCAGTCCACGCGGTGCGGGGATTCTCGGCGTCGGGGGCGCTGCTGCAGGTGGCTTCCACGACGAAGCCCGCCGGCCTCGACACGACCCGCGAACGAGCCAGCGGGCGGTCAGCGCGATCGGGTGTGCGACCGTCGGGATACTGGCCGATCGACTCGGGATCGCGCACGAACAGCATGGCGGTGGCCGCCATGAATACGCCGCCCACAACGGCCATCACGGCGATCGCCGTGCGCCAGCCGAACTGCGAGACGAGCCACGCAGCGATCGGCGGTGCCACGATCCCGCCGGCGCTGCCGCCCGAGCCCACGATCCCCGTCGCCAAGCCGCGCCGAGCGGTGAACCAGCGCACGACGGTGGCATTCGCGGGCACCCACGACGACGACATGCCGAGCGGCGCGATCACCGCCAGCCCGATGAAGACCAACGCCAAGCTCGGCGCCGACGACAGCACCAGGTAGCCGGCAGCCAGCAGCAGGGCGCCTACGGCGATGACCTGACGGGGGCCGATCCGGTCGGTGAGCTGCCCGCTCCAGACGCTGATGGCGCTGTAGCTGAGGATGTACAGCGCGTACGCGAGCTGCAGCCAGTTGGTCGACCAGCCGGTGTCTGCGCTGATGGCGCCCTCGAAGGTGCCGTAGCTGAATTGCAGGCCGTACACGATGAACAGCACCCAGAAGCCGGCCCACGCCACGCGCCAGCCATGGAAGGGCCGGCCGATCAGCACGAGTCAGCCGCCGGATGAATCACTCTGCACGCTCCGCCGGTTGTGCGGCAGCCGCGCATCACGCATGCTGCACTGCCAGACGGCGGTCCGACGGGCATCGTCACGGGGGAAGGCTCTGGATTGACACTCGGGCCGCAGCAGCCGGCTGCGGTCATCTCGCTACATGTCGCCAGGGATGATGTAGAACCAGATCGGGTGCTTCTCGCCGACGTCGGCCATGGCTTGGCGGGCATCGACGATGGCACGCCCTGCCTCGGTCGAGGTGAAGAACCAGCGCGCACCTGCCCATGCGGCGGGAGCGTGCTCGGCCAGCGCCAGCGCAGCGGTCTCGTAGTAGCCGCGGATGTCCTGGGCCACCCGTGCGGGGATGCCCGGAATGCCGGCTTCCTTCCACGGCGTGCCCTCGGCGATCTTGGTGAAGGCCAGCACGGCGGCGCCGATGTCGTCGGCGGCCACGGTCCGGCCGGCGCCGGTGCGGTTCCCGAGCTTGGCCACCGCCCGGTCGTAGGCCGGGCGCAGGCCGTTGGCCTCGTCTACCGCGGGATGAAGGCTGGGGTCGTGGCGAGGCGGCAGCTCGCACACCATCGTGTCGGTGCCGTCGTCGGTGATCGCATCCGCGAACTTCTCCACGACAGGCTCGGACGAGCCGAGCAGCCCGAGGGCGTGTGCCAGCACCCGGTGCTGGAATTCCGGGTCGTTGGGCTTGCCGAGCGGGCGTCCCAGCGGGAAATCGCACCAGAGACCTCGGGGCGGGGCGGTCCCCTGGATGTGGGCGCCGATCGAACCCAGTGCCACCGTCGCGATCCCGGCTTCCTCGAAGACATGAGCGAGCACACTCACGGTGCGCGTGCACAGCGGTCAGACGGGCGTGAACAGCGCGACGTCGACCTCGTGGTCACGCAGGAACTTCGCACCCGCCGGCCCGGAGTCCATCCGCACGGCGGACAGGTCGAACTGGTTGCCGGCATAGGACAGGTGGATGTCGGAGACACTGCCGATGGTGCCGTCGGCGGCGAGCTCGTCGAGTCGGTCGATGGGGAACACGGTGTTGAGGTCGAGCGCGATGCCCGTGGCATCGAAGTTGGGGCTCCAGTGGCCGCACATGTAGTCGCGCCGGCCGCCGTCGAGCACCCGGTAGCCGGTGTCCATCGGCGAGAAGTCGTCCTGGTCGGGGTGGTGAAGCGATGCCGAGGTCACGATGGCGACCTTGGCTTCGGCCAGGGGTGGGGGCGTGGTGAACGCGGTCGACTCGAAGTCGGGCAGTTCGAGACCGCCCGTCAGCGCCTTGATGTCGGAATCAGCCATGGCGCCAAAGCTACGGCTTGAAGCCATGCCCTGCTCGGCGCAGGGGGCTAACAACGTGGGCGGGGCGCTGGTCGCCACCGACACCGGCGAGGTCTGGCAGGTGCCCGATGATGCCCAGTGGACCGAACTCGGCTCGGGTCTGCCGCTCGTCTGGCCGCCGAGTCCACATGCGGCCGTCTCCTTTGTGCCCGCGAGGAGCTCGACTGCTCCGGCTAGTCGTTGTCGGTGATGGTGCCGGTTGCTTCGCGGTCGGTGATTGCTGCTTGGACTGCGGAGTACAGCACGACTGTGAATGTCTCGTCGTCTTCGGGGCTGCTGTCGTCGACTGCTTCCACGGTGACGGTCTTGGTTGTCTCGCCGGGCTTGAAGGTGAGCATCCCGTAGGCCTGCGCGAAGTCGGCGTAGGTCGCGGACAGCGCAGCGCCGTACGCTGGCCGCGCGTAGTAGTTCACCCATGCGTAGCGGCTGCTGGCGGGGCTGAGCGTCACGGTGAACGTGAGCGTGCCGCCCTCGCCTGCTGTCGCGTCGCTGATCGACAGCGACGGCGTCGCGTTCACCACCGGAGGCGGCGGG
>JAJDVQ010000100.1 GCA_022826045.1 Acidimicrobiia bacterium | reverse complement strand
GCGCGCAGCGGCGGGCGAACGGCAATGTGTCGACCAACAACCGGGGGCCGAACACCGGCACCCAGACCGGCACGACCCATGCCACTGCGGGCACCAGGCGCGGCTCCAACGCGCTGGGGACCAGCGGCACCCATTCTCGGTGGGGCGGCGGCGACCCGGGCCAGAACCCGATCAGCCAGGGCAACATCCCCAAGGGCGACACCAACGTCTATGTCGGCCTGTCGGGCATCTTCGAGGTCGCCGGCCAGCAGCCTTTGGGGTGGAAGCGTCCGCCGGAGACCGCGACGGTGCGGTTCGGCGGCCACGGCCGGGAGGTGAACGTGAGGCTGGAGGTGCCGCCGGGCGTGCACGGCAACGGTGTGACGTTCACGATCTCCGACGGCACCGCCCGGGATAACCTGACGGGCTCGTGCAGCGGCGGCAGCGACTACGACAACCGCGACTACCGCAGCTACACCAGGACTCAAGGCGGCAAGACAATTCGGGTCACCGAAAACATCGACCGCTTCCACCGCCTCGACGTCCATGCCGGCGGGTCGGTGTCGGTTCCGGTCATCTTGTGCTCGCCGTCGGTGGGCAAGAACTTCAAGATCCACTGGGGCTACATCGCGAGCACGCCTCTGCACGGGACGACCTACGACCCCGACGCGCCGAACTGCAAGGCGACAGAGATAGTGATTCCCGAGCGGCCCTACCGCGCCCCTCGAGTAGAGGGCCACACCAGGAACGGCGTACCCATTGTGGATCCGGGCGAGCCCGGCCGGGCGCGGCAGGCGAAGACCGTGTCGTACACGTGTTTCACCACGGTGACGGTGCTGGCGTCCTCCGGCGGCAGCGACAGCGACGGCTTGGACTCGGTGTCGGCGCAGGACGACCCGGCGACGTGCGACGCCGGCGAGGGCGTGAGGCGTGCGCGGGCGGCGTTCGAGTGGCATCTCAGCTACGGGTCGAACGCTGCGATGTTCTGGCGGATCCTGAACACGCTCGGCGCCGACGATCTGCCGGCGAAGCCGCCGGGAGTGACCCACGAGACGATCACGGCTCAGGAAGCCAGCGACTTCAGCAGCGGCAACGGCTGGGCCGGCTGGCCGCCCATCAACGACGCACTGCAACGCTGCACCGCCGATCCCGACCCGGTCACGCCCGACCCCGACCCGGTCCCGGAGCCTGAGCCTGAGCCGGTGACGCCCGACCCCGAGCCTGATCCGGAGGTCAGCGTCGCTGCGGGCGGCGGGGTGACCGAGGGCGGCGACGCGGTCTTCACCGTGACCGCCGTCCCTGCGCCGTCTGTGCCGCTGTCGGTGGACGTGTCGGTGTCGCAGTCCGGCGACTTCGGCGCCGCGACGGGACCGCGCACGGTGACCGTCGCCACGTCGGGCACCGCCACGCTCACGGTCGCCACGACCAACGACAGCGCAGACGAGGCCGACGGAAAGGTCACCGTCACCGTCGGCGCCGGCAGCGGCTACACCGTGTCGCCGACCGCCGGGTCGGCCTCTGTGGCGGTGGCAGACGACGACGACCCGCCCCCGCCGCCTCCGCCGCCGGTGAACGCGACGCCGTCGCTGTCGATCAGCGACGCGACAGCAGGCGAGGGCGGCACGCTCACGTTCACCGTGACGCTCAGCCCCGCCAGCAGCCGCTACGCGTGGGTGAACTACTACGCGCGGCCAGCGTACGGCGCTGCGCTGTCCGCGACCTACGCCGACTTCGCGCAGGCCTACGGGATGCTCACCTTCAAGCCCGGCGAGACAACCAAGACCGTCACCGTGGCAGCCGTCGACGACAGCAGCCCCGAAGGCGACGAGACGTTCACAGTCGTGCTGTACTCCGCGGTGCAAGCAGCAATCGCCGACCGCGAAGCAACCGGCACCATCACCGACAACGACTAGCACGACTGCTGCCGGCTCGCGTGCCGGTTCAGTTCTCACAGCGCCGCAGTGCGGCTGAGGATCGCAGAACTCGACCTCGGCTGCGCTGCGGCACTCGTGCACGGGGCAAACGGCTGACTTTGCAATTGGTGTTACACGAACACCGGCGCTGACCCGCGGCTTGGCACTATCCCGTATAACCCCCTTCGCAGCGGGCACCGCTATAGGTTCGAGCCTCTAGCCGGGAGCGAGCGCGTCGAACTTGTCCATCAAGCCTGGCGGCGGACGGCGGGGCTTGCCGTCGTTGTCGCAGATGGCCGCGGTCAGGTTGCCCTCGACCAGCACCGCGTCGTCTGCTTCGCGGATGATTCGCTGCTGCCAGCGGGTGCTCGCACGGCGGCGCTCGACCAGCTCGGTCTCGATGCGCAGCGTGTCGCGGGCGGTCGCCGGCGCCCGGAAACGCACCTCCAAGTTCGTCACCACGATCTGGACGTTCTGATCTGACAGGTCCGGCAGCGCAAGATCGGCGGATTCCAGCGCCAGGCAGCGTGCTGCCTCGAAGTACGACACATAGACCGCATGGTTGACGTGGTTGTACGGGTCCAGCTCGCCGAATCGGGGCACGATCTGGGTCGCGTGCGTCGCCATCGGCGGAACGCTAGTGGGGCATCATGGCGGGCCGACCGCAACCATCGCTGAGCCGACATCATCTGGGCCGCGCACCGCTCCCTCTAGCGTTGCGAGGCGTGAGCGTCATCGCAGCGATCGACGTCGGAACCAACTCGTTCCACCTCGTCGTCGCATCGATCAACGCAGACGGCCACTTCGAGGTGCTGACACGCGAACGCGAGCCGGTCCGGCTGGGCTCCGGCGGCGAGGACATGAAGCGCATCACCACCGATGCCATGGACCGCGGAATCGCGGTGCTCGACCGCATGCGACGCATCGCCGATCACGCCGGTGCCGCCACCGTGACAGCTGTGGCCACCAGCGCAGTGCGGGAGGCCGACAACCGAGGCGAGTTTGTGGCACGGGCCCTCTCCGAGGCCGGCGTGGACATCGAGGTGGTCTCCGGCGTCGAGGAGGCCCGGCTGATCCATCTCGGCGTGCTGGCAGCCGTGCCGCTGCTCGACAAGCGGCACCTGGTCATCGACATCGGCGGCGGCTCCACCGAGTTCATCGTCGGCGACGGCGCCGAGCCGCTGCTGCTGCGCAGCCTCAAGCTCGGCTCGATCCGGCTCACCGACCGCTTCTTCCCAGAAGGCCGCACACGTGAGCGCTCCGTGCACGAGTGCCGCAACTACATCAGATCGTTCCTGGGACACCTGCCTGCGGAAGTCGCGGAACTCGGCTTCGAGACCGCCGTGGGCTCGTCGGGAACGATCATCGCCTTGGCCCGCATGTGCGCCATCCGGCGCGGCGATCGCGACAGCCGCACCGGGAGGCTGTCATTCACGCGCAAAGAGCTCCGATCGCTCACGACCGACCTCACCGACGCCGCGACACCTGCTCGCCGGCTCTCTGTCGAAGGGTTGGAGGAACGCCGGGCAGACATCATCGTGGGCGGCGCGCTGCTGCTGGCGGAGACGTTCAAGCTGCTGGGCATCAAGCGCATGGAAGTTTCCGACTACGCGCTGCGTGAAGGCATTCTCTTCGAGCAGATGCGGCGGGCAGCAGCGCCTGGGCTCGACCCGTTCCACCGTTTGGAGGATCTGCGACGCTCAGGCGTGATGTATGTGGCGAACAGCTACCACGAAGATCTGCGGCACGCCGAGCACATCACCGACCTGGCGCTGGAGTTGTTCGACGGCCTCTGCGGGCTGCACGGACTCGACGAAGAGGACCGGGAGCTGTTCGAAGCGGCTTCGCTGCTGCACAACGTGGGCATCTTCATCTCCCACAGTGCCCACCACCGCCACAGCTACTACATCATCCGCAACAGCGAGCACCTCACCGGCTTCACCGAACGCGAGATCGAGATCATCGCCCAAGTCGCTCGCTACCACCGCAAGAGCGCGCCCAAGTCCAAGCATGCCGATTTCGCGTCGCTGAATTCGGCCGACAAGGACAGGGTGCGCTGGATGGCGGCCATGCTGCGCGTGGCGATCGGTTTGGATCGCTCCAATCGCCAGGTGGTGACCCGCGTGCGAGTGGTCGGCGAGGTCGGATCTTCGAACCACAACGGCGAACTCCGGCTGGTCGCACGGGCTTCGCCCAGCGTAGACACCACTGTCGAACTCTTCACAGCCCGGACCCGCAGCGAACTGCTCGAAGCGGTCACCGGGCGCACCGTGGTGATCGAGCCTGAGATCACCGAGACCGGGCGGGCTGCTCACCCCACCAACGGGACGCACCACGCGGAGCCCGCCCGAGTGGCGTCCGAGGCGATCGCTGGCCACCGCGAGCGCGGGCCGAGCACACCACGACTCAGCACCGGCGCGAGCGGAATCGCCGGATAGCGTCCCGGCCTGGTCCCTCCCCCATCATCCCGACGGCTTCCCGGTGCCGTCGGCTCTGGCATCGCCGTAACGCGCCCGGTGCCATGGCAGCTGCCTGCTGCCTGTGAAAGGAACTGACATGTACTCGTCCCTCGGCCGATGGTGCTTCCGTCATCCTTGGCGAATTCTGGGCATCTGGCTGACGGTCGCCGTCGCTGTCGGCGCCGTCGCAGGCGGGCTGGGTCCCTCATTCGGGGCCGAGCTGTCCACCCCGGACTCCCCGAGCGGCCGGGCCGCCGACATTCTCGGCGAGCACTTCGGCAGCGTCGGCTCGCGCGTCAGCGGCACGATCGTCGTCGACGCACGGGAGACTGCCGACGGCGTCGAAGATCCTGCGATCCGATCCGCCATGACAACGCTGGTCAGTGATGTCAACGCCATCCCCGATGTCTCCGCAGCATCCCCGTTCGACCCTGGGGGCGCTCACCGCATCTCCTCTGGCGGACCGGCAGCCGGCCGCATCGCCTACGCCGATGTCGAGGTGGCCCCTGGATTCAACGTCGACGAAGCCGCTGGCCTCGGCGAAGAAATCGACCATCTCATCGACTCCAGCGGGCTGCGCGACATCCCCGAGGTGCAGGCGCATGTCGGCGGGGCGTGGCTCTCCGAGCAAGAGCCGCCCGAGACCGAGGCCATCGGACTTGCGTTCGCGATCTTCGTGCTGATTGCAGCAGTCGGCTCAGTAGCGGCGATGGGTGTGACTGTCGGCACTGCTCTGGTCGGCGTCGGCATTGGTGCCGCGGGCATCGTGATCATCAGCAACCTCACCACGGTCCCCGATTTCGCATCGACGCTCGGCGTCATGATCGGCATCGGCGTCGGCATCGACTACGCGCTGTTCATCATCAATCGTGTCCGCGAGTGGACACGCCACGGCCTCGGCCTGGGCGATGCTGTGGGGGCGGCGCTCGACTCTGCGGGACGATCGGTGGTGTTCGCCGGCGCCACGGTGGTGCTGTCGCTGCTGGGCCTGCTGCTGGTGGGGCTGCCGTTCGTCTCGGGCTTGGGCATCTCGGCAGCAGTCACCGTCGCGATTGTCATGGCGGGCTCGATCACGCTGCTGCCTGCTGTGCTGGGGCTCGTCGGCGGGCGGCTCGGCACCATCAGGGTGCGCGGCATCGCCGCGTCGGCACTCGTGGCCCTCGCTCTGCTGGGGTTCGGCCTGGGCATCACGCTGCTGCTGGCGGGCATCCCCGCTGCGGTGGCCGTGATCATCGCCGGCTCGTTCGCCGGCGACCGCAATCCGCTGCGCCGCGTCATTCAGCAGCGACCGCCCAAGGCGCTGCGCGAGACCGGGTGGTACCGCATGAGCCGCATGGTGCAGGCACGGCCGTGGGCTGGTGCGCTGGGAGGCATCGCGCTGCTGGTCCTGCTGGCGGCACCGGTGCTGAGCCTGCGGCTGGGCTTCTCCGACGAGGGCAACTTCCCTCCCGACAGCGCGACACGGCAGGCCTACGATCTGCTCGCCGAGGGTTTCGGCCCCGGCGCCAACGGGCCGCTGCTGGTGGTGGCCGAGACACCGCATCCGGGCGACATGGCGTCGCTCGGCTTGCTGTCCGAGGCCATGCGCAGCACCGAGGGCGTCGCCACTGTGTCGCCCCCGATGCCGAGTCCCGACGGCGGCGCAGCATTCATCCGGGTGCAGCCGGCCACCGGGCCGCAGGACGCCGCCACCGAGGAGCTGGTGCAGCGCCTGCGCGACGAGGTAGTCCCCTCTGCACTCGCCGGCACGTCGGTCTCGGCACAGGTCGGCGGCGGCGTGGCGTTCGGCATCGACTTCAGCGACTACCTGGCACAGCGGATGCTGATCTTCTTCGCCGCAGTGCTGGGCGCCTCGTTCCTGCTGCTGATGGCGGTGTTCCGGTCGCTGGTGGTGCCGCTCAAGGCGGTGGTGATGAACATGCTGTCGATCGGCGCTGCCTACGGCGTCGTGGTGGCCATCTTCCAGTGGGGATGGCTGGGCAGCCTGTTCGGCATCGACGGAGCGCCCATCGAGCCGTTCATCCCGATGATGCTGTTCGCGATCCTCTTCGGGCTGTCGATGGACTACGAGGTCTTCCTGCTGTCACGCATGAAGGAGGAATACGAACGCACCGGCGACCCGGTGAACTCGATCGCCGACGGTCTGGCTGCAACCGCGCGGGTCATCAGCGCTGCTGCTGCGATCATGGTGGTGGTGTTCGGCAGCTTCGTGCTCGAGGACAACCGGGTCGTCAAGCTGTTCGGCTTCGGGCTCGCAGCCGCCATCGCGTTCGACGCGACAGTGGTGCGGATGCTGATCGTGCCTTCCACCATGGAACTGCTCGGCGCCCGCAACTGGTGGCTCCCGGCCTGGCTCGACCGCATCATCCCCAACCTGCGGGTCGAAGGCGAACTGCCCGAGGTCGTCGCTGACGAGGCGTCCGAGAACGCGACCTGAGCCCGGCTGAAGGCCCGGTCCTCGGCCACCGTCACGGCCGAGCGGGACTCGACGCTCAGAAGCAGCGGTTTTCGACATCGGTGCTCGGTCATCGCCTTCGATATGCTTATGCATATGAGAACGACCATCAATCTGCCAGATGGGCTGGCTGAGGAGGCGAAACGGAAGGCCAGGGAGTCGGGGCGAACGTTCACCAGCCTGGTGATTGAGGGTTTGCGCCAAGTGCTCAAGGCTGCCGACATCACGGGTGCGGTCGAGCGTCTGCCGGCTCACGGAAATCCATCAGATCGGCCGCTCATCGACATCTCTGATCGTGATGCGCTGGCTTCTGCACTCGACGCTGACGGCCCTCGATGATCCTTCCCGACGTCAACGTCATTGTCTACGCCTACAAGCGCGAAGAAGACCTCCATGCTCGCTATGCCGATTGGCTCAACGAAGTTGTGGCTGGCACCGAGGCTCTTGGCCTCGTCGACGTGGTGTTGACCGGCTTTCTTCGCATTGTCACCAACAGTCGGATATACGCGCAGCCGGCACCGTTGAGCGATGCACTGTCGTTTGTGTCAGCGTTGCGGGCCGCGCGCCCGGCCCGGGTTGTTCATGGCACTGCAGCGGCATGGGAGCAGTTCACAGCATTCTCGGAGGCTGACCGGCTTCTGCGCGGCAATCTGGTGCCCGACGCATGGCTGGCCGCGATAGCGGTCGCAGCCGGGGCGAGAATTGCGACTGCCGATGCCGGGTTCTCCCGATTCGACGGGCTCAGTTGGTTCGACCCCGCAAGCTGAGCCGAGTCGCGCATCTCATGCGTCACTCGGATCAGCCGCCGTTGGGCCATCTGCATCGTCATTATCGCGGGCATCGTCATCGCTGTTGCTGCTCTCGCCATCGTCGTCGACGTAGTCGTCATCGGCGAAGGGGTCGGCAGGCAGCGTGTCGGGCCACGGGCACAGCACTCCCAACAGCAGTTCATTGACGCCGATCTGCGGAGGCTCATCGCTCAGCCCGTCGCCGTCCCGGCCGCCAAAGAGCGTGCGGAACTGCTCACACGAGGCGCGCAGGTCCGACAGTTCTTGGGGACCGATGCCGGGAAGCAGACCCAGCGCGCCCGACGGGTCCGTGAACGGATCCGCGTCGCCGAACAGTCCGAACGGCGCAGCATCGCCGCTGAACTCAAGAGCCGATCCGCCGTTCCCGAACGGCCCGAACCAGCCCCGCGGCCCCGGCTCGAACCACTCGGAAGACCGGGATCCGCCCGACCACCATCGAGGGGCCGGTTCGAAACCAGATCGGCCGCTGAACGAGCCGTACAGGTCATCGAGACTGCCCCAGTCGCTGCCACCGCCGCAGCGTCCCGGCACTCCCGGGTACCGCTTCGCGGCGGCATCGCGCTTGCCGTCGCCGGGCGCCCACCCTCGGGAGCCGCACTGTCTCTGCGGACCCCGATGTTTCAGCCCGCGTGGTCGGCCGCAGGCGTCGCCGAAGCCGTGATCGTCACAGTGACGGCCGAGGCCCTCGTCGAACCCGTCGTACACGTAATCGGGGTCGCCGGAACCGTTGTGATGCACGCCCTCGATAATGAGATCTCGGCCGTTGGGACCTGTGTTGGTCGAGTAGGCGAACCAGCCGTCGTCGTAGCCGTCATCGAAGACGGCCTGCGCTGTTGCGATGACAGCGAGAACGAGCAGCGCTGTCAGCGCTGCCGCAGATATGGCTGCCAGCAGCTTGAAAAAGGCCGGCAAGCGACGTGCCGACCTCGCCCACCTGCGAATCCGCCCGCTCTGCTTCTGCTCGGGCGTCGCAACAGCACCGGGCGGCGAATCGGCGTCGTCTGACGACGAGTCGGACTCGCCCGCAGGGCCACCCGCATCATCGGCTGTCGAGCCGGTCGTGACCGCCGACCAGTCGGCGCCATCAGCCAGCGTGTCGCCGCTGTGTTCGGCCTCGGCACCGACTCCGTCCGACTCTGCCGCATCAGTGCCGTCACCGGCACTGGTCATATCCCGCTCGTGCGAGTCGTCGCTGCTTTCGGCATCGGTGCCTTGGGCGGGCGGCGGCTCAGCCTTGTCGTCATCACCGCGTCCGTCAGATGTAGCTGCCATGGCGCCGAAACTACTGTTGCCCCGGCCTGCGGAAGTGCGCGAGGCGCCACGGACGCGACTTGTTCAGCAGATTCTCACAACCGGGCGCGGCAACGGATCATTCGGCAGCGGAGGTGACCGCTTCGGGGGGCACCGTCGGGGAGGTGAGGTCGATCCAGTCAGTCGGCCGCAAAATCGGCTGCCTCGGCGCCGCTCGCTTGCACCAGTTCATCTGGCGTCAATTCGAAGACCGTGTCGGGTGTGCCCGCGGCGGCCCACACGGTGTCGTAGGCCAGCAGCGCGCGGTCGATGACAGCACGCAGAGGCTGAGCGTGGCCGAACGGCGGCGTGCCGCCGATTGCGTAGCCGGTGACCTCGCGCACGCCGTCAGCGTCGGCCCGAGTGATCGTGCCGCCGAGCAGCTCACCCAGCCGCTTGGTGTCGACCCGGTTCGCACCGGAGGTCAGCGCCAGCACTGGGGCGCCATCGCACAGGAACACCAGCGATTTCACGATCTGGCCGAGCTCGCAGCCCACAGCGGCAGCCGCCTGCTCGGCAGTACGCGTGCCCTCAGGAAAGCGCAGGATCTCCGGCGTCAAGCCCAGCGCCTCGGCCCCCGCAAGGAATCGCTCCCGTGCACCCGCTCTGCGCCTGCCTTCACTCATCCGCAGCAAGCTATCGAGCGGGGGCAAAGCTGCCTGCGTCAGCTCCGCAGGGTGCTGGCGGGGATCGCCCACAGGCGGTCTCCCAGACCGCGTTCTGCGTCAGGTGACGCCACGACGCTGACGGCCCGGCTGTGACGCACCTGCCATTCCTCGCGGCTCGGGGCGCACGCGACGCCCCGCAGCAGAGGCGCTGGTCTGAGTGATGACCGGGCGCGCAGTATTGATTGGCGTGCGGAACTCAGCCGATGACGCCGCCGGCGCCGATCACGCCCGCGACGCTGAGCCAGATTGGCACCATGATGGACACGCCGATGCCCACGAGCCAGTAGTGGCGCACCCGCTGCGCCTTGCTGTCCTCGTCGCGCCGTGCGGCGAGCCCATCGACCTTCGTGTCGAGCCTGGCCACGGCGGTCTCGAGGCCGACGACTCTGGTGTCCAGGCTGGCGACTTTGGCGTCGAGCATGGCGAGGTCGTCCTTGGTCGCGAACCGTGACAGCTCGCGCGACAGCTCGGCAGTGAGGAAGTCCTTGGTGACCAGATCGGACAGCGGGGCGGGGGCGAGGCACGACATCAGGTACTCGGCGCGCTGCTCGTCGGTCTGCTCACGCAGCCAAGCGTAGATGCCCGAGCGGATCTCTTCAGACACGGCAGCCCTCCCATGGCGCTGGCAGCGACAGGACCGAAACATAGACACAGAAATTCGATGCTTCCAAATGATTTTCGAAGGCTTCCGCAGGCACATGTGCCGAACAGCGAAAACTCGCGGCGTGCAGCCGGGGCTGCACCGAGGGAACCCGGTGCGTCAGCGGGCTTGCACCGCCACCCGGCAGCTTCCCGCTGCACGGGCCACACCACCGATCTGGTCGGGGCGCGGCTTGGGATCGTCGAACAGCGGCACCAGCTCGTACGCGTCGAACAGCAGCTCTATCACTCGCGACATCGCCGTCAGGGAAAAGGGCCGGGCCGGACAGGCGTGGGGACCCACACCGAAGGTGACCACCGACTCGGGCGCCAGCCCCGATGGCACCGCCAGGCGGGACCCCTGCCACCGGTCTGGGTTGTAACGATCCAGCCCGGGCCCGGCGAACATGTTCGTCAGCGGCAGGAACGTCGCCAGCGAGGCGCCGGGAGAGACTTCGTAGATCCGAGAGCCGTCATCGACGGTCACGGGTTCGAGCACCATGCGCAGCATGATGGATCGCTGGCCGATGCGAGTCGACTCCAGCGCGCAACGCGACACCAGGTCGTGATCGTCGCCCCGGCGGACCCGTATGCGGTCGATCACGTCGGGATGCTGCACCAGATGGACAAGCGACCAACCGAGCGCTGCGAACAGGTTGGACATCGATGCGATGTGGATCAGCATCACGTCGCGAGCCACGCCGACTCGTCTCTCCGCATCGGGGGCGTCTGCCCATCGTTCGAGGATCGTGTCCAGCACATCGCCGACAGGCCGGCGGCGAGAGGCCACCGTGTCGGCCAGGATCTGCTCGGCCTTGGCCATGGCGGCGTACTCGGCGGCTTTGCCCGACCTCGCGACGTCTCGCATCCGGGCAGGCGCCACGAATGCCTCGGACCCGTCGAGCGCATCCAGCGCTGCGGTCAGTTCCTCGAATCTGGCTGAGCGCAGCGTCTCGCTGCCGCCCCAGCTGGCCAGACCCATGCGGTGGCCGAGCCGTCGGGCGAAATCGAACAGATCGATCTCGGCCCCGTGACTCAGTTCTGCCAGTTGGGCCGAGATGGCCGCTTCCAGCGACGCTCGGTAGCCGGACGCATGGGGTCGGGTGAACAGCTCGTGGGGAAGGGTCCGCCGACCGTCGAAGAGCTCGTCGGGAAGCTTGCGGCTGAGCATCTTCCAGTCGGCGAGGGCTTTGCTGGCCTGCTGCTCGGGAACTGCGTAGAAATGCCTGAGGCCGACCGATGAGAACAGGAACAGGTAGCGATCGTCGCCGCTGTCGACCACGAAGGTGTCACCGCACGCCGACCGGGCGGCACCGATGGCCGCCACAGTGTCGCTCACCGGGCCGTCCCACGGGAGCACGCAATCGGCGACGGCGGGCATCGGGGTGATCAGCGGCAGCTCGGCCATCGGTTGCGTTCTAGCTGATGGGTCGACGAACTACGCCACAGCGCCATGCGGCCCGGCGCCTGTCCGCGCCAGATGGTCGGGCAGAGGGCCGCCCGCTACTCGGCCCAGGCCTTGATCTGGGAGATGACCTCGAGGGGATTCTCGGTCTCGGGCGGGATGGTGATGTCGAGGTAGCTCACGCCCACCGAGCGGTACACCTCGATGCGCTCCTTCACCCGCTCGGGGTCGCCGGTGAGGCTGGCCCGGTCGACGTAGTCGTCGGGCACCGCAGCGAATGCCTCGTCGCGCTTGCCGGTCAGGAACAGGTCCTGGATCTTCTCTGCCTCGTCCACGTATCCGTAGCGCTTGAACAGGTCGTTGTAGAAGTTCTTGTCGCGCGCACCCATGCCGCCGACATAGAAGCCGACGTTGTCACGCACGCCCTTGCGGACCCCCTCGACCATCGGGCCCGAGCCCATCGCCACTGTGCCGCCCGCCACGATCTGCAGGTCGGCCAGGTCGTCGGAGCGCTTCGCACCGCCAGCGTCCAGCGCATCGCCCCACACGTCGTTGAACTTCTCAGGAAGGAAGTGGATGGGCTGCCAGACCTCGGCCAGCTCGGCGGTCATCTCCACATTGCGCGGGCCGATCGATGCGACAGCGATCGGGATGTCGCGGCGGTGCGGCTTGGCCATGAGCTTGAGCGGCTTGCCCAGGCCCGTGCCCCCGTCATAGGGCAGGCTGACGGCGCTGCCCTCGTGGACGACCTTGTCGCCCGACCACACCTTGCGGCAGATCTCGATCACGTCGCGAGTCCGTCCCATCGGCTTGCTGAACGGCACGCCATGCCAACCCTCGATCACCTGGGGTCCCGAAGTGCCGAGGCCCAATATGAACCGGCCTTCGGACAGCGTGTCGATGGTCATGGCGGTCTGGGCGATGATGGCCGGGCTGCGCGAATAGATCGGCAGGATGCCGGTCATGAGCTGGATGCGCTCGGTCTTGGCGGCCACGTATGCCAGCGTCGACACGAGGTCGAAGCCGTAGATCTCGCCGCCCCAGATCATGTCGACACCGGCCGCTTCGAGGTCGGTCACGTGCTGCGTGAGGCGCTTGGGGTCCAAGCTCGCGCCCGCTCCGATCGCCATGGATATCTTCATCGTCGTACTCCGTCGTGCTCGCTGCTGCTTTCGGTCGGCGCGAATGCTAGGAGCAACGTCGCGTCGATGACGGGGCAAGCATCGGCACGAACCATGTTGGGAGGATCGGTGCACGACAACGACGAAGCCGCTGACGACGTCGCGGACGAGATCATCGAGACGCTGCGTCGCTGGGTCGACGAGGTGGTGGTGCCCGAATCGTCTGCCTTGGAGCTAGCCGACGAGTACCCCACTGCGATGGCCGAGCAGATGGAGGAGTTCGGCCTGTTCGGCGCCACCATTCCTGAATCGCACGGCGGGCTCGACCTCGACCATGTGACCTACGCCCGGGTGATCGAGGAGCTCTCGCGAGGGTGGATGTCGCTGGCAGGCATCGTCAACAGCCATCTCATCTGCGCCAAGCTCATCTCTCGGTTCGGCACCGACGACCAGCGCGACCGGTCGCTGCCCGGAATGGCCACTGGCAAGCTGCGCGGCTGCTTCTCACTGTCCGAGCCCGACAGCGGCTCCGACGCGGGCGCGCTGCGCTGCCGTGCGGTGCGCGACGGCGACGAGTTCGTCATCAACGGCACGAAGATGTGGGTCACCAACGGCGAGCGTGCGGGCATCGTGGCGCTGCTCGCGCGGGTTCCCGAAGGCGACCCGTCGGGCAGCTCAGGCATCACCTGCTTCCTCGTCGACAAGACGCCGGGCAAGCACTCGGGCGGCATCACCGTGAGCCGCAAGATCGACAAGATCGGCTACCGCGGCCTCGAGACCGTCGAGATGTCCTACGTCGACCACCGGGTGCCCGCAGACCGCGTGCTGGGCGGTGACGGTCTCGCTGATGCCGCCAGTCGCAGCGGGGGCGACGGTGCGGGTCACGGCGGCGGGATCGGCAACGGCCTGCGCTGGGCGCTCGCCGCGCTGGAACTGGGGCGCATCAACGTGGCGGCCCGGGGCGTCGGCGTGGCCCAGGCCGCCTATGACGCCTCGGTCGCGTACGCCAAGCAACGCGAAGCGTTCGGCAAGCCCATCGCCAAGCACCAAGCCATCGCCTTCAAGATCGCCGAGATGGCCACCAAGCTGCACGCCGCCCGGCTGATGACCTACGACGCGGCCCGCAAAGCCGACGCCGGCGAGCGGGTCGACCTGGCTGCGGGCATGGCCAAGCTGTTCGCGTCGGAAACGGCTGCCGAACTGTCGCTGGACGCCATGCGCATTCACGGAGGGAATGGCTTCTCCACCGAGTACCCGGTGGAGCGCTACTACCGCGATGCGCCGCTGATGATCATCGGCGAGGGCACAAGCGAGATCCAGAAGCTGGTGATCAGCCGCGCCCTGCTCGCCGACGACTGACTGCCCCGGCACGGCACCGACGGATGGCCTCTGGGGCCGCGACAGGGGCGAGTGCGACTGGTGCCGGGACGGCGGCGAGGGCGGCTGGGGGGTGCGGGCGGCTGGTGCGGCTGCGATAGATGTCACACGGCGCGCCTAGGTTGACGGTCGCGTAGCTGGAGGTATGGGTCATGGCAGACCGCAAGTCGTTCTGGGCGTGGTGCTTGGAGTCCGAGGAGCCGACCGACGCCGAACGGGCTGAGCTGGCCAAGAAGCTCTCAGCCCAATACGGCACTGAGATCGTGGCCAGGCCCGTGCCGTCGGTGGATGACGCCGATCTGCGCGCTCCCCGCATAGCGATTCCCGATTCGGTGGCCGACTGGTGCTCGACCAGCACCTACGACCGGGCCCGCTACGCCTACGGCGCCCACTTCACCGAGCGCGTGCGAGCCTTCAACCTGGACTTCCCGAACCCGCCCGACGTGGTGGCGCACCCCCGCAACGACACCGAGGTGGAGGCCACGCTCGACTGGTGCGACGCCGACGGATACATCGCAGTGCCCTACGGCGGCGGCTCGTCGGTGGTCTGGGGCTTGACACCGCCCGAGGACCGCGGTCCCACGGTGGTCATCTCGCTGGACCAGCTCGACCAGGTGCTCGAGATCGACGACGTGTCTCGCGCGGCGCGCATCCAGGCCGGCGTGTTCGGCCCGCACCTCGAGAATCAGCTGCGTCCCAGCGGGCACACGCTGCGCCACTTCCCGCAGTCGTTCCGCTTCTCCACGCTCGGCGGCTGGATCGCCACACGTTCGGGCGGCCACTACGCCACCAACCACACCCACATCGACGACTTCGTCGAGTCGACCCGAATGATCACGCCGGCGGGCTGGTGGGAATCGCGTCGGCTGCCCGGCTCTGGCGCCGGGCCGAGCCCGGACCGCATGGTGATCGGCTCGGAAGGCATCTACGGGATCATCACCGAGGCGTGGATGCGCATCCAGAAGCGCCCCACGTTCCGCGCCACGGCCGGCATCACGTTCCCGTCATGGGAAGCGGGCTACACCGCCGTGCGGCATCTGGTGCAGGCAAAGCTGTGGCCGGCCAACCTGCGCATCCTCGACCCGGCCGAAGCCGGGCGAGCGGCGGGCATGGACGGCGAGCGCGCACTGGTCATCGTGTCGTTCGAATCGGCCGAGCTGACCCAGCGCCACAACATCGCCCAAGCGGTCGAGATAGCACGTGAGTGCAACGGGCACGTGCCCGACGACGAGGTCCAGATCGACGACGGCACCGGCACGCCCACCGGCCGCGGCGGCGCAGTCGGCGCATGGCGCAACGCGTTCATCGGGGTCGGCCACGGCGTCGAGACGTCGTTGGGCCTGATCAACGACACCTTCGAGACAGCCATCACCTGGGACCGCTGGCCCGAGTTCGACGCCGTGGTGCGCGAGAAGGTCGGCGCCGTGCTGGCCGAGGCATTCGGCGAGCACCACTCGCTGTCGTGCCGGTTCACCCACGTCTACACCGACGGCCCCGCGCCGTACTACACGTGGTCGGGCATGGGCACCCCGGGCGGCGAGATCGAGCAGTGGCAGACCGTCAAGGACGCCGCCAACGAGGCACTCGAAGCCGCCGGCGGCACGTGCACGCACCATCACGCAGTGGGCCGCATGCACCGCCCCAACGCTTACGACCGCCAGCGCCCCGAGCTCTTCGCCGAGGCGATCCGGGCTGCCAAGAAGCGGCTCGACCCCAACGGCATCCTCAACCCCGGCGTCCTCATCGACCCCTGATTCAGCGGCAGCCGCCGCTGTCCGCATCCCAGACGCAGTCCGGCGTTCCGCCATTCACGTCGACGACACTCGAGACAACCCAAGCGTGCGACGAAGCGTCGTACCGGCTGACGTCGGAGCCCTCGACCGGGAAGGCATCCGCATTGCCGTTCATGGCAAACGCAACGGCCTCGGGGAACATCGGGTGACCGATGTCGATCGCCCGCACAGCCAGGATGAAGTTCGTCCTGGTCAATCCGCCGGGCAGTTCGGCAGCAATTCGCAGCGCCTCCACGTACGGGTAGCCCAGCATGTAGCCATTGCCGAACATCGAGATGGCGGGATCGAGGCCATTGGCTTCAAGGCTCTGGATCACGAACTGGACGAACACATCGTGCTCGCCAAGCGCCGCGTCGGTGATGTCCTTGACACCGCCTCCGACGACCAGCCAGCCGTGCCCGGCATCGCCTGCGGGTGCGACCCAACTCGAAGGCGCAGCGCAGACAGACGGCGTGAACGCCGCGGCCAGTTCCTCCTGCAAGCCCGACTCTGCGACCTCCTCGATGGCCAGCAGGCACGCGTTGCCGGCAGTCATCGAGATGAACACGTCCGGGCCGCTTGCCGCCAGAGTTGCGATTTCCTCCGTGATCGTCGATGCCGCCGGGGCATGGCGCGCAGAGACGAACTCGCTCACGACGTCAGGATTGGTTTCGGCGTACTGGCGGAAACCCGACTCGTAGACCGGCCCGAATCCGTAATCCGCCGCCAATCCGGCGACGACGACGGGCAGCTCGCCGGTGAGGTTCTCCTTGATCCAGTTTCCCCAGAGCACTGCTTCGGTCGCGTGCGACAGGATGCTGCCGGTGGTCCATGGGTGAGCCTGCGGATCGCCCCACGCAGGGTGACCGGTCCACACGAACGGCTGCGGGATGCACTGGTCATTGAGCGTGTCGTACACGGCCAGCGTGTTCGGCGAGCCCAGCGTGTGGATCGCGAAGACGTTGTCGTTCCGGAGCAGATCATTGACGTGCTCGACCGTCTTGGCTGCGTCGTTGGCATCGTCACGAGATTGCATGACCACACGAAGGCCCCCGACGCCACCCTGCGCGTTGACGTAGTCGAGATAGGTCAGCCAACCCAAGCGCGCGTTGTCATAGGACGCGAGCCGACCCGATTGCGGGCCGATCTGGCCGAGGCGAATCTCGGCGTCGGTGATTCCCCCGGTGTCTGACCAATCGGCCGGGCACTCGCTGAGGTCGATCTCGAAGCCTTCGGGGCCACGGAGGACGTTGTCGTCGCCGATGCCCCACTGGCCCGACTCTATGCGGTCCCGGATTCGCTCGACGAGCCTCGCACGCCGGTCGGCGGCTTCTTCGAAGAGAGCCTCGATGGCGGAGACTTCAGGCTCCGCCATCTCCGCTTCCTCCTCGGCGGTCATGTGCTCCTCTTCGGAGACCTCCTCGATGTCCTGCTGATGTGGAGTGCCGGACGATTCGAAGGGCTCCTCGTCGACTGCCTCGTCGTCATCGGCTGTTTCCCGCGCTGCCACGGCGTCGGTGTCGTGCGTCGCTGCAACCTCTTCGGGGTCATCGACACGGATGCATGCAGCCGCTGCGAGCGAGAGCGAGCAGATCAGCACGAGCAGACGCACACGCCGGCTCTTGAACGGTGTCATGGTTCCATCCTCGCCCGATTCGGCAGGCCCCTGCCGCCACGGCATAGCGTGTCGCCCCATGGAATGGGGAGTCACTCTGCCGCATCTGGGGCGCGTCGGTACTCGCGACGGGCTCATCACGTTCGCCTCCGAAGTCGACCGGCTCGGCTTTGCCTCGGGCTGGGCGTCCGATCACGTCTGCTGGCCCGCCGAGCTGGTGTCGCAGTATCCCTACAGCGACGACGGCTCGTTCCCGGCGCCGCCCAAGACGGGATGGCTCGACCCGATCGGCACCCTGCAGTTCGTCGCGGCGGTCACCGACAATCTGCGGCTCGGGTTCAGCGTGCTGATCCTGCCGTACCGGCCGCCTGTCGAGACGGCGAAGCGTCTTGCGACCATCGACGTGCTGTCGGAGGGCCGGCTCATCCTGGGCGTGGGCGTGGGATGGATGCGCGAGGAAGCCGAGGTGCTGGGCATGCCGTGGGATCGCCGCGGCAAGCGCTCAGACGAGCAGCTTGAGGTGTTCCGCACGCTGTTCAGCGAGGACGACCCCAGCTTCGACGGCGAGTTCTACTCGTTTCCCTCGGTCGGCTTCGAGCCCAAGCCGGTGCAGAATCCCGTGCCGGTGTGGGTGGGAGGCAACACGGCCGCCGCGTATCGACGGGTGGCGCTGCACGGGCACGGCTTCCATGCGGCATTCGAGACGGTCGACGAGGTCGCTGCGGGCTGGAGCGGTGTGGGCGAGGCGTGCGACGCCGTGGGCCGCGACCGCAGCGAGATCACGCTGTCGCTGCGCTACTACCTCGATCCGGCATCGGCCATGAAGCCGGCGGTGTCGGTGGCCGGCAGCACCGAGGAGATGATCGACAGCGTCGGGCGGGTCGCAGAGGCCGGCGTGACCCATTTCGTGCTCGACCCGGTGGCACGCGGCGGCATCGAGGGCCGCCTCGATGCGCTGCGGGCCTTCATGGCCGACGTGGCCCCGCACTTCGCCTAGCGGCTCAGCCGACGGACGGCGCCGACGCGGTCCGGCAGCGGACGCATCTGCGTCGGCGGGTGAGACGCCGCAGTCCGGCGGCAGACTCGGACTGTGCTGTGGGCATCCTCCCTGGGCAAGTCGTATCCGCCGCGGCGGCTGTTCGCCGACGTGGACGTGCAGCTCGCGGCTGGGCGGCGCATCGCCTTGGTGGGCGCCAATGGCATCGGCAAGACGACGCTGCTGGAGATCCTGGCCGGCATCAACGAGCCCGACGAGGGCGAGGTCCACCGCCAGAGCGGGCTGACGATCGGTTACCTGCCCCAGGAACTCGACGACATCACCGAAGGAACGGTTCTGGACGCGACCCTGGCGGGGGCCGGCGACATCACTGCGATGACGACGGAACTGAGATCGCTCGAGGCGCGGCTGGCGGACGTCGACGCGGCAGATCACGACGTGGTGCTCGCCCGCTACGGCGAGCTGGAGGCGCGTTTCCGCCAGATCGGCGGGTACGGCTTCGAGGCGGAGGCTCATCGGGTGCTGGCCGGGCTGGGCTTCGGTCCCGACGACGCGCGGCGGCCGGTCGCGCAGCTCTCGGGCGGGTGGCGGATGCGGGTAGCGCTCGCGCAGTTCCTGCTGGCAAAGCCCGATGTGCTGCTGGCCGACGAGCCCACCAACCACCTCGACGTGGACTCGGTGGCGTGGCTGGAGGATCAGCTCGTCGCCTGGGAGGGCGGGCTGCTGTTCGTCAGCCACGACCGCGACTTCATCGATACGGTCGCCAACCGGGTCATCGAGATGGACGGCACGAGCGCATACGAACACGTCGGCGGCTTCGCGGAATTCGTCGCGGCCCGCGAGGAGCGGATCGCGGCTGCCGAAGCCGCGGCGGCACAGCAGGCGCGCCGCCGGGCGCACACCGAGCGATTCATCGAGCGCTTCCGCTACAAGGCCACCAAGGCTCGGCAGGTGCAGAGCCGGATCAAGGCACTCGAGAAGCTGGCGCCGGTCGAGGTGCCGAGCCGCAAGGAGCTGACGGCGCGTTTCGGCTTCGGCACGCCGCGGCGGTCATCACGGGTGGTCACCGAGCTGATCGACGCGACGCTGGGCTACGCCGACGGCGACGAGCCCGTGCTCCGAGGCGTGAACCTCGTCATCGAACGCGGCTCGAAGGTCGGTGTGGTCGGTCCCAACGGCGCCGGCAAGACGACGCTGCTGCGGGTGCTGCAGGGCAATCTCGGCGTGCTCGGCGGCGAGCTTCACCGCGGTCGCAACGTCGACATGGCCACCTTCGAGCAGCATCTCACCGAGGTCATGGACCCCCGCCGCACGGTGGCGGAAGAGTTCACGGCATCGGCGGGCGACCAGCCGGGGCGCAACGTGCGCACGATGCTCGGAGGATTCGGATTTGCGGGCGACGCGGCTGACCGCAAGGTGGCCGATCTGTCGGGGGGCGAGCGCACACGGCTGGCGCTGGGCATCACGATGGCCAATCCGGTCAACCTGCTGGTGCTCGACGAGCCCACCAACCATCTCGACCTGCCGAGCTGCGACCTGCTCGAGGATGCGCTGTCGGTGTACCCGGGCACGGTGCTGCTGGTGACCCACGACCGTCATCTCATCCGCAGCGTGGCCGACTCGCTGATCGTGGTGCGCGACGGCACCGCGACCCTGCACTCCGGCGTCGACGAGGACCTGCTGCGACCCCCGGGGCTGAGCACGAGGCGGACCGCCGGCGGCAGTGTCGCCGGCAGCACTGGCGCCGGCAGCGATCTGGGCACTGGCGCCGAGGCGCCGACATCGCGAGCGGCAGCCGCCGAGCGACGTCGCGCGGGGGCCAGCAAGCGGCAGGCCGCCCACGACGCAACGGCGGACCTGCGCCGCGAACTCGCAGCGGCCGAACGATCGTGGGAAGCCGCCGAGCACCGCGTCGCAGAACTGCAGGCACTGCTCGGCGAGCCCGAGACCTACGACGACCCCGAACGTGCCCGTCAGGTCGCCGAGGACTACGGCGCGGCCAAGTCCGAGGCGATGCACCACATGTCCGAATGCGAGGCGCTGCAGCGACGCATCGACCGCGCCGCCAGCCTGTAGACGCCTCAGCTGCCGCTAGGCGCAGCCGTCGGGCGGCGGCGCGACCGGCACATGATCAACGGTGACACTGCCGGGACTGCCGTCGGCGTTCCGGGAGAAGGTGACCAGGCAGGCCGTCCCGTTCGACGGGGTGCCCATGGGTGCCCCGGGGTACCACGCAGTCACCTCGCCGACCGAGACATCAGTCGTCACGTGCCAGTGGCCGAGGGCCACGTAGTCCGCTGCGGTGGCCTCGATCTCTTCGGCGGCGATCGGCGACGACCGGTGCGCGTCGTCGGCGGTCCTCTGGAAGTGCCCGTGACCGGCGGCGATGAACCAGCCGTCGTCAGGGCGCGCCGGCACGCCGGCGAGGGGCCGGTACTCGGAATGGTGCAGGTCCATCGCCCGGCCCCACAGCGTCAGGTCGTGCTCGCCGAAATGCAGCGTGGCGCCCTCGGGATCGTCGAGGAAGATCACGCCGGCGCCGGTGACCTCGAGCCGATGCTCGTGGTCGGCATGGGTGCCCCACAGGGATCGCTCGTCGTGCACGTCATGGTTGCCGGGAATGATCACCACCGATGCGTCGACGCCGCCGAGCAGCTCCATGGTGTGCGCCACATCGGACCGCTTCAGCCGGGCGTGGTCGAACAGATCCCCTGCGATCAGAAGCACATCGGCCCGGTGGACCACCGCCGTGTGCGCGAGGGCGTGTATGGGGCATTGGCAGACGTCGCGGTGCCGGCCGTGCGGGCCGCGTACGTGACCGATGTGCACATCGGAGGTGTGCAGCACGCGCAGCGGCTGGTTTGCCGCAGGCAGCCCAATATCAGCCAGCCCCTCCACAGCGAGACAGCTTGCCACGACACACCGCCCGAGACTCGGGCAGGACCAGAGGCAGCTCGCCGGGCGTGGGGCGCGTGTCGACTGGGCGTCGGCGCTGCGCTGTCGCCCGTTCGCGTGGGGTTCGTCCTCGCTTCACCTGCGGGCGGTACCTTCGACACGGTGCGCATCCTGGTAACCAACGATGACGGAATCGAGTCCGAGGGATTGCACGTTCTTGCGAGCGCGATGACTGCGCACGGCGACGTGGTCGTGGTCGCGCCGGATTCTGAGTACTCGGGCGCCGGCGCCGCGATCGGGCCGCTGCACCTCATGGATCCCCAAGTGCACAAGGTGCGCTTCGAGGGCATCGAAGATGCTTGGGCGGTGTCGGGAGCGCCGGCGCTGTGCGTGATGTTCGCCCGGCTCGGCGCGTTCGGGCCCGTTGATCTCGTTGTGTCGGGCATCAATCCCGGCGCAAACGTCGGCCGGTCCGTCTATCACTCGGGCACCGTGGGGGCGGTGCTCACCGGTCGCAACGGCGACATTCCCGGCTTGGCGGTCAGCCAGACCGTCGAGGGTTTCGGCGTGGAGGGTCAAGGCTGGGAGGACGCGATCGCCGACCAGAAGTGGCACTCGGCGGCCGAGGTGGCCAGCGTCGTGCTCGGCGGCCTGCTCGCAGACGAGCACGACGCCACATGGGCGGTCAACCTCAATGTGCCCAATAGCGAAGTCGCCGACATGAACGGCTGGCGGTTCACCGAGGTGGGCACGCTGCCGCCGCGTTCGATCACGTCGGTCCGCCTCGAACCGCACCCCGACAACGAAGATGCCTTCCGGGTTGCCATGCAGTGGGGCGACGCTGTCGACATGCCCGCAGACGTCGACACGGGTGCTGTCATGCACGACTACATCTCGGTGTCGTTCCTGTCGCGTCTCACGGCGCTGCCCGACGCGTGCGGCCCCAAGCTCGCAACCTGCCTCGACGGGCTGTTCTGAGCAGGCAGCACCGGGCAGTCCGTACCGAGCACGCGCCGACGGTCGCGGCTCGTCTCAGCCGCTCGTGCGCAGCGGTGTGGCTGCTCAGGCGGTGAAGCGTCGGGTGACGCGGAAGTTCCGCACCAGCATCACGGCTGCCGCGATGCCGAGCGCTACGGCCACCCATGCGCCCCAGTTCGCCAGGTCGGCATAGGACCGGTGCTCGACGGCCAAGCCGGAACTCACGCCGGCGGCAGCGCCGAGCGCGGTCATCAGCACGTCCGCGGTGGCCTGCACGCTGACACGGCGCTCGACCGGGAACGACGCGGTGAGCAGCGAGCTGGCGGCCACCACGCAGCAGCTCCAGCCGATGCCGATGAGGAACAGCCCCAACAGCAGACCCGTGGCGTGCTGGGCTTCTGTATTGGCGGCCATGACAGCACCGACCGTGAGCACGAGCGCGCCGGTGACGATGATGACCTGGCCGCCCACACGGTCGACCAGCCAGCCCACGTACGGCGAGAACGCGAACATGCCGGCGATGTGCAGCGACAGCATGATGCCGATGATCAGCGGGTTCTGGCCTCCCTGGGACATGTGAATCGGCGACACCGTCATAACCCCCACCATGACGGCTTGGGACAGCATCATCCCGATGAGCGCGATGGATGCCACGGGATGAGCCAGAATACGACCAGCCTCGGCCAAGCTCGGCAGCTTGACGCTCGAGGCGCCCGCATCGGCGGCCACGACATGCAGCGGATCGGGGCGCAGGCGACGCCAGATGTTGAGGGCGCCCAGGCCGAACAGGCCCAGCGCCAGGGCGTACGGCAGCGCGAATCCGCTCAGCCCCTCGGTGTCAGCGAAGATGCTCTTGAGGCCGAGCGCGACCGTGGGTCCCAAGACCGAGCCGACCGTGCTGGCCCACAGCACCAAGCTGATCGAGCGGGCCCGATTCTCATCGGTGGCCAAGTCGGCGCCGGCGTAGCGCGCTGCCAGGTTGGCGGCCTGGCCGGTGCCGATCAGCACCATGCCAACCACGAGCACCGAGTAGCGACCGACGAACGCGGACAGCAGCGCCAGCGTGGCGCCCACTGCCCCGACGAAGTAGCCGGTGGCGAGCCCGGCGCGGCGGCCGTGGCGAACCATCAGTGCAGCCAGCGGGATGCCGGCGAGCGTGCCGCCGATGCTCAGGCACACCGCGGCCAGCGAGGCTTTCGTCTCGCTGCCCGTCATCTGGTCGGCCAGCAGCGTCGACGCCGAGAACGACGCCGTCATGGCCAGCCCGCCGGGGATCACCCCGAGCTGCAGGACCCCGATGGTGCGGCGTGCCAGCTCGTCGCGCTCGGGCGAACCCGGGAGGTATGCGGCTCCGTCGCTGCCCTCCGACAAACTCTGCACCATCGACCTAGCCTCCGGATCGGCCCGTCGGCTTCGCGGCGAGGCCAACTGCGAACGCTACTGCGGGTCACCAGAGCGCGCCGGGACGACCCGACGGCCCGCCAGGAGGACTGCAAGATGCGAGACATCACCGGTTGCGTGGCGATGATCAGCGGTGCCAATCGCGGCATCGGCGAAGCCATCGCCGCTGCTCTGCATGCCGACGGATGGGCGCTGTCGCTGGGTGCTCGCGAGCCGGCCTCGCTGGAAGCCTCAGCGGCCGAATACCGGACCGACGCCGACGGCGGCGGCGCAGTGAGTCTGCACCGCTACGACGCCACCGATCCCGAGGCTGCCGAGCGCTGGACCGCAGAGACGATCGCGGCGCATGGTCGGATCGACTGCCTCGTGAACAACGCCGGCGTCGCCTATCCCGACGCCTTCGAAGACCTGACCGAGGACACGCTCGACGAGATGTGGGAGGTCAACGCAAAGGGGCCGTTCCGCCTGCTGCGCGCCACGCTCGATCACCTGCGCCGCAGCGGCGAGGGCCGCATCGTGAACGTGATCTCGATGTCGGGCAAGCGAGTGCGCGGCACGTTCGCACCCGGCTACGCCATGAGCAAGCACGCCGCGATGGCCCTGCACCACTCGGTGCGACACCTCACCTTTCCTGACGGGATCCGGTGCACGGCCGTGTGTCCCGGCTATGTGCAGACCGACATGACCTCGGGTTTCGGCGTGGACCCGTCGATCATGATCCAAGCCGACGACCTGGCCCAGGCCCTGGCCACGATCCTGCGCCTGCCGAACACCGCATCGGTCGCCGAACTGCTCGTCACCACCGAACCAGAGACCATCGCCTAGCGAGATTTCGACGTAATGCGCTGGACTGCTCGGTGCCGCAGCGTGGTATCGTGGCATCTCGGGTCCGACAAGTGAGGCAGGTCGCTGCGCTTCCCCGCTAGTGGCCGACAGCGACCTACCTCACGGATCACCCTAGGAACGGGTCGGTCGACGCGGCGAACGAGTTTCGCTGCGGCGTCGGCGTTCGACGATGCGGTCGGTGGCTGCGTCGCTGCCGTCGTGGAACGTGCCCAACCACTTGTCGAGCGGCACGATCGCCGTTCCGTAGTTGCAGTCGAAGTAGCGGTGATGGAGCGTGTGGAAGCGGTCGCCGCCGGCCACGGTGCGCCCGCCGGCTACGACGAAGCGGTCGAAGCCCGAGTGCGATGCTGCCGGTGACAACAGGAAATACGTGGTTGTCAGCGTGATCAGGTACGGGTTCGCCGGGATCACCAGGAAGGCCAGCGGCACCGAGAGGTACAGCACGTGCTCGAGCGGGTGCATCGACACGCCCGACCACGGGCCGATGTTGACGTTGCGATGGTGCAGCGAGTGAGCCCAGCGGTACAGGTGCTTGGTGTGGAGCAGCCGGTGGTTGGCGTAGAAGTGCACCGAGCCCAGAGGGAAGATCAGCAGCGTCAGCGCCGCCGTGTAGCCGAAGCTGGCGAGGCTGCCCGTTGCCGGAACGGTCCAGATGAGGTCGTTGGCATACAGCCACAGCATCAGCGTTTCGTACAGCGCTGCGATGGAGCAGGCGCTGGCGAGCGACCAGAACACGTTGTCGCGGGTCTGATTGCGGAACAGGAATGGCCGGCGCCCGACCGAGAGCCAGCGCTCGTCGTACTTGTGCCGGGTTCCCTGGCTGCGCCGGATGAACAGCCACCAGTGCAAGCCCCCGGCCACGGCAATCATGAGCACCACGTTGCGCAGGTACACCGCTGCGACGGCCCACGCCGCTGGGGTCGCGAAGCTCTCGAGCGACGGCGTCAGCCAGTTCCACGCCACGATGCCGACGGCGATCCACAGGCCGCCCTGCCACCACAGGAAGTTGGTGATCGTCCAGCGCGCCATCGCGAGCGGTCGAGGCGGCCGGTCGTACAGCGGTGGGAGCGTCACCTCCCCAATCCCCACGACGCGAATTGTATGGCTGCGGGCGCCAGACACCTAGCGTCGTTGAGATGAGCGGCGAGCCCGAACCGGGGTCTTCGAAGGGTGCCTGGCGCGGATGGATTCGAGAACAGCGCCAGCCGGTTTCAGCAGTGTCAACAGTCGCCGTCGTAGCGGGCCTGCGGGAGTTCATCGGGGCGTTCGACGAAGGCTCGACTGCCGTTGCCGGCGAGCCGGTGCCCTCGGGGGCCAACCTGATCCTCTTCTACCGGGCAATGGCGAATGAGCTGTCGCTCGACGGGCTCGCCGACGCCGTCGGCTGGCAGCGCTTTGCCGTGACGCGCACGCCCCCAGACGGCCCGCTCACGCTGCACCCGGCGATCGGTGCCATGGAACAGCACCGCTATGGCTTCCCCCAGCCCACCGCGGATGCGTTCGAGTTGCAGCCCCGCCACATCTCGCTGGCGCTGGTGCCCGGCGTGGCCTTCGACCGCCACGGCACCCGGCTGGGCCACGGCGTGGGCTACTACGACGAGTTGCTGGCCCGGCTGCCCGAGGAATGCCTGCGCGTCGGCGTCGCCTGCCGCGACATCGTCTTCGACCAGCTTCCATCGGAACCCCACGATGTGCCGATGACCCACCTCGCCACCGAAGACGGCGTCGTCGATCTCGGTTCCGATGGGGCCTAGTGGTGCCGTTCGTCGAACCGCGCTAGCAATGACGGTGACCGATCACACCTGAGAGGAGCCGGCATGGCGACACAACTGCGTCGCTACGACGTAATCGAGGGCCAGATGGACTCGCTGATCGAGTGGTTTCCGAGCCTCATCGCCGTTCGCGAGAAGTTCGGCTTCAAAGTCGAGTTCATGTACGCCGACCGCGAGAACAACCAGCTCGTATGGGCCGTGAGCCACCCCAGCGACTACGAAGCCGCGTACGAGGAGTTCGCCTCGTCGCCCGAGCGAGCGGCTGTCTTCGCCGGCCAGCCCGATCGAGTGAGCAGCATGCACGTGTCAATGGTGGACATCGTCATCGCCCCCGGCTCAGACTGACAGTCAGCCTGCCGAACAGACCGGCACCTCGTTCGAGCTTCGGCTACGTCGCCGCCGGGAGTACGCCCATCCAACACACCACGCCGATGTCGTGTTCAGAGATGGGCGCAGCAGCGGTCGGCAACTCCACTGGCATGAGCCCGTGGAAGTCGACGACCTCGGAAATGCGTATGGCCGCCGTGGCACCATCGATCGAGCCATCGTCGAGCGCCCGCTTGACCTCGCCGAGGTCTCTTCGCACGGCCGTGCTGCGCTCGACGGCCAGCGCCTCATACACCTCCGGAAACTCCAGCGGCCAATGCAAGAAGCGATGCTCAGTTGCGAGCTGCGTCGCCGCTTCAAGCTTGCTGCGAACGTCATCGCTCATCGTGTCGGCGATGACATCGGCGCCGTACACGCAGTGCTTCAGGAGCAGTCTGGGCAAGAGGGCAACGACCCTGAAGTGATTTCGGGTTCGCCTTCGGCGGCCAGATAGCGGTCTTGTCCGAGGTCGTACCGCAGCGAGCGATCGGCCACTGTGAGCTGCAGGCTCAGCAACGTCTCGTAAATGTGACCGATGTGGGCGATCTCCAACGAGGAGTAGTCGACGCCACGGCCGGTCTCCGCATCAATGCCGACGGCGATCAATACCCCAGCAAAGCACCAGTCGTCGAGTTCGATCTCCTCCAAGAGCTCTGCGCCCTCGAAATCACCGCTCGAGAAGAGAAGCCTTCGCGTTTTCTTGGGATGCGGCCTGCTGGGCTCGGCGGTGTGAGGCTATGTGGTGAGGAGCGAGCAATGCGAGGTATGCGCGACGCTCGTCACCGAGCAACTGAGCATCGAGGTCCAGCCAGTCCGCTGTCGAGGCAGCAGGATCGCAGTCGAAGAGTTGGTAACGGTTCCTGCACGCAAGCAGCCCGTATCGGGCACCTCGTGACCGGCAGTCTGCAGCCGACATTCCTTCAGGCGGGCGACCGGCATCGTCGAGCCGCATGAAATCGCTCGGGTCCGCCTTGGGATGCACCACCGCCACGGGGCTGCCGTCGAATCGAAGCAGGTATCCGCGCGACTCGAGGGTTTCGACATCGAGCCGCAAAACGATTTTCGGCGGTGGTCGGAGGGAACCGACTCACCGCTCTTGCTGGACCTATGTCGGCCGGATCAGCGCTGCGCGTGCGGCCTCGATGACGGGTCGGCGGTGGCAGCCTTCGAGGTGGTCGTTGACGATGCCCGAGGCCTGCATGAGGGCGTAACAGGTGGTGGGGCCGACAAAACGCCAGCCCTGCTTGCGCAGTGCCTTGCTGAGCGCTGTCGATTCGGGCGTTGAGGGCATCGAGGCGAGCGTGCGGTAGTCGATGGTTGCCGGCCGATCCTGCTGTGCCGGTTCGAACGACCAGAAGAATGCCGCCAGGCTGCCGTGTGCCTCGATGGTGTCGAGCGCAGCGCGGGCGTTGTTGATGGTCGCCTCGATCTTGCCGCGGTGACGCACGATGCCTGCGTCGCCGAGGAGGCGCTCGACATCGGCATCGCCGAAGCAGGCCACCGCCTCAAAGTCGAACCCGCAGAACGCGGTTTGGAAGTTCTCCCGCTTGCGCAGGATCGTCAGCCACGACAGCCCCGATTGGAAGCCCTCGAGGCACATCTTCTCGTACAGGCGCACGTCGTCGGTGACCGGCATGCCCCACTCGGTGTCATGGTAGGCCTCGTAGTCGTCGTGGCCCTCGCCCCACCAGCACGCCAGCGTCCCGTCAGCTCGCCGCCTCAGCCCCTCGGGCGCAGCGGCTGGTTGGCTCATGCGACTCTGGCGGCTGCTACGGCTTCAGCGATGGCGTCGTTGGTGGGTGGCGGGCCGTAGAACATCATCGTGGTGCGGTCGGCGAAGGTGTTGCGCTCGGCGATCTGCGCGCCCACCGCCGACGGTGTGCCCGACACGACGATGAGATCCAGCAGGTCGTCGTCGATGAGGTCGCTCATCTCGCGCCAGTTGCCCTGCTTGGACAGCGTGTTCAGGCGTGGTTGCAGGTCGCCGTAGCCGTGGTGGTCGAGCGCGCCCGCGTAGGCCGGCGTCGATCCGCAGAACGCGAGCTGGCCGACGGCGCCAAGCCGATCGGGCCCGGATTGAAGAACGGCGTCATCAGGGTGTGGGTGTAGAACAGGATGGAGGATAGCCGGTCAGTTTTCATGAATTACGCATGAGAGTATGATCTCTGCATGACATCGCTGCAGATTCGCGACATGCCGGACGAGCTTCATCGTCGGCTGAAGGCACGCGCCGCCTTGGAAGGCCAGTCGATGTCGGAGTACGTCTTGCGCGAGCTGCGGCGTTCGCTCGATATCCCGACACGGCAGGAGATGATGGAGCGCATCGCGGCCCTTGATCGCATTGCAGTGACCGAGTCGCCTGCCGATGCGGTGCGCGCGATTCGCGACGCGAGGTGATCGTTCTCGACACGTCGGCCGTCATCGCCTGGCTGCTTCGTCTGCCGGAAGCGGCTGACGTCGAGCGGCGTGTGATGTCGTCCGATTCGCTCCACGCGCCTGCGTTGCTCGCAGTGGAGACTGCCCATGTGCTGCAGCGTTACGTGCGACGGGGGGACCTCTCGGCTGAGCAAGCGCAGCGTGCACTGGACGAATTCCCGCGGCTCGGCATCGTGGCCCATCCGCACGAGCCGCTGCTGCCGGTGATCTGGCGGCTGTGCGAGAACTTCACGGCCTACGACACCTCGTTCGCTGCGCTGGCCGTAATGCTCGACGCCCCTTTGTTGACGCTCGACGCCCGCACCGCACGCGCACCCTGGCCAGCCGACCTGCCGCCACCTCGCATCGACCTCATCGCCTAGCAACATCGCTCCGGTGCCCCGGACGGCTTCTCGGCGGGCATGCCGCGGCCCGCCGCATATTCGTGCCCGTCACTTCGATATCGCCACCTTCACGACCGGGCCGAAGGCGCTTCGGGCAGATTGCTGATGATGTCCATGATCCCCTCGCCGGAGTAAGTGACGGTCAGGGTCTCGCTGGCTCGGGTCATAGCCACGTACAGCAGTCGACGGCGCTGGCGATCCTGCTCGTCCGGCTCGTCGTCTTCGACCCAGATGTCGTTCGCTCCGCCGATGACGACATGGCGAAACTCGAGGCCTTTGAGCATCTGCAGAGTTGCGACCGGAACGATGCCGACGGCATCGGCAATCTTGTCGCGCTGGGCACCCCTGATTTCCATGGCGTCGGGGATGCGCCTCAACAGTTCCCTGCGTAGCTCCCGCCAGCCCGTGAGCACGGCGATGTGCTCGGAGGGCACGCCGCTGTCTCGCAACCTCGCGACATGCTTCGTGATCTCATCTGCCTCCGCCCGCATCGAACCGCACGCGAGCCTCACTGGCAGCGGTCCTCGCCGAACTGCTTTCCCGGGCATCACGAAGACGTCGAGATGGTCGCCCTGGTCTCCCGAGTTGCCTCGTCGCACGGCATCGCCGAGCGCCAGCAGTGCCTCCTCAAGGACCTCATCAGTGTTGCGGTAGTTGACGTCGAAGACCTTGGTGCGCCCCTGCGCCGTTGTTCCCGGCGGATTCCAGCGCCGCTTGCCCCGGTAGATCCGCTGCGCGCCGTCGAGTGCTATCACCAAGTGGTCACGGCCCGGCTTGAGCAGCGCCCATGCCAAGTCCAATCCGTCTGCTCCCAGATCTTGAGCCTCGTCGACCAGGACCATGTCGTATCCCCACGCACGTCCCCTCGCACGACGCTCAGCCTCGGTGAGGTCACGCACATAGGCGGCAGCATCACGGCGACGCTGCTCGAAGTCTGGCTTGACCTTGGCTTCCCCAACGAGTTCGGCCTGTTCCAGCACGCGGTGTGCCTGCTGGTCGATGGTGCTGACAGTGACGTTCCTGCACTCCGCCACCTGCGTCCGCAGCGCTGACGCCAGCGGCCTGTTGAAGCACATCAACAGAATCCGCCAATCAGGAAAGTGCCGGGCGATATGTCGGGCTCGGTGCGTGAGCACGAGCGTCTTGCCGCTGCCGGCCACGCCTCGTATCACCCGATACCCGGGACCCAAGTGCCGGGCCGTGCGTTCTTGCTCGCGGTCAAGCGTGCGAATGACCTCCTCGCTGGCCGGATCTGGTTCCCGAAACATCGCAGTTGTCTTGCCGATGATGACGATCTCAGGCTTGACCGCTGCTCGGGTGCGCGCTTGCTCGGCCCGACCAAGTGGCAGGATCCGGCCGCCGATGGCCTGCTGAAGCGCGGGCCGCAACGCGTCCGGCTCGAAGTCGTCGCGAGACAGCATCGGGAGCCCGCTGTCAATGTCGGCTGTGTGCTCCCGGCTGATCTGCGGCAACGCGAGGACATGCGTCACTGGCAACGATTCGACCGGCACGTCGGCAACACTCCCGCCGAGATGCGTCACCCGCTCCGACGCCAGTCGATGGGCCGCACCGGCATCAAGCCGTGAGCGTCGGCGGCGAGATGCCTTGATCTGACGGCGCGACGGGGCCTGCACGACAGCGATGCCTGCCTCCGGGTCGAGCACCACCAAGAAGCAGTCGCTGTCATCTTCCGAAGAGAGCGGCCCGTCGAACTCGCGTCGCAGTGCTGCCGCCTCGCCGTCGCCCGTGCGCTCAAGCCAGACCGTCACCTCGTCGGGCAGGTGATCGCGAAGATGGCGGACCACGACATGCAGCCGATCAGGCACATCGCTGCGACTCGCAAGATTCTCAGGCTGCAGGAATGCCATGCGTGCTCCGCGGATCGCGGCGCGCGACTGTAGCCAAGGCGTGGTATCGGCTCCGTCCTGATGGCGATGATCGGGGCACGCCTAGATTGCGCTGACGCGTTCAGAGCCGCATTCGGTGAGTTCGAGCCGAACGTAAGAAGTGCCGTCGAACTCGTCCGCGACGGCAGAGACGAGGCCCTCATCGATCAACACGTCAACTGCTGCGTTGACGTCTTTCTCGCCGAGGAAGGCCAGTCGGCCTGCTGACGGGTGCTTCGCCAGCTGCGAAGGCGCATCAGTCGCCCAGGCGGCATCGGCACCCCACAGGCTGCCTGCGAGACAGCGTTCGACGTTCTTGCGTGAGTATTTCCAATGAGCGGTGTCTGCCAGCAGGCCGAGGATGATTTGAGCGACCGGCAATGCCTCACGCAGGCCGGCCTCGGTGAGATGGCTGTCGGCCCACGGCCGCGGCAGGTCAGAGCACACGTCACACCGACCGCAGCCGCCGTCGGCTGCCTGGGGCAGCGAATTCGATGCATCGAGATAATCGAGAAGGGCAGTCACCCGACACGCGGCTCGGTCGCGGGCGAAAGCCTTGGCACGGTCAGACTTCTCGGCCACCTCGCTGCGGCGTTGTTCGCATTGTCGCTCGATCTCTGCCCAGTCCGGTTCGCGCTGCGAACGCTCGAGCACCCATCCGTACTTCCAGACGGTGAAACCGATGACGTCCCGGTGGTGGAGCTCAAGCAGATCCTGCGCGACCTCCACCTCGGATCGCGCAAGGTCCTTCGACCACTGCGGTGCGTCGTAACGACCGTCATGTTGCTCCGCCAGTTCAATGAGCTGCTGGGCGCGTGCGATGAACTCCGGTTCGACCGCTGCGTCTCTCTGCAGACCCGCGACCCCGTCGGCATTCGGCGTGTCGGAATCGCCCGACGCGTCGCTCAGGCGCAGCTCGCTGAGCCGCTTGCGGGTGTCGTCGATGATCGTGACACGGCCCTCCCACGGCGTGTCGGGGTAGCGCTTCAGAATGCCTGCTCGCGCCAAGTAGTGGACGGCGAGCGAGGTCGCGACTGATTCCGCGTCGGTCTCGCGGGCCTCGTCGCCGGCGTCGCCGACGAGATCATCCGGGACGTATGCGCCCACGCCCGGTGCCAGCCTCGACCAAATGCTGCGCACCTGCCCGATTGACGGCGCAGCACTGCGAACGAAGACTCGATGAATGGAACAGTCCCTCGGCATCCTCAGCAGTACTGCTGTGCCGACTGACGGCATGCCGGGCTGACCGGCACCGCGGGCGGCCCTGCCGGTCTCTTGGACGTACTCCTCGATGGTGGCGGGCATCTCCGAATGCACGATCAGGGCGATGTCAGGCTTGTCGATGCCCATGCCGAAGGCCTTGGTGGCCACGACGACATCGATCTCGCCATGACGGAAGGCGTCCTCGACATGCGACCGGGCCGTCGTCTCCATGCCTCCGTGGTAGGAGCGCACCGTATGGCCAGCAACGCGCAGCAACCCGCTGACACGCTCGGCGTCACTTCGGGTCGGCACATAGACCACAGTTGCCTGGCGGCGAAACGCCTCCACCACCTGAACGATGCGGACATCGCGGTCGCTGCGGTTCGCACAGTCTTCGGTGAAGTAACTGATCTCGGGCCTGTCCGGCGACAGCACCGTCGCCTCACGAGTCCGCAGGTTCAGTGCAGCCACGATGTCTTCGCGCACTCGGGCGTTGGCGGTGGCCGTCACTGCCAGCAGCGGGGGGCGGTCAGCGGCAGGCGAGGTCATGCCTGGGACGTTGCTGCGGCGATGTTCCGACGGCGGCCCATCGAGCAGTTCGATCGCCTCGGGAATCTGGGCGTACTCGGGCCGGAACGTGTGTCCCCACTGCGAGATGCAGTGCGCTTCGTCGATGGCAATCCGGGCAACGTGGACCTTGGAGAGCAGGCTGATGAACTCCTGCGACCACAGCCGCTCGGGGCTGATGTACAGCAGCCGGTAGTCGCCCCGGGCTGCGCCCCGCAGGATGTCGCGCCATTCGCTCTGCCCCACGCCGCTGTGGATGGCTGCCACCTCGGTGATGCCACGGCGGCGCAAGTTCTCGACTTGATCGTTCATCAACGAGATCAACGGCGACAGCACGAGCGTCACGCCGGGCATCAGCAGCGCCGGAATCTGGTAGGTGATCGACTTGCCCGACCCTGTCGGCAGCACCGAGAGCGCATCGTCGCCTGCCATGAATCGCCGCATCGTCTCGAGCTGGCCGGGCCGCCATTGTTCGAAGCCGAAGATCTGACGCACGCGGTCCAGCCGCCGCTCGACGATGTCGCCGTTCCGGGCCTGATCCTCGTCGAGCGCGAGCGCTCGGATCTTCGCGAGGGTGTCGTCGACCGGGACTGCATCCATGGCGCTCCGCAGCTCATCGGTCAGCTCGATGCCGTCGAGATGCCCGCAGATGCGGTCATACGCGTCGTCGGGATCACGTACGCGGTGCTGCGCGGGCGGGCCGGGCAGCGTGCCGAGGATCTGATCGGAGTATGAGGTGGCTCGGCACAGGCGGTTGTCGAGCATCACGGTCACGCCGCGATCGTCTGCCGTACGGATCAGCCGTCCTGCTCCCTGGGCCATCCTCAGTGCGGCGCGTGGCACGGCGTAGTCGGCGAACCCATCCTTGCCCTGCTGCTCCACAGCTTCCATCCGAGCGCCCGAGATCGGGTCGGCGGGAGAGTCGAAGGGGATCTTCTCCAAGAGAAGCAAGCTCAGCGCCTCGCCGGGGATGTCGACGCCCTCCCAGAACGAGCGCAGTGCGAGCAGGCTGGTGGCCATCTCAGTTCTCATCCGGGCGACGAGCGCGGGCGCCGGTGCGTCGCCTTGGGTGAGCAGCGGAATTCCGTGCTGATCGAGGCAGTCACGGAGCTTGTTGCGAGCCGCTTCCATTCGAGAACGGGCTGTGAACAACGCCATCGCCCGGCCGCCGGACAGCAGCATCAGCCTTCCCGTCTCTCGGCCTGCCGCCTCGGTGAACTCGTCCATCAGGCGCGCTCTGGGCGATGGCAGCCAGTCAGCCAAGATCAGCAGATGCTGCTCGCTGAGCGCTTCGAACGGCGTGGGCAGCGCCGTCGTCTCGGCAGAACCAAGTCCCAGTGAATTGATGATGTGGCTGAAGCTGCCGCCCACTTGCAGTGTCGCCGACGTTGCGACGGTGGCATCGAGGTCATTCCACAATTGCCGTAGTTGGGGCGCTACCGAGAGGGGCACATGCAGCAGCAGCCATGTCCAGCGCCCGTCGACATGCTCGATCTGACCGACGGCTATTCGCTGCTGCTCTTCGAGACTGGCAACGAGACTGGCGCTGGGCATCGCACCGCCGCCACGGTCATGCCCCGCAGTCTGGGAACTGGACGGGCCAGACGGGCCTGCGTCGGCGTGGATCACGCGGCGGACCGTCTTGGCAGCATTTCGGGCAAAGCGCCCAAGATGTCGTATCTCGGCTTCGAGGCGGTCGCGCCGGTACCGGCCGAGGAGTTGCATGGGCAGATTGATTTCATCCAACTCGCCGACGATGCCTTCCAAGGCTTCGGCCAGCGACCGCCCTTCGCGCAGCACTGCGTAGTAGTCGGGGTGCGCAGTGTCGATGCCGCGCCGGATTCGGTAGGACGAGGGGTAACGATCGTCAGCACTCGCTGCCGTTCGCACCCGCACGTAGGCCGACAGTTCCGAGCCGAAGCGCGGCAACTGATCCCGCACGGCGGAGACACAGCGGCGCAGGTCCGTCAACGGCGACTCACGCACCGACCAGCGAGCGGCGCGGGCGAGCCGACTGGCGGTTCCGCCTATGCCGCCGCTCGGAACGATTGCGTCGCAGAGTTGCTCGATCTGGCTCGCACTGATTTCGTCTGTCAACGCATCGGTCGCCGAGTCTTCGAGGTTGTGCGCCTCGTCGAGCACCAAGTGCTTGGCATGATCAAGCCACTCGTCGTCGGTCACGACCAATGCATGGTTCAGCACGGCCACGTCCGCATGGCGCAGCCCGTCACGAGCGCGGCGATAGAAGCACCGCCTATCCAAATCTGTCGTCGCCGGACCCGGCCGCTCGCTCACCGAGAGCACAAACCGAAGGCTTGACATGACGCTTCGGAAATCGCTGCTCAGCGCCCACGTGTTCAGGTCGTCCCAATCGCCCGTCGGCGTCTGGGAGACCCAGCCGCTCAGGACCGCGAGCGCGAGCCCGCGCACTGCCCGGGGCGAACCTGCACCTTCGTCGTGACCGTCCGCCAGCGGCGCAGCGCCGGAATCGTCGCCGTGAATGCCCATCTCGTGAAGCTCGCTCTCCAGCGCAGCCACATCGATGTAGCTGCTCCTGCCCTTGAGCAGCACCCAGTTGAACGGCGCCAACAACTCCGTCAGCTCCTCAAGCGAGTGCGCTATCTGGTCTTGGAGCACCTTGGAATGCGGGGCGAGAGCGACCGTGGCACCGCCGGCGCGGGCATATTCGATCGCGGGCGCGAGATAGGCGAAGGTCTTGCCGGTGCCCGTCGGGGCTTCGATGAGCCGACGTTCGCCATTGGCCAGCGCTAACGCCGTCAGACGAGCCATCTCGACCTGCTGCGCGCGTGGTGAGCGCCCTTGCGACATCAGCACGCCGCCGTCGTCAAGCATGCGGGCGACGGCATCTGGATCGAATCTGCCTGTCGGTTCGGGCCGTTGCCGCCGCACGGGCACCGGGATCGTCGCGGCAAGTGATGGCGGGTCGGGCTCAACGCGCAGCAGCGCCGACCACGGATGGCCGGCCGCGTGCAGCACCCAGCGCTGAAGACGGCGGAACGGTGAAGCCTGATTGATCGAGCCGAGCAACGGAACAAGCACATCGGCCAACAGACGGGCATCGCCAAGTGCCCGGTGTGTGTCCCGGACCTCGCGCCCAAGCAACCGTTCTGCCAGATCGTCGAGACTGCGGCCAAGCGGCGCTCTGCTCTTGTCGACGCTGCTGGCCATCTCCCGACCAGCCCGCGGAAACGCCACATGAGCCAGTTCCAGCGTGTCGAGGCGTTGGCGGCCGATCGCAGGCAATCCTGACTGGGTCGCCGCGGCATCCATCAGCGGGAAGTCGTAGCCGAACCCGTTGTGGGCCATGAGCGGGCGGTTGCCGACGAATGCGGCGAAGCGTTGCAAGGCCTCGGCCAAGGTCGGCGCTTGCGCCAAGTCCTCATCAGCCAAGCCCGTCAGTTCCCGCGTCTGGGGCCGCAACGGCCGGGTTGGCCGTGCCAACGTTGCGAACTCGCCAGCTTCGACGCCGTCGACGACGAGCACAGCCCCGATCTCGATGATCTCATGGGCCGGCGGGTCGGAGCGATCCGCATTGGCCTCTAGGTCGAACACCACGTACTCGCGCACAGCCCACATCCCGAAGGCCGACAATCGGAATGCAAGCTAGACGAGACGGCCGAGTCGGGCCGCGATGTCGTTGTCAGTGATCGATGTCGGCGGAGAGGATGCGGAATGGCTTGCCGCGCAGCGACTGAACGACGCGGAAGTGCCGCTCGTCGAGCACCGCCAATTCGGCATCGACACCGGCGATGCGCGCCGTGAGGCAGTCAAGTTCTGCAAGCACAAAAGGGGAGATCACCAGCAGGCGGGCCTCTGCCAGTGTTTGGGCGCACGGTTCATGCATCCGCTGGCCCGGCACGAATGCCGCCAGGAGGACGCTGGCAAAGAACAGCACGGTCGGGATCATCGCCTTCGGCACGAGGGAACCCGAAGTGGTTTCTAGGCTGCGGCGTTGTGCGGCATCGGCCTGATCGGCTCTTTCTGCTGACGGGTGGCGTGCAAGGCTTGGCCTTCTCGTGGGGCCTGCCGGCGATGGTGTGGTGGGTGGTCGACTTGCAGCTGTCACCGTTCCGGCTTGCGGTGCTGGGCACTGCGCTGGTGCTGTCGATTCTCGTGACCGAGACGCCGACCGGCGTGGTCGCCGACCTCTACAGCCGCAAGTACTCGGTGGTCGCCGCGTACGTCGTGATGGGCTTGGCGATGGCGCTGACCCCGGTGACAGAGCTGTTCGGCGTTCTCGTCATCTGGCAGGTGCTGTGGGGCGTCGGCTGGACGCTGCAGAGCGGCGCTGCCACGGCGTGGATGACCGACGAGCTGGCCCACCACGCGTCCCATTCGCATCGCAGCGCCGCGGTGATGCCGGTCGAGCCTTCGACCTCTGGCGACGACTCCGGGGCTGGCGGCAGCGGCGCAGCCGGCGACGATCCCAGCCGCCAAGTGGACGGGCTCATCGTGCGCCATGCCGTCTTCCGATCCGTGGGCGTCATGGTCGGCCTGGTGGCTGCCACCGCGATGGGTGCGTGGTCGGTCCGGGGGTCGATGGCTGTGATGGGGCTGCTGTCGATCGTGGCAGCGGGGTACCTGGCGGTCACGATGCCCGAGGCCGGCTTCGAGTCACCCCGCCGCCGGGCCGACGGCGCACCCCGCCCGGCGCGCACGAGCGCATGGAAGGACGCGATCACTCTGTGGAAGCGAGGCGCACGGCTCGTCCGCCGCAGTCCGTCGCTGCTGGCGGTGACCCTCTCGGCCGCCGTTGCCGCCGGAGCGTGGGAAGCCAACGACCGGCTCTCGGTATTGCGGCTGTTCGAACTCGGCCTCACCGAGCTCGACGGCCGGGAGGCAGTGCTGTTCTTCGGCGCCACCTGGTTCGTGATGTCCGCACTGGCGATCCCGATCATGACGTGGCTGCGCCATCACCTGGAGCGCTCGCAAACCAACCAGCGGAGCGCCCGCAGTGACGCTTTCCTGCTGGCGCGATTCCTGACGGTGGCCGCAGCAGGCGCTCTGGCGTTGGCACTGAGCCCGTGGTTCGCGGTGGCGCTCATCGGCTGGGCGATCCTCGACGTGGCCGGCGAGACGGCGTATTCGCTCACCGAAGCGATGGCGAATCGGCATGCCGACTCGTCAGTACGCGCCACCGTGGTCTCGTTCGTCGGACAGTCCCAGGCAGTGGGAGAAGTGTCCATCGGTCTGACGCTGGGAACGGTGGCGCAGATCGTCTCGGTGCCGTTTGCGCTCGCCATCGCTGCGGCGCTGTTCGCCGTCTCCGCAGCGCCCGCGGCAGTCGTCGGGTGGCGTACTGCCGCGTCAGAGGAGTAAGCCCCGGACGGGAACCTGTCAGCTGTCGGCCATCTCGGCCATGGCGGCTTCCGAGCGGCGGGCCATCTCTTCGGGATCGACATCCTCGATGTGGGTGGCGAGGTTCCAGCGATGGCCCCACGGGTCCTCGATCATGCCCGAGCGGTCGCCGTAGAACTGATCCACGACAGGCCGTACCTCGGTGGCACCGGCTGCGAGCGCCGCTGCGAACGTGGCATCGACGTCCTCCACGTACACGCTCATCTGCACCGGGGAGCCTCCGTAGTGCTTGGGCGAGTGGAACTCCATCTCGGGGAACTCGTCGGCAATCATGATGAGCGAGTCGCCCAATGCAAGCTCGGAGTGGCCGATCCTGCCGCCCATATCGATGCGCATCCGCTCGGTCATCCCGAGAATCTCGGTATAGAACGCGATGGCGTCTGCGGCGCCATCGACGCTCATCGACGCCGAGATGCGCGGGTAGTCGTCGGGAATGGGGTTCACCATCGTGCTCTGCTCCTGAGTCCGAGAAGTCCGGCGCCTCGGCCGGAGCACCCGTCGTTGCGGTCTGCCGGTCCGCGGGCGCAGCCCGAAGCTAATGCGCCACCAGCACCCTGACGGCCTGCTCCACTGCCGTCTCGGCTCGGGCTTCGAGCCCTGCTGCATCCGCGCTGGCGATGGGGTGCTCGATCACGGTGAACGGGTGGTCCGGCACGCCTTGCACCCGGGCCATCAGCTCGGCGGCGTCGATGAACGCGCTGGTCATCACGCTGATCGCGGGCACGCCGACCCGTTCGGCGGCGACGGCGTCGTGCAGACTGCACGACGAGCAGCTGCCTCAGTCGCCGACGCCGGCCAGCACCGCGTCCCAGCCCATCGCCTCGGCCAGCAGCTCGTGCTGCGCCGGCGCGCTGTAGCTGGCCTTGATCCGCCGGATCACTTTGGCCACGCCATGGCGATCGCGCAGCAGGCGCTCGACATGGTCGAAGAACGGCTTGGTGTTCTCCTTGCCGTTGGAGATCACGCCGACGGTGGCGCCCTCCAAGGTGGCCAGCCGCGTCGGAGCTGCGAACCCGGCGGGATCTTGCTCGTGGGTCGGGTCCAGCAATTCCACGCTGTTCTCCTTGGAGGCCTGAATCGACAGCTTGGCTCGGCGAGCTCCGGTCAGCTACATGCTGCCATGAGCGCTGGGCTGTGCCTCGTGCGTGGCGGTCGGGTGTCGCCGTTGGAATAGTCCTCGACCGACGCGAGGTACCCGTCAGGCAGATCGGCCAGCAAGCCGCCACTGGTGGCCGCCTCGCCTCGCACGAGCGAATTGTCTTCCATCCGCCGAGTCTTGCGCGGCGTTCAGATCATGCGGTCGCGGCTGCCGGCTCAGCGCACTTCGCAGTCCACGCAAGCGCCGACGGCCACCGTGGCCGCGTGACTGCGTGTGCCGAGCCACGGCGGGATGACTGCTGCAAAACCGCCCGCTGGCCCGCCTGCAGCAACGATCAGCAGATCCTCGGGCGATTCCAACGCGGGGTGCTCGCGCTCGGCCCGGTCCTTGACGATTGCTCCCTTGCCGACGCTCGCCCAGTCGCCCCGCCGCACCCGTGCCCGCTCGTACACGCAGGCGGCAATGTCGTTCTTGGTCCAGCCGGCCGCGTCGAAGTGCTTCCGCAGCTGCGGCGGCAGCACCACCACGTAGTTGCCCGGCCAGATGGAGTAGTTGAGCTGGCTTGCCCGGATCTCCGCGGCAAGCGTCTCGCACAGCTCGGTGGGGTCGGTCGTCCACTCGTTCATGACCTGCCGGGGCGCCATCGAGGCCACCGCTGTCACCGATGACACGTGCCCTCGCTCGGCGGGCGCGGTGCCGAGCCGCTGATCGCCGAGCGAGATCCAGCCCGTGGCCTCCTCGTCCTCGGCGATGCAGTAGCCGAGCTTGCCGGGGTGGCCGAGCGTGGAGCGATCGATGCCGCCGGGCTTGACATCGAGCACGTTGGCCAGCACCAGCCGTACGGCTCGTGCGATGACGGCGCGCGACCGGTCGGCGCCCCCGAGCACGCTGAAGGTGGCGTCCATGGCCAGCTCGTGCCGGATGGGGCCGTTCACGATCAGCAGCAGCGCGCAGCCGCCGGTGGACGCCGTGGGGCCGTGCAGGCCGAATTGGGGCTGCAGCAGCGCGGTGAGCGCGGTCACGACGACCGGGAAGTGCGGCGGCAGGCACCCCGCCATGACGGCATTGACGGCTGCCTTCTCCGCGGTGATGGAGCGTGCCCGCACCGGTTCGATGCCGATGAGGTGATCGGGCGGCAGCATCGCCCATTCCAGGCAGGCCGCAACCGCTTCGTCGGTGGGCGGCACCACCGGCAGGCCGTCGGTCCACCCGCGGGCGTGGCAGGCCTCCTGGGCCTCGGCGAGATCGTCGACGCTGATGCGACTCGAAGTCAGCTGCATGGCGATGACTGTAGGGCCGGGACGGCGAGCCGCGTCAAGCGGATGTGCCAACCCTCGTCATGGGTCGGCAACGTCTGTTGGCCGGGTTGCCGGGTCGTCAGCTGCGCTCGAACATCCCCGCCAGCACGCCGCGGGAGTCGTCCGACTGCGGGCCGACCGCATTGGCCAGCACACGCGAGGAGAGCCGCTCGAACGGCAGCGACTGCAGCCACACCCAGCCGGTGCCCGACACGGTCGCCAGGAACAGGCCCTCGCCGCCGAAGAACATCGACTTGAGGTTGCCCGCCCGTTCGATCGAATACTGCAGCGACGGCTGCATGGCAACCAAGCAGCCCGTGTCGAGCCGAACGGTCTGGTTGTTCAGCTGGATGGCCCGGATCGAACCGCCTGCGTGCAGAAATGCCATTCCGTCGCCCGACAGGCGCTGGAGCACGAAGCCCTCGCCGCCGAACAGACCGGTGCCGATCCCCCGCTGGAAGGCAATATCGATCTTGGTGCCCAACGCCGCGCACAGGAAGGCATCCCGCTGGGCGATCAGTTCGCCGCCCATCTTTGCGAGATCGACGGGAATGATCTTGCCGGGATAGGCCGCCGCGAATGCCGCCTTGGCCTTGCCGGGGGCACCGGTATTGGTGAAGTGCGTGATGAACAGGCCCTCGCCCGTCATTGCTCGCTTGCCGGCCGACTTGAGCTTGCCCCACAGCCCGGAATCGGGCTCGGAGCCGTCGCCCATCTTCGACTCGAACGTGATGCCGTTCTCGAGGTACATCATCGTGCCGGCCTCGCCGATGACGGTCTCGCCGGGGTCCAGTTCGACCTCGACAAACTGCAAGTCGTCTCCGAAGACCTCGTAGTCGACTTCGTGGCTCTGCATGGCTGCTGACTCCTGACTGGCTTGGCCGCGATCAGGGCACACGGCGCTCACGGTCCAAGGTACCTGTCGGGTTCATGCGCTCATGCACAGGTTCGGCCGTGAAGCTGAACACCCCGGCAGCGCTGAGAGGGAGGCGCAACCGGCACTGCACTCAGGCCGAAGCAGAGCCGCCAAACGGTCGCCGCCGCGGTGCGCGCCGCTGTGGCTTCAGGCTGCGTTGGCCGCCAGACGGTCGCCTCCGACGGGCAGCTTCGACAGGTCGATGTCGTACAGCTCGGCCGAGTTGTTGCAGAGGATGTCCTGGGTCTGCTGCGGCGTCAGATTGGCCGAGTGCTCGTCGAGCAGTTCTTGGCTCCACGGCCAGGTGCTGTCGGAGTGCGGGAAATCGTTGGCCCACAGCAGCCGCTTGTGGTTGACGTCGTTCACCATCTTGAACGCAACCCAGTCGTCCTGGAACGTCGTGTAGATGTGCTCGCTGAAGTACTCGCTGGGCAGCTTGGACAGCTCCTGGCCGGGCGGCAGCCAGTACCGGTGGCGCTTGTAGGCGTGGTCCATCCGGTACATGAAATGCGGCACCCAACCCGCGTCGGCCTCGACGCAGACCACCCGCAAGCCCGGGTTGCGCTCGAACACGCCGCCGAACACCAAGGTGCCCATGATGTCCTGGTTGGCCCGGATGATGGTCATGAAGGCGTTCGCTTTCGGCCCGCGGGGCCGGCCTTGGCCGCGGCTGGTGAGGATGTGCCACGACACGGGCAAGTTGAGGTCGACGGCGGACTGCCAGAACGGATCCCAGCGGGGGTCGTCAAAGTCGAACTCCGTGTGGGGGTTGCCCGACATCATCACGCCGCGCATGCCCGCCTCGGCCATGGCCTCGATGTCGCTGATGGCCTCTTCCACCGAGCGGAGTGCCGTCTGCCCCACTGCCAGCAGCCGGTCGGTGTCCACTGAGCAGTAGTCGGCGATCCACCGGTTGTAGGCGTCCATGGCCGCCTTCTTGTAATCGGGATCGGAGTGGTTGCACAGCACCATGCCCACCGACGGGTAGATCACCTCTGCCGACACGCCGTCACGGTCCTGGTCGGCAGTCCGCGTGGCCGGGTCGTAGCTGCTGGCCGGCAGTTCCTCGTACGCCGCGCTGCGCTTGAGCTCCTCGGGCTTCTGGCCTGCGGCCGCAATGAGACCCATGTCGATCGTGCGCTTCATGCCGTCGATGACATACACATCGCCGCGCTCTTCGGTCCACTCAACCCGTGGCGCCACGTCGCGCCACTTGGGGTCGATGTAGTCGACGTAAGTGTTGCGTGCCTCCGCGATGTGCGAATCGGCCGAGATGATCGGATAGTCGACGTCCACGTTCCCCTCCAGGTCGGTCCCCGCAGCGGATCGTACTGTCCGGGCTCCGAGCACCGCCCGGTTCATACGGAGCACCGCGCCATGAGCCTCGGACGCCAAGAGCAGCGAACGCACCTTCGCGTCGCCCGAGGCGCTGTTCGATCGAGATAATCTCAAGACGCCTTCGCGGGACGCCGCGGGCAGTGCCGTCATGAGAGGCAACGAGATGAGCATCACCGGTTCCGCAAAGGTGAACGAAGACGCTGTGCAGGACTCGCCGACCCTCGCTGACCTCGATGCGAGTACAGGTCTGTACGAGTCGGCGCCCGATGACGCAGTTACAGCGCGCTGCCACAGTGACGAAGAACTTTTTGCAGCGATGCAACACCGTCGCTCCGAACTGTCGGCTGAGGGCGACCAGCCGTCCGACAGCATGGACTCGCTCGCGTCGCCGCCCACTTCGTCGGAGGATGAGGATCCCGCGAGCGATGAGCCAGGCCGCCTCGTACGCCTCGCCGAGACAGCCCGTGCGACTGCCAAACAGGCGACTGACGCGACGGTTTCCGCATATCGCAAGACAGCCGAGGCCACTGGCGTAGCCGCTGCCTCGACGGCTCAGGTCATCGGCGAGAGCGCCAAGACAGCAGCCGCGGCCGGCGCGTCGGCGGGGCGGGCAATCGGCAGCGGAACGGCCAGAGCGGGAGTTGCCAGTGGCCAAGCCATTGCGGCCGGCACACGGTGGGCCCGCGACATGAGCATCGAACGGTCGGCAGCAGTGCTGTCAGCGGCGCAATCGCTCTTGGCAAGCGATCTCTCCGCATCAATCAACGGTTTGGTAGCTGCGGCCGTCAAGGGCAGTGCCACCATCTACGACAAGGCCATGGACGCCGCATTCATCGATACCGGTATCGGCGGCAGTTGGCACCGGCTGTTCGACGGCGGGCATACGATCCCCGGCGCATTCAAGGCAGCTCACGCGGCATCCCCCGACGACAGTCTCATCGAAGAAGCGATGGGAGCAATTCAGGGTCTGCTCCGCGATGTCTCCACCCCACGGGGCCTGCCGGTGGCCAATTGGGACAAGGCGACCTTTGATGCTGTCGCAGACTCACTTGAGTCAACCTTCGGCATACCCAAGGATTGGTTCCGCGAGCTGAACACCTACGACGCCGGCGACTTGATGGGCGGCACCATCGGAGTGGTCTCGCTCATTTTCGGATGGAATCGGGCCGACACGGAGACCTTCGCCCGCCTCGCCACGGGCATGGGCATTTCAGCGGTGGTGAGCGTCAACCCGCTGCTGATGCCGGTAGCGATCGTTGCCTTGGCACGCGCTTTTCAGAAGGCGCACTTTGCAGACGAGTACGATGAGCTCGCCGAGGGCATGCTCAAGGGCCTGTTCACATCGGCATCTGTCCTGGGCACGGTCACGCTCGTGGGCATCGCCGGCGGGCCGACCGGAGTTGCGCTGCTCGCCGGAATCACCGCCGGAGTGCTCGCGCATGTCGTCGCCGAGAAGGTGACCTTGGATGCGATCAGCAAATTCGTCAAAGAAGACGCGGCCACCGTCATACGGCAGATCGCCGATCAAGCATGCACCCTCGGCGATGCAGTCGGATCTTTCCTTGCGGACGCCGGGCGGGCCGTCGCGAGCGGCACCACTGCCGCTGGAGCGGCCGTCGGCCGCTTCGCAGCAGACCAAGCGGCGGACGCCGGCACGGCAACGGTCGGCGTGGCCCAGGCCGCCGGGCGCTTTGCAGCAGACCAAGCAACGGCAATTGGACGAGGGACGGTCGACGCAGCTCAGGCCGCCGGGCGCCTCGCAGCGGACGCCGCCGCGGCAGCATCCTCAGCAGTCGGATCTGCAGCGCGGCGAACCAAGGCGCTCATCGACCGCGAAGGGCCGGAAGATGTCGAAGTCGACCAGCCGGACACATCCGACGGCTGAGACCAGATAGCAGCGAGGGACCCATTCTCGGAATCGAGCTCGTCAAGCGCATCCCGTACTGAGACCCACCATTCGTCACGGCTGGGCCGATGCTTCTGCACGTCAGTAGATCTTGGAGTCGGCTCCGGTGGCGGCTTCGGCTGTGCCGGATTCGCGGGCGGTGCGCAGGTCGCGGGCGATGCCGCGGCCGAGCGCCATGGCGTCGCCCGCCACGGTTTGCATGCGGAAGCCTTTGCCGCGGCGGTCCGCCGACAGCCCAGCCGTGGAGTGGATGCCCGGCACCACGCCGTGTGCGGCGCACCGCTCGGCGATGTGCTCGAGTGCTGCCTTGTAGTCGGCGTGATCGTCGGTGTAGCCGGGGCCGTAGCCGTAGCTGATCGACAGGTCGGCCGGCCCGACGTAGATGGCGTCGACGCCCTCGATCGCCAGGATCTCATCCAGCGCCTCGACTGCTTGGCGGGTCTCGATCATGGGAATGCAGGCCGTGGTGTCGTTCGCCACCTCGAAGTAGTTCTCCCCCGCCGCAGCCCGGGCAGCCACCAGCACCGGACCGAAGCTGCGGGCACCCAGCGGCGGGTACTTGCAGGCAGACACGGCGGCCTGCGCCTCGGCGACCGAGTTCACCATGGGCACAACAACGCCCCGCGCCCCCGCGTCGAGCACCCGCCCGATGATGCCCGGCTCGTTCCACGGCACCCGCACGATCGGCGTGCCGCCGCCCATCTCGATGGCCTGCATCATCTCGACGGCGACTTGGTAGTCGGCCACGCCGTGCTGCATGTCGACGCAGACGTAGTCGAAGCCGGCCCGCCCGGCGATCTCCGCCGAATGGCTCGACGCCATTGAAAGCCACGTGCCCAGCGTCTCGTCGCCAGCGGCCCAAGTGTCCATCATCGTGTTCGGCATAGGTGTGCGCTCCAGCTCAGCTCTCGAAGATGTCGCGCAGCATCAAGTTTTCCTGCATCTCCACCAGGGGCGCGATCTCCCTGACGAACTCCAGCCACTGGGGATCCTCGAACAGCGCCTTGCGCTTCTGGGCGCGTTCCTCGAGCGTGTCGTACCGCCACAGGTGGTAGATCTCGTTGATGCCACCGAACTCGGTGGTGTAGTAGCCCACCGGTTCGCCCAGGTACTTGCGCTGCGCTTCGTAGCCCTTCTCGAAGTACTCCTTCACCCAGCGCTCAGGGGCACCCACCTTCAGCCGGTAGTGCCGCATCTCCACAAAGCTCATGACTGCCTCCCTCGACGTGCCGCACCCCGCCGACCACGCTCCCGGCTCGTGCGCTGCCCGAACCGTAGCGCCCGCACCACAGCTGCGCCGCCCGCCGCAAAGAAGGGAATCTTCGTTCGAAACCCAACTAACCCTGATGAGGAAGTGCAGGCATTCGTGCCGCATCCGCTCCCGCCCGATCCGCCTCTTGACTTCGACATGGCACTGATCAACGAGTTGCACGACGCAGCGAACGCACTCGGACGCCTCGGCGAACTCGGGATCACACGCGAGCTCACCGGAAAGGCGCGCGACCGTATCTACGCGTACACCGAGTATCTGGACATCCTCAATGAGGACACTGAACCGCTATAGCCGGGCTCAGCCTCGGATCGGCCGACACCAGCTCCTCGAACTGGCTCGGAAACACGTTGACTCCCCGGATGATGAGCGTGTCATCGGTACGGGCAGCCCTTGGCCACTACCGACAGTAATGGAGTTCGCCTAATTCTCCTGTGAACTCGTCACGTCGCCTCGGTAGAGAGCGAGCAGTTGGAGAGCTAGTACAGGGGTTAGCACTAGGCCTAGACGCGTGATAGTTGCCACGAGGCAAGCTCCAACGGCCACTGAACTCATGCGGAGAGCAACAACAAACGTCTTGATCGGCCAGACGACAGGGGCTCCGATGAAAATTCCGACGACCACAAGAGCCAATATCACGGCGAGCGGTGGATTACTCGGCGTCGAATCGTGCGAGACTGTCATTCCACTGCTTTGCCCTACAATAGGGAACATACTGTCCAAGTCGAGTTCATCTCCGTGCAGAATCAGCAACAGGCCCGAAACCAGAAGCCAATATGCCAGCCCTGCCAATGCGAAGTGCCGCATTATCGCTTCTCGCCTGCATGTCCTGTACCGAGACATGATTGCTCTACTCCCCGCAATCAGCATGTGTGCACTACTGCAACTGTCGGCTGGAATGGAATCAGCTACTGCCGCAAATTCCACCACTCGCTTACACCTCGCTGGGTCATACGATACTTCGACGAATGAAGTACTCACTTGCCTTCCAGTAGAGTTCCGGTTGACAAATTTGCACCCAGTTACTTGATCTCCGCTAGCGAGAGTGACGGTCTCCTTAGTTCGCACTCTCCGGCATCATTGACCTCCGCGTATTGGGTTTGAGCACAGGGAGCGTAGCATGTGCTTGCTGTGAGCTTTGCGAAGTTTGGGAAGGTGCCGTACTATCGCGGCAGGCGACTGGGTATCGCCTCCACCGAGTCCGACAAGTCCGATGCCGACCAGCGAGGCCGACGGGCCCTCTACGAGAACCGGCACTTGATGAAGTCGCTGTGGACCCAAGACCAAGAACTGGTCATGCTCAACGAATTCGCCGAAGGCGTGATCGCTCCCCTGCATCGGGCTCCAGAGTCGAGCAGAGAACGGGCTGATGCGCGACCGGGCGGATCTGGGCGTGACCGGAGTATCCCAGCCACCAGCGAGAGCAGATCCATCGCGCCATGACCGAAGCAACTGACCCAGGGCGACTCCGGAGCGTTGCAGTGCTCGACGGCCGCCGCCGCGCCGTTGTCGTGGCGATGGCGTTCAAAGCGGCGCTGGCGCTGTGCTTCGTGGTGGCCATTGCCGTGCCGCTCGACCATCTCGAAGGCAAGGGGATGGCGTTCCGGTTCCCGCTGTTCATGCTGTCGGCAGTGGTGGTGCCGCTGGCGTGGTTCTGGCGCGGGCGGTTCCGGCCCTACCCGGCGACTGCCGACGTGCTGATCGTGGCGCCGTTCCTGATCGACACGCTCGGCAATCTGGCCTACGTCTACGACACCTTCGACGCCACCGACGACGTGCTGCACACGCTCAACTGGATCCTGCTCGTCGGCGCATTCCACGCCTGGCGCTACCGCCGCGGCGGGGCTGCGAACCGCTTGTCCCGCGGCGATGCGTGGCTGCTCGGCGCAGGACTCGGGGCACTTGCCATCGTGGGCTGGGAAGCCGCCGAGTGGATCGTGGCCGAGACCGGTGCAGGCGGCGGCCTTGACCTCACCTACGACGACACCGTCGCCGACCTCGTCCTGTCCACCGGCGGAGGCATGATCGGCTCCGCCCTCGCCGTCAACCTCTTCCCGGCGCGTCCCCGCTGATTCGCATCGCCGGATTGCCACCAGCCAGCGGACCGCGGGCTAGAGGGTGCGGAGGCGCTCTATGGCGGCGTCGAGGACGTCGTGCTGCTTGCAGAAGGCGAAGCGGACGAGGTGGCGGCCCTCGTGGACGTTGTCGTACATGACGACGTTCGGGACGGCGGCGACGCCGATGCGTTCGGGCAGGCTCCAGCAGAACTCGATGCCGTCGTCGTGGCCGATCGAGCGGATGTCGGCGGTGATGAAGTAGGTGCCGGACGGCTCGAACACTTCGAGGCCCGTCGAGCGCAGGCCCTCCGACAGCCGATCCCGCTTCGCTCGCAGATCGTCGGCCTGAGCCGCGAAGTACTCGTCGCCGAGGTCGAGCCCCGCCGCGATCGCATGCTGGAACGGTCCGCCGCTGACGTAGGTGAGCCATTGCTTGGCCGTGCGCACTGCCGCCACCAGCTCCGGGCGGGCGCACACCCAGCCGATCTTCCAGCCGGTCACCGCGAAGGTCTTGCCGCCGCTGGAGATGGTGACGGTGCGGTCGGCCATGCCCGGCAGCGTGGCGATGGGGATGTGCTCGCCGTCGAAGACCAGGTGCTCGTACACCTCGTCGGTGACCACGATGAGGTCCCGTTCGACCGCCACCTCTGCGATGGCCTCCAGCTCGGCGCGGCCGAACACCTTGCCGGTCGGATTGTGCGGGCTGTTGAGCACCAGCAGCCGGGTCCGCGGCGTCACCGCCGCCGCCAGCTCGTCGGGATCGAAGCCGTAGTCGGGCGGGCGCAGCGTCACCACCTTGCGCACCGCCCCCGCCATCGAGATCACGGCACCGTAGAGGTCGTACCACGGCTCGAACGTGAGCACGTCGTCGCCCACCTCGGTCAGCGCCAGGATGGCGGCCGCCAACGCCTCGCTCGCACCAGCCGTGATGAGCACCTCGCTGTCGGGGTCGACGTCCATGCCCCAGAAGCGCTTCTGGTGGCGGGCCACCGCATGGCGCAGCTCAGCTACGCCGATGCCCGGCGGGTACTGGTTGGCCGTGCCGCTGCGGATCGCTGCAACCGCCGCTTCGAGCACCTCGGTCGGCCCGTCGGTGTCAGGGAAGCCCTGACCCAGGTTGATGGCCCCGGTGCGCACCGCCAGCGCGGACATCTCGGCAAAGATCGTCGACTGGTAACCCTGCAGACGCGAACTCAGGTACGGCAGCCGTGCCATGCCGCGGAGACTAGATGCTGAGCCGGCGGCGCCCCGCTACTGGTAGGACACGAACAGCGGCAACGGCGTGAGCGCCAGCACTTGGGAGGCGGTGGGCGTCGGCGAGTCCTCGTCGTAGAAGTTCTTCCAGCCCCACCAGAAGCGCTCGGCGTCGGGCTCACCGGTCAGCGCCTCCCAGGTGCTGTACTTCGTGTTGATCGGACCCTGACCGTCCATGTGAACCAGCACCGCCAGCTCCGGCGGCGTCTCGATCAGTTCGCGGTTGGTGATCATCGAGAAGCGGAACTGGTGCAGCACCAACAGCTTCTGCGGCAGGGCCTCAGTGCGGACGATCTCGGCCAGCCAGCGCACGACCTCGTTGATCTCGGCCGCATCGACCGTGCCGATCTGGCGCAGATGGACCTGGCCGGGCTTGAGGCGCCACTCGGGATCGAGCGCCAACCCGACATGGGGAAGCCGCAACAACTCCTCGTACTGCTTGGCCTGGGTGAGGAAATCGGTGCGGCCCGGCTGCAGGTCCAGCACCACGTACATGTCGTTCGCCGCTGCCGTCTCGACCCACGGTCTGATCTCATCGAGGGCAGTCTCGTTGGAGTAGTCGCCGTCACGGCCGGCTTGCGCTGAGGCGACAGTGGCGATGATCTCGAAGGCCAGCACCACGTCTGCCCCGTCGGCGTCGTAGCCCTCAGCGATGGACCGCAGCCGCTCCACGCCCTCGGCTGGGCCCTGCTCTCCGAGCACCCCGAGTTGGGACGTCGTCGGGTGGCCGTACATGGCCACCATCCGGCGAGTGCGGTCACGGTCGAATATGAGCACGCCGCCGCCAGGCAGTTCGGCGCCGCTGCGGACGACCTCGAGCTGCCACGCTGCATCGGATCCGAGATCGGTGTGCACCTCGACGCTCGCCGCGCCACGCAGCACGTCGAGTTCGGCGGGGGTCAGGGCCCACACGTCCCCCGTCACCGCCACCGCCGCCCCGCCGAGGGGCCGCACGAGCGCCCCCAGCACAGCGGCGTGCTCGGCGTCGCCGACAACCCACACTCGCTGGTACGGCACATCGCCGGGCGGCAGCGTCGGCGGCGGATCGACCCGTACCCGCTCGATGGCGAAACCGGTGAGCCGCCGTTCGAGGATCTGCTCGCTGAGGCCCGCTGTCACGATCCGCTCCGGAGCCAAGCGTCGGATCTCGCCGGCGAGGTCAGCCGAGGACCACGACTCGATGAGCAGCAGCGGCCCCCGAAGCTCCTGAGCCGCAAGCGAGGCGATCGCGTCGGGGCTCCACGCGAGCGCCAGCCCGACCTCCTCGGCGCACCCGTAGAGCGTGCGCGAGATGTCGAAGCTGAGCGTCACCGCGTCGGCAGTGTCGAGAGAAATCTCGCCAGCGCTCGCCCGGGGCGAACAGTCACGGACCGTCGTGGGAGGGGCGGGCGCCTCGGTCGTCGCGGAGGCAGCGGTGGTGCCGGTCGCGCCGGAGGCTGCGGTCGTACTGGCCGCCTCAGCGGTGCCTGCCGCACCGGCCGTCGTCCCGGCGGCAGCGGGATCGCCTGCCTCCGCAGTCGCGGAGGGCTCCTGGGTTTCCGTCCGCTCCAGCAGGCGCAGCGAGCACGCACTGCACAGCAGCGCGAGGGCGGCGCACGCCAGCACCGCGCCGGACCTGATCGGCCGAGCGTCATGCCGACTGGCCGGCGAGGTGTTCATCACGCCGGAGAAACTATTGAGTGAGGCGGCAATACTGGCGGCATGCCGACACCAGAGCTGAACCCCCACGTGCCCGCCCGCTACGACACGGCCGCTGTCGACCTCGCGTCGGTCGACGGCGTGCTGTCGACCACCCGCTCGGTGCGGCTGCGCCTCGATCTCGAACGTGACGTCCCCCACGAGGTCGTGCTCGACTGCATCGACGTGGCCGAGCAGGGTCCCGGCGGCGGCAACCAGGCCAGCCGGCGATGGCTGCTGATCCGTGACCCACAGCAGCGCCAGGCCATCGGCGACATGTACAACTCCGTCGTCGGCGCGTTCATGAAGCGGGGACGCGACGCGACCGCGGGAACCGGGCACCCGATGGAACAGGTGATGAAGTCGGCGTTCCATCTCGCGGAACATCTCGCCGACGTGCCGGTGATCGTCATTCCCTGCGTGTGGGGAGTGCACGACGACAGCGGCAAGCCGGGCCTGTTCGACTCAGTCCTGCAGTCTGCATGGAGCTTCTGCCTCGCGGCCCGTGCCCGCGGTCTCGCCACCGCGTGGACGACGGCAATTCTGAACAAGGAAGACGAACTGCGCGACGTGCTCGGCATCCCTGAGGGAGTCACGCCGGTCGCACTGCTGCCGCTGGCCTATGCGAAGGGCACCGAGTTCGGCTCGGTGCCACGCCGACGCGCCAATGAGATCGCGTACGTGGACGGCTGGGGTCGCACCTGGGAGGCACGCGGTGACGAGTCGGCAGCCCGCTCGCTGGGCGAGGGTCCCGGCGCCACGGTCGAAGTCGACATCGACGCGCCTGCCGAACGCGTCTGGGAGATCGTCAGCGACATCAACGCCGGGGCCGATTTCTCCGAGGAGTTCGTGCGCGCCGAGTGGGCCCCGGGCTACGACGGGCCGGCCGCTGGCGCCAAGTTCATCGGCCACAACCAGCATCCCGCCATCGGCGAGTGGAATATCGATCTCACCGTCACCGAGTACGAGCCCAACGTGCTGTTCGGCTGGGCGACCGGCGAGACCGAAGAAGTAGCCGGCGCCCGGTGGCGCTACGAGATCGACGTGTTGCACGGCCAGCGCTGCCGCCTGCGCCATACCGTGCGGATCGGTCCGGGCGAATCGGGCCTCTCGGTGGCGATCACGGCGATGCCCGACAAGGAGCCTCGCATCCTGTCCCGCCGCCAGGACGAGCACCTGGCGAACATGGCGCGCTGCGTCGAGGGCATCAAGGCGCTCGCCGAGGGCAGCGCTTGACCCCACGCCCGACAATCGGCCGCTGGGCCCCGAGCCCCACAGGCGACCTGCACCTCGGCAACCTCCGCACAGCGCTGCTGGCATGGCTGTTCGCCCGCTCTGCCGACGGGCGGTTCCTCTGGCGGTTCGAAGACCTCGACGGTGCCGTGCGACCGCAGTTCTACGACTCGCAGTTGCGCGACATGGCTGCGCTCGGGCTCGATTGGGATGCCGAGCCAGTCCGCCAGAGCAACCGCCTGGATCTCTACCGCGACGCAATCGCCGACCTCCGCCGGCGCGACCTCACCTACGAGTGCTTCTGCACCCGGCGTGAGATCGCCGAAGCCGCGGCGGCCCCGCACGGAACATCACCCGAAGGCACCTACCCGGGAACCTGCCGGCACCTGACACCGGCTGAGCGAGAACAGCGTCGCAGCAGCGGCCGACCACCAGCACTCAGGCTGCGCGTTGGCTCCGACGGTCCCGAGCCCGCCGAGGTGACCGTCGTCGACCGCCAGCTCGGCGCCTACACCAGCACAGTCGACGACTTCGTGATCCAGCGAGGCGACGGCACCCCCGCCTACAACCTCGCGGTAGTCGTAGACGACGCCGCACAAGGCATCACCGAGATCGTGCGAGGCGACGACCTGCTGCCATCCACCCCCCGCCAGGCCCACCTCGCTCGACTGCTCGGTATCGAACCGCCCTCATACGCCCACGTCCCACTCGTTCTGGGCCCCGAGGGTCGCCGCCTCGCCAAACGAGACGGCGCCGTGACACTCCAACATCGCCAAGCTCTCGGCGAAACGCCGCTCGACGTCGTGAACCTCCTGCTCACCAGCCTCGAACTCGACCCCGTGATGAGCCTCGACGGTCTCGCCGAGACAGCGCAGCATTTCGACCCTGCAGTGCTGCCACGAGGGCCGTGGGTGTACGAACCCCCTGCGCTCCACGCGTAAGGCACAGATGCCTGAGCCGTGGAGCCTTACTCCATCACCCGCAGCTGCCCAGGAATGAACATCTTCTTCAGCTTGCGACCAGGGAACAGGGGCGCCAGCGCGATCGCGGCCAGTGCCACCACGAACGACGCCACCATCTCCCACCAGCGCACCGACACGATCATGCCGACATCGGGCACAGCCGTCGGCATCTGGAACAGCGCCATCCACAGCAACAGGGCGTAGCCGAACAGACCGCCGAGCACCACGGCAACCACGCCCAGCAGCAGCCCCTCCACCGAGAGGTTCGCGATCACCCGCCGCACGGGTATGCCGTAGGCGAACATCGTGGCGTGATCACGGGAGCGCTCGTCGACATTGATGTTGGCGGTGTTGAACGCGATCAGCATCACCAGGAAGATGACGAAGATCCGCGTGATGACGAACACGCTGCTGGACTGCTCCAGCGAATCCTCCAAGGACTGGAACGTCTCGTTCAACCCCTGCACCAGCGCCACGCCCGTGCCGCTGCCGAAGAGCGCTCGCTTCACGTCGTTCAGGCTGCTGCCGTCTGCCGGCACGCCGGTCACGATGTTGGCGAGACCGCCGAAGCCCCAGGTGGACGCCTGTGAGAGATCCATGTAGGCGTTGAGCCGCAGCGGATGCGGATGGATCGCCGCGACGGGCAGGGTGCGCGTGCTGTAGGTGAACGCTCCGTCGACGAGCGCCGGATGCGTGACGATGACATCGTCGCCGACCCCCACACCGAAGTCACGAGCGGCCTTGTCGGCGAGCACGATGCCCGGCGACCGGGGCGACAGCGTGCCCTCCGTCGCGGTCGGTGTCCACACGGCGCTGCCGAAGTCGACGAAGCGGACCGCGAGATCCAGCCGGATCGGGTCGTCGGCGGCTTCTGACGTGGCAGCGGTGACATTGGCCCCGAGCACCATCGCCGGCTCGCCGAGTTGCACCGTCGGATTGGTGAGCACGTCCTGGACCTGCGGCGAGTTGACCGGGTAGAAGGAATCCAACTGCACCGTGAATCGGTCAGGCTCGCCACCGAGCAGTTCTTCGTTGCCGTCGTCGAGCGTGGCCGTAAAGGTGCTGCCCAGCCCCAGCATGGCGAACATGATCGCCAAGCTCATGGTGAAGGTCAGCAACGTCAGGAACGTCCGGCGGGGAGCCCTCATCAGGTTCCGGAACGGCATCCGCTCAAGGCTGCGGCCCGGCAGGGGGATGCGGCTGATGATGGGCCCCAAACTGCCGCCCCTCGATGCCAGATGACTTGAGCGAATCGCGTCGACCGGCCGCACCCTGACGGCGCGCAGGACAGGCCAGAGCACGGCAAGCACCGGCACTGCGAATCCGAGCGCCATGGCCTGCGCGTAGATGCCTGCCTGGAAGGGCTGCTCGAAGATCGGCAGCCACGCAACCTCCTGCACGACGGTCACCGTCTGGAAGGCGATCGCGTAGCCCACGGCGACGCCCAAGATCATGCCGATGATGCCGATCTGCAGGCCGATCAGCAGCGGCCGGATGACGATCGTCCGGGGATGCTCCCCGATCGCCATGGAGTTGCCGATCTCGCGCCGCTGCGCTTCGACCATGCGGGCCGAGAAGTTGAGCGCGGCGAACGCAGCTCCGACAAAGAGCAGGAGCGAGATGGCGTTGTAGATGCCCTGGTCGATCTCTGGTGAACCGGTCAAGCCGATGTACGAGGGCGTCGCCTCCCGGGTGAGGACGTCCAGCAGCACACCGCCTTGCGACGCGGCGGCTTCGGTGAGCTGCTCGGTCACCGCCGCGGCATCAGCCCCCGGCTCAAGGGTCAGCACGAGGTCGTTGACCACGCCGGACCGGCCCGAGATGTCCTGCGCGGCGTCCAGCGGAGCGAACAGCACCGCCAGGTTGGACCTGCCGAGCGATCCGTTCCCCTCGATGATGAGGAAGAACTCGGGTGACACGGCAGAGCCGACATATTCCACGCCGACGTCGCCTCCCACAGTCAGCGCGCCGCTCGTCGGCAAGTCCCAGAAAGTCGAGAAGCCCCGATTGACCAGCACCTGCGGTGTTGCGCTGTTCGAGACCGGCCGCGCAGCATCGTCGATCAGGTAGACGTCGTTGACGACGGGCTCGCTCCCCGACAAGTCCATGCCGACGATGCGCCCGTGCACCAGCAGTTCTTCGCCCTCGACGACGGTCTCGACCTGGGTGTCGAACAGGAGGCGTTCGTTGTAGCGGTCGATGCCGTCGATCTCGCTGGCGATGCGAGCCAGCGAGCCGGCCGGCACGTCCCCGCCCTCGCCGACCGTCGCCCGCAGGTCGTACATGCCGGTGGCCTCGAGGCTCTTGTCGATGGAGGCGAGCCTCCATTGCGTCACGCTCGAGAGGCCCGCGTACAGCCCGATGCCGATCGCCAGCGTGAAGCCGATGGCGACGATCTGGATCCAGCGTTTGCGCGCGTCCCGCAGGGACCACCGCAGCCGGAACAACCACATTGCTGCCGGCCTACCAGTGGAGCTCGGACAGCGGAGTCTTGCCGCCCTCGGGTGGACCGTCGCTGATGATCTGCCCGCTGCTCATTTCCACGACGCGGTCGGCCATCCGGGAGATCTCGCGGTTGTGGGTCACCACGAGCACTGCCCGGTCCTGGTTGGCTTGCTCGGCGAGCAATTCGAGAATCTGGGCACCCGTCTTGAAGTCCAGCTCGCCTGTGGGCTCGTCAGCGAGCAGCACCGGGTTGCCGGTGGCGAGTGCTCGCGCGATGGCGACGCGCTGCTGCTCACCGCCCGACAGCTCATGCGGGAAGTGACCGAGCCGGTGGCCGAGCCCGACGGAGTCGAGAATGTCGGCGGGATCGGCCGAGCCGCTCTTGCCGGAGACGTCCATGCCGAATTCGACGTTCTCGGTTGCGGTCAGTCCCGGGAAGAGGTTGAAGCTCTGGAAGATGAAGCTGACCGTCTCGCGCCGCAGCGCAAAGAGCTCGCTGCGGTTTGACGTGGTGAGATCGCGTCCGCCGACGGTCACCTTGCCAGACGACGGCACGTCCAAGGCGCCGATGATGTTGAGCGTCGTGGTCTTGCCGCTGCCGGATGCACCAAGGACGACGACGAACTCGCCGGTATCGACGTGCAGGTCGATGCCGGCCAGCGCCGTCACCAGCACAGGGCCGACTTCATAGTGCTTGGTGACGCCTTCGAGATCGATCACGTCAGAGATCTCCCCAGTCGCTGCCGACGTCGGCAATGGTACGAACTACCGAAGCTCCCGACCGTCATCATGGTCGCTCGGCATTGCTCCAAGACGCTACTGCTCGCTGGCGCGTCCGTGGGCTACTCAGCCTGCGGGCCTCAGCAGCTCGGCCAGTAGCTGAGCGGCCGCTGCTCGGGCGGCGGCACCGGCCGATTGGCCAGCATCCGAATGTCCGAGATGAGCACACTGCGGGTGTCGGCCGGGTCGATCATCTCGTCGATGCGCATCGTGCCGGCTGCTTCGAAGGGGTTCGTCGCCTCAGCCACCTCGGCCACGAGCTTCAGCCGCTCGGCCTCGCGCTCGTCGGGATCGGCGATGCGCGAGAGCTTCGAGCCGAACGCCACGTTCACGCCGACTTCAGGATCCATGAAGCCGACCTCCGCACCAGGCCAGCAGTAGATGCCATGGCTCGGCATCCGGGAGCCGTTCATGGCCTGCCAGGCCATGCCGAATGCCTTGCGCAGGCACACCGTGAGCGTGGGCGCGGACGCATTCTGCAGCGCATGCATCATGCGAATGCCCCAGTGGAGCATCAGATCGTGCTCGACACGCTTGCCGACCATGAAGCCCGGCACGTCCACCAGGAAGATCATGGGGATGTTGTACGAGTCGCACACGGTCGCGAGGCGAATGACCTTGTGGCAGGCCTGCGGGTCGAGGGTTCCCGCCTGGAACATCGGGTTGTTGGCAATGACGCCCACCGCGTACCCGTCCAGCCGGGCGAGCGCGCACACCACATTGCGGGCGTAGTTCGGCTGCATCTCGAAGACGGACCCAGGGTCACAGATGCGGGCGACGACACGTCGCATGTCGTAGCCGCGAGTGCGCCGGGCCGACACCATCTTGGCAAGCTGGGGGTCAGGTCCGTCGTCTCCTGTCGGCTCGGCCCGTGGCGCTGGCTGCCAGGCATTCGACGGCATGTACGACAGCCACCGCCGGATGGCCTCGTACCCCTCCTCGTCGGTGTCGACGCCGAGATCGATCTGCCCGGTGATGCGAGCGTGCACGTCCACGCCGCCCACATCCTCGAATGAGATGACTTCGCCGGTGGCGATCTCGAACACTTTCGGCGAGGTGACTGCCAAGCACGAGCCGCGCACCATGACGACGTAGTCGCTCATGGCCGACACGAACGACGAGCCGCCGAACGACTGGCCGCAGATCATGGTGGCCATCGGCACCCGGTGACGCCGCTGGGCCATCTCGAACATGGCACCGGGTTCGGAGATGCCCTCCGAACCCATGAGATCGGGAATGCGGCCGCCGCCGGTCTCGCCGAAGTGCACGACAGGAATGCCCATGGTGAGCGCGCGGTCGTAGAGGCGGGTTTCCTTGCGAGTGCCCACGATGGAGCTCGAGCCGCGCAGCACCGTGATGTCGTCGCCGAACACCGCCACCGGCCGGCCGTCCACATTGCCGTGCCCGCCGATCTTGCCGTCGCCGGGCGTGATGTCGCGCATTTCAGGGCGGAGCGACCGGCTGAACGTGCCGATCTCCCGGAAGGAGCCGTCGTCGAGGAGCGCATCGATGTGCTGGCGGATCGTCCGGTCGCCTTCTGCCTCCATGGCGCGGATCTTCGACGCGCCGCCCATGTCCCGGCGGATCACCTCGGCTCGGGCCTGCATCTCGGCAACCCGCTGCTCGTGGCTGATCGCGTCGCCGTCGCCGTATTCAGCCATTGCTTCTCTCCTGTGCAGCAGCGCCATCGACGTTGCCCATCAAGTTCGCCGAGATCAGGCCGAATCTCATCTGCAAGCCCCTGTCCGCAGCGCTCGGTCGGCGCGGCGGCGAACATCATGGCCGATCAGCACCGCTGATTCCCGCGAACCGAAATTCGCTTGCCGCACATTGCCGACTGGGTTGGTATGGCAACCGGTGACCGACCAGGAATTCCTCCGCAGACTTCGCCGCTACGCTCGCAAGCGTGGGCTGCAGGTCCGCTACCTGCCCGACCGTGGCAAAGGCAGCCACGCCCAGGTGGGATTGGGAAATCGCAGGGTCACACTGCCGAGAGGTGAGATGAAGCCCGGGACGCTCCGCAGCATTCTGCGAGATCTGGGAATCGAGAAACAAGGGTTCTGAGACATGTCGTTTGCGTATCCCTGTGCTGTGGAACTCGACGAAGAGCACCTGCGCGACACCGGACGTGAGGGCTACAACGCAACGTTTCCCGACGTGCACGGAGCGCACACCTGCGGCGACTCTCTCGTAGAGGTGAACGGTCGCCTGCGGGACTGCCTCGAGACGGCGCTGAGCTTCTGCATCGCCGACAATCAACCTTTCCCGGCTCCGAGCGCACCCGGACCCGGACAGGTGCTGGTCTCCGTGTCACCGGCCGTCGCGGCGCAGTTCGCGTTGCACGAGGCGATGCTCGCTCAGGGCGTCACTGCGGCCGAACTGGCGCATCGCATCGGCATGCGCCCCTCACGCGCCAGCCGCCTCACCGACATCTACCGGCCCGCCAAACCCGCCGAAGTCGAACGAGCCCTCGCCGCCCTCGGCATGCAGATGATCAGCGAAGCCGCCCCACTCGAACAGTGGGCACCCGCCACGGAACCTGCGCCCGCCGCTTGACGTGACGCAGCCGGCGAGGCGCTCGGCTCGGCTATTCGTCGGGATTGTGGAAGCGAGCGGCCTTCGCCAACTCGCGCACTTCGGCGCGCTCGTCGGGCGTCAGGCACTCGAAGTCGGGCGCGTGGACCTTGTCGGTGAGCGACTCGATCTCGTCGCGTGCGTCGGCGAGGTGGCTGACGTCCGGATAGGGCTTCGGCCAGCCGAAGAACTCGGCATTCCATTCGCCGGCAGGACCCGACAGGATCGCTTCGAGCGGCCCCATGCCCAGCGCCTGCACGGCAACGGCATGCCGACCGAAACGCAGCTCACGCATGATCTGGGCCATGAAGAAGGCATGAGCCGGTCCGGGTTCGCCGGGCCGGGGCATGTCTCGCCAGCCGACGAAGGTCGGCGCACCCTGGGGGACTGCCGCGTCGACGACTCGCTCGAGCAGCTCGCCCAAGCGCTCCGCGCCCTCCATCCCGGCGAGCCGCTTATCGCCGTACTCAGTGCAGATGTCGGCCCAGATCAGCGCCCCCTGCGATGGGCTCATGACCGCGCGGCCCGCTTCGACGGCCGAGCGCATGGTGTCGGGATTCCAGAAGAACGCCGCCCCGATCACGTTGTCGACCGGGCACTCGCCGAGCACTCCCAGCCGGCCGGTTGCATACGCCCCAAGGCCCTCGGCCATGCCGCGTTGCGCCGCCTTCTCCAGCGTGGACGGATCCATCAGCCAGTCCATCGCCAGCATCCCCACTGAGCCGCGCATGCTGCGCGCTACCGCCGTTGTCTCCATGACCGTGTTCTCCTGCGTTCTCCTGCTTCGATTTGGACCGACGCTAACCGTCGGGTCCTCGACCGTGCATGGCTCCACTGCGCGTGAACCGTGCTGGCTCTGCGGCAGCACGTACGCACATCGCGGCAACGGCTTCGGCCCGGCCACGGCAGGTCGAGAATCTGCCTAACATTAGATTTTGGTCGCGGCACAAGCGGCCAGAGGTAGGGGGCACGTCATGCACGTCGGTTACTCGGCTGTTTTTCAGAATCCGGAGAACGCACTCTCGGACCGCGAGGTCTGGGAGCAGGAGATCCGCATGGTCGAGGAAGCCGAGGATCTCGGCTTCGACTCGATCTGGACGGTGGAGCACCACTTCACCGACTACACGATGTGCCCCGACCCGGTGCAGTTCCTGACCTGGGTCGCCGGCAAGACAAACCTGCAGCTCGGCACCGCGGTCATCGTGCTGCCGTGGCACGACCCGATGCGCGTCGCTGAGCAGGTCACGATGCTCGACAACCTGTCCGACGGCCGGCTGATCTTGGGCATCGGCCGCGGCCTGGCGCGGATCGAGTACGAGGGCTTCCGGGTGGACATGAACTCCAGCCGGGAGCGGTTCCTGGAGTACGCCAAGATGCTCATCGAGGGCCTCGAGCAGGGCTACGTGGAGCACGACGGCGAGTTCGTCACCCAGCCCCGCCGCGAGATCCGCCCCCGGCCGGAGCACTCCTTCAAGGGCCGCACCTACGCCGCCGCCGTGTCGCCTGAGGGCATGCCGCTCATGGCACAGCTCGGCATCGGCCTGCTGGTGATCCCCCAGAAGCCCTGGGAGATCGTCGAGTCAGATTTCGCCGCATACCACGGCGAGTGGGCCAAGCACCACACTGCGCCACCGCCCCCGCCCCTGTCAGGCGGCTTCTGCTGGGTGGACACCAACGCCGAGCGTGCCGAGGAGAAGGCGATGGAGCACATCGGCAACTACTACGGCACGGTGATGAAGCACTACGAGTTCGGGCCCAAGCGCCCGCACGAGGGTGTCAAGGGCTACGAGTTCTACGAGGGCATCTCCAAGTACATCGACCGCCACGGGGCCCGTGGCGCTGCTGAGGACTTCACCCGGCTCATGCCCTACGGCACGCCCGATCAGGTGCTCGAGAAGCTGCAGGTCATCAAGGACAAGATCGACATGGCGGCGTTCTTCCCGAACCTCTGCTACGCCGGCATGACCTGGACCGAGGCGCGCCGCAACCGCGATCTGTTCGCCACCGAGGTGCTGCCTGTGCTCAAGGAGTGGGACGCCCCGCCCGTGGGCCTCGCCGCCACCGAATCAGTAGCCACAGCCGCCTAGCCGCCTGCCGACAGTGCAGCGGCGGTCAGTCGGCGAGCAGATCCTGGTGCTCGCCGAGACGTGGCGCCCGTGTGGCGCGCCACGGCGTGGCTGAGAACCTGTAGGGCGCGCCTGGGTAGGTGACCGGCGTGCCGTCGTGATCGATCTCGACGGGAAAGCCCCGGGCCACGAAGTGCTCGTCGGCCAGCATCTCCTCTGGCGAATAGACGATGCCGCAAGCGAGGCCGATCGACTGCAGGCCCACGAAGAGCTCATGAGCGCCGAGCCGCTCGGCCAGGAAGTTGATGGTGTCGCGGCCGGCTCCGAACACTTCCGCGCTGAGCGGATCCGCGTCGAGGTGGAGGATGTCGATCTGCTCATAGCTCTCGCCCAGCTTCAGCAGCTCGGTAGAGGAGCACTCGCCGGCCAGTCCCAATTCGGCCAGCCACCCTGAGAGGGCTGCGAACTCGGGTCCGCGCCGGGGCGGCACCCCGGTGTTGAGCCAGCGCCCGTCTGCACAGCGCACCTGGGTGGGCTCGGAGATCTGCGGAAGGGCGTGGCGGCCGGTCTGGCGCTGCACATCGACCTGCTGGTTCAGCCAGAAGTAGGTCGCGAACTCGCAGGTCAGATTGGCGGCAGCGAGCATGGAGACGTCGATGAGCTGCCCGCGGCCTGAATCCTCCCGCCACATCAGCGCTGCCATCAGCGTGGCGACGGCGTAGTGGCAGGCCATCTGCAGGCCTTGATTGCCGCCGCCCCGCACCGGAGGAATGGTGTGATCGTCGTAGCCGCACGACCACACGGGACCGCCTTCAGCCAGCACGGTGAGATCGGTGGCGGGAGGGTCGGGGCGTTCTCGTCCGTTGTGCGTTATCGACACCCAGATGAGCCGTTCGTTGCGCCCGCTGGCATCGGGCGAGGGCTGGGCTGCGCCGATCGCCGCGTGCGAAGCCGCGCCGAGCTGGCGCCAGTCGAGCCCCGCTGCGTCGAGACGGCCGAGCGGCTCGGCTTCAATCACCACGTCGGCGGTGCTCACCAGGCGGCGGAAGTCATCAGCGCCGCCGGTCTCGTCGAGATCGAGCACGACCGAGCGCTTGGAAGTGTTGTAGTGCCACCACCACAGCGCTTGTTCCCGATCGTGCTCATCGCCGGCGAACGGCTCGTAGGCGCGCATCGGCGACCCGCCGGGCGGCTCGACCACGATGACATCGGCGCCCATGTCGGCGAGCAGCTTGCCTGCGAGCGCGCATCGTTCTGAGGTCAGCTCGATGACCCGGATACCGTCGAGGGGGCGGGGGCTTGCTGGGGACGAGGCATCGAACGCAGACATCAGATGACCCCGTCGGCTTCGAGCTCGGCGATCTCGTCGGCGCTGCGGCCGAGCACATCGCCGAACACGTACTGGTTGTCCTCGCCCAAGCACGCAGCGCCGCGGCCGATCGCCCAGTCGGTTTCCGACAGGCGCACGGGCAGACCCTCGACCCGGGTGTCACCCACGGCGCTGTGCGGAACGGTGACCCACAGACCCCAGTCCCGGGTGCGGGGATCGCCGTCGATGCGTTCGCTCGGGCGCAGCACCGGCGCAGCTGGCACACCCGCCGCGACGAGCGATCCCGCAACCTCGTGCTTGGGCCGGCCGGCCGTCCAGCTGCCGACTAGGCGCTCGAGCTCGTCCTCGTGCGCCAGGCGCCCGGCGAGGCGCTCCCATCGCTCGTCGCCGGTCCACGGCTCGCCGACCGCTCGGGCGAAGCGCTGCCAGTCCTCGTCGTGGCGCACTGCAATCGCGACCCACTCGTCGTCGCCGTTGCAGGCCCAGATGCCGTGGGGTGCCATCGCGGGCGATTGGGATCGGTTGCTGTTGGGCATCCCGCTCCGCCGGGCCGGGCGGCCGTTCACAGTGAAGTCCAGCGACGCGGCGCCGTGGAGCGTTCCTGCTGCCTCGATGCACGCGAGGTCGACCCATTGGCCCTGACCGGTGCGCCGCCGGTGGAACAGCGCCATCAGGATCGCCGTGGCCATGTAGTAGGCGCCGGTGTGGTCCATGAATGAGTAGCCCCAGCCGGCGGGCGGCAAGTCGGGCAGCCCCGACTGGAACGTGAGACCCGAGACGGCCTGCACGATCGGTCCCCACGACCGGAAGCTGCCATAGGGCCCATCGGCACCGAAGCCGCAGTTCGACACATAGACGATGTCGGGCTTGATCCGCCTCAGCGCTTCGTAGCCGAAGCCGAGCCGCTCGAGCACGCCGGCCGCGAAGTTCTCGGTGACGGCGTCGCTGACCGCCACCAGGTCGCGGAGGAGTTCTTTGGCCCGGTCGTCGCGCAGGTTGAGCGTGATACCGAGCTTGCCGGCGTTGTGGTTGTTGAACGAGCCTCCGGCTTCGATGCCGCGGTGGTCGCCCACGAACGGCTGGGTGCCTCGCAGGATGTCCCACTTCCCTTGCCGCACCGGGTCTTCGATACGGATCACCTCGGCGCCGAGAGCCGCCAGGATCTTGGTGGCGCCGGCGCCTGCGAGCTGCCCGGTGAAGTCGCAGATGCGGATGCCGGCCAACGCTGCAGGTTCAGCCGTGGGCCACACCGGCGAACGGTGATCCGGCCCGATCACGGTACGAGGTCGCGCATGGGCGTACGGGCGCGGCCGGGCTCGTTCGCCAACGCTCGCGCGCGCTGCTGGCAGCCTTCGAGGGCATCTCGCAGCGTCGCCGTCCACGCCGTCATGTCCGGTCGCCGGGCACGGCCGCCATCGGGTCCGGTCGGCGGAGCGAGCGGCTCCCCCACCACGATCGCGACCTGTGTCCGCTTCGGGAACTTTGCGCCGCTGGGCATCGCCTCTCGTGTGCCCGCGATGCCCACCGGCAACACCGGTGCCCCCGACTTCGCAGCCAGCCATGCCGTGCCATCGAAGACGGGGCCGATGTCGTCGGCGGGCTGGCGTGTTCCTTCAGGGAAAACCAGCATCGCCTCGCCGTCCTTCAGCAGGCCGAGCGCTGCGCGCATCGCATCCAGGTCGGCCGCGCCGCGCCGCACCGGAAACGTGCCGATCGAGCGCATGAACCAGCCGAGCGGCTTGGGATGGAACAGCTCCTCCTTGCCGAGGTAGCGGACCCGGTGATGGGTGAGGCCGCCGATGAACGGGCCGTCGAGGTGGCTGCGGTGGACCGGCGCGTAGATCAACGGGCCCTCCGCCCGCAAGCGTTCGAACCCGGTGGCGCGCAGCCGGAAGATGCGAAAGAGCAAGATGCGTATCAGTCCCCGTGCCGCTCGCCACGCCAGCAGCCCAGCGGGACCGTCATCGGCCAGCAGTCCGCCCGGCCTGGTCAGGTGTCGCAATCGCTTGCCGATGTCCACACGGTGATTCTGGCGTTTCTCGGCGGTCGCGCGACGACCCAGCTCGCTGAAGTTGCGGCGATGGCCGGGCATGCCCGCCACCGTGGGCATCCGCCCGACGGGCAGCGCTGACTACTCTCCGCCCCAGAGCGAGGGGAAGCACGATGCCGGTTCCTTCAGACATGGTTGGCGAGGTGATCGGGCCGATCACACACGATGTGGACGAGCGCTGGACGATGGCCTACGCAGCGTCGCTCGGCGACACCCACGATTGCTATTTCGACACGCTGGGCGACGACGGCGTGGTGGCGCACCCGATGTTCGCCGTGTGCCCGGAGTGGCCGGTCATCGTGGCAGGCCGCGACATCTCCGACCGCTGGGGCATCACACCCGACGAGGTCCGGCGCTCAGTGCATGCCACGCATGACCTGACGGTGCACCGGCTGGTGCGCCCCGGCGACCATCTCGCCACCAGCGTCACGTACACCGGTGTCGAGCAGCGCAAGCCCGGCACCTACCAGACCATGCGCATCGACACTGCCGATGCCGACGGGAACCCGGTTGCCACGACGTACCAAGGCGGGGTGTTCCTCAACGTCGAGACCGCCGGTGGCAACAGGCCCGATCCCGACGCCCCTGCCGAGCCGGACTTCGGCGACCTGCCCGCCGAGCCGCTCGCCGAGATCGGGGTGCCAGTGGCACACGGGGCAGCGCACGCCTACACCGAGTGCGCCCGCATCTGGAACCCGATCCACACCGACGCTGCGGTCGCCCGCAAGGCCGGGCTGCCGGGCATCATCCTGCACGGCACTGCCACGCTTGCGCTCGGCGTCTCGGCCGTGGTGGACGCCGTTGCCGACGGCGATCCGCACCGCGTGCGCCGGATCGTCTGCCGCTTCCGTGCCATGGTGCTCATGCCCTCGACCATCGCCGTCCGCGTCTGGGACGTGGTGCCCGTCAGCGACGGCAGCGGCGCAACCGAGGCCGTGCGCTTCGATGTGCTCAACGCCGAAGGCGGCCCTGCGATCGACCGCGGTGTCGTGTTTCTCAGCGACTGACTGAGGTGCTGAGCGGCGTCGGCACCTCGACGTCGTAGAGCCAGGAAGCGGGCAGGTCGGCTGGTGCGGCCCCCCGAACGGTTCAGCTCAGGTGTTCAGCGAAATGATCCAGCGTGCGCTGCTTGGCCAGTGCTGCAGCATCGGGGTGAAAGCTGGCACGCGCGTCGCAGTTGAAGCCGTGATCGGCGCCGTCGTAGATGTGCACGGTGACGTGATCCCAGCGCTCGTCGATGGCATGCACGTTCTCGAGCGGGATGCCGTGGTCCTCGGTGCCGAAGTGCAGCAGCAGCGGAGCGGTGGGCCGCTCGTCGAGGTGCGGCATGATCTGCCCGCCGTAGTAGCCCGAGGCGGCGGCGATCTTGTCGGCCAGGCGGGCTGAGGCCACGTAGCACATCGACCCGCCCCAGCAGTAGCCGACGATGCCGACCTTGCCGCCGTCGGCAGCGCAATCGGCCGCAGCCGAGATGTCGTCTATGGCCTGGTCGACGGTGAGGTCGTCGAAGGCGATCTTGCGGCCCACGTCGATGCCCTCGGCGTCGTAGCCCAGCTCCACGCCGCCCCGCACACGGTCGAACAGAGCCGGCGCCACCGCCAGGTAGCCGTCGGCCGCATAGCCGTCGGCCACGCTGCGGATGTGGTCGTTCACCCCGAAGATCTCCTGCACGACCACCACACCGCCCTTCAGCGGCCCCGAAGGCTCGGCCCGGTACGCGCTGAAGGTCACGCCGTCAGAAGCTGTCAAGGAAATCGTCTGTCCCATGGCGCCAATGTCTAGCGGGCCGGGCCCTGCCGATGGTCTGGCAACTGCCACTTTGGCCGCCGTCCCCGCGTTTCCTAAGGTGCTCGGTCATGGACGGCCCCGGCACCTCACGCCACGAGCACGACCTCGCAGCAGAGCGACACCGGTGCGAGCGGTGGTTCGTTCACCGAGGCCTGCCGCACCTGATACACGACTATTCCGCAAGTTCCGACGTGCTCACCCGCGCCGCGCCGTTTCTGGCGTTCGTGGTGTTCATCGAGTTCTTCCTCGTATTCGGAGACCGGTGGACCGGCTGGGCCCAGGCCGGAATCTTCGTGGTGGGTTCAACCGTGATGGCCGGCGCCATGGCGCTCGTGAACCGGATCCGCGGCCGACGCCTGTGGCAGCTCCCCGAACGGTTCGGCATCACCGAGGTGCTCGCCTATCTCGGGCTCGGCGCCGTCTTCGCCGGTCTGGGATCTTCGAATGCCGTCATTGTCGACGCAGCGCTCGCCGTGGGATTGAACGCAGTGCTGCTCGCTGGCGCGTACGTGGTGACGAGCTGGGGCCTGCTGCCGATGGTGCGATGGTCGGTAGGCCAACTCTGGCGTCAGGTGGGTCAGATGATGACGCTGCTGGCCAAGTCGCTCCCGATCCTGCTGGTGTTCTCGGCGTTCATCTTCCTGAATGCCGAGATGTGGCAGGTGGCCAACGACTTCACGCTGCCGTTCTTCGGCATGGTCGCCCTGCTGCTCGTCGCCGTCGGGGCGCTCTTCGTCATCATCTCGGTGCGGCGACTTGCGGTGGACATGGCCCGCTTTTCGTCGTGGGCCGATGTGCGGTCTCGCTGTGCGGACACACCCGTGGCGCAATTGGTGCCTGCCGAATACGCCCCGCCCCCAGACTCGCCGCCGCTGGGACGCCGGGCTCGATTCAATGTCAGCCTGCTGCTGTTCGTGGCCCAGAGCATCCAGATCGCGCTGGTTGCGGTGATCGTGACGTGCTTCTACGTGCTCTTCGGCGTCTTCACCGTGCGGGAAAGCACGCTGCTGCAGTGGACCACGCTGAGTCAGCTCACCTGGGAAGGCTCATGGGTCGTGCGTTTCCCTCTGTGGAGCGGGGAGTTGCTGTTCAGCCGCCAACTCGTGCTGGTGGCGGCCTTCATCGGGCTGTTCTCCGGCCTGCAGTTCGCCGTGTCGGTCGTGCTCGACTCCAGCTACCGCTCAGAGTTCGCCGAGGACATGACCGAGGAGCTGCGCGAGGCACTGGCCGTGCGAGCCGTCTACCACCGAACCCTGGTCACCGAATCGCCCTGAGGCGCCTACGGCGTCGACGAAGGACCAGCCGAACCGACGCTTCGTGTCCGGCCTTCGTCGATGCAAGTAGCATCAGGCGCAGTTGTCCATCGAGCGACGGTTCGGAGCTTGGCAGGTGAGCAGATGGTGGATATCCAGATCAATGACGTGCCCGACGATGTGCTGGCTGTCGTGGACGCCAATGCTCGACGGACCCAGCTCTCCCGTGAGGAATACCTGCGCCTGATGCTTGCGAGAGAACGCCCACTTGGTCAGATGGTGACGCTGGAGTCGTTTCGTCGGCTAGCGGAAACCTACGCAGACGCCAAGGATCCCGAGATCATGGCCGGTGCATGGCGCTGACCGAGTGGCTCGTCGACACATCGGCAGTCGTTCGGCTCGAGACAGCTAGCGATCCAAGTGAATGGGCGGCGCGGATAGAGCGCGGGCTCGTTCGCATATCTGTCTTGACGAAGCTTGAACTCGGATTTGCCGCACGAACCGCCGAAGAACACCGTCGCCGCCTCGCCGAGCCGCCGCTCAGCCTCATGCCAGACGAGCATGTGATGCCTGCCACGGAACATCGAGCTCTCGAAGTGCAACATGAGCTGGCACGGATCGGCCACCATCGAGCCCCGTCCACCACAGACCTCCTCGTGGCAGCGTCGGCAGAACTCGCCGGACTCACCGTGTTGCACGTCGACAAGGACTTCGAACTCATCGCGGAGATCACCGGCCAGCCCGTCGAACGGCTCGCCATCGAATCGGTCACCTGAACTCAGCCCGACTCGGGAGTCCCACCTTCTTGATCCACCGCCTCGTCGAAGGCATCAGCCAACCACCGCAGTCGTACCGCCACGGTTCGACCGGGTGCTGTCGACACGTAGCGAGGATCGGCGCGCGCTGTCGCACGTACCCATGAACTGCTTTGGCAAGTGTCTACGAGAGGCCCATGAAGCGGCGGGCGTTGGTGTAGACGACCTCGTCGCGCAGCGCGCTCACGTCGTCGTCGAAGCCTTCGAAGGTCTCGTTGAGCTCGGCGAGCGCGCCGGGGAAGGTGCAGTCGTAGTGCGGGTAGTCGGATCCCCACACCACGGTGTGCGCCAGGCCCATCGCGGCGACCTGCTCGAAGGCCTCGCCCTCGCCGGCTTCCATGGTCACGAAGCACTGCTCGGAGAAGATCTCCGTAGGGTCGCGCTTCAGCCGGGGCACGAGGTGACCCATGGCCTCCTTGTGCTCGTCGAGACGGTCGAGCCAGTACGGCAGCCAGCCCAAGCCCGACTCGAAGAACCCCACCCGCAGCATCGGGTGATCATCGAGCACGCCCGAGGCCACCATCTCCATCACCGAGGCCATCTGCTCGAACGGGTGGCACACCATGTGGACGTAGAACTGGTTCTCGTAGCGGGTCTTGGCGAAGCTCGGCATTCCCGAGCCGAAGCTGCCGTGGATGCCGACCGTCAGGTCGTGGTGCTCGGCGGCTGACCACACCCGGTCCATGTCGGCCGAGAACAGCTCGAGCCCGTTATACCGCTCGGGTCGGAAGGTGATGCCGGTCAGACCTGCGTTGGCGACCTCTTCGATCACCTCGACTGCCCCGTCGATCGACTGCAGCGGGCACACGCCCATGCCGAACAGCCGGTTCGGATCCTCCGAGCAGAAGTCGGTCATCCAGCGGTTGTAGGCACGGGCATTCTCGACGGCCACATCGGGGTCGTTGATGTCGCCCGAGATCAGCATGAGCGACGGGAACATCAATGCCGCGTCGAGGCCCTCGTCGTCCATGATCGACAGGCGGGCGGCCGGGTCGTAGCTGCCGGGCACGATGTCGTCCCAGGTGACGTCGGTGCCGTAGGCATGCGGGATGCAGGCCGGCGCGATGCCGTTGCGCAGTTTCTTGCCTTCGGCGAACGCCGCGTCGCTGCCGTCGCCCATGATCCGGCACTGCATGATCAGTTCGCGGTACTTGGGATCGGCGTACTCCTCCCACACCGACGTCGGCTCGGCGATATGGGCATCAGCGTCGTACACCGGCATCTTTCCATTGACCGGCTTGGGCCCGCGGCTGCGGTCCTGGGTTGCGGATGTGGTCTCGGTCACCGTCATGTCACGGCCTCCCCGTTGCCCCTGTGCGCCCATTCTGCCCCACCCTCACAAGTGGTGCTACGGGGCTGAGCTGATAGGCGAAGGAAGCCGTAGCCCGAGCGGCCCCGTGAGCGACTGCATCAGCAATTGTTCACGAGGCTGCTCATCCAGCACCAGCCAGCAACCGCTCATCTGATCAAGCGCCCACATGTCAAGCGCCCACATGGCGATGGCTGCCGTGCTAGTCGTTGTCGGTGATGGTGCCGGTTGCTTCGCCGTCGGCGATTGCTGCTTGGACCGCTGAGTACAGCACGACTATGAATGTCTCGTCGCCTTCAGGGCTGTTGTCGTCGACTGCCGCCACCGTGATCGTCTTGGACGTCTCGCCGGCGCTGAAGGTCAGCATCCCGTAGGTTTGGGCGAAGTCCGCGTAGGTCGCCGACAGCGCAGCCCCGTGCGCGGGCCGCGCGTAGTAGTTCACCCACGCGTAGCGGTCGCTGGCCGGGCTGAGCGTCACGGTGAACGTCAGGGTGCCGCCCTCGCCCGCCGATGCGTCGCTGATCGACAACGACGGCGTCGCGTTCACCGCCGACGGCGGGGGCGGCGGGGGCGGATCGTCGTCATCTGCCACCGCCACAGAGGCCGACCCAGCGGTCGCGGCGACCGTGTAACCGCTGCCGGCGTCGACAGCGACGGTGACCGAGCCGTCGGCCTCGTCTGTGCTGTCGTCGGTCGTGCCGACCGTGAGCGTGGCGCTGCCCGACGTGCCCACGGTCACCGTGCGCGATCCCGTCGCGACACCGAAATCGCCGGACTGCGACACCGACACGTCCACCGACAGCGGCGCCGACGGCGCAGGAACAGCAGACACGGTGAAGATCGCGTCGCCGCCCTCAGCCACACCCGCGCCAGCAGCGATGCTGACCTCCGGATCCGGGTCAGGCGTCACCGGATCAGGCTCAGGGTCGGGGTCGGGCGTGACCGGGTCGGGGTTGTCAGCGGTGGTGCAGCGCTGCAGCGCGTCGTTGATGGGCGGCCAGCCGGCCCAGCCGTTGCCGCTGCTGAAGTCCCTCGCCTCCTGAGCCGAGATCGTCTCGTCGGCCACCCCCGACGGCTTCGCCGGCAGATCGTCCGCGCCGAGCGTGTTCAGGATCCGCCAGAACATCGCAGCGTTCGAGCCGTAACTCATATGCCACTTGAACGCCGCCCGCGCCCTGTCGATGGCAACTGCTGCGTCGCATGGCAACGGGACATCCTCATCATCCGCCGTCACGTCCGAGGTGCCCTCTTGCACAGCATCCCCGTCGCTGTTCCCATGCTCAGGAACGACCGTCGAGTCCTTGCCGCCTCCGTTGAGCGGCGTGTTGTTTCGTTTCCAATCCACCCCGTCGGCCGTGCATCTCCTCTGCGCGTACGAAGAACCGGCACGGGCACCGTCATCGAGGGTTTCCTCAATCGTCACCGTGAACTTGGACCTAGACGAATCGATGGTAATGGCGTCGTCGTCGTCGTCGACCACGCTCCCGTCTAGATCGTCGTCGTAGTCCACATTCAACGACAGGCGGAACACCACGGTCTCGTCGAGCTCGCAGTCCGCCGTATACAGAGGCCGAAGCGGGATATGGCACATCTTCCAAGTATCAGAGGTCGCTTCACATGCCAGTGGGCCGGTCACTTGGTAGTCCACATCTCGCGTAGCCGTGCTCTCAGCATCAACGATTTCCAAGTTGAATTGGACTCCATACTCCCCGGGGTAGCCTTGGATCCTCACAGGCTCGGTGTACGAGCCTTGCCTCGTCTCGGGTACCGTCGCCCCAGATGTCGCAAAGCCGACGCGGTACTTGGCCCCCGTAGTTGCCCAGAAATTTGATGGGTCCCAAGGCTCGGTACCGTACGCAGACACCGACGGCGCGAACACCGCCGTCAGGCCGAACGAGAACAACGCCCCCGCCAGCAGCACCAAGGATGCGCTACGGACGGAACGAGAATGAGATCGCCGAGACGGACGCCTCATGTGCGGCCGCACCCCGGACAGAGCACCTTGGGCAGACCGACGGGCCGATGAACGGGGGGGGGAGAGCAAACTTCATCCGAATCTCCTTGGGCGATCTGTCAAACGACTCAACCCAATCAGCGTAGCGCTGGGAACATCAGCGCCGCGTCGCTGCCGTCGCCCATGATCCGGCACCGCGCGATCAGATCACGGCATTTGGGATCGGCGTATTCCTCCCAGACCGATGTCGGCTCGGCGATGTGCGCGTCCGCGTCGTACACCGGCACCTTGCCGTTGACCGGCTTGGGCCCGCGGCTGCGGTCCCGGGTCGCGGATGTGGTCTCGGTCACCGTCAAGTCACGGCCTCCCCATTGCCCCTGTGCGCCCATTCTGCCCCGCTCCCGAGGCCCGGCGCTCAACGATCAGGCGGGCGCGGGCGCCTCCTCGCTGACGCCGGTCATCAGCAGGCCGACACGGTCGGTGGTGGCTTCCGCACGAGGCAGGTTGCACATGGCCTGACCCTCGAAGATCACCACGACCCGGTCCGAGAGCTGCATGGCCTCGTCGAGATCCTCAGTGATGAGCAGGATCGCAGCACCCGCCGCTCGCTTCTCCAGCAGGCGTTCGTGCACATATTCGGCTGCGCCGATGTCAATGCCGCGGGTCGGCTGTGCCACGACGAGTACGTCGGCGTCGGCCGAGAACTCCCTGGCGATGACGACCTTCTGGATGTTGCCGCCCGACAGGTGCGAGGTCTCGGTGCTCAGTGCTGGCGTCTTGACCGTGAAGCGGCGTACCAGCTCCCAGCAGCGCTCGGCAATGATGCCGAACTGAAGCAGCCCGCCGCGAACGAAGGGCGGCTTGTCGTAGTCGACGAGCATCAGGTTCTCCGACACGCTCATCTCGCCGACGGCGCCGTGACGCATGCGTTCCTCGGGCACGAATGCCACGCCACGCCGGCGCACCTGTTTCGGCGACGGTGCAGCGATGGTCTCGCCGCGAACCTGCACGGTGCCGGACTCGATGGGTCGCAGGCCGAAGATCGCTTCGGCCAGCTCGCGCTGGCCGTTGCCCGACACGCCGGCGATGCCGACGATCTCGCCGCTCGCCACCTGCACAGAAAAGTCGTCGAGCGAGATGTTCCCTCGGTCGCCGCGGACTCGGAGGCGGTCCACGACCAGACGCTGGTCGCCGGCATCCTGATCAGGCACCTCACGGCCCAGGCGCACCTCTCGCCCCACCATCATCGACGCCAGACCCTCACGCGTGGTCTCCGCCGGCGTGGTGCGCCCCACGACCTGACCGTCTCGCAGCACGGTGATCTGGTCGGAGATCACCATGACCTCGGCCAGCTTGTGGGAGATGAAGATGAGCCCGCGGCCCTCGTCGGTCAGCGACCGCAGCGTGGCAAACAGGTCGTCGACCTCGGGAGGCGTGAGCACCGCCGTCGGCTCGTCGAGAACCAGAAGCCGTGCTTCGCGGTAGAGCGCCTTGAGAATCTCCGCCCGCTGACGCTCGCCGACGGCAAGCTGCCAGATGTATGCATCGGGGTCGATGGCAAGCCCGTGGCGCTCGGACACCTCCATCAACCGCTCGCGCACGGGACCCATGTCTGCCAGGCCCCGGCGCCCATGCAGGCCCAACGCCACGTTCTCGGCCACCGTCAGCGTCGGGACCAGCATGAAATGCTGGTGGATCATGCCGACGCCGTGGTCGATCGCGGCGGCCGGCGAGGGAATGTCGACCGGCTCCCCGCCGATCTTGATCTCGCCCTCGTCGGGCCGGTACAGGCCGTAGAGGATCTTCACGAGCGTGCTCTTGCCCGCCCCGTTCTCCCCCAGCAGCGTGTGCACCTCGCCGGGCTGGACGACCAGATCGACGCTCTCGTTCGCGACGACGCCCGGGAATCGCTTGGTGATGCCGATCATCTCCAGCATCGGCGAGGCCGAGGCCTGGCCCTGCTGCTCAGCCCCAGCTGAGCGCGGTACCGCGGCCCCGGCCGCCGTGTTGTCGGTTGGTTCGACCATCCCCGAGGTCCTGCCGATCAGGCCGGCAGAACCTGCGCGGCGTGCCCGGCTGGTCGGTGCTGGCCGTTCAAGCTGATCGTGCCCGCTACTGGCCGGTCGAGATCGAGCCGTCCGCGATGCCCGCGATGGTTGCCTCAGCGGCCGATTGGATCCCGGCATCGAGGCCATAGCCGTCGTTGAACTCGATGACGATGCCGCCGTTGGCGAGCGTCGCGGTCAGCACCTCGCCGCCGAGCGTGCCGCTCTCGATCTTGGAGATCATCTCGGCCAGCAGCACCTCCCAGTGGTACACCTGCGAGGCGACAACGAAGTCTTCGCCGAGCGCCGTCTGGTTGGCCTGGGTGCCGAACCACGCCACGCCGCCGTGCTCACCGGCCACGCCGGTCGCGCCCACGACCATCTGTGCAGAGCCGGTCAGCACATCGGCATTGTTGGAGATATGGGCCTCGGCGGCTTCGGCTGCCAGCGCCACATCGCTGAACGAGTCGGTGTACACGACGTTGGCAGTGACCGACGGATCGGTCGCCGCTACACCGGCCACGAAGCCGTCCACGTAGAGCTTGGCGTCGCCGACCTCGATCGGCCCGATCACGCCGACGACCCCGCTCTCGCTGATCTGCGCTGCGACGGTGCCCGACACATAGCCGCCCTCGTCAGATCGCACGGTGTATGCGAACACGTTGTCCAAGCCTTTGGTGTCGACCGCCGTGCCCCAGGCGAACGAGGTGTCAGGGAAGTCGGGCGCGATCCCCTCCAGCGGGCCGCCGTATTGGCTGCCGTGAGCAATCACCAAATCAAAGCCGTCCTCGGCATAGCCGCGGATCGCGGCACCGGCTTCTTCCACGATGAAGGTGCCGTCGGTGATGGCAATCTCCACCTCCCGCTCTGCTGCGATCGCGTTCACAGCATCCACCATGCTCTGGGTGAAGGCCAAGTCGTTGCTGGCGCTCGGCGCGACTATCGCAATCCGCAGCGGTGCCATCTCGTCCTCATCGACGGGCATGTCCTCCTCTTCGGTGACCTGCGGAGACTCCTCAGGCGCCTCATCGGCGCCTGCGTCTCCTTCGTCGTCGCCGCCGCAGCCCGCAGCGAGCAGCAGGACGACCGCGGCGATCGCTGCGAGCGATCTGCGTGTGGTGTGTCGGAACATGTGACCCCTCCCGGATCGGCCGTCTCGTGGGCTCTCGCCGGATCTGATCGCCGCAGAGCGGCGCGGCTCGGCGGAGCCCCGGGCCTGAAGGAGATGCTAGGCGACCCCGAACGAGCGCGATGCTCCCCGAATGCGCAGCCCTGCGCGGTCCGCATGCGGGTACCCGACACGTCCGGTGCGGCCGCCGTCAGTTGTCTCGTTCGAATGGAACCGTCAGAGCAGACGGCGCCCCGATGCGGCGGCTGACGAGCACGAGCACCACGATGGTCAGGATCGCGGGCGCCATCGCAGCGATGGTCGAATTGGCGCCGACGATGATGCCGAGCGTCTTGAGCTGTAGCACGGTGGACGACACGACGCCGAACAACAGTGCCCCCGCCATGACACCGCTCGAGCGCCACGCCCCGAAGTACACGAGCGCCACGGCGATGAACCCCTGCCCCGAGGTGAGGTTCTGCTGGAAGATGCCGACATCGAGAGCCAAGGTGCCGCCTGCGAGGCCCGCCATGACATTGCCGATGATGATCGCCTGCGTGCGCACCACGTTGACTCGCACGCCAAGCGTGTCGGCGGCCTCGGGCGTCTCGCCCACGGCTCGCACGTTGAGCCCGAAGGTCGTGCGGTTCATGGCGAACCACACCACTGGCACGAGGGCGAATGCCACGTAGGTGAGCACGCTGTGCTGGAAGAACAACTCGCCCACGACCGGCAGGTCCGAGAGCCCGCCCATGTCGAGGCCGCGGAGTCCGTCGATCGGCACAGGCGTGCCCACCTGCTGACGGAAGAGCAGATCGGTGAAGCCGAGACCGAACAGGAAGATGCCGATGCCGCTGATGCCCTGGGTGGCATGCATGACCACCGTGATGAAGGCGTACACGACGCCCATCGCCGCCCCGGCGGCCATGGCCGCAATCACACCGGCGACGACACTGCCGGTCCGCAGCGCCGTGATGTAGGCGGCATACGCGCCGATGAGCATCACGCCTTCGACGCCCAGATTCAGCACGCCGGCTCGTTGACCGATGGTCTCGCCCAGTGCCGACAGCAGGAACGGCGTCGCCAGCCGGATGCCGGATGCCAAGGTGGCGACGAGCACGCTGACGGTGAAGAAATCGCTCACGCCCGGCCTCCGTAGCTCGAGACCTCGCCCGCCCACGTCCTGAGCCGGTCGCGCAGTCGCAGACTCCCCACCACGAACACCACCACGACGCCGTTCAGCGCTACCACCAATGCTGCAGGCACTTGGACTGCCCGCTGCATGTCGCTGCCGCCGGTGAGCATGCCCCCGAACAGGAACGACGCAGGCACCGTGAAGATCGGATGGAGCGCACCGAACAGTGCCGCCACGATGCCGTTGAAGCCGGCGTTCTGCGTGAACGCCGCCGCGCCGCCTTCACCGATCAGCCGATGCGACTCGCTGCCGAACACCAGCACTGCTCCGGCGATGCCGCAGCAGGCCCCGCTGAACGCCAGCGCCTGGGTGACGCTCTTGCGGACGGCCATGCCGGCGTACTGAGATGCGTCGGGGTTGTGGCCGACGGCCCGCAATCGCATGCCGAGCGCGCTGCGGAACAGCAGAAGGTAGCCCAACACTGCGACCAGGATCGCTATGAGCACGCCGATGTGCAGCCGGGTTCCTCCGGGGAGCAGCGGCAAGTCGGCGTTGGGGCTGAGCCGGCGTGTCTGCTGGATCTTGATGGCGCCCGGCTCGATCAGGAGATCCTGGAGCAGGAAGCTCAGGAAGTGGAACGCAACGAGGTTCATCATGATCGTGGACAGGATCTCGTTGACGCCCGCATAGGCCTTGAGCGCCCCGGGGATCGCACCCCAGAAGCCGCCGCCGATCGCCCCCGCCACGATCACCATGGGCACCAGCAACACCCGCGGCACGTCGTCGAAAGCCATCGAAGTGACCGTGGCGGCGATCGCGCCCAGGATGATCTGACCTTCGCCGCCGATGTTGATCACATCGGTGCGGAATGCGATGCAGATGCCGACACCGACGAGAGCCAGCGGCATCGCCCGCACCGCGGTGTCCGCGAGGTTGTCGGCACTGCCGAATGCGCCCGTGACCAGCTCGCCGTAGGCCACCAGGGGGTTTGCGCCGAAGGCGAGCAGCATGACGGCGCCCACCAGCAGTGCAGCGACCGCGGCGAACGCGGGCACGGCGACGCCCACGAAGGGGCGCACCAGGCGCGCCAGCCGGCTGACGGCTATGTCGCCAGACGCGTCTGTGTCATCGGCTTCTGTTGCTGTGCGCGCCATCCCCCGTCGCCTTCTGCGTTCCCGCTCGCGATGACGCGAACATAGAGCGTGCGCAGGGGGTCAGTCGGCGTAGAGCACCCGGAGCCCTCGGCTGACGGCCGGGCCGACCACGGTGTTGTGGTTCTCGCCCCCGAAGACATGCCAGGTCGAGGCGATGTTGCGGTAGCCGCGGGCAGAGAACTGATCCCAGAATTTGGCCTGGGGCGAGTACTCGTCGGTCTCGTTCTCGCCCATCGACATGAAGACCTTCACCTTGGGATCGCCGCCCGCTTCGGCGTGCTCGGCTTCGAGCCGGAACATGACCCCGTCGCCCTGTTCTTCTCGGTCCCACCACACTGACGGGCTGGCCAGCAGGTAGCGGGCGAACATGTCGGGTGCGTTGAACAGCACGTGCAGGCCGAACAGCGCTGTGAACGAATGGCCGACGTAGGTCGGCTCGCCGACGTGGTACCGGTCGTACAGCAGCGGCATCACGTCGCTGGCGAGCCACTGGCGGAACGGCTCGGCTTGGCCGGTCTCGGCGGCCGGTACCCGGATGCCGGTCATCGGCGGGGCTTCCGCTGGTGTCACCGTGTAGTCGATCGCGCGCAGGTCGAGCATCTCGCGCATGTCGGCCGTGTCGTGCGCTATGCCGGCGACTACGCACCGGGGCGTCTCCCGCGACATGGACAGGATCCTGGTGGTGTCCACCGCTGTGCCGAATGTCCACGGCGCGTCGCAGCAGACGACGAGCGGGTACGGCTGGGAGGCGTCGGCCCGGTAGCCCATCGGAAGCGCCACCCAGATCCGGTAGCTCCGATCGGCGTCGCGCCGGTGAAGGATGTGCGTGTCGATCGGCCAGGCGCCCGGGTCAGCCACGGCGGCGATGCTATTGCGGAGGGCTGCAGCTTGGGGCTGATCGACGTGAAGCTGTCGCCGATAGGCAGCTCAGCGCCGTGCCTCTGTGCGACGGTGAATCGGTGTGCGCTCACCACAGGAGCGTGAGACCCTCGGCCGCCGCAGCGTCGTTGAGCTGGGAGTCGAAGCAGCCAAATGGACAGTTGCCGAGGAGGCGAGATGCAGCCAGCGCAGAAGCAAGCTGCACAGCGTCATAGGCGCGCAGAGGGTGACGGGCTACGAGGTCGATTGCAGCGCGAAGGATGTCCGTTCCCACCTCAATGAGCACGGCGTCGCTATGTGACGAGGTTGCGTCGACGTCGGCCAGGAATCGCCGACACAGAATCTGAGCATCAGGTGCAGAGATCTGACCGACGCGATGTTTGCGCCACAACGCGGCAGGCACCTCGACAGCGGCCAGATCGCTGGCAATCACTGGTGGCGAGACGAGCCGCACCAAGTCGCTGCCCGACTCGTCGGCGTAGCGCTTGACGAGAGCGGACGAGTCCAGGAACGCTGTCACCGGTTGGTGCGCACCAGTTCGGACAGCGGTGTCCCCTGACCCGCTCGTCGGCGTGCGGCGGCAACGGCATCCTCGTCGGGCCGCTGCGCGTCGGGGGCATCGAAGCCAGAGAGCAGTCCGGCGAGCCGCAGGCGCGCTCGGATCTCGTCAATGGCATTCGACGAGAGCGATGGATCTGTGGCCGCTTGTGCGATCCGCGTGATGTACTCGTTCATCGAAAGGCACTGCGCCCGAGCGCTCATCTTCACCCGAGCCACGAGCTGCTCATCTGCTCGCCATGTGATTTGCCGCATGACATCATGCTAGCAGTCATGCAGTCATCACATCGCTGAACCCAGAAGTCTCCTACCCACCCAGGCGGCGGCTGATCATCGTCAGGCCGTCGCCGATCGGCAGCAGCACGGTGCGCGTGCGCTCATCAGCGGCAACGTGCTTGTTGAACGCGCGCATCGCCTCGGTGGCCTCGTCGTCGCTGGCGGCGTCCGCAACCGTGCCGCCCCGCAGCACGTTGTCGACCAAGATCACGCCTCCCGGCGAGAGCCGGCCGACGATCTCGTCGTAGTAGGCGGGGTAGCTGGACTTGTCGGCATCGATGAACGCCAAGTCGATCGGCGGTTCCGGCGGCAGCGCACGCAGCGTGTCGAGTGCCGGTCCGATGCGCAGGTCGATGCGATCAGCCACGCCGGCGCGCTCCCAGTACCGGCGGGCAATCGATGTCCATTCCTCGGACACGTCGCAGCAGATGAGCAGCGCCCCCGGTTCCAGGGCATTGGCGACGCACAAGGCTGAGTACCCGGTGAAGGTGCCCACCTCGACGGCCAGTCGGGGGCGAAGCGCCGTCGCCAGCACCGTCATGAAAGCGCCCTGCAGCGGGCCGATCTGCATGCCGGCCACCCGCCCGAGCGATGCCGTCTCCGTAATCAGTTCGCGCTGCAACTCGGTGGGCTGCAACGAATGTGCCGCCGCATAGAGCGCAGCGCGCTCCTCCACGAACGTCGAGTCCCGAGACACCCGAGCGAGGTTATGGCCGTCGCACGACCAACGAGAGTGACGCAGCTCTCATCACTGACATCGCCGAGAAAACCCTTCTTGTCCTCGGGCGCCGGGGCATCACACTGGCTCGATGCGGCGGCGACACCTGCGGACGCTTCAGCGCATGCGAGGTGTGCCCACGCCGACAGACATCCGCTGGGCCGAAGTGGTTTCGTTGCTGTCAGCGATGGGCGTGGACATCGCTGAGCGAGCCGGCTCACGAGTACAGTTGGCGAAGGGTCCGCGCTCGATGGTCGTGCATCGGCCGCACCCGAGGCCAGAAGTGACACGGCACACGATCCGCGACATCGTCAGGTTCATCGAGTGCATCGAGGCTGATTGATGCTCGAATACAAGGGTTACATCGGCGAAGTGTCCTATGACGACGAGGCAGACGTGTTGCACGCGCGCGTGATCAACAGCGGCTCCTACCCCATTGCCAATGCCGAAGCAGCCGATGCCGCCAGCCTCGAGCAAGAGTTCCGGTGCTCGATCGACATGTACCTCGAAGGGTGCAAGGAACTACAGATCGACCCGATCGCCCCGGGGTCGGGAGCTGTGTCGCATCCTCAGTCTGCATAGGGGACGCGGGCCACGGTCACCCGGATACCTGTGCGAAGGGGGTCCCTGTCAGGTGACCGACGACATTTCGGCCGGATGCCATCGATGGCTGATCATCGTTAGTCGACCACCGGTCAGCAGGGTCAGGATGAAGCGCACTTGGTCGTCGGTCGAAGCAGGGATGATCGCCGCCGCCGTCGCTGCGAATCACGGAACCCTAGGCACGGGTCTGGTCGATCGATCAACTCGCGCATCATCGGCGTTCGCGTAGCCGCGCCCGCTCATTCGCCCACGCGCAATGCGCAGAGAGCGGACAGTCTCTGCAATTCGGATTCGACTTCGTGCAAACGCTTGTGCTGAGTTCCAAGACTCCGGCCATCGCTGTTCGAGATTCGTCGGGTGCGTGCCCATGCACTCCACCGAGCAAACGTGTGATTGCTAGTGTCTCGTCTGTGAAGTTCGCTGTGTTTGTTGGTCTGGTCGGTACTGTGTTGTTGCGCCGACGATGCCAAGGGGGGCGGCGATGGGCGCGAGAATGGGACGGCCGGCGGTACGGGTCGAGCTGAGCGACGCTGAGCG
>JAJDVQ010000095.1 GCA_022826045.1 Acidimicrobiia bacterium | reverse complement strand
AGAGGCCGCGCGGATAGATCGGCTCTGAACGATTTCGAGCCGTGGAATCGCCTCTGGATGGGTCTCTGACCTGCAGCATCGACACGACAGACGATGCGATTGCATACAGTCGTTTTATCAATCCGCTAACGCTCTTAGATGCCGACGGCGGCGGCGACTTCACCACCGACTTGGGGCCGTACACGCTGCACAGCGTGCTTGCGACGCCGCTGTGCTACAGCCACCGCGGAGTCGGCACAGACGGCATCTGCAACTAGTCGTCGGCGGGCGGCGCCAGCGTGTCGCCGATGAGGTGCTGCACCACTTCGGCGAGGGCCTCGTCATGATCGGCGCCGTCATCCAACGCCCCTTGATAGACGGCGAGCTGACGATTCGCTGACGTGCCGTGCTCGCATACGGCGCGGAGGTGGCGGACCTCGTCCACGCATCCGAGCGCCTCGGCATCGGGCATCACCAGCTCGATGAGCTCGTCGGCTAGGTGGTCGTACGGCACCAGCGTGCCCTTGCCGAAGTCGATCAACGAGCCGTCGATGCCGTAACGCTCGGCGCGCCATAGGTTCTCGCCGATGAGGAAGTTGGCGTAGCCGCGCCAACGCTGGTTCTCGGTTCGCAGCCGCCACAGCATCCGCAGCAGGCAGACGTACGCGGCTGCGATGGCGATGGTGTCCTCCATGCGGGTCGGCAGGTCGGTGACCCGCATTTCCAAGGTCGGATAGCGCTCCGAGGGCCGGATGTCCCACCAGACCTTCGACGAGTCCTCGATGATCCCGGCGTTCACCAACACATCGACATGGCGACGGAACTCCGCCCACGAGTCGAACTTCGGCGGCAGGCCGGTGCGCGGCAGCGTCTTGTACACGGCCGAGCGGTAGCTGGCCAGCCCGGTGTCGCGACCCTGCCAGAACGGCGACGAGGTCGACACAGCCAGCAGGTGCGGCAGGAAGTACGTCACCTGGTTCATCAGGTCGATGCGCAGCTCGGGGTCTTCGATGCCCACGTGCACATGCAGGCCCGAGATGACGAGCTGACGCGTGATGTCCTGGAGATCGTCGGCCAGGACCCGGTAGCGCTCCTTGTCGGTGATCTGGAGCTCCTCCGGTCGGGCGAACGGATGGGTGGATGCGGCAATCGGCGCAAGCCCATGTTCTGCAGCGGCCTCGGTGACCGCGAGCCGCAGCAGGCCGACGTCGGCGCGCAGATGCTTCATGTCGCGGCAGATGCCGGTGCCGATCTCGATCTGCGCACTGAACAGCTCGGGGCTCACGAGCCCGTGGCGCAGCTCGGCGACTCGTTCGATCAGCCCGGGCGGCTGTGCCTGCACCAATGCGCCGCTGTCATGGTTGACGAGGAGATATTCCTCCTCGATGCCGATCGTCCAGCTCGGTTCGTCGATCATCGCCCGCGAGTGTGCCAAACGTGCCGGGTCAGTTCCGCGCCGTGACGATCCATGCGGCGGCAGGGAATACCACGCCCTCCGGCGTCTCGTACGGGGTGAGCGCGGCGATCACCGCATCGAGCGCCTGCGCGTGCACTTCGGGCGGGTGCCCGGCCAGTGCCCGCCGGGCGATGCCCAGGTCCATGGTGAACTGCGCGGTGTCGGCAAGGGTGCTGCCGGCGCCGTAGAGCACCTCGGTGTCGAACGGCTCCAAGCCGGCGTCGGACCATCCTGCTGCTGCGAGCATGCCGTGCACGAAGTCGGGATCGGCGAACGCGAACGGATCCACTGCAGGGCCATCGCTGTCGGGCATCTCCACGATCTCCAGCACCGCCTTGTTGACGGTGACCAGCCACGGGTTCTGGCGCGGCGTCTGCCAGCAGGCGAATGCAAGCTGCCCGCCTGGCCGCGTGGCGGCGCGCAGATTTGCGAACGCTGCGGTCGAATCGGCGAAGAACATCACGCCGAATCGTGAGTAGACGAGGTCGAAGCCGTCGAAGACGCCATTGCGGCCCGATGCAGCGGCGCCGAGCACGGCGATGTCCGCCGTCTGGGCGTCTGCGACCTCGAATGCGATCGGCGCGGCCTCGGGCCGCTCGGCGGCGTGCGCAGCGCCACGCCGGCGAGCCACGTCGATCAGCGTCTCGCTGATGTCGAGGCCCAGCACCGAGCCGCCCACGCGCTCGCTCCACTGCAGCGTCGTCTGGCCGCAACCGCAGCCCACGTCCAGCACGTTCGCCTCCGTCGGCAGGCCTTCCACGACGTCCATCGCCGCCACGCCGATATGGCCGAGCTGCGCATCAAGCCGCTCCTGCTCCTGCACCCACACGTCTGCGTTGCGCCAGAACTCGCGCTGTCGGGCGTTGGGGTCGTTGTTCGCACTCATCAGGGGCCTCTCCGTGAAGCTGCCTTCTTCTAGCAGCCCAGCGTCCGCGGCTTCATTCAGGCGCGGTGCGTGACCTGCCGCCGACGACCGCTCGCCGGGACGGCCGCTCAGAACAGCGTCGTGTCGGGCCCGGCGAAAGCCTTCGAGTAGGTGGCGAGCGCTGTCTCGGCGTCGCTGTGGGTGGGGTTCGGCACCGGCTCGGCATCGGGCAGCGCCTCGGTGAACGACCAGCTCAGCCGGTGGATGGCGCACGGCCCATGGGTGGCCAGAGCCGCACGGTGGACCGGCGCGGGATAGCCCTTGTTCGACTCGAACCCGTAGGGCGGGAAGTCGCCGGCCAGCACGGTCATGATCCGGTCTCGCACCACCTTGGCCATGATCGAGGCCGCCGCGATCGACAGGCAGCGCCGGTCGCCCTCCACGAGCGCCCGGCTGGGACACCAGTCCACGAAGTTGAACTTGCCGTCGAGCAGCACGCGGTCCGGCTCGGCCGGCAGCAGGTCCAGGGCCCGGCGGGTGGCCAGCCGCAGTGCATCGGTCATGCCCAGTTCGTCGCACTCGGCGGCGGTGGCGTGCCCCACCGACCACGCACGGGCCCAGTCGTCGATGCGCTCGAAGAGCTGCTCGCGCACCGCGGAGCGGAGCTCCTTGGAGTCGCGGATGCCGTTCACGCGACCGTGCGGTGAGACCACGACCGCGCCGACGGTCAACGGGCCCGCCCAGGCGCCGCGGCCAACCTCGTCCACGCCCACAACGGTCGTCTCGCCCGCTTCCCAGCAGCGCCGCTCGAACGTAAGGCTCGGCCGCGCCGTCATGAATGTGAACCTAGTTGCCGACCCCGTGCTGAACGGAAGATCTGTCAAGAGGCTGAGCCGGTAGACGAAGCCGTGGCCCGAGCGGCCCGTGAGCGCAGCGAACAAGAGCGGGATGCATCAGGCAATCCGGCGGGGAGATCGATCTGACCGCACCGTCATTACGCGGGCGGGGGTGCGAGGAGCGCCTCGCCCTGCCAGCCCGTGGCCGTGAATGCCGGATCCAGCCCTGGCGCCGAGACTGCGGGCGGGTCGTCGCCTGGGTCGTGCGGCGCGACGTCCCACAGCAGCGCCGGTCGTTCGCCGTGCCAACGCACCGCCCACGACACCGCCCCGATGCGCGTCGGCACGCTGTGCACCTCGACCGGCTGGCCCAGCCAGGCCACTGGCCAGTGCGCCGCCAGCCGCAGGCTTGGTGATTCGCGACCTGCTCCCCCGCTGCTGGCCGCACCGTCGTCGGGAAGGTCGACCAGCAACCGCAGCAGCGTTCGCACGAACAGGCCGCCCACCATCAGGTCGTGCCCTGTCCCGTTGGTGCCCGTGCGCAGCGTGGGGTGCATGTAGGTCGGCCAGTTCAGCGTCGGCGATGCCACCGAGACCAGCTCCTCGAGTCGCTCGAAAGCGCGTCTGGGTGCCGGTCGAGCCTCAGCGAAGGCCAGCAGCGCCGTGGCCACCATGTCGTGACCGCACGACGCAGCGGTGTCGTCCACGAAGTCCGCCGGCGCGCCGTCAGCCGGCTCGGACCCCACGAACGGCAACGGCGGCGCCCACGGCACCGCGGCATGGATCCACAACCCGGTGTCGTGCGGCAGCCATTCCCAACGCTGGCTCGGCAAACCAGCTTGCGCGCTTGACGCCGTCTCACCGGACGTGCGCCAGGCAAACCTCGCGGTGCGGGGAGCCCGAAGACTGGCCTCCGCCGCGGCACCCCACGGCAGGCGCCCAACCCTGTCGCGGTAGAAGGACAGGGGCTCGATCGTGTCCGCACCGCCGTCGGCGACATGCTCCCCAGCGCAGCGTTCCCGGGAACCGGCGCGCGAGCCCGCTGTGCCGGCCACATCGACCTTCAGTGCCTCAGGCAGCGCCATCGCCTCGCGTTGCAGGGCATTCGCCGCACGCTCAGCACCGAGCCGTAGCAGCAGGCGGAAGCCAGCCCGCAGTCCCTCCCGGATCGTCCACGGCTCCTCGCGGCGGTTTGCTTCGCGTGTCAGCAGCCAGCGGGCCGCTGCCGTCACGAACTCTGAGATTCCCTCTGAAAATGCCGGGTCGGGATGCAGCGACAGCAGGTGCTCGGCCAGCATGAGCGAGGTGCCGGTCACCGAAACACCCATGCTGGTTGTCTGACCCGAGTAGTCCTGCGCCTGAGCCTGGCGCAGCAGAAGATCGCGGACCTGCTCGGGCACGCCCGATTCGACGAGTGCCAGCAACTGCACGAGGTCGTCACCGGCGAACTGCGCATCGGTGTACAGAGCCGAGGCGAGCATCGGGCCCACGACACCAGGGCCGTCATCGCAGGGCGCTGTCGAGAGCAGTTGCGCCGAGCGTGCCGCGAGCGCAGCGTCGGCCAGTCGACCGCCGGGCAGCTCAAGCCGGCAGCCCGCGTCGACGCGCCGCCGCCAACCGTTGGCCACCCGGTCGAGGCCCGGCACCGCATCGAGCACGGCAGCACCGAGCGCGGGGCTGCCTGCAGCGTCCCATTCGAAGGCCGAGCCGCGCCCCACGACGGCTGCGCGCAGCGTCGCGCCGGCCACCAGCGGGAAGACCGCCGCGGCATTGGCTAGCCGCTGCGGGCACGTCACCGAGACCGGCGCTCGATCGGGCTGCGGCATCGATGCCGTCCCGGATTGCAGCGTTCCTGCCGGATCGACGGGCGGCGCTGCGTCGCCGATGCTCACCGCCACCGAGCTCTCCTGCCCCGCGGCGGCCTGTTCGCCCGCTTCCACCAGTGCGCCAGCGCAGTCGGCCCCGTCGCTGCCGACCACGACATCGCCGGGCGTGCGATCGAAGATCACCGCCGCTCGGCCCACTGCGTGATGGAGCCCGTCGTCAAGCGTCATCACGCGGCTATCCACGGCGATCTCGTCGATGCCCCAAGCGTTCGACCATTCCCATATGTCGTCGTCCACGTGCTCGAACGCACCCAGGTGATACGGCCGAGCAGCGAGCGCAATCGCCACGGGCACATCCGTGCGGTTGGTGATCTCCACTACGAACACTTCCGGAACGGCGCTTGTGCCGTCGCCTGTTGTCCGCTTGCCGGGCCGCCGAGTGACATGCCGCTGGACGTCATCGAGCCGAACCGAAGCACCCCGTGCCGCCGCAGCCTGATGCACCACATCGCCGCCGCCGACACGCAGGATCGTTTCGACCACCGGCATCCCGCCCACCAACCGCTGGCGCACGGCGGCCGCCCGCGACGGGAAGACCCACTCGTCTCCGGCTCGCACCCACCAGTCCAGCGACCAGCGCCCCAGCACCACCAACCCCCGGGGATCCACCGCGGCCCGGTCAAGCGTCTCAGGAAGCCCGATCTTCGTCCACGAGCGACCCACCGTGTTCGCCAGCACAGTGTCGTCGACCTGTCGGTCACCGAGCCAATAGCGGATCTGGCTCGGGTCCGGTGCACTCGCCGCCGACCCCGGGTCGAGCTGACGCTCAGCCCACCACGGTCGCACCCACCCCTCAGGCGGCTCAGTCAGCACCGTCTTGTCCTAGCAAACCGGCGCCTTCAGTCCATGCGCACCCAGCACATCGTGTACGCCGTATGTTGCGCTGTATGGCCGCGACTCGCACGCAGGTGTACCTCACCGAAGAGCAGCGTCAACGTATCGACGAACTCGCAGCCGTCGAGGGAGTCACGCTGGCCGAGATCGTCCACCGGGCACTCGACGCCTACTTCTCATCATATGTTCCCGATGCTTCAGCGAGCCTCTCGCGTACCTTCGGCGCCTTGGCCAATATCGAGGTCCCCTCGCGAGACGAATGGCAGCGTGGCTAGTCCGCTCGCCGACATTGGCGAAATTAGTTGAAATATATTTAAAACATGTGAGAACGTTCCGGCATGGTCCGGTTGCGCAAGCGCATCGCTCGAATTCGACGCAATCCGCGCAACGTGCCGTGGCAAGAGCTCGTGAGCGTGTGTGACGCGCTCTTCGGCGAGCCGACACGCACCGCGGGCAGCCACCGCATCTACGATGTGGGATGGTCGGAGTCGCGCATATTGGTTCTGCAGCCGCAGGGCACCAGTGCGAAGCCGTATCAAGTCCGCCAAGTACTGAAGGCAATCGAGGAGTTGGAGGCGCGCAATGGTCACATGTGAACTCCCGAGCGAGTACCGGTTCCGCACCGAATGGTCTGAGGAAGATCAGGAATGGGTCGGCCTGTGCGACGCGTTTCCCTTGGCGAGTTGGCTTGAGCCCCAGCGTGAGGCTGCCGAAGCAGGCATCCGGGCGGTCGTTGCCGAAGTGCTCGGCCTGCGCGACACCGGGACCGACCCGCAGCCGCCCGCCTGAGCACAGCCACGGCTGCGCTCAAGCTTCTGAGCGGTCATACACTCGCCGCGGGTGACTGATCGCGGCAACCCCGAAGCGGTGGTGCTGATCCCCGTGAAGGACTTCGAGCTGGCCAAGGGACGGCTCGCCCCGCAGCTTCCGGCTGGTGAGCGGGCCGAGTTGGCTCGTTCGATGGCCGCGCGGGTCGTGCAGGCGGCCGGCCGCATGCCGGCGCTCGTGGTGTGCGACAACGACGAAGTGGCCGAGTGGGCTCATACGGTGGGGGCCCATCCGCTGCGCATCAAGGTTCGGGGACTGAACGGCGCCCTCACTGCTGCCCTCGAGCGCCTGTCGGCCGCGACGCCAGACGAATCACCGCCCTGGGGGGACTCGACCGACAGCGACGCTGCATCCGAAGGCCGCTGGCCGCAACACGTGGTGATCGCCCACGGGGATCTGCCCCGGGCCGAGACGCTCGAAGGACTGGCCGAGCCGTGCACCGTGACGATCGTGCCCGACCGGCATCTCGACGGCACCAATGTGATGGCGCTGCCGCTCGGCAGCGGGTTCGAGTTTCACTACGGGCCTGGCTCATTCAAGGCCCACTGCGACGAAGCGCAGCGCTGCGGGCTCGATTTGCAGGTGCGACGAATCGCAGCGCTCGAATTCGACATCGACACACCCGACGATCTCGCGGCGCATCTCGCTGAGCGACCACCCGCAGCTAGCGATGACTGCTGACACCGGCTTCTCGATTGACCTGGCGGTGCCGGCGTCGGCGCTGGTCATTGCCGCACATCCTGATGATGCCGAGTTCGACTGCGGGGCAACGCTGGCCAAGTGGGCAGCCGCCGGCGCGGTCGTCCACCACTTCATCTGCACCGACGGCTCGAAGGGCACCTGGGACGCCGAGTGCGACCAAGCGGCGCTGGTGCGAACCCGCCAGGACGAACAGCGCGCCGCTGCTGGCGCGCTCGGCGCCAAAGGCGAGGTGCGCTTCGGCGGCCACGTCGACGGCGAGCTCGACAGCGACCTCGCGACCCGAGCGCAGGTCGCGCAGGTCATCCGCGAGCTGCTCCCTGCCGTCGTGCTGGGCCACGACCCATGGAAGCGCTACCGGCTCCATCCCGATCATCGCCACGCGGGACTGCTGGCCGTCGAGGGGGTGGTGGCCGCACGCGACCCGTTCTTCTTCCCCGAGCAGGGCCTGCCGCCGCACCGTCCCGACGAGCTGCTGCTGTTCGAGGCCGACGAGCCCGACCACGCGGAGAACGTCGATGGATGGACTGCCGCCAAGACCGAGGCGCTGCTGTGCCACCGCACCCAGTTTGTGACCACCCACGACATCACCGACCCCGACGACCCTGCCCAGGTGCAGCGCTTCGCCGATTGGGTGGACGCCGTCGCAGTGGCCAGCGGCCAGCAGTCCGGTCTCGCCTACGCGGAGCTGTTCAAGCGCATCGACGGCGTCTGATCGGTTCGGTCGCTCGGCCGCCTGCTTCCGCGCCCGATCGCACGGCAGCCGGTCCTCGGGCCGCGGCTGCGCCTACCGGCCGACTGCCGGAAGCGCGGCGTCGATCTCGCTGTCGCTCCAGAAGCCCGCCAATGGGGGCACAGCGCTATCTGCATAGCTCGCGAGCCGTGCAGCGGCTGCTTCGTCGAACAGTTCGATGACGTCGAGAACCATCGACGGGCCGAGCGTTCGCAGGGCACGATCGCCCTCGCTCCCCACGCGGGGCAGGTGCGGTGTCAGCAGCAGCAACCGTCGCCGTTCCGGGTCAGGTTCCGCCGAGGCCAGCACCGACGCTCGCCCCAGCGCCTTCCACAGCGTCTCGGCTCGCAGCAGCCCCGGCCGCACGGTCGTGAACGCCCCCGCCACATCGATCCACCACTCACGGTTCGCCCGGTCGGCCACCAAGAAGCTGAACTTCACCCCCGAGCCGCGCACGGTGGCGGGACTGCGCACGATCTCGAAACCCGATGCTTCGAGCAGTTCGTGGGCGATGTCGAGGGCCTTACGGCCAGACTCCACCGCTTGGCGCACAAATGCGTCGGCGGTCATCGAGTCAGCGATCGTCCCCGACTCTCCGTTGCCCTGCACGCTGATGCTCCCGCGCACGGATTCACCAGCAACATCACTGCGCTTCGCGCCCGCCGTCTCGGCGGAATCCGACGCACCGGCTGCCGCTGGTGCGACAGCGCCCCGCCGAGAGGCGTCCGAGGAGTCCGCGGTGCCGGCGTCCGCTCGCAGAGCACCCGGCTCGAACAGCAGCGGCTGATCGGCGCGACAGGGAGCTTCGGGGAGCGCTGTCGAGGCCGCGGCGGCCACGCGTGCGTGTGCCAAGTCCACGTAATCGGGGTTCAGGTCGTAGCCCACCGGCCAGCGGCCGCACAGCACGCTTGCGACCAGCGTCGTGCCCGAGCCCATGAACGGGTCGAGCACGAGGTCGTTCTCGTAGGTGTACAGGTCGATCAGGCGCCGGGGCAGCTCCAAGGGGAACGGCGCGGGGTGTCGCACCCGCTGCGCGCTCTCGGGCCCCATGTCCCACACGTCGAGCGTGGCTTCCATGAACTCGTCGGTGGACAGGCTGCTGCGATGCGGCAGGCCCTCCTCCTCGCGCTGCGATGCCGAGCGCGCCCGGTCGAATCTGCCCTTGCTGGCGATCACGATGCGCTCGGTGGTGTCACGCAGGGTCGGGTTGGACGGGCTGCGGAACGATCCCCACGCACACGACCCGCTCGACCCCTTGCTTTTCTGCCATACGATCTCGCCGCGCAGCAGCAGGCCGAGCTCCTCGAAGATCCGGGCCACGTCGCCCGACAGGCTGCGGTAGGGCTTGCGGCCCAGGTTGGCCACGTTGACGGCGATGCGGCCGCCCGGCTCGAGCACCCGCACGCACTCGGCGAAGACGTCCCGCAGCATCGCGAGATAGTCGAAGTAGCTGGTGGGGATGCGGCTGTCGGTGCCAGCGGCGATGGCGTCTTCGTACGACTTGCCCACGAAGTACGGCGGTGAGGTGACCACGAGCGCCACAGAGGCATCTGGAAGCGCAGTCATCTGCCGGGCGTCGGCGCAGATGCAGCCGTCGCCGATGCGCTCGGCCAACTCGCGGTCGATATCAGGTCCCCGGGCGACCGTGTCGTCGTCGGACAGGACGGGTGGCGTGAAGCGCTCGTAGAAGGCCGACGCATCGTGGCCCTCGCGTCGGGAAGCGCCGAATCGCGACGTCGCTGTGCGGCGGGCGGACGGCGCGGCCAAGCGCGTTCCGCCCAGCTGCTCCCGGGGAGTCATTTTTCACAGGGTACCGAAATGCCCGTGATGGAACAGACGCGCGCCTCGCCGAGGTGCCGGACGAAAAAGGCGTCAGCCGATCAGCACCTATGCCAGAGCTGTGCAGGCAGCTGACGACGCCGCGTGGGACGCTGGTCAGGCGTCGTGGAGCACCATGCGGACTCGCTTGTTGCCCTTGCCCTTCGACTCGGTCTTGGTGATCTCGAAGCGGCCCACGGCGCCGGTGGACGCCACATGAGTGCCCCCGTCGGCCTGGCGGTCGAGCCCGACGATGTCGACCACCCGGATGTCGGTCACCCACTCGGGGATCAGGTTGACCTTGGTGCGGATCAGCTCGGGATCGGCCAGCGCCGCCGACCGTTCCAGGAAGCTCACCTCGATGGGCCGGTCCGCGGCGATCTCGGCGTTGACCAGCTCGGTGACCCGGGCCGCGAAGCCCTCCGGCAGCGGGCTGAACTCGAAGTCCATGCGGGCGGCCAGCGGCTCCATGTTCCCGCCGGTCACCAGCACTCCCCACTCGTTCCAGATGACACCGCACAGGATGTGCAGCGCGGTGTGGGTGCGCATGAGCTGCAGGCGGCGCTCCCAGTCGACCGTGCCGGCGACTGCCGTTCCTGCCGACGGAGGCTGGCCGTCCACCCAGTGCCAGATGAGGTCGCCCTCCTTGCGGACGTTGTGCACCTGCCAGGTGTTGCCGCCCCGGTCAGCGAGCGTTCCGGTGTCGTGGGGCTGCCCGCCGCCAGTGGCATAGAAGACCGTCTGGTCGAGCGCAACCGCATCGTCACGCACAGCGACCACCGTCGCCTCGACGGTCTGCTGGTACGCATCGCGCAGGTAGATCTGGTCGGTGGCTTGGTCGGTGTTCGCGTCGGCGCTCATCGCCGCAGACGATACGTCGCCGAGCTCCCGCTCCGGTCAGTCAGCCCAGCGGAGACGGCGGCCGTTACGGTGACGCCGTGCGGATCGTGACCTGGAACCTGTGGTGGCGCTTCGGCGACAACTGGGAGGCCCGCCACGAAGCCATTGCCGCGACGCTCGCCGGGTTCGACGCCGACATCGTGTGCTGCCAGGAGATCTGGGCAGAGCGTGACGGCCCGAACCAGGCCGACCTGCTCGGCGACGCGCTGGCAATGAACGTCGCACACCACCCGCGCTTCGGACAGCGGGGACTGTCGTTCAGCAACGCCATCCTGAGCCGCACGCCGATCACCGAATCCAGCTCGCACTCGCTGGCTGTCGGCGACCCCTCGTCGCCCGAGGGCCAGCAATCCGGGCACCGGACGGCGGTCGTGGCCCGAATCGCCCGCGGCGACGGCGAGATGACGGTTATCTGCACCCACCTCGAGCATCGCTTCCATCTCAGCGAGATCCGCCAGGCGCAGGTAGCCACGCTGTGCGAGCTGGCAGCACCCCACCACGATCCCGAGGGCTTCCCGATCGTCATGGCCGGCGACTTCAACGCCGTGCCCGGCGCCGAGGAGATCCGCCTGCTGACCGGCGAGCGGCCCCCGCCGGTGCCCGAGTTGGTCTGGAGCGACGCTTGGGCACAGGCCGGCGACGGCGCGGGTCACACGTGGAGCGGTCAGAACCCCTACCTGTCACAGGCCATGTGGCCGAACCGCCGCATCGACTACCTCTTCGTGTCGACGCCACGCCCGGTGCCGCTCGGCAACATCGCGGCCATCGCGCTCGTCGGCACCGAACCCATCAACGGCGTGGTGCCGTCCGATCACTACGGCCTCGTAGTCGATCTCATCGACTGAGCCTGAGAGGCGAAGCCGAGGCCCGAGCGGCCCGTGAGCGCCAGCGAGCAAGAGCGGGAGACGATGGGTGCAACGGCGAGAACGCGCGCCGATCTGCGCGGCCTCTGAGACGTCAGGTCTCGTAGAGCTCCAGGATCGACGCTGCAGCGGTGCTGCCGGCTTCAGCCATCTCGGGCGGCAGGTCTGATGCGTTGACGACGTGCGTGTCGGCGCCGAGGCGCAGCAGCATCTGGCTGAGCACGGACGGGCTGCGGATCGCATAGGTGACGATGCACCGGTCGTCGGCGTCGCGTAGCTCGCGGGAGGGGTACGCCTCCACCCGCCACAGGTCGTCACGGGGAATCGACAGCACCACATCGGTCGTCTCGTCGGATTCGGCGGGTGCAACTGCACCGAGCACTGCGCTCGCGTCGCTCGGCTCGGCCGAGTCGCCTGACGCCTCGCGGGGCTCGGCCGAACGGCCGTGTGATTCACCCGTCTCGTCGCAGGCCTCGATTCGGTCGACCCGGAACGAGCGCAAGTCCTGACGCAGGTGACACCAGCCCCGCAGGTACCAGTGGCCGTCGGCCAGTGACACTTCGAGCGGATCCACCCGGCGCTCGGACACCTCGTCGGTGTTCGGTGTGTAGTAGTGGATGCTGACGGTGGTGCCGGTGCGCACGGCTTCCTGCAGCGTCGGCAGGCTGCGCGGCAACGGCAGCTCCACCGAGACCCGCACACGCTCGCCGTAGGCGGCACGCAGCTTGTCGAGCGCGGTTGCCAGCGCACCCGAGCGGTCAGCGCCGCGCAGGGCCAGCGCGGACTGCCCGGCCACCAGGATGCCGAATGCCTGCGGCACCGAGAGGTTGAGGGGCCGGTCCAGCATCGCCCCCGGCTCGGTGTGCACCCACGCCTCGCCGGCATTGTGCTCGTCACCGAAGACGACAATGCCGAGGTTCTCATAAGCGCTCGCGCCCACGATCTCGTAGCACATGGCAGCGAGCAGCAGGTCGTATACCGCTGTCGGCCGCATCTCGAAGCGCTCCGCTATGTCGCCCACAGTGGCGCCGCCCCGCTCCACCACCCACGGGATGATGGCCAGCAGGCGTTCGATCTTCGCCGATGTGCCCGTCCTCACGACGCTGGCTCCGGATGGGCGGCCAGAGAGCGCAGCCACGACGTGATCTCGGCGACCAGCTCAGGCGGCGACTCGACGACTGCGTGGCGGCCCATGTCCAGCACCCACACACGAAACGCTGCACGGTTGCGAACATGCGCCGCGACCGTCACCGAGCCGTCGTCGTGCCGCTCGATGACGCGGCCCCGTTCGGCCGTGGGCTGGTGCGCCATGGTGGCGTCGATCCGCACCCGGGCCTCGAAGTCGTCGCCGAAGTCGATTTCCATCGGCTCGCTCGGCAGCAGCGCTGCGACGTCGACATCGGCTCGTGCGAATGCCCCTCGCTCCCCCACGTCCGCGTCGCTCTCCATGCGATCGACGCGGAATGTCTTGACCACGTCGTCTTCGCGCGCCGCGAGGTACCAGTAGCCCGCCCGGCACAGCAGGCCCAGCGGCTGTGCGCCGCGCCGCCGCCCCCCGTACGTAAATCGGACCAAGGCGCGCTCGGCGGCCGCAGCGGCCAGCTTCGGCAATACCGACCCGGCGGCCTGCTGCGCAGCAGCCGTCTCCAGCGCCACGTCTGCTGACAGCAGCTCGGCATCGTGGCCGGCCGCACCGGCGCCCGCAGCGCCGCCGGCGCCCGCACCTACCTCGGTACTCGTGAGCTTGGCGACGGCCTCGAGATCCCACGTCTCGCCGATATCGACCCGTGCCGCGGCGAAGCGCAGCGCATGCTGCTCGTCGGGTGTGAGCTGCAGGTCGGGCAGGAAGTAGTCCTGGCGCCGGATCGTGTAGGCGGTGGCGCCGTCGTGGGTGATCGCCTCGGTGATCCGCACGCCGAGGTTGCGGATCAGCGTCTTGTCCCGCTCGAAGGAGGTCCGGGCGCTCTCCAGCGCCCGCCGGTCGGTGATTCCCTCGGGCGCGTACAGGCCGGTGTCGCGCCAGATCTCCTCGCGGGTCTTGGGCACGTCGCGAGCGAGCAGGTACATCATCAGTTCCATCACGCGTTCGGTTGCGTCCGGGCGTCGTGCCACTGCCACGCTCGGGAGTGTAGGACTGCGCCATCAGGCGGCCCGCTGAGTTTCGGGGCCGATGGCGGAGCGTTCGCAGTCTGCGTGTCAGCCGTTGACGCCGGCAGCTCGGAGCGCTGCCCAGACCCGCTCGGGGGTGAGCGGGAAGTCGTCCATCCAGACGCCCGTGGCATCTGCCAGCGCTGCGGCCACAGCCGGTGCGTACGGGATGACACCCATCTCGGCCATGCCGCGGGCACCGAAGGGACCCAGCGGGTCGGCCAGCTCCAGCACCACGCTCTCGGTGGTCACGGGGACGTCGCCGATGCCCGGGATCAGGTAGGTGCTGAAGCGGGGGTTCAGCAGGCGACCGTCGCGGCTGCGCAGGTGCTCGCTGAGCACATGGCCGTGGGCTTGGGCCACCGCGCCCTCGATCTGGCCGACCACGAAGCGCGGGTTGATGGCCCGCCCGACGTCGTTGGCGCTGATCACCCGATCGATGCGGATGTGGCCGGTGTCGATGTCTACGGTCAGTTCGACATGCTGGGCGACATAGCCGTAAGTGAAGTTCGGGGTGCCCTCGCCGGTCTCGGGGTCGAGCTCGGTGGTGGGCGGCGGCGTGAAGCGGAAGTGCCCGATCGCCGGTCGGGCGCCCTCGCGCCACGCCTTCTCGGCTTCCTCGGCGGCACCCAGGATCGAGTTGCCGGCCATCCACGTCAGGCGCGACGCCGACGCCGACCCTGAGTCGCCCGACGTGCCGGTGTCGCTGAAGCGGCCCACGACCCGGGACGGGTCGACGCCGGTCGCCTCGGCCGCCATCTGCAGGAACGCTGTGTGCGCGCCCTGGCCGACATCGGCGCCCGCGTGAGCCAGCTCGACCGATGCCGGGGCCTCGTCGTCGGGCTCGCCGTGCAGCACGATCGTGGCCTCGCAGCGCTCGGGAAAGCCGAACGAGAACCCGACGTTCTTGAATGCGCAGGCGAAGCCGCGTCCGCGGCGCAGCGACGACGGTCGCGCCGGCAGCGAAACGAACGGGCTGAACAGCGCTGGATCGTCGGGCGTCAGGCTGTCGGAAGCCCGATGCTGGGACTTCGGGTCGCCGACGTCACCGTGTGCAGCGTCGCTGTCTGCGTCGATGCTGCCGGAACCATCGCTGGCCCAGCGGGCCGGTAGCGCTGCGGCGTGGGCGCAGGCCTCGATCACCTCGGGCATGGTCACGCCGGCCGGCATCGGCGTGTGGGCGATGCTCGGCGATCCCTCGCGCAGCGTGTTGACACGGCGGATGTCGATGGGATCCATGCCCAGCGCCTCGGCCAGCTTGTTCACCTGGCATTCGACAGCAAAGGCCGCCTGCGGTGCGCCGAAGCCCCGGAACGCTCCTCCGGGCGTGGCGTTCGTGTACACGATATGGGTGTCGATGGCGGCGTTGGGCAGCTCGTACGGGCCGCCCAGGCCGAGATGCAGGTTCCCCATCACCTTGTTGGAGGTGTAGTTGTAGGCGCCCGCATCCAGCCAGGCCTCGGCCTGCGCTGCGGTGATCCTGCCGTCGCGGTCGGCGCCCCAGCGGGCCCGGATGCGTCCGCGGTGCCGCTTGTGGTGGCCGACGATCGACTCCTCACGCGACCACTGCATGGCCACCGGACGATCGATGCCCAGTTCGGCCAGCCGGCGGGCGGCCAACGCCAGGATGATCTGCATCGACGTGTCCTCTCGCCCGCCGAATGCGCCGCCGATGGCCGGGTAGCGCACCCGGATGCGCTCCTCGGGCAGGTCGAGCGCGTGCGCGATCTGCTCACGGTCCTCGTGCACCCACTGGCCGGCGATCTCGACGTTGATGATGCCCTCGGCGTCCACCCACGACGTACCCGCTTCGGGCTGCAGGTAGGCGTGCTCCTGGTAGGGCACCTCGTAGGTGGCCTCGACGGTCACGGCGGCAGCGGCCCAGCCGGCGTCGAGGTCGCCCTTGCGGGTCCGCATCGATTCGTACAGGTTGGAGCCGACGCCCTCGTAGGGGTGCACGAGCGGCGCGTCGGGCGCCAGCGCTGCATCCAGATCGGCCACGACCGGCAGCGGCTCCCACTCGACCTCGATGACCGCTGCGGCGGCACGTGCCTCGTCGAGACTCTCGGCCAAGATCAGCGCCAAGTGGTCGGCCTCCCAGCGAGAGACATCGCAGGGCACCTGGCTGCGGCCAGTGTGATCGAGCCCGATGAAGACCGGCTGGTCGAACTTGGTCAGCCCGTACTCGTTGCAGGGCACATCAGCCGAGCCGAGTACCGCGACCACACTCGGTGAGCGCTCAGCCGGGGAGAGGTCGAGGCGTCGCAGCCGGGCGTGCGGCTGGTCGGTGAACACGGCGAAGGCCCACAGCGCATCGCCGGGAATGCGATCCGCTGGGTAGCCGGCCAGCCCGGCGACCTTGGCAGGACCGTCGGCACGCGGCGGCGACTGGCCGGTGCCGCCCGCCGTCGCTGCGGGCATCTCCAACTCGACAGCCGCGCCGCCGACGCCGGGGGCAGCACCTTCTCTCATGGCGCAGCCCGTTCAGCGTCCTCGGCAGCTGCAACCGAAGCAGCGCCATCTCTCATGACGCACCCCACTCGGCAATGTGCGCGGTCCCTGCTTCAACCGGAGCGGTCTGCGCCGCTCCCGCATCAACCGAGGCAGCTTGCACAGCCCGAATTGCGACAGATGCAGCGTGCACTGCCTCGATGATCGAGCAGTAACCGGTGCAGCGGCACAGGTTGCCCGACAGACCCGCAGTGATCTGTTCGGCCGTGGGCTCCGCGATCTCGTCGAGCAGCGCCACGGCGCTCATCACGAAGCCCGGCGTGCAGAACCCGCACTGGGCACCGCCGGTGTCGACCATTGCCTGCTGGAAGGGATGCAGGCCGCCGCCGGGCGATGCCACGCCTTCGACCGTGGTGATGCTCGCGCCGTCTGCTCGGCCCGCAGGCACCAGGCACGAGAACACAGCGGCGCCGTCGAGATGCACCGTGCACGCGCCGCACTCCCCTTCGGCGCAGCCCTCCTTGGTGCCGGTCAGCCCGAGGTCGTCGCGCAGCCAGTCCATCAGCGTCTTGCCCGCAGCCCCTGCTGCGCTGCGCGCCACGCCGTTCACCGTTGCAGTGATCGTGTCGTCGCTGGCGGCAAGCTCACTGCGGATCTCGCCGCCGCGCACGTCAGCCTCTCGGCTCGGCTCAGCGCCTACACCGGATGTCGCACCGCCGTCCCACGCGGCTGTCGAAGTCGCCGCGGAACCCGACTGATCGCCAGCTGAGGTGGTTGCGAGCCGTGGCGGCTGCTGCGGCCAGCGGTCGGCTTCGGTGCCGGTGGCCAGCGCCGTGATCGCTCGGTCCACCACGACGCCGACGGTGTGCGAGCGGTATTCGGCGCTGCCGCGGATGTCGTCGATGGGCGTTGCCGCCCGGCATGCAGCAGCCGTGATGTCGGCGTTGGCCTCGGCCAGCTCCCGGCCTGCGGCCAGCTCTGCCGCTTCGGGCACCGTGACGATGGTGGGTGCGACGCTGCCGAGGGCAACGACGAGGTCGGTCACTCGACCGCCGTCGAGTTCGACGACCACGGCGGCATGCACCACCGAGATGGCCTGCGCCCGCCGCAGGCCCAGCTTCACGAACACACCGCGCCGGCCATGGGCCCGGTTCGCCCCGTCGAGAGTATCGAACGCAATTGCGGTGACGATCTCGTCGGGCTCGAGCACGGTCTGACGAAAGCCGGCAAAGAACTCGCTGATCGGAACCGTGCGCTCGCCGCGCGCCGAGGTCATGGTGACTGCGGCATCCAGCGCTACGAGCGCCGAGATGGTGTCGTTGGCCGGGCTGGCGGTGACGATGTTGCCGACCACCGTGGCCCGGTTGCGCAGCGGCGGCGAGCCCACCTCCAGGCACGCCTGGGCGAGCGGCAAGCCAGCCGTGCGCATCGGCGCCGAGGCGATCACGTCGGCATGGGTCACCAGCGGCCCGAGCGTGACCCGCCCGCCCTCGAACGAGATCCGGTCGAGACCCGGCAGGCCGGAGATGTCCACCAGCAGCTCCACGCCCGAGCGGGCGCCGCGGGCGAGCTCGAGCATGAGGTCGGTGCCGCCGGCGATCAGCCGAGCCGCAGCGCCGTGCGACGAGAGCAGCTCTGCCGCCTCGTCAAGCGAGCCAGGGGCCGCATACCGGCTTGGCAGCGGGACTGACCGCTGCACGTCATGAAGCTCGAACATCCGGCATACAAGGGTGTCAGATGCGCGGCCTGCCGACGACCCCTATGCCCTCAGGGGCCGCTGCGGACTGCGAGCTGGTGGCGCTGGACCTTGCCAAGGGCGTTGCGGGGCAGCGCTGCGATGCGGTAGGTGCGGCGGGGTCGCTTGTAGTACGCGAGGCGCTCGCCCACGTAGTCCTTCAGCTCGTCGTCGTCGAAGTCGCGCTCCGCGACCACGTAGGCCACCACCACCTCGCCCCACTCGGGGTCAGGCTCGCCGCCGACGGCGCACTCGGCGACATCGGGGTGCGAGGCGATGACCTCCTCGACCTCGCGGGGGTACACGTTGAAGCCGCCGCAGATGATGAGCTCCTTGGCACGGCCGACGATGCGCAGGTAGCCGTCGTCCCACTGGCCGAGGTCGCCGGTGCGGAACCAGCCGTCGCTGAACGAGGCCGCGTTCTCGGCGGGCCGCTCCCAGTAGCCCGAGAACACGTTGGGTCCCCGCACAAGGATCTCCGCAGCCTCGGGGTCAGCCGTCGCAGCGTCGTCGTCGGCCGCCGGCTCGCTATCGCCGTCGCGGACGTCCAGCGCTTCGAGGCGCACTTCCACGCCGGGCAGCGGGAAGCCCACCGTGCCGGCACGGCGAGGCTCGTCATGCGGATTCGACACCAGCATCACGGTCTCGGTCATGCCGTAGCGCTCAATGACGTGCTGGCCGCTGGCCTCCCGCACAGCGTCGTGCAGCTCAGCAGGCATGGGTGCCGAACCCGACGCGCACAGCCGCAGCGCCGACAGCTCAGCAGCCCGCGGCGAGGCGACCAGCCGGGAGTACATGGTCGGCACGCCGAAGAACATGGTGGCTCGCTGCTCGCCCGTGCCATCTCGGCCTGCGATCGCATCGAAGACTGCGTCAGGATCAAACGTTGGCTGGAGCACAGCCCGGGCGCCCACGGTGAGCGTGCCGTGCAGCGCCACGCCCAGGCCGTGCATGTGGAACAGCGGCAGCGCCAACACGAGCACGTCGTCGGGTGTCCAGCGCCACGCCAGCTCCAGCGCTCGCACCGACGCCAGCAGGTTCGCGTGGCTCAGCACCGCACCCTTGGGCCGCCCGGTCGTGCCCGACGTGTACCCGATCAGCGCTGGCTCGTCGGGCCTGCGCTCTTGCGCTCGCGCCGAGACGTCGACTCGGGACCCCGCCTGAACAGCAGCACCCGGAGCGGCAAGGTCGCCAGCTGGCGCGCCGCCCGCGACCAGATCGGCACTGCTGGTGGCCGACTCGGCAGTGCCTGCACCACCGACACGCAAGCCTGCGGCATCGAAGTCGCTGATCAGCACGGCTGGATCGACGCCCGCAATCCACTGCGCCCACTCGCCGGGTTCGCCGACGCCCTCCACCAATGCGGCTGCGGGGCGGCAATCAGCTACCACGCTGCGTACTTCATCGGCCCGGTAGGCACCGTTCAGCGGCACCACCACCGCGCCCATCGCCAGCAGCGCAGCGTGCGCAGCAACCAAGCGAGACGAGCTCGGACCGCTCATCAGCACGCGGTCGCCGGCGACGATGCCCGCACTCGCCAAGCGCTCGGCAACATGCTGGGCGCACTCCAGAAGTTGGGCACCGGTCACCCAGCCGTCGCGCTCATCCCACACCACGGCACGCTGCGGATCGGCCGACCAACGACCAAACCAAGCCGCGGGCAGTGTGCCACCCGCGGTCAGATCAACCTCGGCGGCACTGACACCAGCCGGCAGATGCCGGGACCAATGCGACTCCTGCCCATCGGTCATCTCGGGCTGCTCCCTCGGCACATCGGCAGCGGTGCCTGGCTCGCAGGAAGCTCAGCAGGGCCGACGCCCGCCGAGCCGCCCGGATCGAGCGGACATGGCGCACCCCCAACGGGATTCGAACCCGTGCCGCCACCTTGAGAGGGTGGTGTCCTTGGCCGCTAGACGATGGGGGCAGGTTGAGATGCGAGGAGCCAGCATACCGACCCCTCATTGCGCGCTCGTGAGCTCCCGGACTGTCAACCGGGGCGCCGTCTCATCGTCGCGCTGCGTCACCTGCCAGCTGCCGGATCCGGTCGCTGCCTGGGTTTCTGTGACCTGTCGCATTGTCAAGGGCCATTCATCGTCTGGGCCTTGGATGCTGGACAGGCAGAGAGAGCCGGGGACGATGTTCCGGTCGGCGACGAACACCACTCGAAAGCCGCTGCGTTCTTCGAACCTGATGTGCTTGCCAGGGCCGTCAGGATGCTGCTGCCCCGGCAGGTTCGGATATGGCGACTGTCACACAAATCCGCCAGCAGTTCCAGCAAGTTCGCGGCTGTCTCGGTGGATTGAGTCACCATCCATGCATCGAACAGACCGTGACCGTGCCATGTCCACACGGTCACGCGACTGGTGATTGGCCCCGCAGCTCCGCTGCACGTCGGCGCAGATCGTCAGAAGCGAATGCCTCACCCGGCGGCTTGCCTTCGTCTGCACACTGGCGCAGATGTTTCTCAGCCTCACGAGCGGCCGCTACTTCCTCCATCATGTCTTGGGATCGCTGACGCTTGGCTCGGAATTCACGCAGAATTTTGAGCATTGTCGAACCCCTTGATGATAGATCGCAGCAAGTTATCAGGTCACAGCTCAGTATCGCAGCGCCAAGCTAGGTCTCAAGACCGCGGCTCTGGGGGCCAGACCTCGGTGTCGGGGTGGAGGCCGTACCAGGCAAACCAGAACGACTGCGACGACACGATGCGCGGCAGTCTGACATCGACACGGTTGCGGCCGTCCACGCCGATGACGCGCAGTTCGTCGTGCAGCACTCCCCCGGGCGCCACCTCCACGGCGGCACGGTGGCGCCATGCCTCGGCGGGCACGCCTGCTGCGTCAGCGGCGCTGTACACCCTGGCGCCGCCTTGGTTCGGCACGATCACCAACGGCTCACCGCCCAGCACGTAGACGAACGGATCTTCCTGCTCCAGTTCCGTCAAACCCAGCGCCAACGTGTGGTCGCCGCGGTCGACGGTGACCACCTCCTCCTTCAGCTCGAACACGTCGGGCGTCTCGAAGGTGGGGAACCACAGGTCTTCGCTGGAGTAGTACGAACGGTACGCCGCGCCCGGCGTGTAGTCGTAGCTGATCGGCGGCCGCTCGGGAAGTGTGGGGAAGTACGTCGGCGGCGGCGTGTCGAGCGTGAACGTGTCGGGGTGGTCGGCCAGCCAGTCCGACCAGCGCGTCGTGGCCACCGGGAACTGCTCCAGCTTGGTGCCGGCCAGAGGGCCGGCGAACGCCGTGCCCGAGAGGTGGTTCCACAGGCTCTCGGTCTCGTTGTCGATCATGATCTTGTTCGAGTCCATCAGCAGGCCCGACGTCTGGAAGGTCAGCACGTCGCCGCTGGGCAGCCGCCGGTCGAACATGAGCGCCGTGAGGCACAGCGTGCAGTAGCCGAGCGCCACCGGCACGCCGCCCACCACGTCGTTCGCCAGCTCGTGGCGTGCAAGGAACCGCACCGGGTAGGCCCCGGCCTCGCCGCCGATGACGAAGCCGAGCACCAGTTCTTCGGGGGTCATGAAGTCGGCTTGGGCGGGGGTCAGCCGCTCAGGGCTGTTCAGCTCGGGGATGCCGCCCCGGCGCACCCCGCCCCACTGGACCGCCCCGAGCGTCACCCGGTCGGTGACCTGGGCCAGTATCTCGTCGTACTGTGGATCGAGGTAGCTGTACACCCTTCGCTTGAACGTCGTGTAGCCCTCGCCGGGATCGGTGCCCTCGGAGCGGTACAGCGAGCCGTATCGGACGTAGTCGGTGCTGAAGTCGCCAGAACTCTCGACTCCGGTGAGCATCTCCAGCGCTCCCATCGCCGCGTTCGACACATCGCGGGAGCCGCCGGAGCGCAGGAGATCCAGAGTCCAAGCAACCCAGCGCTGCTCGCCGCTCAGGCCCATCTCACCGGCGATGATCGCCGCAAAGGTGGTATTAGACCGCAGCAAGAATTCGTTGATCTTCTCCGCCAGCGTCAGCTCCAGGAAGGGCCGCCCGTCCTCGGTCTCAGGAATGAACGGCTCAGACGTGGTCGTCGTGCTCGCCGGTGCGGCGTCGGCGGGCGTGGTGTCCGGCGGCCCCATGTCGTCGACGGCAGGGTCGGACGGCGCGGGATCGTCCGCCGAACCGCCAGCGAACGGCGACGACGTGGAGGGAGACGCTGTCGCTGCAGAACCCTCGACATCCACCGACGACGTCGAGCAGGCAGCGGCCAGCACAGTCACCGCCACGACTGCGCAGGTCAGCTGTCGCATACGGCGGCCGAGCCTATGGCAGCCCCCTGCTGCGCCATGGTCGGGCTGGTTGGGCTAGAACGGCGCCATGCCGGTGATGGCCGAACCGGGACGGGACACCGCCATGTCTGCTGTCGGGGCCAGAAGCGGCACTGCGCACAAGGCAGATGACCGACCTGGGCGTGAGCTACACCCGCATGTGCGACGTGGCCGACGCCTGGCGAGCCGGGCGCCAGCTCGGCATCGAGTAACGGCCCGGCCTCTAGCCCTCGACGCCGTCGAGCATGCGGCTGATCAGCAGCTTCTGGACTTCCGAGGTGCCCTCGTAGATCTGGTACACCCGCACGTCGCGGTAGATCTTCTCGACCGGGTAGTCGTTCAGGAAGCCGTAGCCGCCGTGGATCTGGATGGCTTTCGCCGCCCCGCTCCATTTGGCAACGGCAGCGCTGCGAAGCGACAGCTAGTAGGTGGCGTTGCCCCAGGTCTCGTCGAAGACGATCTCCGACAGCGGCAGCCGGTCGAGTTTGCGCGGGAACGGCGTCGACCGGTAGCCGACGGCGATGTGGGCGGCCGTGGCCACGCCTTCGGGAATGTCGAGCATCTCGGCGACCTGCGGCTCGTACATGCACAGCAGGGTGGTGAGCGCAGTGCCCAGACCGGCCTCACGGCAGCCGAGCAGGAAATTCTGCACGGCGGGGTAGATCGAGCCGCCGCCCACGACGCTGAGCCGGCCCAGTTCGGTGTCGGTGGGATGGACGCCGTCGATGTAGCCGCAGGCCACCACGATGACCGGCACCTCGGCGAAATGGTCGGCGAAATGGTCGGCGCTGTCGAGCAGGCGGTTGGCCTTCTCGCCGACGATCTCGATGTCGCCGCTGCGAGCCATGCCCAGGTAGGCCTTCCACGGCTCGAGGTACCACTCCTGCAGCTGCTGCTTCTTCGCTTCGTCGCGCACCACGATGAAGCGCACCGGCTGGCGGTTGCCGCCCTGCGGCGCGTGCCGCGCATAGTCGAACGCCTGCTCCAGCGTCTCGTCCGACACCGGGTCCTTCGTGAAGTACCGCGTCGTCATCGACGTCAGTGCTGCCTCGCCAAGTTCCATGATTCCCTCGCTTCGCTCAGATGCGGCGCTCGCCGCAGGATGCTCGCGCCCCAGCGACAGCAGCACGACAGTAGCCACCCGCTGCGTCGTCTGCCGGGCAGCGAGCATGCGCGTTATAGCCGATAGAATGTGCAAAAAATAACAGATAACAAGCGTGAGAAATAACCATTAGATGTTGTGAGATGTCACAGGTACATCTGCACGCCCGACGCACACGAGACGCTTATGGCAGAGCATCCGCTCATTCAGCGCCGGGTCGAGCGCACTGTGCGCGAACGGCTCGCGGCCTTCCGGGTCGTCGTCCTGCACGGCGCCCGGCAGACCGGCAAGACCACGCTGGCGCGCCTGCTGAACAATGGCGGAACCTACGTCAGCCTCGATGATCAGGCCCAGCGGGATGCGAGCCTCGAGGACCCGCGCTCGTTCATCGAGATCCGTGACCGTCCGGTCATCATCGACGAAGTGCAACGAGGCGGCGACGCGTTGGTCCGCGAAATCAAGATCGCTGTCGATGCTGATCCCTCTCCAGGGGGGTTCCTGCTCACCGGCTCCGCGAACTTCCTCACGGTTCCGCACCTGAGCGAATCGCTCGCCGGAAGGGCCTCGTTCGTCGACCTCCTGCCGCTGAGCGAGACAGAGCGCGAACGCACCGACGGCCTGCTGGCGGAGCTTCTCTCGCACAGCGCGCTCCGTGGCCGCGTCGGCAGCACAGCCAACGGCTCATCTCTCACCGAGAGCGTGCTCGCCGGTCGCCGGCCCGTGGGCGACGCTCCGCGCGAGTACGCCGAGCGGGTAGCCCACGGCGGGTTCCCAGCCCTTGTCGGTGTGTCGGAGCGCATGCGCACCGTGTGGTTCGAGGACTACCTGCGGGCTGTTGTGGCCCGCGACGTGCGGGAACTCACCGGCGCACGCAAGATCGACGACCTGCCACGCCTGCTCGGCGCGGTGGCGGCGCGTACGGCCTCCGAACTGGTCATCGAAGACGTGCGCCGCGATCTGGGCTTCGGCAGCCGGGATACCGCCGCCGACTACCTCGCCCATCTGCGGATGCTGTACCTGGTACGCACGCTGCCCGGATGGGCAACCCGCGCTGTCACCCGCGCTCGGCGCCGCCCCAAGATCTACGTGACCGATACGGGGCTCGCCGCGTCGGCGCTCCGGCTCGGCACGGCGCAACTGCTCGACCCCGCTGAACGCATGCGCGGGCCGCTGCTGGAGACGTTCGTGGTGAACGAACTGGCCAAGCAGTCATCATTCGCAGACGACCCGGTCGAGCTGAGCCACTTTCGCAGCGCCGACGGCAGGCGCGAGATCGACGTGATGGCGGAGGTCGCCGACGGGCGAGTCTTCGGATTCGAGGTGAAGGCCAGCCGATCCGTCAACCCGCGGCACTATCGCAACCTCGCATGGATGCGCGATGCCCTCGGGGGCAGGTTCACGCTCGGGATCGTGCTCTACACCGGCGACGCCTCATACCGTCTCGCAGACCGCATCGTCGCGCTGCCCATCAGCGCACTCTGGACCCGCTGACCTCTGCGAGGCCCGCAAGGCCCAGCGCTCTCATCTGCTCACGGCGAACGCGTGGCGCATTCGCCAGACTCGCGCCCCACCAGGTCACAGCGAGAGGAGCGATGCGTGCGTCAGATCTTCGATTTGGAAACCCGGCTCGGGCGCCGGGTCAATACGTCCATCACCGTGGTGATCGTGCTGTCGATGGCCACCTTGGTGGCCGACACCCACTACACCGCTGCCGACGGCGGCTTGCCGGGTTGGCTGTGGACGCTCGAATTCGTCATCTGGGTGATGTTCGGCGTCGAGTACGTGATGCGCATCGCGCTTGCGCCGTCGGCGTGGCGCTACATCTTCTCGTTCTACGGCATCGTGGATTTGCTGGCCGTGCTCGGCGGCTTCGCGAACGTCCCGGCAGGTACGTCGCTGCGCTTGCTGCGCCTGCTGCGAGTGTTCCGGGTCGTCAAGCTGGTGCGAGGCAGTGAGGCCCTCGACCGCTTCCGGGCGGCGTTCAAGGACATCGCCGACGAGCTGCTGGTGTATCTGTCGGCCTCGGGGATCCTGATGTTCATCGCATCGGTGGGCATCTACGAGCTCGAGCACGATCAGCCCGACACGCTCTACGTCAGCATCTTCGACAGCTTCTACTGGGCAGTGCTGTCGCTGACCGCCGGCGCCGAGGGCTACCAGCCGCTCAGCTTCGGCGGCAAGCTGCTCAGCATCTTCATCGTGCTGATCGGCCTCGGCGTGGTCGCCGTGCCATCGGGCCTGCTGGCCTCCGCGCTGTACAAGCACGACTCGCAGACCGCATGACGCCGAGGGCGAAAACCATTGGAGATGACCGAGATCCTCAGGCTAGACAGGACGCTGCGTCTCGCAATCGAAGGAGCCGACGTGGCTACGATGACCAGCATGAACCCCGAGGCCGCGGACGCTGAGTCCGAACGGTCACCGGATCCGTCACCGCTTGCTGCTGCACTCGATGCTGACTTGCTCGCCAAGCTCGTAGCGCAGGCAGTCGCTGCCCAGAGCCGGCCGCGGCGTTCCGCTCTGCTGACCGCGCTGGCAACCACCATCGTGGCAGGTCTCATCGCCGTGGCCGCAGCCGGCTACACCGCACTGCGCGCCGACATCACTGCGCTGCACGCCGAGATCAACGGCGTCGAAACACGACTCCGCGCCGAGATCCAGGATTTTCGCGCCGAAGTGAACGCAACCCTGCTGGATCACACGGAGCGTCTTACCCGCCTCGAAACAACGTCGCAGCACCACACAGAGCGCCTAGCCCGCCTCGAAACCGTGACACAGCACCACACCGAACAACTGAACCGCCTCGCAACAACGTCGCAGCACCACACCGAACAACTGAACCGCCTCGCAACCGTGACACAGCACCACACCGAACAACTGAACCGCCTCGCAACCGCCTCACAGCTCAGCCCACTGGCCCAATAGGGCCCATCCGAGCGGTTAGCAGGCGAGGTCAGCCATGGAACTTCAGCAGCGAGTCGTCGCCATCGACTGCGAGACGACCGGTTTCGGCAGACACGATCGGATCGTCGAGTTCGCGGCTGTCGAAGTCGATGTCGGCACCGGGCAGGTAGTGGACGAAATCGACACCCTCGTCAACCCTGAGCGCGATGTGGGCCCGGTCGATGTGCACGGCGTCACTGCATCGATGGTCTCAGCGGCCCCTACGTTCGAGGAGGTCGCAGGGGCGCTCGGCCGCCGTCTGCAAGGGGCCCTCCTTGTGGCCCACAACCTGGCATTCGACGCACGGCTTCTGGGCCAGGAGTTCCAGCGCCTGGGAACAGCCTTCGACCCCGGTGCGGGTTATTGCACGTTGCGTGCCACGTCGCAGAAGCTCGGGTTGGCTTGCGAGAGCTTCGGCATTGCACACGCAGACCAGCATCGTGCGCTGTCGGACGCCCGAGCCACCGCCCAACTGGCGTCGCTGCTGCTCGACGATGCCCCGCTGCCCGCCAACGGCACCGAGACGTGCCGCATCGGCTACATCGAACAAGGCTCTCGACCCAGAACGCTCCGGCGCCCGGGCGGCACAGCAAGCACCAACGACATGGTGCGCATCGTCTCGCGTGCCCACTACCCCTTCTCGGACGAGGCGCTGTTGAGCTATCTCGACCTGCTCGACTGGGTACTCGACGATCACGTTGTCACCGCAGCCGAACGGCGCGAGCTGATCGGGACAGCACAAGACTTCGGCATCAACCAGCGCCAGATCGACCAAGCGCATCGGCTGCACGCTGACCAATTCTGAGAGGCCCGGCCTTCTCGCCGGTTCCCTATCGTCGGCACAGATCGGTGCGACGCAACAGATCACGATGCGAGCTCGTCACCTCACTGGACTGCAATGTCGAGTACACCTTGCCGCGCGGCGCATCGATCAGTCGCTTCGCCTTGAAGTCGCTGGTGAGGGCGTTGTCATTGGTGAACAACAGGCGTGCTCCCGAGATCTGGGCCAGAGCAATGATGTGCTCGTCATCCGATTCGCACGAGGGCGTGCCTTGCTCCGTGGTCTGGGTGAGTTCGTTCGTCCGCTGGCCCACCAGCTCACTCTCGACGCTGGTCAGCCGCCCAGCGAGCTGCAGCTGCGTGAGCCAGCGTCGCATCGATTCACCAGAGCGCATCAGCTCGTCGCGGTGCCTGCCACCGACGACGAGCGGCACCAGGCCATGATCAACTGCGATTCGAAATGCCCTCCCAGCAGGCGTGCCGCCGTTCTCCCACAGTTGGTTCGCGACGTTGGCGTCGACTATGGCGCACACCCTTCAGCCGCCGAGGGAGCGCTGGAGTTCATCAAGAAAGAACTGTCGGTAAGCCGCGGGCACGCCTTCCACATTGCCCAAGCGATCGACGGAGATTGAATGCAGCCGCACATCGAGACCGCCGCGCTCGAAGAAAACGATCGAGACGTCCTTGGGCGAGAGACCGCTGCGCTCGTCTCGCACGGCCATACGAACACGGTCGATGATGAAGTCGCTGTGCGTCTCGACGATGATCTGCTTTCTTGACGACCTCGAGCGAGCGGTGGCACGTTCGCAGAGGAGGCTGCCGAGCGAGGCCTGAGCAACCGGATGCAGGTGGACCTCCGGCTGCTGCAAGAGCACCGTACCCGGGCCGTCTGATCGGAGCAGTTCAGTAGCGACCGGCAGCACCTGACTCACTCCGTAGCCGACGTCGGCGAGATTCCTAAACGGTCCTTTTGCGCCGTCGCCGAACTTCCGTACCTGCACTTGGAACGGATCTGATTCACGCTGACCGCGGCGACGAATCTTCAGTTCGTCGAACAGCCCGGCGGTGTGTCCGAATTCCTCAAGGCTCGCCTTCAGCCGCTGCCACTCATCTGGTGCGCGCATCTCCAATTGGGCCAAGTACGTCGGGATGTCATTGCCGACTGGGTCCCCGCTGATGCGCACTGGGTCATAGGTTCGCTTCGGCTGCGAGCGCACAGGCGCGCTTGCAAATGGCCGCTGGCGAGTACGACGGCCGAGCGGGCGGCCGACTCGCGGAAACGGCATCAGTGTCGCCTCCAGTTTCGCGAGGTCGCCCTCCGTCAAGGCAGGCGAGTTTCTGACCGGCTGGATGTCCCAAGTCCCGTGTCTCTCGTCGTCGAGCGCGTGGCGGAATCGTCGCATCAGCGACCACAACGAGTCCAAGCGCTCGGAGGAGGTCAGCGCTGCTCCGCGAAACGATGAGTCACCCCTCACACAGACCCAGCGGCCAGAAGGGGTGCCGAACTCAAGCATCTCAGGCGCGCCGTCTGGCGCTCGGTGCTCGAACCAGAAGCCCGACAGCCCCAACTTCCTGCGCTTCTCGGGAACATGGAGCCGACGGCGCACCGGAACGGGTGCCGACCACTGCTCAGCGAATTCCGCTTCGAATCTGGGATGGCCAAGGCCCGACTCCGCCGCGGGTCGCTGCGATGCGTCCAGTTCGACGCTCGCCATGAACGAAGTGGCCCTGCTCCCACGCGCACCGCGGCGGTGGGCGATCTCGTCAAAACTCCCGAGATCGTACGGTTCCTCCTTGAAGTCGGGTACCCGCTCGTCGTACGCCACATCCCACATGGCACGCGCCATCGCCATCAACGAAGTTTTTCCGCTGCTGTTCTCACCGACGAGCAGCGTCAACGGAGCGAGCCGCGCCGTCTGTTTCTCGTCGCCGAAGCAGCGGTAGTTGCGCAACATGATCGATTGCATGACTCACTCGCATCTGCCGTGACCCGCCGACACACTGGTCAACGCGTAACCCTACGGCAAGCTCGTTCGAAGTCGCAGCGACTTTGCCGAACCAATGGTCACCGCCGAGCGAAGGACCGGACCGTAACCCCCCGGCAGAGAGCCCCGGCACACCCAACAGTGACACTCGGAAAGTTTGTGCAACTGGCGTGGTCTGATGGGTCCGCGGCTGGGGGCTGTGGGCCGGGGAGGATCATGTCTGCGGCTGGTCTTGACAGGCCGGCTGTGCCGGCGAGCGATGCTGCCGGCGAGGCGGCGATGACCGACTGGGCCGAGCTGCTGGCGGCTCAGGCACGCGCTGAGGGCGCGGGGGCTGACCGGCGAGAACGGGCTGCTGACGGGCTTGGTGCGCCGGGCGCCCCCGGACGGGCCTCGAGGTCGAGACGGCCGAGCATCTGGGCTATGAGCGTCACGCTGCGGAGGGCAGAGGGTCGCCGAACTCGCGGAACGGTTCCACGCCCAAGCGGGTCACCACCGAGATCGGCGAGGTTGACCTGGCGGCGCCCCGGGACCGGGCGGGCACGTTCGAGCCGGCCACGGCGGCGCAAGCATCGGCGTCGTCTCGACGGCCTGTCGGGCAATGTGATCAGCCTGTATGGGCAGGGGCCCGCCACCGGTGAGATCCAGGACCATCTGGCTGAGATCTATGACACGCCGGTGAGCCGGGACACGATCCCGGCAGATCACCGACGGGATCGTCGCCGACATGGCGGTGCGGCAGAACCGCACCGCTCGAGCCGGTGTATGCGGTGCTGCTGATCGACGCGATCGTCGTCAAGGCCGACGACTCCCAGGTCGCGAACAGGCCCGTCTATGTGGCGACCGGCGTCGATCTTCAAGGAGAACGCGATGTGGGGGGCCTGTGGCTGGGCCCCACAGGCGGCGAGGGCGCCACCCAGTGGGCGGCGACGCCGGCCGAGCTGCGAAACCGCGGCCTCGCCGACGCGCCGGTCGTGTGCTGCG
>JAJDVQ010000056.1 GCA_022826045.1 Acidimicrobiia bacterium | reverse complement strand
GCCCGACAGGCCGCCGAGGCGACGGCGGTGCTTGCGCCGCCGTCACCGGCTCGAACGTGCCCGCACGGTCACGGGGCACCGCCAAGCCGGCCCTCGCCGATCTCGGCCCTCACCCGCTTGGGCGTCGACCCGTTGCGCGAGCTCCCCGACCCTCTGCCCTCGACCGCATGGCGCTCGCAGCCCAGATGCTCAGTCATCTCGACCTCCAGGCCCGTCCGGGTGCACCCGGCGCACCAGCCCGGTCAACAGACCATCGTCGCCGGTCAGCCCCCACGCCATCAGCACGCGCCTGAGCCACCAGCAGCTCAGCCCACTCGGCCATCGCCGCCTCACCAGCAGCACCGCCCGCCGGCACAGCCGGCCTGCCAAGATCAGCCGCAGACATGATCCTCCCCGGCCCACAGCCCACGGCTGCGGACCATCAGACCACGCCCGATACACAAAATTCCTGACAGGCCCGACTGCGCAACGCCACTGACGGCGGTACCGCATTGGCATGAGAACAGAATTCTGGACAAGCCGCCGAAAGGACATGAGTTGGCCCAGTTCTGCAATTCTATTCGAATGACGGCAGCGGACTCTAAGGCATTGACTGGCACGGCTCGCGCGGGCACGCTGTGGACCTGTCGTTACCTTCGGCCGTCCAGGGCTTACATCAGCAAGATGAGCGATGTGATTAAGGCCACATCCGAGACGATTGAGGGGTACGGCAGGCGATTGGTGCTTGAGTCGGAGGAGCTACTGGAGGGTTGCCAGTCGATCACTGACGAGGTCTGGCAATGCGATTACCGAGGGAGCTTACTCTGGACGCGCCTTTACTATGACGGTGACGAGAGCGATTACCTCTGGGATGCCTTCATCAGTGGCGTACTAGACCCGGGGCGATGCGCGACCTTCTTGACTCTCACATGGGGAACTCGTCTTGCGAACCCTCAACTTGGTGCCGGCGCAATTGTGACCTGCGGCAGCTTGTTCACTTGGGAGGATTAGAAGCGAAGTGAAACCAACAAGACTGCCCGCCTTGGATTGCGGGGTTCAATCGAGTTCTAAATGCAAGAAGCATACCAGCTGCCGGCTCGGACTTGTCCTTAGGCCTCTGGCGACGAGAGTCGCGTTTCTTGCGATGATGACGGGACTGCTGGCCTCGTGTACTGGTGATTCTGGAGGGATGCCGCTGCCAGAGTTGTCGAAGGAGAGCCTTGCACCGCAAATTGCTATCAGTGATACCAACGGGGTGCCGAGAGACCCTCGAAACCTGACCTACCGAGAATTGATCGACGGCCCAGAAGTGCTGGAGCTTGACGCCGTCAAGCTGTTCAGGGATGTCGGTGTCATCGAGTACCTTGAGGACTACATCATCAATATTCCAACGTCTGCAGCCTTCGTTGCGGGGTATGAGACTTCAAGAGCGCTGGATTCGATCAAGCATCGTCATGCTGATGACCAGAATAACGCCGTCTCTGAATTCGAGCACCGCATGCTCGTTTGGGTATCCAATGTGCAGTTGTCGACTTGGACTGAACGAGGCCCCGAGGAACTCCATGCAGCCTTCTTTGAAGTGTTGGAGGATTGCAGTCGCGAGTCGCCATGGCCTGACGTGGAATTATTCGTCATGGAAGGAGGCCGTGGAGGAGAAGTGCTTCCCGACAGTATCGAGTCAACTCCAAGGCTCAGCTACTTCGAGTTTCAGCAAGTCAAGCACCGTTGTGTTCGCTACGCGGCGACGTATCCGACGTTGGACCCGGTGGCACGTGATGAGTTGTTGGCGCCCCAACGGCAGCATTTTGCTCGTGAGATGCTCGATCGGATTGACAACGAGTTGCCGCTCGTCGAGGTGCCTCCGGAATATCAGGCCAAGATCGACGACCTGCGTGCGAACGGCTGGTAGTTCAGGGACTTCGCTGCGGTCGGCCGCGGCGTGGTGCCGGGCGTTCTTCAGCGGCCTGAGTGCGCGAACCCTCCGGGGCGCCGCTCTGTTTCGTCGAGCGATTCGGTTTCGTCCGATTCGGCCTGTTCGATGCGCTGGGTGACCAGTTGTGCGTTCCGGCCGTCCCGCTGGGCCTCGTAGGGCTCGCTGGGGTCGGTGTTCGCTGTCGTCGGCGCGGCGACGCTCGATCTCGATGCGGTCTCTGCGGGTGATCCGCATGTGTACGTGACCGGCAGCGACGGCACGGTGGTGGGTTCTGATGACGATTCGGGCGCGGACGGGCGCGACAGCCGCATCCGCGGTCTCAGCCTCGTGGCGGGCACGTACACGATTGGTTCTTCGCGGTTTGTTGGGATGACGGTGGGTTGAGGGTCCGTTTGCAGGGGTCGAGGCCCTGCTGGGATCGGTGTTCGTGAGACGCCGAACCCTGGAGGGCCTCGATGGCGAGAGATGTTATGTCGGTGCGGCTGTGGCTGCCGCAGGTGCGGGTGCTGGGGGTGGTGGTCGACGCGCCCGAGCGGCTGGCGGTGCGGGTCGCCTCGATGGTGGGGCGCCCGAAGTGCCCGCACTGCGGGACGCCGAGCAGGCGGACCCATGACCGCCGCGACAACAAGGTGCGCGACTTGGAGGTGTCGGGCCGGCCGACCACGCTGGTGTGGGAGCGGCGGCGCATGGTCTGCGAGCCGTGCGGCCGTCGATTCTGTGAGGACCACCCGGCGTTCGAGGGTCGCCTCACGGCCCGGCTGGCGCGTCGTGCGGCGGCCGACGCGCGGGCGATGACGGTCAACGCGGCGGCCCGCCGGCACCGGCTGGGCTGGGATCTGGTGAACTCGCTGGTGGTCGCCTGGGCGGGGCTGGTCGGCGAGCATCGCCGCCGGCGAAGGTGCCGACTGCTGTTGGTCGATGAGACCTCGATCCGCAAACGGCACCGCTACGTGACGGTGCTGGTCAACGGCGACACCGGCGAGGTGCTCGCCATGGTGCCGCGGCGTCAAGGTCGTCGTGTCCGACGGCTCCAAGGCGCACAAGGCGGCGATCAATCAACGGCTCGGCCACGCCCGCCACGTGCCGGGGCCGCTTCCACGCCGTCAGATGGTTCCCAGCCGGGCTGACCGCGGTGCGCCGCGACGTCCAGCGCCGCCCCGAAGGCGCAAAGCCCCGCTTCGACCCCGACGTGTTCCGGGCGCGGTTCTTGCTGATGCGCAGACCCGACACGCTCGACGGCGCCGAGCAGGAACGCCTCGACGGCCTGTTCGCCGCCCACCCCAGGCTCAAAGCCGCCTGGGACGCGCTCGGCGAGCTGCACGGCCTCTACCTCGCCAAAGACCGCAAAGACGCCCTCGCTGCCCTGGACCGGTTCGCCGACATCTACAGCACCGGGCAGATCCCCGAGTTCAGCAGCGTCGTCGACACCTTCCTCGCCTGGCACGAG
>JAJDVQ010000010.1 GCA_022826045.1 Acidimicrobiia bacterium | reverse complement strand
TCTTCGGTTTTGATGCCGAGGCCGTCGGCGATGAGGCGGCGCAGACCGCGCCGGTGGTGGACCACTCAGTAGTGGCAGCCGTTGGTGAGGCTGACGACCAGGGCGATGAGCTCGCGTTCGGCTTTGCGCAGCGTGGCGGTGTCGGCTATGGCCGATTCGTGGAGGTCTTGGTGTGCGGCCATGGAGCGGGGGTTGAGCGAGTGGACGGCCAGGATGTTGTCGGCTCGGCGGTGGGTGGGGTCTACGACACGGGGGTGCGGCTCGCCGAGCTCGCCGTCCCAGGAGTCGTCGGGGATCATCTCGATACGTGCCATGAGCCAGCGTGACACACCGACCGGAGACCGGCGAATCGTCGTGTGCGTGCTCCTGCGTCGAGATCCCTAGGGCCAGCGCGATTAGCTGGGCAAGGTGAGGTTCTCGTCGGCCCAGCGTGCGAAGCCGCCTTTGTCGAACGGCAGTCGGTAGCTGGTCTCGATGAGCTCGTCAGCGATCGAGCTGACGGCGTGCGGCGTACGTGGAGAGCGCAGCCATTTCTTCGGGCGAGTCGAGTTGGCGAACCTCAATCCAATCGGCGTCGAGCACAACTTGAATGCTCGAATGCAAATGCGCGCCGTTGCGCAGTTCGCCCTCTACTGCGGCGGGGATGACTGCCCGACGCTCGCCGACGACGAGTCGGAGGGCGTCGGTGAGCCCGGCGCGCGCAAAGTGGCTGAGCGGTCCCGTGTCGAACACGAGCGTCCTCGACGACGCATCCGTCAACTGACGAATGACCAGATGGCGTCGTGTGGCAGCTTCGGAAGCTCCGGCAGTTCTTCTTCGTCCCAGGCATCGAACAGCAGGCCCAAGGCGCGTGCCGCCGATATCTCCTCGCCGCGGTAGGCGCGCAGCACGGCCTTGCTATAGGCCTCAGGCAGTGTCGGGGGCTCAAGCTCGACAGGAACTATGAGCCCGTAGTCGACGATGTCTGCCTGCCGGGTGCGGGTCTGTCGAACCCGGTGCACTTCCGCCGCCGGGGCCACGTCGAGTTCCGCGAGTCGCTGCGCAAGCGTCGACATGTCCACCCGGTATTCGCTGGCGATGAGAACGGCGTCAGTGCGGGTGTCGTCCCCTCCGCGCCAGCGTTCTCGCAGCGCGGCCCGAGGCAGCAGCAGTGCTCTCGCGAAGCGGTCGATGCGCGCCTCGATGCCCTCCGCCTGTGCGTTCGCGACGGCCCAGTCGGTGGAGTACTCGTCAGCAAAGACGTAGTGACCGATCTCGTGTGCGAGCGTGAGCCGACGGCGCCCGACGGCCCGGGTGCCATTGATCACTGCCACACCGCCTTCGGTGAGCAGCATCGAGGCCCCGTCTGCACCCTCGTCTCCGAGAGCCAAAGAGAACGTGAGCAATCCCATCCCTTCGGCGGCACGGGCGAGATCGTCCGTCGGCTCGTCGCCGTCGTAACCCAGCAATCGACGAGCGGCTGCCGCCGCGGTCTCAGTCTGTTCGTCTGTTGCGGGATAGTCGAACGCAGGCGAGGGCGGGAGCTCGAGTCCGACGCCGAGGCACTGGAGGAACTCCGTTTCGCGGGCTGCCCGCTCGACCATCCGGTCGACGCTCGGGCTCGGAGCGTCGGAGCCCCGTTCGCGTCGACGAGAGATCACCGCTGCGGGCGCCTCGTCGAACAGCCACTCAATCCGGATGTCGACGGCCTCCGCGATGTTGGCCAGTTCCATGGCGCCGACGCCCCGGCCGCCGGTCTCGATCTTGGCCAAGGCGCTGCGGTGCAGCCCGGCACGGGTCGCGCACTCAGCCTGCGTCAGCCCGGCGTCTCGCCTCGCAGCGGCAATGCGCTGTCCAAGCTCTGCCGTGCTCAGCGCCATGTGTTCGATTTTAGAACAATCCGGAACACACTGGACTCTGTCGGGTTGAGGAAAGGTGGCATCGATCGTACGAGCGATGTGCAACCGCTCGATCCGATCAGGCTGAACCTATGGTCGGGATGTGCCCGACGACATCGTGACGGCGGCAGAACTCGAGAAGCTCAGCCCGGCCGAGCGTCACGAGTTGCTTGAGGCAAGCCTCGTCGCGGACCTCGACGAGGCGCCTTCGCATCTCGTAGAACGAGCGCAGGCGCGGGTGCAGCAGAGAATCGCAGAGTCAGAACTGCAGCGAGGGAGCGGGTGATCCCGCCGACTGGCTGCCGCCCAGTGCTGAGTATCGATGCCGCTGCACTAGTGCCAACCGAAGGTTCCGACGACAGTTCTGCAAGCTTTCTGCGATAATGCTCCTATGAATGGCAGTGAGGGAGCGTCTCAGTCGTCTGTTCTGCTGAGTTTTCGCGCGGTGAACGCGCGGTCGTTCAGGGACGAGCTCGAATTTTCGATGCTTGCCACCCGTATGTCGGAGCGTCACGTTGTTCGGCCTGTCGAGTGGCGGGAGGGCGGTGCGCCGGTCGACGTGCTGCCTGCTGCTGGGGTGTTCGGTGCCAACGGATCGGGCAAGAGCAACTTGCTCAAGGCGATAGACGACATGCGCAGCTGCGTGCTGCACTCGTTTCGGCGCGGCGATCCTGGGGGCCGCATCCCCCGTCGGCCGTTTGTCTTGGATTGGGCGCGCCGTGTTGAGCCGTCGGAGTACGAGGTCGACCTCGTACTCAACGGGGTGCGGCACCGGTACGGGTTCAGCATCGACGAAGATCGGGTGCTTGACGAGTGGGCGTTCCACTATCCCAAGGGACGGCCGGCCCTGCTGTTCCGGCGCACGAAGGAGCAGGTCGACGCTGGCAGTGTGGAGCGCCAGAAGACTCGGGCGGTCCAAGAGCTCGTTCGGCCGAACGCGCTGTTCCTGTCCGCGGCGGCTTCTGCCAATCATGCAGCGCTGCTTCCGCTGTACCAGTGGTTCAGTCGCAATCTCGTCCTCGCCGAGGCCGACTCGCGCCCGTTCCGGCAAGCGCTCACAACCGAGATGCTGGGCGATGAGGCGCACCGGGACCGCGTGCTGGCGCTGCTGCAGGCGGCGGATCTCGGCGTGACCGGCGCGCGCAAGCAAGAGCCCGACCCGGTCATGCACGAGCGCCTGCGGCGAGCGATCCGCATATTGGAGGGCACCGACGGTGACCCCGACAGTGACGACGGGCCGGCGTTCGAGGAGCTCGGCGTCCGGCTCGTCCATCGTGGTTCGGACGGGGAGGAGGTCGAACTTGATGCTGAAGATGAGTCCGTTGGCACCCGGGTGTGGTTCGGCCTCATCGGTCCGGTTGTGCAAGCCCTCGAATCGGGGTCGGTGTTCCTCGCCGACGAGCTGGATGCCAGCCTCCACCCGGCGCTGGCCGCCGCGCTGGTGCGTCTCTTTCAGGACCCCAGCACCAACCCGCGGCGAGCCCAGCTGATCTTCAACTCGCACGATGCCACGCTGCTGGGCGATGCAGTCGGCGATCGGCTGCTCGGGAGGGACCAGATCTGGTTCGCCGAAAAGCGGCGTGATGGCAGCACGCACCTGTACCCGCTTGTCGATCTTGAGCCACGCAAGCAGGAGGCAATTGGCAAGCGCTATCTCCAAGGCCGGTACGGGGCAACGCCGATTCTCTCGCATGGGGAGTTCGCGTCGGCGGTCGCACTCGAGGCGGCAGGCCAACCTTGAGAAGGGCCACCTCTGGGCGGCCCCGCCGCACGGCGGGCATCAGCTCCGTCCGTCGAGAGATTCTCGTCTTCACGGAAGGCGAGAAGACCGAAGACGGGTACCTGTTGCCGTGGCGACGGGTATTCCGAGACACGGTCCTGCTCGAGGTCGATCCGTTTCACGGAGTGCCGCAGTCGCTGGTCCGGCAAGCCGTGGCCACCAAGAGGGCTGAGGCGCGCGACCAGCGGCGAGGACGGGGCAGGGCACATGACGAGATCTGGTGCATGTTCGACATCGACGCCCACCCCAATATTCCCGAAGCCGTGCAGCTCGCAGAAGCCCACGGCATCGGCTTGGCGATTTCCCATCCGTGCATCGAGCTGTGGTTCCTTCTCCACTTCCAAGACCAGATGGCATACCTCGGCCGCCACGATGCACAGTCGGCGGCTGCAGTGCTGCTGGGCTGCGGCAAGGTGCTCACGCGACCGGCGACGGACCTCCTGTACGACCGCTACGAGGATGCGCGAGATCGAGCCCAGCGTCTCGACGCCAAACACGAGGGCGACGGCTCACCGCCACGGTCGAATCCAAGTTCGAGCGTGTGGTCGCTCATCGAGGCGATTCGGGCGCAGGGATTGTGACGAGCTGGTGCGCGCTTCGCCCAGCATGCAGCTGAGCCGAACATGCTGGGCTTCCCCCCAAATTTAGGAGGGTTTGGTCAGTCGGTGTTGGCTTGTTCGTAGTCGGTCGGGCTGGTCATGTCGAGGGTGCTGTGGAGCCGTCGGGTGTTGTACCAGTCGGTGATCCATCTGGCGATGTCGCGTCTGG
>JAJDVQ010000086.1 GCA_022826045.1 Acidimicrobiia bacterium | reverse complement strand
GCGGGCTCGGCCAGCAGCGCCCGCGCGGACGCGACCGCGTCGACGGCGTCGGTCTTGTCCAGCCGCCGAGAGCGGCGCTGCGCGGCCGAGCGCGACGCGGGGACCTCGCGGGCGTCGAAGCGCGCAGCGGCCAGAGCGATCGCGACATGGGCTCCCCATTTCGCCGATCCCTCCACGCCGACCTGGCACACGCCGTGCGCGTCGAGCAGATCGATCGCCGCTCCGCAGCCGGCGGCAGTGTTGTCGTAGGTCTCATGGGTCAGCTCGACGCCGTCGGCGTCGACGATCCCCAAAGTGAAAGTGTCCTGGCGGGGGTCAACTCCCCCGACTGGCGGTGTCATGGGGTGCTCCTGCTGGAAGTGATGCTCCGGCGGGTCCGGGAACGGCAGGGGCGCTTCGCCACAACCGAGTCGAGACAGTCAGGCTCCCACCGAGACAGGAGCGCTCCTGCGGGCCCCACACTCGACGCGACACGTCTGACAACAGGCACACGGCCAGCATTTTGTCGAGTCACCGCCGAGCGAAGGACCGGACCGCAACCCCCTGGCAGAAGGCCCCGGCACACCCAACAGTGACACTCGGGAATTTTGTGTAACTGGCGTGATCTGAGGGTCCGCAGCCGGGGGCTGTGGGCGAAGGCAGCGGCCAGCCCGCCAAGCACCGGCTCGACTTCCGCAGCAACCGGCGCGTCAACTCGGCGCTGCACATCGCGTCGGTCACCCAGGCCCGCAGCCAGCCCGACGCCGCCGCCCTGCCCCGCCCGCAAAACCGGCGAAAACAAGACCCGACGCGAAGCCAGACGAGCCCACAAACACCACCTCGCCAACCGCGCCATCCGACGCATGCGGCGCGACGAAAAACACCCACAACAAGCCCGACTTCACGCTGCCTGACGACCCCACTTGACAAGGGAGCGTCTGTCACACCCCCCTGCCACTATGGACACATGGCAAAGAGCGCTCCGGGCAAGCACTACCGCAAGGGTCTGACCCTGACGGCACTGTTCGACAAGTTCCCCGATGACAAGACCGCCGAGGCATGGTTCGCCGCTCAGCGATGGGGTGGAAACATCACCTGCCCGCACTGCGGCTGCGACAACGTGCAGACCGGCGCGGCGCACAAGACGATGCCGTACCGCTGCCGAGCAGCCGATTGCCGCAAGCGGTTCAGCACCAAGACCGGCACCGTCTTGGAGGCATCGAACATCGGCTGTCGGCTGTGGGCCATCGCCATCTATCTGGTGCTCACCAACCTGAAAGGGATCAGCAGCATGAAGCTGCATCGCGATCTCGGAGTGACGCAATCGACGGCGTGGTTCATGCTGCATCGCATCCGCGAGGCGTTCGCCAACGGCCCCGACACGCTGTTCATGGGACCGGTCGAAGTGGACGAAACCTACGTCGACGGCAAGGCGAAGAACATTCCGCTGCGGGACCGCAAGCGTCGGATCACCGGCAGGGGCGGGGTGGACAAGGCTATTGTCGTAGGTGTGCTGGATCGTCCGACCGGTCAGGTGGTCGCCGGACCGGTGCATCACACCACGAGCCGCACGCTGGTGGGGATCGTGCACTCTGTGACCGATGACGGCGCGCAGGTCTACAGCGACGAGCACCGGTCCTACAGGCCGCTCGCCAGCTTGGGCTACTGCCGCGAAGCGGTGATGCACTCCGCTGCGGAGTACGTCCGCGGCGACATTCACACGAACAGTATCGAGTCGCTGTGGTCGATGTTCAAGCGCGGCTATGTCGGCGCCTATCACCACATGAGCCGAGCGCACTTGGGCCGCTACGTCAACGAGTTCGCCGGACGGCACAATGTGCGGGAGATGGGCACCCCGCAGCAGATGGCGGCCGTTGTGGGCGACATGGTGGGCAAGCGTCTCCGCTACGACAATCTGGTGGCTGTCGGCCCGGTCGGCACCGTTGCCGAGCCGGACCGTTCCGAGCCGTGGTAACCGGCATGGCAGCCGAACGCAAGCTCGCTATGCGGGCCGCGGTGAACGAATGGATTTCGGATCGGTTCCCCGACCATCGGATGCTGCTCAGCCACGAAGCGCCGGTCTACGAGCCGTCAGCGGACGCGTGGAACGTGACCCTGACCACGAAACGCAACGGCGTGGCTGCGGTGCCGCTGGGTACTGTTGTGGTCGCCGCTGACGCTTCGATCCTCGCCGCTCCCCAGCCTGCTGACGTGCTCGCCAAGCTCCCCGCCCACGCACCCGAGCAGGCACCCGCCCGCGATGCTGTGAGCGGCGAGCGGTGGGAGTTCCGGCACGGTGACGGCATCGCAGCCGCAGCCGAGTTGCCGGACCACGGCATTGACCTGCTGCTGACCGACCCGCCCTATGGCATCTCGCAGCGGTACACCTGCGAGAGCCAGGTGCCGCGTCGGCTTCGCAAAGACGGCTCCGACTTCATCATGCCCAAGGGCCACTTCGGTGATTGGGACGCGGTGGACCCGCACGCGTGGACAGACGCGGTGCTGCCCAAGGTGGGCGGCTGGGCCGTCACGTTCTGCGCTCAGGCACAGATCGGCACCTACACCGACATCTTCACAGCTCACGGTTTCGTCGCGGTTGGGCCGATGGTGTGGCAGAAGACCAACCCGGTGCCGTTCAATCACCGCTACAAGCCCGTGAACGCGTGGGAAGCCATCGTGGTCGGCAAGCGGTCCGGCACGCCGTTCGGCGGGGAGATGGTGCACAACGTGTTCGTGCACAAGTCCCCGTCGCCGCAGCAGCGCATCCACCCGACACAGAAGCCGCTCCCGCTCATTGCCGAGTTCGTGCGGCTGTTCAGCGAGCCGAAGGGGTTGGTGTTCGATCCGTTCGCCGGGTCAGGCACGACCGTGATAGCGGCCCGTCAGCAGGACCGTGCTGCCGTGGGCTACGAGTTGGACCCTGCGCTGTTCGGCGTGGCGGCGCAGCGTGTCGAAGCCGAGCTTGGCAGTCTGTCGCTGCTGTGAGCGCGCTTGCCGAGTACGAGGCGACATTCGACACGTCCACGAAGGTGTGGATGGTGTTCTGCGTGCTGCGCGATGGCCGCTGGCATTGCCGCCAGTGCGAGTACGCGCATGTCGGCAGCACCCAGATAGCTGGCGGCTCGGGCATTCAGGGCTTGCAGCGTGGCACCGCGTCACGTCCGGGGTTGGAGATCGAGAGCGGCGACCACCTGTGTGTGACCTGTGGACAGACCACCCGTCAGGACCGTTGGCAGGGCAACAGCCACAACCTGCTGAAGTCGCGGGCCTGTGAGCGTTGCTACAAGACCGGCAACCGCGGCGAGCCGTTCGGCATCCGCTTCTACTACGCCGGGGACGGCAAGTGGGCCACTGCCCAAGACGACCCGGCAGGGTGCGTCGGCTGCGGGTGGTATGACTTCGACGCGTGGCGTTCGGCACTCAACAGGACACTGCGAACGGGGACACCATGACCGACAAGCCACACGCACGCATCTGGATGGCTCCTACGAGCCGACACAGGCCGAGCTAGAAGAACCGGTCCGGCTCGAAGGCGCACACGAGCACAGCTTCGAGGAAGTCGTGAGGCGCATCCTGAGCTACAAGCCGCCGCCTGACGCTACGCGGCCCGACGAGGCATAGCCTCACGGCTTGGCACTATCCCCTATAACCCCTATCGGTTCAGACGGGTTCGATATCGAGATCGTCGTAGGTGACGACTGCGAAGTACGGCACGCCATGCTCAGCGAACAACGCTGCTGCGTGCTCGCCGCGGTCCACCAACGTCACCGCTGCCGCCACCGTCGCTTCGACCCCACGCACAGCGTCGAACGCTTGCATAATCGACCCGCCCTTGGTCACTACATCGTCAACCAGCAGCACACGACTGCGCTTGTCGATGCGAGTGCCTTCGATGAGACGCTTCGCTCCGTGCACCTTGGGCTGCTTGCGGACAGAGAACCAGCCCACGCTGGCGCGCATCGCTATCGCGGCTGCGATGTGGTCAGCGCCGAGCGTCAGCCCGCCGACAGCATCGAAGTCGAGGCCTTCGATTGTGTGGAGCACCGCTTCGGCGGCGTTGTCAAGCTCAGGACCGGAGGCCAAGGCTCGCTTCACGTCGATGTAGTCGCTCGACTCGGCCCCTGATGCGAGCACGACCGGCGCCGGCAGCCGGTCCAGCCCGTCTCGTTCGATGGTGTCTCGAAGGCGGGCAGCCGAAGGGGTGAGCGGTGCGTCCATCGGCATAGCTGGGGCCGAAGGATACCGCCCGTTGGCTGGCTTGTTGACGACGGCGGGCAACGTCAGCGCCGCTCACTGGGCTTCCCTCCGAATTCAGGAGGATCAGTCAGCGTGTGTTGACGAACGCTTCGGCTTGCCAAGCGATGGCGTCGTCGTGATTGCCGGAACCGTTTACTGTGATTGTGGCAGTGAACCCTCCTGCGCCATAGCCATCGGCGGTGCCGGCCCTCAACGCCTCGACGGCGGCCGACATCGGGTCAACGACACCGTCTGCAAGCGCGTTGGCACCGCTGCCGTCGGCAAGAGCAGGGCGGCCGGGCACACCGAGCGCCGACGACGCCCACGAGCCTCCGCGCAATACCGCAGCGCCGCGCAGCTCCCACCGACCAGCGAGGAACAATGCCTCGCCCCGCGCAGTCCCGGTGAGCCTCCCTCGCTCGGTTCGGACGGACCACTCCGCCGTGAACACTGCCGGGGGTGAGATGCCCTCGCCGACGGCTGAACGACGGCGCAACGCCACCGCCAGCTTCGTGCCCAAGACAGGCGCCTGCTCGTCCACGAGCCACGCGGATCCGCCCGTGGACCCGGTGGAGAATTCCCAAGCAGACACGCCGGTGTCGAGCGGCCTGTCGCTTCGCACACCCGATGCCTGCGGGAACGCAGCACGCACCGGGCCAGTCAGCGACATGCGGCGCTGCGGCCCGGCCACGACCAGCAGCGAGCGCGTCGTTCGCCCGACAGCACTGACAGCCCGAACGAGCACCGGCGATACCGGCGGCGGCGCCACAGCAAGGCACGAAGGTGTGCCCACCGCTCGCGAGCGCAGGGCGCCGTCGGCATCGGCAAGGTACCAGCCGGCAGCCGACAGATCCGCCGACGCCAGAGGCGGCCGTTCGGCACTGGCCTCCGCCACGAGCCACCGAGCGTTCTCGTAGCTTCCCCTCGGCACGCACACACGCAACGGCGTGCTGTCCTGCTGCAAGCCGCCCCCGGCTGACGCCTGCCCAGCAGTAATCCCGTGCCGGTACACCGGTGACATCGACATCGCTGTCGCGTAGGCGCCATCGCCCAGCGGCAGACCGCGGCGCGCTGAGATGCCGAAGGCTCCGGACTCGTCAGGCGTCTCCGTGCCGACCAGCACTGGCGACGGGGCTTCCACGGCCGTCAGACCTCCGCTGAGCATCGAAGACACCTGCCCCACCGATTCATCAGCCAGTACCCCGGCACCGCCGAACGCGACTGCGAAACCGGGCATCGGGCAAGCCCCGCTGCTGAGCGCTCCCGCATATGCAATGGCATCGCCAGCATCGCCCACAGCCCCGTCACCGACCAGCGCCGTGCAACCAGCGGGTACAGCGAACAACGACATCAGATACTGCTCCATCGACGGTGCCATGGGCGCGCCCCGGGCCGGCACCAACAGCACCGGAACCGCCGCACCGGCCGATGCCAACTCCCCGGCGTCGGCGCCGGACCTGCCCCGACCCGCCACGGCAGGCACGGTTGCCGTCACCGGACCGATCGATCTCGTCGGCGGCGCAACGCCTGACGCGCCCGCAGCCCCGCACCATGGGCCTGCTGCAAGGGCGTCAGCCCAGCCCACCGCAGAAGCTCCTGTGCCCGACGACGCCGCGACGCACACCAACGCGTCAGCAAACCCGCCGCGCGTCTCGTCGGCAAACCAGCCGCCGAAGTGGCGGGCCATCTCCACGCTGGTGGCATAGCGATTCGGACCCGCCACCCGGATCGCCGCGGCACCTGCCGCACGCTCGGCTGCACGCACCACTCCCGCAGGCACCCGAGCTTCGCCGCCCAGCACCACGATGTGATCGATCGACAGCAAGCTCAGCGCCTCCGCGGTCGCCTGCGGCAAACGGCCGCTGCCGTCATGCAGCAGTACCGGCACCTGCCACCAGCTCGTCCACCAACCCGCCGCGACCGCATCGATGCCCTCCACACCGTCAGCAAGCACCACCGTGCGGCTCAGCAGCTCACAGCGCCCCGCCGACGACCGATACTCCACCACCGAATTCGCATAGAAGCCCAGAGAGTCGGGTCCCGGACTCCCTGGATCGACACAGCCGTCCGCAGTCTGCGGCACGCCGCTGGTACCCAGCGCCGAAGCCACCGCTGCTGCTGTCCCGTAACGGTCGCGGCCCGCCACTCTGAATACTTCGGAATAGCCCAGCGACACCAGCTCGGTCTCGACCCCTGTCGGCACCGCAGCTGGACCGCCGACGATCACCGCCTGACGAGCGGTGTTGCACCCGCCCGAGCGCAGATCCGCGGCCGCGATACGCGCCGCCAGCGGAAGCGAGATGGCTCCCGTCCGAGCCGCTCGGGCGAACAAGATCGGCGCAGCGAACGTGTCCACACGAGCGAAACCGCCCACAGGGTCGAAAAGCGGATCAGCCGCAGCCACCCGCTGCAACCACGGTTCAGCCGAGTCGCCGGTCGGGTCAGACAACGCCGACGCCGCCATGGCATCAGCTGGCAGGTCGCCGGCCACCACGATCACTGATTTCGGGCATATGCCCAAGCCCCACCAGTGTCCAGCCGCCGACAGCCCACCGGCATCTGCGCCCCCTGAGCGGTCAGGCGAGCCGAACGGGAACGTCCCCGAACCGCGACTCAGGAGCGCCGCGGCTGCCGAATTCTGCGGTCGGTCTCCACCATGCACCCGCAGAGCGTTCGGCCAGCCGCCGAGGCTGAACTCGGCCAGTTCGGTGGACGGCCACTGCGCTGGCGCGGCAGGACCCGCCTCAACTGCTTCAAGCACCTGCTGAGATGCCGCCGGCATCGCAACCGTCGCCACCAGCACGGCAGCCACGACTGCTGCAACACTCAAGCGGCTCACGCCTCGCTCATGAGCGCGTCGCGCTCCGCCTGAACTCATGGCGAGCAACGCTATATGTTGCCTGGAGATCTGCTGCTGACCGCCTGCCGTCGAGCCGGGCCCGGCGGTGGGGGCTGTGTTGGTCGGTTAGCTGACCGGGACGCTGTTGCTGCGGCGGGCTGACACTCTCCCGCCGGCGTTCCTGTTCTCGTCCACATGGTTGGTGGCAGTGTCAGTGTTGTCTGCGAGATAACCGGTGG
>JAJDVQ010000079.1 GCA_022826045.1 Acidimicrobiia bacterium | reverse complement strand
AAGAGCGTTAGCGGATTGATAAAACGACTGTATGCAATCGCATCGTCTGTCGTGTCGATGCTGCAGGTCAGAGACCCATCCAGAGGCGATTCCACGGCTCGAAATCGTTCAGAGCCGATCTATCCGCGCGGCCTCTAAGCCGTTGCAACGCCCGCACCCGCCGATGTGGGTGGCGTGCAGCCAGCGCGACACGATCCTGATGGCGGGCCAGCGAGGCCTCGGCGCGCTGAGCTTCTCGTTCATCGATCCTGACGAGGCCCGCCAGTGGGTGTCGGACTATTACGAGGCCTTCGAGGCCTGCACCGACCCGGCGGGCCTCGCGCCGAACCCCAACATCGCGGTGACGACGGGCTTCATGTGCCACCCCGATGAGCAGACGGCGATCGACCGGGGCCTCGACGGCTTCCACTTCTTCGCCTACTCGCTGCTGCACTACTACGCGTTCGGAACTCACACGCCGGGCGCCACCGACATCTGGACCCAGTTCGAGGAGAACCGCGAGGAGATGGGCTTTGCGAAGCTGACTGCCACCGTGCAGGCGGCCGTCGGTTCGGAGAGCGCGGAGAACCTGGTGTCGGCTGGCGGCCTCGACTCGCTGCGCGGCTGCATCGGCACGCCGGACCAGATCCGCGAGTTCGTGCGGGCGTACGAGGACGCTGGTGTCGACGAGCTGATCTTCGTGAGCCAGGCGGGCCGCAATCGCCACGAGGACATCTGCGAGTCAATGGAGCTGTTTGCCCGCGAGGTCATGGGAGAATTCGCCGAGCGTGCCCCCGAGCGGGAGGCAGCAAAGCGCGAGCGCTACGCCGAGACCATCGAGCGGCTCCAGAACTTCCAAAACCTCGACTTGGCGCCCGAAGTCACCACCACAGTCCAAGCAGCCGCCACCGCCTGAGGGGTCGCGTGCGGCGTAGGCGAACGCAACGCCGTCAAGGACCAAGTGCCGTGATGGGAACAACCGTCGTGCCGTCGGGTCTGTCGTAGCCGTAGCCGGTCGCGGTGATGATCAGCAGCTTGGACGGTTCGCCGACTCGTGATGTGTCGACCTTGTCCCGCAGCCTCGTCAATGATTGAGCGGCTTGCTCGATGTCGCGCTCGCCACCGAGCTTGATCTCCGCAGCTATCCACCGGCCGTCGCGGGCTTCGATGACGGCGTCGGCTTCGAGCAGGTCACTGTCGCGATAGTGGAAGACGGATGCCCGGTTGACCTGGCTGTAGATGCGCAGATCTCTGATCACCAGCGACTCGAAGAGGAAGCCGAGCGCCTCAAGGCCTCCGAGGAGTCGCTGCGGGCTGCCCCCGAGGGCGGCGACGGCGAGCGACGGGTCGACAAAGTGGCGTTTGGGCGCGGCCCGCAAGGTTGCTCGGGAGCGAAGATGGGAACGCCAAGCTGGAGCGTCCTCGACGACATAGAGCCGTTCCAGGGCACGCAGATATTCAGTGGCCGTAGTGCGGTTGAGCGGCCGGTCGCCGGCGGCTTCGGCAGCGAGCTTGGAGAACGACGCGGTCGTGGCGATGTTGTGTGCGACGGATGCGATCAGCCGTGCTATCCCGGCCGGGTCGCGCGCCACGTCGTCCACAGCTGCCACATCGGTGCGGCACACGTCATCGAGGTAGTTGTCCAAGAACAGTTGGGCCTCGGCCGTCGACTGGTCCGACAGCTGCGGCCAGCCACCGCGGCAGAGGGCGTCGACCACGTCGTTGAAGCTTGCCTCCGGCCGCTGCGCGCTCACCGGTGCCGCGTCGAGCAAAGCCTCCACCGATACGTCGCCTGTGGACTCACCGGATTCGACCAGCGACATCGGGCGCATCCGGACCCGTGCGATGCGTCCCGTGCCGGAGTGGCGGGTGATGTCGTCAGCGGGGACTGCCGAACCGGTGAGAATGAACCGGCCCTTGCGTTGACCCTCGTCGCTGGCGTGCCGCACCTGGTTCCAGACCTCTGGAGCGAGCTGCCATTCGTCGAGCAGCCGCGGTTCGGGCCCGTCGAGAGCGAGACTTGGTGCCACTGACACAGAGCGCTGAGCGTTCAGGTCCCGGTCGAACAGGACCTCGCTGCGAGCGAACCGCCGACCCGTCCACGTCTTGCCGCAGCCCCTCGGCCCCTCGATGACGACGGTGGGCATTGCCCCGAGCGCGGCAGCCACGGCAGCGTCAGTAACGCGGGCTGCATAGCCAGAAGGCTTGAGAGTGTCGGACATAGCCCGCTGATCCCTTGTCTGCCAAGCGCTCAGACCATGCAACCTACAACTTCTGGGAGTTGCAGACTACAGTTTATGGATTGTTTGACCCACAGTTTGTGGACCAGTCGGGACTGTCAGAGTTTGACTGACAGGCCCTTGCTGGTCAGCAGTCCGCCATGGTGCCGAGCGCGGCGCAGACTTCCGGCCGACGGTGGGGCAGGGCGCTTATGCGCTCCGTCAAGTGTGACTTGAGCACCACGCGAAGGTTGTCGAACGAAGCTGCGCTTGGGTGGGGGAGACCGTCGTCTGCGTCGAGCGCTACCTCGGTCGGGATGCCCCGAACAGTACGCGTGATCGGGGCGACGACCAGCTTGTTGAGCACGCCGATCGCCTCGTTGCGGGTGACGATGAGCACCGGCCGAACCTCGTTCTCGCTCTCCGCCCACCAGACGTCGCACTGAGCAGGTGTCACCAGGGTTCCTCGGCGATCATCGTCCGGGTGCTGTGCGCCGCCCATTCCAGCTCGTCGTCGGTTTCGGGGATTCGGCGGTACGCGTCGACGATGGCCTCGCCGACTTGGCGCCGTCGCCGCCGGTCGAGCATCTCTTCGAGTGCTCGCCGCACCGCATCGGAACGGGACCGTGCGTCCCCACTCGCTACGAGTTCGTCGAGCTGGGCAAGCAGGCCGTCGTCAATTCGTGCCACCAATTGCGTCATGCATCGAGTCTAACAAAACGCAGTGCGTAACGTCATACAACGGCCTCGCCACCGTTTTACCTGGTTCTGGCTGCCGCTGCAGGACGCCGTCTCAGCGGCTGACCTCGTCGTCGGCGGGGCGGTTGGCCAGTCGGCACTCGGCGTCGAGCAGCATCTTTCATGAGCCCGCTGGAAGGCGCTCGGGCCCTGCGAGCGGCTGCGAAGTAGCGTGCGGGGGCTTATGGGGGGGCGGCGGTGAACGGCGAGTGGCGCCGGGTGCTGCTGTACATCGCTGGTTCGATGGGACCGCTCGGCACCTTCGTGATGGTGCCGATGTTCCCCGAACTGCGCACCGCGTACTCGGTCACGACCGGCCAGCTCGGCTGGGCACTGTTGTGCTACCTCCTGCCGTTCGCAGGGCTGTTGCTGGTGTCGGGCACGATCGCGGACCGTTGGGGTCGCTCGCGGATACTCCGTCCGGCAATCGCGCTGTATGCCGTCGCGACAGCGGGGTGCGCCATCGCTCCGTCCTACCTGTGGTTCCTGGTGGCTCGCGTCGCTCAAGGGTCGATGAACGCGTTCATCACGCCGCTGCTGCTGGCGGAGCTCACCGAGTCTGTGGCTGCATCTGGCGTCGGTCGGATCGTGGGCCGCTATGCGGCCGGTCAGGCGCTGGGCCAGCTGATGGCGCCGATTCTGGGAGGCCTGAGCGCTGATGTGAACTGGCGGCTGGCGTTCCTCGCGACGGCCGTCATCGGTGCCGCGATCGCGCTGCTGATGCCAACACCCGCCGACGCGGGCGCCGGCCCAGCCGCGCGGGGGCCGGCGCTGGGTACGCCTCCCCGGCTGCGCACCTTGTTGCGCCGCCCGATGCTGCTGCTCGCTGCCACCGCGCTGCTGAGCGCCCTCGGCCCCATCGGCGCGCGTGTGCTCGTGGGCCTGAGCAGCCGCGATGTCATCGGGCTCTCGGGATCCGGGGCCGGCCTGCTGCTGTTCGCGGGCGGGGCCGCCGGAATGGCAGCCGCGCCGCTGTGGGGGATCGTGCTGGATCGCTGGGGTGGGCGGCAGGCAGCCACTGTGGCGATCGCCGTCTGCTCGGCACTCGTGGCGATGTTGCCGGCAGCTCGATCGACATGGACACTTGCCGTCATCTGGTTCGTGGCGGGCGCCGCGACGCAGACCGTCGTGGTCAGCTTCCAGTCGCTCGCCTCGGTCGCTGCTCCCGACAACCGGGCGGGCGCCCTGTCGTTCACCTTGTCGCATCGCTTCGCGGGCCACGCCGTCGGCTCCGTGGTCTGGCTGCCGGTGTTCACGATCAGCCCGACCTTCGCCTACCTGGCCTCGGCTGCAATCGGCGTGCTGGCTCTTGTCACGGTGCTGGCGAGCGGGCTCAACACGCGCGAACCGAGATGAGGCGCCTGTCGGAGCCGACGTGAGGCGGGGCCGCCGCTAGCTTGCGTGAATGTGCTGCCAGACGCGCTCGGCGGTGCAGGGGAGCTCGATGTGGCGCACGCCGAGGTGCGACAGCGCATCGATGACGGCGTTCTGCACGGCCGGCGTGGCGCCGATGGTGCCCGACTCGCCGATGCCCTTGACGCCGAGGGGGTTGCGATCGGTCGGCGTCTCCATGGGTATCCGCTCGATGCTCGGCAGCTCGGCCGCTGATGCGATGGCGTAGTCCATGAAGTTGGCGGTCAGCGGGTTGCCGTCGTCGTCGTAGACGAACACCTCGCCGAGCGCATGGGCGATGCCGGAGGCCACGCCGCCGTGCACCTGGCCTTCCACGATCATCGGGTTCACGATGACGCCGGCGTCGTCGCAGGTCACGTGGCGCAGCGCGGTGACCTGGCCGGTGTCGCGGTCCACTTCCACGACTGAGAGCTGAACACCGAAGGGAAAGGTCGCACCCGGCGGCTGGAAGTCGCTCTCGGCCTGCAGCTCACGGCCGTCGGACTCGTTGACGTGCGCCGCGACCTGGGCCCAGTCGAGCGATCGGGCCGGCGTGCCCGCAACAGCGAACGTGCCCGCATCGGCGTCGAGCACGATGTCGGCGGGATCGGCTTCGAGCATCGCGGCTGCCGCCTGCTTGGCGACTTCGATCACAGCTTCGGCGGCTTCGAAGACAGCGACCCCGCCCGACTGGAGCGAACGCGAGCCGCCGGTGCCGCCGCCGCGTTTCACCTCGTCGGTGTCGCCGTGGCGCACCTCGATCCGCTCGAATGGAATGCCGGTGGCATCGCTGGCGATCTGGGCGTAGGCCGTGTGGTGTCCCTGGCCGTGGTTCGACGATCCCGTCAGCACCAGCGCGGATCCGTCGGGACGGACCTCCATGCTGCCGAACTCCGGGCCGACGACGGGGTTGGAGATCTCCACATAGGCGCACCAGCCGAGGCCGAGCAGCTTGGTGTCTCCCTGGGACAGCCGCTGCTGCTGCTCGGCCCGCAATGCCGGGTAGTCCGCGGCCTCGATGACCGCGTCGAGGGCCTTGGCGTACTCGCCGGAGTCCATCTCGCTGCCGGTGGGAGTCGTGAACGGGAACGACTCGGGCGGGATGAAGTTGCGTCGGCGCAGCTCGCTGGGGTCCATCCCGATCTCGGCCGCGAACACGTCCATCATGCGTTCGATCGCCAGCGTCGCCTCGGGGCGCCCAGCGCCGCGGTACGCGCCGATGGGCGCCGTGTTGGTCGTGACCGAGTTGGTGTTGACCGAGACCTTGTCGATGTCGTACACGCCGCTCGCCACCATCCGCACGAACATCGGCAGCAGCGCGCCGATCATCGGGTAGGCGCCCGAGTCCTGCAGCGCGTCCACCGAGTACGCCGTGATGTTGCCGTCGCGGCTGCCGCCGAGCCGGGCCACGTAGGAGATCGCCCGTCCGTGCGCGAGGCCGAGCATGCTCTCCGAACGCGTCTCGGTCCAGCGGACCGGCCGTTCGAGACGGCACGTCAGCCGGGCGACGACGAAGTCCTCGACGTAGTTGGCGTTCTTGGTGCCGAAGCCGCCGCCGACATCAGGAGTGATCACGTGCACCTGGTCTTGCTCCAAGCCGCAATATGCGGCGAGGACGTCTCGTGAGCGGTGCGGGAACTGCGTGCATGCCCAGTAGGTGAGGCGCTGCTCGGCGGGGTCCCACGAGGCGAGGGCGGCACGCGGCTCGATCGGGGCGCCATTCAGGCGGGGATTGTCGAACGCCAGCTCGACGGTGACCTCGCAGTCGTCGAACAGGCCGTCCTCGTCGCCGCGGGGTATGGCGAAGACCGTGTTGGTGCCCGCCTCGGGGAACAGCAGCTTGTCGTTGTCGGCGGCCTCGGCCGTATCGATGACGGCGTCGAGCGGCTCGTAGTCGGCATACACCAGCTCGGCCGCGTCAGTGGCTGCGTGACGCGACTCTGCGACCACCACGGCGAAGGGATCGCCCACATAGCGCACCCGGTCCGTCGCCAGCGGCGAGCGCAGCATCTGCTGGTTCAGCACCGGCATCGCGGGCGGGTCGGCGCTGAGTTCGAGATCGGCCGCGGTGTACACGCCGACCACGCACGGCATCGCGGCGGCGTCCGCGGTGTGGATGGCGGTGATGTCCGCGTGGGCCATCACCGAGCGAACGAACACTGCGTGCAGTGCACCCGGGCACTCCACATCGTCGACATAGGTGCCGCCGACGGTCAGGTAGGCAGGGTCTTCCTTGCGCACGACGCGCGTGCCGATCATGCTCATGGGACGGGTGATCCTCCGATTGCGGCGCTAGGGGTGAGTGATGATCCGGGCCGCAGCTCTGGTGTGCAACGGCCGGAGAGTAGCCACCAACTGCCCCTGAGACCACACCTGTCCGGCGGCCGCGGCGCCTCAGGGCCGCTGCTGCTGATCGAGCGCAGCGCTACGAGGTGGCTGCCAGCTCTCGCTCGGTGCTGAAGGCGACTTCTTGGTAGCTGCCGTCGGCGACCTCGTCGATGCGGCGCTTGTACTTGGGGGCGCCGCCGTTGTACACGAAGTACCGGATGGTGCCCGCCTCATGGCCGTCGATGTTCGAGTTGTACCCGGTGAACCAGCCTTGCGCCTTGCGCATCAGCATCATGCTGTACATCTCGATGACGTGGTTGGTCCACTCCCGCTCAGCGTCCGCGTCGGCCTCGAAGCGGGTGTAGCCGTTCTCCCAGACGAAGTCCATCAGGCCGGTGATCCATTCGACGCCGATCTCGATGCCCCGCGGGTAGTTGGTGGAGGCTGAGCCGCTCTGCGGGCCGGCGATCGTGAGCAGGTTCGGGAAGCCGTTGACCATCATGCCCAAGAACGTGACGGGGCCGTCCTTCCACTTGTCAGCCAGCCTCTGACCGCCGCTGCCCCGGAAGTCGATGCGGTCGAACGCGCCGGTCATGGCGTCGAATCCGGTGGCGTACACGATCAAGTCGAACTCGTAGTGCTGATCGGAGGTCTGGATGCCGGTGGGGGTGATCCGCTCGATCGGGGTCTCCTGCAGGTCGACCAGCGAGACATTCGGCCGGTTGTACGTCTCGTAGTACCTCGTCTCGAGCGGAACCCGCTGCACGCCGAAGCCGTGATCCTTGGGGATGAGCTTCTCGGCGATGACGGGGTCGTCGACCCGCTCGCGGATCTTGTCGGCGATGAATGCAGACAGCTCGGCGTTGGCCTCCTCGTCGAAGAAGATCTCGCGGTAGTTGGCCATCCAGATCCCGAAGCCGGGCTCGCCGTACAGCTTCTCCCACATCGCGCGGCGCTCCTCGGCAGAGACGTTGTGGAAGCCGGTACGGATCGGCTCGTGCTCGAAGCCGCCCGGTGTGCGAGCGCACAGGTCGAAGATGTCGTCGTAGCGGGCGCGGATGGTGGACATCTCCTCGGGGGAGATCTCGCTGTTGTGCAGCGGGGCGCACCAGTTGGGGCGCCGCTGGAATACCGTCAGGTGCTCAGCCTGCTCGCCGATGGCGGCGATGGCCTGCACGCCGGTGGCACCGGTGCCGATGACCGCCACCCGCTTGCCCTCGATCTCGACTGGTTCGGCGGGCCAGTGGTAGGTGTGGAACGACGGGCCCTCGAACACGTCGGTGCCGTCGAAGCTGACGCCCTCGATGCGGGGATAGGTGGGCGCGGACAGCAGGCCCAGTGCGGTCAATAGGAAGCGGCAGCTCAGGTCGCGGCCGTCGCCGAGGTGCAGCCGCCAGAGACCGGCATCGTCGTCGAAGTGCGCCGTCTCGACGGTGCAGTTGAACTGCATGTACTTGCGCAGGTCGAACTTCTCGGCCACGTAGTTGAGGTAGCGCAGGTTCTCGGGCTGGCCAGAGAAGCGCTCCTTCCAGTGCCACTCCTCGAGCAGCTCGTCGGAGAACGAGTAGCCGTAGGTGTAGCTCTCCGAGTCGAAGCGGCAGCCGGGGTAGCGGTTCCAGAACCAGGTGCCGCCGAGATCGCTGCCCATCTCGAGTACGGTCGCATGCACGCCCCGCTCGGCCAGCCGGTACATCTGGTAGATGCCGGCCACGCCCGCGCCGATGATGATGACCTCGTATTCGTTGGTGCCGTCGGCGCTGCCGTTTGAGGTTCCGTTGGTCGCTGTTGCTGCCATGTCTGGTCTCCCCCAATTGAGATCGTACGGCGCATCGCCGGATCGAGCGGCTGCGAATTCGCCAGAGTCGACGCCGACGCTCCGGACCCGTCTCTTCACAATAGTCGAACGCCCATTAGGAAATTTCGTGGGGGCCCAGCGTCGAACGGTCGGCTCGGCTGGCCTGGCCCTAGTCTCCGTCCATGGCTCAACCACTGCGTTTCGGGGTCGTCCACGATCTGCGAAGCCCGCCCGGCAGCGATGTGCCGCTGCCCGAGATGTACGCGCAGGCGCTCGATCAGCTCGAGATGGCCGATGAGCTGGGGTTCGACCTGGCGTGGTTCACCGAGCATCACTTCCTCGACGACGGCCACTTGCCGAACTTCGTGCCGGTGGCGGGGGCGGTGGCTGCTCGTACGTCGAGGATCCGCCTGTCCACCGACATTTTGCTGGCGCCGTTCGCGCATCCGATCCGGCTGGCGGAGGATCTGGCGATTCTCGACAACATCTCGGGCGGGCGCATCGAGCTGGGCATCGGCATGGGCTACGCGGCGCATGAGTTCCGTGGCTTCGGGATCCCCCAATCCCGCCGGGTGTCGCTTACCGAGGAGTTGGTGCAGATCCTGCGGCTGGCGTGGAAGGGCGAGCCGTTCAGCTTCCGCGGCAAGCGCCACCGCTTCGACGACCTGCTGGTGACGCCAGCGCCGGTGCAGCCGGGAGGCCCGCCGCTGTGGATTGCAGGCATGAGCGCGAACGCGGCGGTGCGGGCTGCCCGCTTCGACACGCACCTGCTGCCGCAGGGTGCGCCCGAGGTGGTGATGGATCCGTGGAAGGACGAGCTGCGGGCGACCGGGCGTGATCCCGACGACTACCGGGTGGGCATCATCCGCTCGGTGTTCGTCACCGACGATGTCGAGCGCGAGTGGAACCCCATCAAGGCCGCAGAGCGCTACCGGCTCGGCGTGTACGCCAAGTTCTTCGCCGAGACGCCCGACGAGTTCACCGCATTCGACCCTTCGAAGGGTGCGATTCCCCAGAACTGGATCGTCGGCGATGAGGACCACTGCGTCGCCGAGCTGACTGGGTTCATTCAGCAGTACGGCTTCACCGACGTGTGCACCTGGGGCGCCTCGCCCGGCATTGCTCCGTCGCTGTTCAACTCGTCCCTCGAACGGCTGGCTCGAAATGTCATCCCGAGGGTGCGCGCCGCCGTCGAGGGCTGACCGTTCGGTTCGTAGCGGTGTGACGGACGGTGCAGGCGTAACTGGCGAGCGCCGTCGCCGCAATCAGGTGCTGGCGTTGTCGACGAGCCAGCGGAAGCAGGGGTCGGCGAGTGCGCCGGTCATCAGCTCGGGGTGCCATTGCACGGCCAGGATCGGCAGCTCCGCGTGCTCGATGCCCTCGATGATCCCGTCGGGGGAATGCGCCGTCGCGATGTAGCCGTCGCCGAGCTCGTCCACCGCCTGGTGATGCAGCGAGTTCACCGCCACCTCTGGGCCGTACATTTTGTGCAGCTGGCTGCCTTCGACGGTGATGACGGTGTGTGGCGTGGCGTCGGGCGGCCCGTCGGTGGCTGCGTGCTCGGGCAGGTGCTGGTGCAGGGTGCCCCCGGCGGCGATGTTGATGAGCTGCGGGCCGCGGCAGATGCCCAGCACCGGCAGGCCGTTGCTGACGGCGGCGTCGAGCAGGGCGATCTCGAAGGCATCGCGCAGCGGCACGCGGTCGTTGGCGGCAGCGGACGGGTTGCTGTGCTCGCCGTCGCTGCGAGCGAGCATCGGAACCGCGTCGACGGCGCTGACGGTGTCGTTGTCGAATCCTGCGGCGCGCTCGGCAAACGGGTCGATGCCGTCATACACCTGCTCGTGCAGGCGATCTGCGTACAGGCACGCGGCCACGTCCTCGCCGCCGGTGAGCAGCACGGCGTCGAGGCGTGTAACCACATCGGCCGGGTCGGCGTCGAGCGGCACATGCACCGCGATGGCCCCAGCAGCGTGCACCGCCTGGGCGTAGTGGGCGATGTACAGATCGACTTCGACGTCCACGAACACCGGCGGGAAGCCGCGGATGCGAGCGCCGACGCGGCGCCGTCCCGACAGTCCGATCAGCGGCTTGGGCACCGGGCCACCCTAGAGAATCCGCTTCGCGCGTCCTCTGACCGACTGCGCGCGATCGGTTGCAAGTACGGTCGCGCGCATGGTGGTGCAGGGCTCAGGCCGCCGCGGTCCTGATCAGCCTCGAACGCGATGGTGGCTGGTCGCTGCCGTCGCTGGCGTGCTGCTCGTTGCTGCTGCCGCGGTCAGCTCACTGGTGGGATCGAATGGCGCCGCCGATGACGCCGCGTCCGCAGACGAGATCCCGGCGACGAGCGGAGAAGCGGTTTCATCCGCCGAGGATGCCGCACCGGTGACGACGGCAGCCGATGCCGAGGCACCGGTGGATTCGGAGCCGCCCCAACCTGAAGACGAACCAACTGACACAACCGACGCATCGGGCTCGGAGCTATCGGAGGCCTTCGGCGAACCGGAACATCCGGTGTCGGGCGTCGAGCCGTACATCCCCAGTCGCATCCGACTCGACGAGCCTGGCCCGCCCGCTGCCGTCTGCAGGGGAGTGCTGCCCGCTCAGCGGGTGCAGCTCCCCCTGAGCTTCGCGAGCACCAAGCCCGAAGGCGTCGATTATCTCTCCTGGTCGCCCGACTGCCGGCGCATGGTGTTCCGGGTGGGCAGCACCCTGTGGGTTGCCAACGGCGACGGAACCAGCGATCTGCCGTTCCTCACGGCCCAGTACGGCCTGAATGCTCCGGTGTGGTCGCCCGACAGCCAGTGGATTGCGTTCTCGCAGGGCGCAATCGTGGAGGGAGAGCGGGCCAGCCACATCTTCATGATCCTGCCCGACGGTCTGGGCCTTGCTCAGATCACGCAAGGGAGCGTGTTGGATCAAGACCCCACCTGGTCTCCCGACGAGGGCAGCATTGCGTTCGCCCGCCGGATGCGGGTGACTGAGGCCGATGGGACCAGCCGCTTCGAGCACCGCATCGTCGTGGTGGATCTGTTGGACGGCGCCGAGCAGGTGGTTGCGGCCAGTGGCGGGTGGTTGTCAGCGCCGTCGTGGTCTCCTGATGGCAGCGCCATCGCCTACCGGATCGGCGACGAGCTGAGAACGGTGCAACTCGACGACCTGTCCGAGTCGCTGTTGTTGACAGGCGTTGTTGGCGGCCGCGGCACGTGGTCGGCCGACGGATCGGCAATCGCAGCGATGCGTGAGTGGTCGGACGGCCAGGCGACCGCTGCGATCCGCTCGCTGCAAGATCCGACCGCCACCGAGGACTTCAGCCTCACCGTGAATGCGCCGGGCGAGATCGCTTCAGGCAGCACGCCGACACTGCGATGGAGCGAGACCGGCGAACACCTGCTGTTCCACGCGATCGACCCAAGAGGCGGCCACTGGATCTACCGCCTCCCCACACCTCACCCAGGCGGCTAGCGCCGAGATTCTCCAAACCCACGGTTTCCGCGCGGAGCCGCATCGGTCGTTTGGCACCGTGGCGCCTCAGCCGACACGCCGCAGAAATTCACCGTCTGCGCTGGCACGCGGGCACCGGTCATGTCACACGGCACCGGTATGGTCGCTGAGGTGAGCGATCTATCGCCGAGCCGCGATGGCAGCGGGCTGTTCATCGTGGACAACTCGGTCGATGGCTGGACTGGCCTGGAGTATCTCCGGCAGTGGTGTGAGATATCCCGCAGCTTCGACATCGCCACCGGGTTCTTTGAGATCGGGTCGCTGCTGGCGCTGGACGGTCACTGGCAGCAACTCGGCAAGATTCGCGTGCTCATGGGCGACGAGGTTTCGCTGCGCACCAAGCAGGCATTCGAGACAGCAGTGTCGGAGCGCATGGGGCGCCTTGACGGGAGCCTCGAAGCCGAGAAGGGCCCGAACCCGTTCTTGGCGGGGGTCGCATCGATTGTCGAGGCGCTCAAGAGCGGCCAGATCGAGTGTCGTGTGTTCCGCAAGTCCAAGTTCCACGCCAAGGCGTACATCACCCATTCCAAGATCGACGTGGTGGGCGCGAGAGCGCTGGTGGGCTCGAGCAACTTCACGCGCCCCGGCCTGACACAGAACACCGAGCTGAACATCCAGGTGCAAGTGGGCGCCGAGGTCGCACAGTTGCAGCAGTGGTTCGACGAGCGCTGGGAACAAGCCGAACCGGTTACCGACGACGTGCTGCGCGTGGTCACCCGCCACACCGCCGAGCTGTCGCCGTTCATGGTGTACGCCAAGGCGCTGCACGAGTATTTCCGTGGGCGCGAGTTGGCGGCAGGCGAATGGGACCGCACCGAATCGCTGGTCTTCGGCCATCTCGACCAGTACCAGTGCGAGGCGTATTGGTCGCTCATGAAGATCGCCCGTCAGCACGGCGGTGCCTTCCTATGCGACGGGGTCGGGCTCGGCAAGACATTCGTGGGGCTGATGCTGATCGAGCGTCTCGTGCTCCAAGAAAACAAGCGCGTCGTGCTGTTCGCGCCCAAGGCGGCGGTAGAGGGCGTATGGCAGCCGCACTTGCAGCGCTACCTCCCCGACATCGGAGGGCTCGGCGGAGGCGCCGATTTCTCGGATTTGGCCGTGTTCAGTCACACCGACTTGAACCGCGGCGGCGAGTATCCCGAGCGTTTCCGGCGCATGGCCGAGTTGGCCGATGCCGTGGTCATCGACGAAGCGCACCACTTCCGCAACCGCGGCTCGCGAGGCGTCACCGACGATCCGGAGGCGGGCGACCAGCGCTCCCGCTACTGGCGCATGTTCGATCTCATCAATGGCGCGCCAGACCAGCGCACGGGCGTCCGCAGCCGGTCGCACCGACCTAAGCAGGTGTTCATGCTGACGGCAACGCCGATCAACAACCGCATCAACGATTTGCGCCACATGATCGAGCTGTTCACCGCGGGAGACGACACGTACTTCGCCAGGACGCTGGGCGTCAACAATCTGACCACCCATTTCCGCCGCATGGAGAAGGCGCTGGAGGACCGGGCCGCGGAGGACACCGTCGACAGCGATGTCGAGCCGCTGGCCTTGTTCAACCCGATGGACGAAGGTCTCGGCCCTGCCGGCGCCGGGCCGGTGTCGAGCGAGCTGGTGGTACAGCGCAGCCGCGCCTACGCCCGCCGCAGCCAGGAGGCGCTCGGCGCCGACGCAGCGATGTTCCCGAAGCGCGCTGAGCCGAGCGTCGCCGAGTACTCGATCCGCAAGTCCTACGGCGCTGTGCTCGACGAGTTCGAGAAGGCGTTCAAGAGCGAAAGCCCGCTGTTCACGCTCGCGATCTACTACCCGTTGCACTACTACATCGGCGATCGCGCCGACATTGACCCACTCGAAGAGAACCGCCAGAAGCAGGTGGTGGGGCTGATCCGGTCGATGTTCCTCAAGAGGTTCGAGAGCAGCGTGTACGCGTTCACGCGGTCGCTGGACCTGTTGATGCGCAAACTGCTGGCGTTCGCCCGAGCGAACGCCGAGACCGCGCGCGAGCGGGCGGTGTTCGAGGCGTGGACTGTCGAGAACGCCGACATCGTCGGATTCGACCCGCAGCAAGAACTGGGTCTCGGGCTTGACGACGGCGACGCCACGGAGGGCGACGACAGCGACGATGTGGTTCCCCCGGAGATCGCTGAGGCGGCAGAGAAGCTGAGTCGCGACGAGTATGACGTTTCGGCGATTCTCACCGAAGTCCGCCACGACTTGAATCGCATCGCTGGGTTCCTGAAGCAGACAAAGGAGTTCCGTCCCGCCGACGATGACAAGCTGCGCCGGCTCACCAGGCTGTTGAAGAGTCCCGAAGTGTCAGGCCGCAAGGTGCTGGTGTTTACGGAATTTGCAGACACGGCTCGCTACGTGGCCGCCCAGCTACGTGAGGCAGGCATTGCGGGTGTGGAGCAACTCGACGGTGCCTCCACTCGCAACCGCGCCGAGGTCATCCGCCGATTCGCCCCCTACTACAACGGCTCCTCACCCGCCGAGCTGACGCCCGACACGGAGATCACGGTGCTTGTGTCTACCGATGTGCTGTCTGAGGGTCTGAACTTGCAAGACGCGACTCTGCTGGTCAACTACGACATCCATTGGAACCCGGTGCGGCTCATGCAGCGGATCGGCCGTGTCGACCGGCGCATGAATCCCGAGGTCGAAGCGCAGATGGCCGTCGATAACCCCGCGGCAGCGGCTGGGCGGGGCGAAGTGCGGTTCTGGAACTTCCTGCCGCCAGATGACCTCGACCGCATTTTGAAGCTGTACAGCCGGGTGAGCGGCAAGACGTTGCTGATCTCGCAGACATTCGGCATCGAGGGCCGCAAGCTGCTGCGCCCTGAAGATCACTACGACGCGTTGCGAGAGTTCAACGCCGGTTACGAGGGCGAGGTGACATCGGTCGAGCAGATGCACTTGGAGTACCAGGAACTGCTGCGCGATCATCCAGATTTGGCTGGGCGGCTCGATGACTTGCCCAGTGGGGCGTTCAGCGGCCGGGAGCGCGTATCCGGCCGTCCGGCGTGGAAGTCGGACGATCCGCAACTGCCTGGCAGCGAAGAACCGAGCGCTGGCCGTGCCACCGAAGGCGTGCGTGGCGTTTTCCTGTGTTTCTCCCTGCCTGCGCTCGATGCGGAGCAGGGCCGTTTCACGCTCGAAGCGGGGCCGACACGCTGGTATCTCTACGACATCGACTTCGATCACCTGCATGAAGCCACGGAGGAGATAGGCGACGTGGCTCGCAGCATCCGCTCGCTGCCGCACACGCCTCGCAGGACGCGCTTCGATCCCGACGACTTGGTCAAGGTGCGCAAGCGCGTACTGGCTCACATCGCCAACGGCTACGAGCGTGCCGCTCAAGTTCCGGCCGATGCCCCCAGGCCCCGCCTCGACTGCTGGCTGGAGATGAACTGATGGTCTGCTCCGCCTTGGTGACATGGCTTCCTGGGGCCGATGGCCGCTCGAACAGGGCAGAGTTCGACTGATGGCCACGCAGGGACGGAGTCGGCACGGACCGCTGAGCGAGTCGGTGCTGCGGCGCGTCGGCACCCAGACAGATCTGTTCGAGTTCCTTGCCGATGAGCTGGGCTGGCCGCTGGACGTCGCCGATCTCGATGAGGAACAGCTGACGTGGGAGTGGTTGCCCGAAGACCTCGGGATCGACCCGGCGAGCCTGGACAGCCTGCGAAGGCTGCGTCAGCTGCGGCCCCTCACTGCGGGTCAGCCATGGGGCATCTTTTTCGCAGAGTTTGACCGGGAACGGCTGCCGGTCACCCACTTCCGCAAGTTGGTGCAAGCCCTCGCTCGGCGCAAGCGGGCCGGCGCGGCCGACGAAGACCGAGTCCGCTGGGACCGCGAGAACCTGCTCTTCCTGGTCACCACAGGCCAGAACGAGACCGTGCAGATGCATCTGCTGGCGCTGTGGGACCGCGAGGATCAGGTTGACGAGATTCGCTCACTCGCATGGCGTCCGTCGCAGGCCAGCGTGCGCCACCTTGACCGGCTGACAGACGAGCTGCTGCCAAAGCTCAGTTGGCCCGATGACACCGGCGACGGCATCGCGTGGCGGAACCAGTGGCGAGACGCCTTCAAGCTGCCGCCCGGCGCCGCCATCAGCTCGGCCGCGACCTTGGCGGAGCGAATGGCAAGAACAGCCCGCGACCTGCGAGGCCAGATCGCCGACGCGCTCGCTGCCGAAGCCGCTGAGCACGGTGGTCCGTTCACCACGATGCTGGCTCAGGTCCGCTCGCAGCTCATCGCTGATGCTGATGAGGCCAAGTTCGCCGATATGTGCGCGCAGACGCTCGTGTACGGGATGCTGTCGGCCCGGGTTACCGCTCCCGAAGACTTCGGCACCTCGCCGGTGTACTCCACCGTGCCGCTGTCCAATCCCTTCCTCGAGGCGCTGTTCGAGCAGGTGCAAGACGAGGCCAGCGTGCTGGACCTCCCGGGCAGTGGCTTGGATCAGCTGGTTGCCGATCTCAAGGCCACCAACGTCGAGGAGATACTCGACCACTTCGGCTCCACGGCCAAGGGCGGCGATCCGGTCATCCACTTCTACGAGGAGTTCTTGAAGCAGTACGACAAGGAAGAACGCCTAAGGGCCGGCGCCTTCTACACACCTCAGCCAGTGGTCGAGTTCATGGTGAGAGCCGTCGACGAGGTTCTGCGAACGCAATTCGGCCTCCCGATGGGCATTGCAGACCCGTCCACATGGGCCGACGTAGCCGAGCGCAACGGCTTCGAGGTGCCCGAAGGCATCGAGCCCGAGTCGCCATTCGTCTCGATGATCGACCCCGCGACTGGAACCGGCACCTTCCTGGTGGCGTGGATCAATCAGGCCAAGCGGTCGTTCGTTGACGGCGGCGGTGTCGAGGCCCATTGGCCTGAACACTTGCGCGACCACGTGCTGCCGTCGATGCACGGCTTCGAGTTGATGCTCGGCCCCTACGCCATCGCCCATCTCAAGGTCGCCTTGGAAGTGCACTCCCATGGCGTCACCGATGCCCGGATCAAGGTGTTTCTCACCGACACGCTCGAACACCATCGCGGCCAAGGCCAGTTGGAGACCATGGAGGACCCGATCTCGGCCGAAGGCGGGGCAGCCGCCGAGCTCAAGGAAGCCAACCGCTTCACGGTGGTCATCGGCAACCCGCCCTACGACCGCGAGCAGAGGTCGGGGGGCGATACGGCGAAGCGCAAGGGCGGCGTAGTGCGTTTCGAGACGCCTGGCGTCCAGGCTTCGCCGCTGCTGCAGGCCGTCACCGAACCTATGCGCAAGGCCGGTCTCGGCGGCCATCTCAAGAACGTCTACAACGACTACGTCTATTTCTGGAGATGGGCCACGTGGCAAGCCACCGAGCTGCCCCCAGGGCCCGGCGTGGTGGCCTTCATCACGGCCGCGTCCTTCCTCGACGGCATCTCGATGGGCGGCCTCCGCCAGCACCTGCGAGACACCTTCGACGAGCTGCGCATCGTCGATCTCGGCGGCGAGGGCCGCGGCGCGCTCAAGGAAGAAAACGTTTTCGACATCCAAACCCCCGTCGCCATCGCTATTGGCGTGTCTATGGGGCCCAAGCACGATCCCGAGAATGACGAGGAGGCAGAGTCCGAACTGTCCGCGAGCGAACCACATCAGTCTGCTGATGCCCGGGGCCGTTCCGATGACCCGCTTGTAGGCGACCCGTCAGATGTCCCCGAATCGACCCGGAGCGAAGATTTCTCGCAGCATCTGCCCGCAGCGGTGCAGTATCGCCGTGTTGGAGGCGACAGGGCCAACAAGTTCGCTGTACTTCGACAGATGAACCTTGGCCAGGCCCACGAGGAGGTAGATGGCGAGGGCTTGGATCGATTCGTACCCCTGGGCTCCGGCGACTACTACGACTGGCCAGAGATCACGGACTTGTTCCCCTGGATTCACTCGGGCTGCCAACTCAAGCGAACCTGGCCGATCTCTGAGAACAGAGCGACCGTCAACCAGCGCTGGCGCACGCTGCTCGAAGCGGTTCCGCGCGAGCGCGACGAACTGATGCGAGCTACCGATGCCCGCAACTCAGCAGCGAAGCCAATGCCCATGGCGGGCCGGGGTGAACGTCTCCGGGCACTGAAGGAACTCGACCGCGGCGACTCGCCGGAGAGCATCGTCCGCTACGGCTACCGCAGTCTTGACCGTCAGTGGATCATCGCTGACAATCGTCTCGCCGACCGACCCCGTCCCGACCTGTGGCGGGTTCGCGGGCGCCGCCAGCTGTTCCTGACCACGCTCACGTCGACCAAGCTCGGTCCGGGTCCGGTGCTGATTGCGTCGCCTTACGTGCCTGACCTCGACCACTTCCGTGGTTCCTACGGGGCGAAGAACGTGATACCGCTGTACTGCGACCCAGCGGGCGAGACGCCCAATCTCACGGAGGGCATCTTGGAAGTCCTTCATGGGGTCTTCGAAGCGCATGGTGCCGACGCTGCCAGCAGCGACGATCCTGAGGCCTCGCCGTCGACAGCCACCGCGCCGCCGACGGCCGAAGACCTGCTGGCCTACGCCTACGGCATCGGCGGTACGGCGGCTTTCAGCCAGCGCTTCGCGGAGCAGTTGTCAGAAGCAGCCGGCCCGGTCCGCATCCCGATTACCAGCGACCCCACGCTGTTCGCCCACGCAGTCGCCCTCGGGCGCGACCTGTTGTGGTGGCACACCTGGGGCGAGCGTTTCGCCCCAACGCCAAAGGCCAAGCTGCCACCCGGCAGCGCCACCGAGCTGGTCCCCGTGACCGCCATGCCCCAAGACCTCAAGGATTGCCACTACGACCCCGATACCCAGCAGCTGACTGTCGGCAACGGCATCTTCGCCTCAGTCAGCGAGGAAGTCTGGAGTTTCGAAGTCTCCGGCCTCCGAGTCCTTCGTTCATGGCTCGGCTACCGGATGAAGAATCGCAAAGGACGCAAGTCCAGCGACCTCGACGACATCCGCCCCACTCGCTGGACCCAATCCGGCGAACTCCTGCTCCTACTCACGATCCTCGAACACACCGTAGAAGTAACCCCACGCGCCACCGAACTCCTGAACCAGATCGTAAACGGGCCCCTCATCCCCGCCTCCGATTTCCCCATCCCCACCTCCGCCCAACGCAAACCCCCGCGGTTCTAGCGCCGAATGAGGGACGAGAGCCGAGTGCTTAGACAGCCCAATTCAACATATGTGTTTAGGGCATCAGCCGCTATTGTATTAGATCAGCTAGTCTTCCATGGGAGGCCGATATGCGCGGATTGCTTCAACCGTGCTACGAAGTTCATTCACCGGGGCTTGAGCTTGAATGAACTTGGTGTAGGCTGAGTGAGCGCGATCGATCATCTCGTCGAAGGTGAGCACGCGAATACCGTACTCATGCAGTGATCGCTCGTCACGCGCGCGTGTGTCCGAGTTGTCCCAACCTATGGGCAGCTTGCCCAACAGACAAATCGCTTCTATAGGGAGTCGACGTTCCCCGGCGTTTTTTTGGATTTCTTGTCGAACGGCGGCAATGTAGTCGTTCAATTGATCTTCAATTGCTGTCTTGCGTACGCTTACCGATGCCCTCTTTAGTTCAATGATTACGTGTGCCGATGATATGCGACGGTAGCGGACATCAGGCTGCACCGACTCCTTGCCGCGAATGGGCACACGTTCCACCGCGTTCTGTATCCGTTCCTCCATTTGAGCATGTTCAGTGGCTCGCTCCCAGGCAGGATCCAACAACCACAAGTGTTCAAAAATATAGTCTCGTAGTTCGCTTTCGTATTCGTCCCGCTGTATCTTGTCTTGCAGCTCTCTGATAACGCTCAGCCGGTAGCGGACAATTTCCAGATACTGTGTTGCCTCGACTGCGTCCACGTCAGCAAGCCAATTGAGAAATATCTCCATGTTAGAGTCGTCGATTTCTTCAATTTGCTCTAGCGCGTGTTCGAGCTTGAGCCTTTCAAATGCGAGCACCGCAGTAGCATAGAAATCATGCCTATGCTGGCCATCTATATTGGCCAGGTCGATACCTCGGAAAACGCTTTTGACTCGTGTTTTTAGAGATGAAGGTCGGAGATTGTCGTACCAACTTTTGAGATGGGGGTTCGACTCGAGGGCATTCTCGAGCGCGCGGCGTGTCTTGAGCGTGTTGGTTTCCGTCCAGATATGTCGAAGCTCGGCTTCGAGAAAGCTCTTGAGTGCCTTGTACTTGGGATGATCCTCTGCGAGACGTTGACGACTTGTAGTCGCTATATCCTCATCTTGGTCGTCGAGGAAGTCTGCGTGAATTTCACCAAAGATGAATTTGGTGATCATTCCTCCGAGGCGATATTCCTGCAAGATATCCTCTTGCGCGACTTTGCCTCTCATCAATATCGTTATTCGATTTAGATTGTCATCTTGCCCGTCGGCTGCATCATCTAGATCATTGGAATGCCGCGCAATCGCTATCCATCCCTTGGTTGCAAGCGCGCCGTTGGGGTCTCGCTTGCCGTTCTCGTCAAAAGTAGACGGCCGGGAGAAAGCCAAGGGCTCCCCAGTATCTTCGTCAGTCTCTAGATTCCTGCAGTGAGCGGCATAATTGTGATCGCCATATTGGAAGATGAACCTCGCCTTGTGAAAATAGTCTCTGTCTTCAAAGCGAACTGGATCGCCATTGAGGAAGATTTCAAAATCATTCGACAGAAGGTCAAAGCGTCGTGCAATGCGTTTACGCAATCCGGCGACCGAGCCAGCTGTGAGACTGACCTTCTTGAAGTCAGTGATCTTGATGGTTGTACCTGTGCCGTCTGCTAGGCCAGACCCGTCGAACTCAACAGGCAGGGGACGATATCGAGGAACTCTCGGATGGTTTTCGTTGTCGTCGCTGTTTTCCTGTGCTTGGACGTTGCGCCGGATCTCTTCGGCATCCATCTGAAATGCTTCAGGCTCGCTACGCGCTTTGCAAGTGTGGACTGTGATTCTATTGGCAATGGAAAACAGTGAGAGCTTGCCGATGCCCTTTCGGCCCATGGGCTTTCTGCCCTGGCTTGTGAGTGCACCTTGTGCAGTAGGATCGCGACGACGGTACCCAACCAAGAGATAACGATTGTTAATGTCGTCGAGATCCATGCCGTGCCCATTGTCAGTCACGGTGATCGTGTTCGCTCTCGTGTCATAGGCGATGTCGACGCGGGTAGCGTCTGCATCCCAGGCGTTGGCGATTACCTCCGAGATGACGGCTGGCGTGTTGCTGTAGAGGTTGAGGCCCAAGTGATCAAGCACGCTCAGGCTGATGCTCATCTCATAACGACTGCTACGGTCATTGGGCATTCGTCGACTCCACAATCGCTAGACCGATAGCCTCCGCCAGTTTGACCGGCACCGCGTTTCCGACTTGACGTGCTACATCTCGCACGCAGATAGGCGCGTCGCCTTCGGTCAATATGTATTCCTGTGGGAATGTTTGGAGAAGTGCGCCCTCACGTACGGAAATGGCTCGGTGCTGCTTAGGATGGCCAAATCGACCCGTGCTGTAATAGCAGAATTGAGTTGTGATGGTTGGTGCTACGTCGTCCCATCTCATTCTACCGTATGGTGCAGGGTAATATGAATGTCTGTGGCAGGCACTAACGAGATCGTCGTCCCAATCGGACCATGTTCCGCCGGGCTTGGACTGCTCGATTCGTCTCCGGTTAAGGCTTGATAACGGCATTGCCGCATGCGCTGGGTCGTCAGGATGCGCTTCACCGTCCGTGATTGCAGGAAGACCAGCAATAAAGTCGGATATCGTGCACGGAGCGGCATTGCCCCGTGGTATGTGGATGGATCCGATTCTCGATGCCAACAATACGAGTCGCTTCCGCTTCTGTGGAATTCCATAGTCGAAGCACGATACAACACCATGGTCAGGCTCGTAGTCAAGATGATCAAGCATTTCGAGAAATTCATTGAATGCTTGATGCTTGGCCAAGCCTGGCACGTTTTCCATCGAGACAATACTGGGCCGCGTTTCCTTCACAAGACGTGCAAACTCGTATACAAGTGAGCAATCTGCTTCCTTTTGCAGCTTTCGATTGTGCGCCGAGAACGGCTGACAGGGAGCACAGCCAGCTAGTACAGACACGTCCGCGTCAGCGAAATAGGGCTTGATGTCTTCGGCGCTCACGTCGCAGATGTCGGCCTCAATGAACTGCGTGCCGGAGTTGTTGGCTAAGTATGCATAGCGGCAAGAATTATCGTTGTCGAAGCCAGCCTTGACTGCTATCCCCGAGCGGGCAAGCCCATGCGTCAATCCGCCGATGCCACAGAAGAGGTCGACCGCGTGGATCTTCGATTCGGCATCGGTTACCGACATTCGTCGCTCCTTCTATGCGCTCGCTGACTGTCCGTTGGCGGTTCTCGAAGATGCTGTGCAGTGTATGTGGGCAGAACCGGGACGATAACCAAGGGGCGTGACAGCCAGCGCAGTAGCCCAGACGTCGGTCAGCGGCGCGCGCCTGCGATGGACGCCGGTTGGCGATGACGTTCTCTTGCAAAGCACACTGGGCACAGTGATGCCGCAGATGCGTGTCGCGCGCGAGGTCCCGGCGTTGAGCGTGTCCGGCTGAGCAGCGGCATCGTCGACGATGCCACTGATCACGGCACTGCGCGTTGTGCCGGCAGCAGCGGCCCGAACCTTCAGAAACTCCGTCTGCGGAACCGTCAGGTAAATGGGCGCTTCGTGTTTGCGCGTGGGGTGGGTCGGTGAGGGTGCGGGCGGCGTAGGGAGGGATCCCCCAGAATCGGAGGTGCTCGACGTCTCTGAGTTCTGGAGGGTCCCTGTGGGTCTTGACGCCATTCGCGTGTTGCGTGTGGTTGTCGGTTTGGGTGCCGGTGTGGCGGTGACCGGCGTCGATCGTGGAAGTGGGGTCCGGCCAGCTCCTCGACGTGATCGAGGGCCGCAGCGCCGCTGGTGCGTGCGCCTGGCTTGCTGATCAGCCACAACAGCGGCGAAGCGGGATCTTGTGGGCGGTTCTGGATCTGTCGGGACCGCGGCGGCTGGCGTTCGACACGATGCTGCCCGACGCCGCGCAGGTCGCCGACCCACACCTTGCCGAAGAGTTCGTCGAGCGCCTCAGCGCCGATCTCCAAGACGGCGACCGCCCAGGCGAGATACGACAGCTCGGACGCACCATCGCCCGCTGGTCGCACCAGATCGTCGCCTGGCGCCGCGCACACGCCACGAACGGACCCACCGAATCCGCCAACAACCTGATCAAACGAGCCAAACGAATCGCATTCGGGTTCCGCAGCTTCGCCAACCACCGAATCCGGTCGCTGCTCCACGCCGACAAACCCGACTGGACACTCCTCGCCACCATCACACCCCGCTGATTTCCGAAGCGCCCATTTGTGACAGGTCGAGCTGTACTCTGGTCGCAATCATAACACCTTGGTCAGAGTAGAATCGCTACTCATGGAGGTGTTGTATCGAGCGATGTCGTTTCGCTCTGGATGGGGCCTCCAGAGCAGCACTCATTCGCGACTACCGCGCGAACGTATTTCTCTGCGCACTGCCGAAATCGCTTGGCTTCTGGTGTGAGGTTCCTCGAGCCACTGTCTGAGCTTGCGTTCATCTTGATCGAGAAAGGCGTGAAAGGCCGATTCCGCGGAGTCGCCAAGCTCTGTCGTCCATTCTTCGTGCAGATCGACTTCGGCGAGTACCGGCGCTGAGTGCTCGGCAAGTTCAGTGAGTTCGATCACGACCCTTGTCAGGTGGTGCGCCATTCGCTGTTGCAGCAGGTGAATCCCGGTGTCGGCTATGACG
>JAJDVQ010000058.1 GCA_022826045.1 Acidimicrobiia bacterium | reverse complement strand
AAGAGCGTTAGCGGATTGATAAAACGACTGTATGCAATCGCATCGTCTGTCGTGTCGATGCTGCAGGTCAGAGACCCATCCAGAGGCGATTCCACGGCTCGAAATCGTTCAGAGCCGATCTATCCGCGCGGCCTCTAAGTGGTCTAGTCCGCGGGCAAGCTGCATTCGCACTTCATTCGGCAACGATCTTGCGAGGCTGAGACCGCAGTGCACGAGATGCTCGTAGGCCGGCCGTCCAATGGAGTCACTCAAGAGTGAGCGAATCGGCGCAGCCGCCGGTAACAGCAGCAGCGGGAGCGCCCGAGCGGCGCTGCGGTCGGCTCCGTGGCCGAAGATGCTCTGTTCGGAATCGAACGGTGGCCGCGAAGCCGGGTCGTCAACAACGCCAACCACGATCTCGGCGGCGAACGCCAACGAGTCTCCCACAAGATCCACGCTCCGAGTCAGCTGGGCATGAAGTGCGGCGGCCGCGACGAGTGCGGCGGCCTCCCAGCGGAAACTTGGCCCAAGGCGAGACGGCCGTTCAAGGAGCCGCTGTGCTGTGGCCAGGTCCGCATCCAAATCCTCGGAAGACAGCGAACTGGTCGATTGTTCGGCGAATAGTCCGTAGTAGCGGAGCTTGAGCCGCGCCTCGTCCTCCATGCGTTCAAGGTCTTCGGCACTGTCCTTGAGTGCTTCGGCGACATCAGGTGGCGGTTCGGCGCTGATCTGATAGCCGCCAGGGACCGATTCAACTCGGTACGTGCTGCGGTCGAGCGCGCTCGCCCAATTGCGCACCGTGATGAGATGTTCCGCCAAGGCGTCCCTTGCTGCTTGTTCATCGCCATCGGGATTGGTCGATCGTGTTGACGAGAATTCTCGACGCGCGTTCTCGACGAGCTTGTCGCCAACCGAACGCAGTTCGGCCGCTCTCTCTTCATCAGCTCCGAGCACAAGCGTCATGGCGACTTGGCGCGGCAGCCACGTCCGGCGCTCAGGGGCGACGAGGGCGTCAGACTCGCCCGTGCGTTGTCTGGACTCGGACGCGAGCCTGGAGGACTCGTACCTCCAGATCGCCGGCTGTGTCAGGAAAGGATCCAACAAGCGATCTGCCGCCTCAAGATGCCTGACGAGCAGCCCGAAGACTGCGCCTACCATTGCGAGGTTCTCGCAGTCCTTGAGCAGCAGCGGCACTATGTCCCCGACTCGTGCACCGGCCTTGATGAGCTGGTCACACGCATGCTCAAGGGCCTGCAACGCGCTCATGCACGGGTACGGCCCGACGGCGGCCATGTGACCGCGGTACCAGCACCACACGTGCGCATCGCCGATGTACGACTTTGGAGTTCCCGTGATGTCCATCTGAAGTTGATGCTGACTCAGGATGTCCTCTCGAACCGGAGGCCACGGCTCGCGTCGTATGCGAGCCAGGGACAGCACTCGCACGCGAGCGGCGTGGTTCAAGAGTCGATTGAGCACCGCAACTCCGGACGCGAAATCCGTTAGCAGCAGCGCCGCAAATGGTCCCCGATGCCACGCGCAGAAGTCGAACAGGCTCGACATGCGAATCTGATGGCGTCGAATGCCGTCATGCATCGAGTCCCACGGAACCTCGTCTCCGTAGTCGTCATCGAGGTAGTAGGCCTCAGTCAGCTCGGCCAAGAGTCCTTGCCCATGTGCCGCGAGGGCACGTCCAGTGAGGACTTCCTCCAGCGCAGGGGCCAGATTTTCCGGCGCATCCCGCGCGACCCTTCGCAGGATTTGCGCACCGCCCTCCGCGAGGTCCGGGCCCGGGAGAGCGAGAAGTTCGATGACGACTTCGTCGGTGATCTCGGGCGGCACCGTGGGTCGCTGCCTTCGTTCACGACCAGTCCACCCGAGTGAGGTCATCAACAGATGGTTTCGCTCCAGTCGCAGCCGCTGCTGCTCGACTTCTGCGGGCGTGCGGTTGGCGAGCGCGGCCGCTTGTTGCTCTTGTCGCTCGGCGAGCCGACGATCTCCGGCCGCACATTCCGCGGTCAGCAACTCGCGGAGTCTCACTCTCAGGGGATGCCCGACGCCAGCCTCGGCGATGATCAGACTGTGGAGCCAATCGCGGAGAAGTGCGACGGCGTGTTTGCCGAGCTTCCAAGGTGTGGCTTCATCGAGTAGGCGCTCGGCGATGGGCTCAATCGAGGGGACGCTGACAAAGCCGTCCGAGCGACGCAGTCGTTGGTTGACAAGGCGCGCAAGAAGGCCTAACCCACCTTCGTCTGCGTAGCGCAAAGCAGGCCAGGCATCGGCAAGAATCGCGCCGGGATCGGCGAGCGAGAGAAGCGCTTCTCCAGGAACGTCACGCCACCGCGCGTCGTGGCCCATGTCGGCCAGCGCGTCGAAGCAATTCTGCAACGTTGCGAACCTGCCTTCCACCGGGTGGCTGGCGTTCTCCGATTCGGCAAGCTGGGCTTGGCAGGCGAGCTTCGCCGCACCAAGGCACCAACGCGGCACTCCGGCTTCAACCAAAGGCTCGGTCAAATCACTGTGGGAGAGCAGCCGACGCGCAATCGCATAGCGGCGAACCTCGTCGTGCGCGAACACTGGACCCACGGTGGAACGGTCCTCGGACGACGTGCGGAGCAGTCCATCCCGCCGCAGTCCGTCGAGTGCGTCGGCATTAAGGCTGCTGAGGACGCGGAGCCTGTCGCCGCCGCGAAGGTCCAGATCGGCAAGGCTGAGCATGGCTAGTTCTCGTGCGTCGGGCGAACCTCGATCTGTCCGTTCGCGGCGCCGAACAAGACCGCTCCAGACCTCATTCATCACGTCCGTGTCCGTCAACGGCACTCCTCGAAGACCGCTGCGAGCGAGAAGGTCCACAACCACGAGACGACGGAGCACATCCCGTGAGCGCTCCTCGGAGTTGAGCTTGGCGAACTCCGGAAACGAAGCCACGAGTTCTCCGATCTCGCTGTCGGCAAGAGGTGGGACCTCGAATTCCGATACGTCGGCACCGAATCGCTCTCTGATCAGGTCAAGCACAACCTGCTTGACCTGATCAGCAGTGACGGCGATCACCGCCACTTCGCTTCTGTGCGCCGCGTCCAACAGGTAACACAACGCATCCTGTCGCCCCTCCGGAGCGGCGTCAGCACCGTCGATGACCAGGAGCCGCCGCGGCGCGCTCAGCTCGCTCAGCAGCTCGGGCAAAGGGCAGCCCAGAGCCGTCTCGAAGTCGACTGTGAGCACCGGGAGTTGGCGCAGGTTGACGCACAGGGCTTGCACCTCGATGGCATCGGCCGCCGCGACGGCGGCCCGCAGTGCTATCGCGCTCTTGCCAACCCCTGAGTCTCCGCAGACGACTGCGGACTTGGGGCTGTTCACAATTGCGGCTAGCGCCGCCATCGCATCCGTGCGACGCAGATGAATGCTGCGGTGCCCATCAGCGTCGACGACGTCGTGGCGTACCGTTGCCAGAGCACGTTCATGAAAGTGCTCGAGTACCGCCCAGCCGCGTGCATGACGACGAGCATCGTCGTCGACGAGATCGTGTGCGTCGCGTCGCAGCAACGACAGGTTGATTCGGGCAGCTTGAGGTGAGTAAGTGCTTCCGAGGACAAGAAGGCGGTCCCGAAGGCGCGAAGCGCTCTCGACATCGTTGCCGCGCGCCACGGGCACGAGACTGCTCTCGACTACCGACCAGTCCGTCTCATCGGGCGATTCAAGTCGCGGCATCAGCACCCAGAGACGGGACAACAGCTCCCACGTGCATTGCTGGACCGACCGCGTCTCAGGGGTGTCCCCGCCGACATCTTCCATGGCTCGCGCAACAAGTCGCTCTATCTGGTCCAGCCGGTTGCGGATCTCGGTGCTGAACCGACCTGGCGTTCGGACCAGATCAAAGAAACCATGGGCATCGAACTGGCATCGCGCGATATCGCACAATTTGCCAAGCTGAGACGCCTGCTGCTGCCAGCCCGCAACGACCAGGCCTAGGCGGTGCTCGATATCGTCTTCGGGCGCCGCGGTCAAAGAGCCGACGAACTGTTGGAACATCTGGCAGGTCCGCGGATCGCTAACCACGAGGTTGACCCTGCGACGCACAGCCAATTCGAGCACCAGCGACGGCGCGATCTCGCCATCGTGCGCAGCCTCGATGACCAAGTCGTCGACAGGGTGCTCTGGTGCTTGCTGAAACTTGACCGCCACGACGTGACGGCCATAGCCGATCTCCGTAGCAGCGTCGCCGACAAGAAGATGGGCCAGATAGCGGGCAGCCACACATCGCTCGAAGGTCACACCGCCCCCGCCAGACGCGTATGGGCTCGCTGCAGCCGGCGTCGTCCGCTCGTCGCGGCCAGAGTCTTGAACGTCGTCGAGTGTCGCTTCGCTCTCGTCGTTCACCTGCGCCTGCCTGACTGGCTCCGTCTTGAGGACCCGGGACCGCAGCCTCGCCGCGTCTCGGGCTTCCACCTCGAGCAGGCCTTGATGCGTACAGATGATCGCGCTCGGAGCATCGGTGACGGTGGCAATCGATTCTGTAGTGCTCGGGCGAGACGAAGCTGGCGAAGCAAGCTGCAACGGCAAAGTCGTCCTCAAATGCCGCCAATGACACACTGATGCGATGGCCGACACGGCAGCGGATGTGCAGCAGCTGGCGCGAATCGTGGCAGGCGACCACCGGTTGCCGCGTTACGCACGGCGCGAAGCGGCGACGCTCGCGGGGTTGGCACGACGTCAGCCGGGGCGCGCTCGCGAAGGCCTTGAACGTCTGCACGAGCGAGTGCTGCCGGATCTGGTTCTGCACACGCCGAGGTGCGACTACGGCCGCTGCGTGTCGGTCGAGACGTTCTGGCGTCATCACCTTCGGCCTGACCGCAAGCAGTATTTCGGCCCTGGACACCGGTCGTACTTGGGCCACTTGCGATCTCAGCGCGACCCGGCTGCAGCGGCCCACGCTGATCTCTCGGACGCACCCGTGGTCATCCCAGCGGACTACTCCTGGCTCGTGCCACTGCAACAGGTCGCCGGAGTGGACGGCCCGACGCTCGTGCGGCGCCTGCAACTGAGGGGCAGTTCACCGCCCTTCCTCATCTTCGTCTTTCCTCAAGATCGGCTGCGGCACGAAGGTGTGACCGTGCGTGAGCCGCGAGGCGTCGATGCGGTGCCTGCGAAACTGTTGCAATGGACACCCGGCGGTGTTCCGAACGAGCGCATCGATCGGGACATTCCTCTCGCTGCTCTTGGACGACTTGAATGGCGGCCGTGATGCGCCGAACCCCGACGCCTGGCCTGTACGAAGCCGTGCTGCAGGTGCTCGGCGGCGCCAACTCGTGGACGCAGCCTGCCGCAGGCCCGATGGCGGAACTGGTGGACCAGCTCACGGCCGACGAAGCCGAGTGCCTGCCGCGCGCAGTAGCAGATGTGCTGCCACTGCTGCGCGGTGACCGGGACCGTCTGCGATTTGCCGCGGAAATTGCCGCGCGGCTCGATCTCTTCGAAGCAGCGGAAGCCGTGCTGAGTCTCGCTGTCTCGCTGGATGATCGCCAGTTGCTCCTCAACGCGGCCGACCTGGCCTCCAACCCCGCAGCAGACCAGCGCGTCGTGCAGAGCCTTCTTGAGCAAGCCCGCCGGGACCGGCCGCTACGACTGCGTCTGGACAAGACCGCTGTGCCGGATGGCACCGACGAGGAGCGCCTGTACGAGCTGTGCTGGCCAGGCAACAGGGCCGGACCGCCGCGGTTCCCTTTGCCGTCGGTTGTGGTGCTTGACACCAGCCTGCGCGCGGATCTGCTCCTGCGGTTCGCCGTGTTTGCGGACAACGCTGGCGCGACCATCCGACGGCTCGACCGCGAAGCCGAAGTGCCCTTCTGGTTCGGAGCGGAGACCGTGCTCGTCTGCAAGGAGGCAACCCGGCGACGCATTCGCGGACGATACGCGCAATTCCCCGAAACACAGTTCGTCGTGCCCGATGGGGACGAATTGCCGCAGAGCCCTGCCGCTGACGCCCGGCTGTGGCGCAGGTTAGATGCAGCCTTGGGTCGCCGACTCCTCAAGCACCCGCTCGATGATGTGCATGGTCCCCCGGTATCGCTGTGGTCGCCGGACGTGTTCGGCGCGGGCGTTTACTCGACGCGCGAGGCCGGGTTTCTCTCGGGCGCGAGCGCATCATCGCTGAGTTACCTGCACAGGCGAGGTGTGCTCCAACCTCACGTCATCGGAGCGCTTCGCTGGCGGTTCAGCGACGTCGTGGCAGTGCGGACATGGGCCTATCTCAAGGCCATCACGCCGGGCCGTGTCTCAAGCAAGGTCGTCGGCGCCTTGGCGGCGTTCGAAGGCAGCGGCGATGCCGTCAGCCTCGGTGTCACCACCGATGGCCGGGTCATGGCTGATCTGGGCGACGGATTCGCAGATGTGCTGAACGGCGATAGGGCGATGGATCTACCGGTGACGGACATCGACTCGGTGTTCCGGCCCTTCAAGGTAGGCGGTGGCAAGGCGCCCGATCTCCTGCACGCCAGTCCTAACAGCACCCTGCACCCGACTGTGCTGAACGGCACTCCGCACCTCAGCGGCCATAGGATCGCCGCAAAGGACTTGGCAAGTCTGGACCGAGCAGGTGGTTCCCGAGCGATCTTGGCTGCGTACCCCGAGCTTCAGGCCACGCAGTTCGATGATGTCCTCGCCTTGGGGCACCGGATGCTCGAACTCGTCTGAATCATGCGGCTGTTGTTTGATGCCCGGCTACCTCAGAGCCTCGCAGTCGAAGCCGGCGCGGCAGGCCCCGGCGCCGTCGAATTCGTACGCTGGTCAGGCGGCGACGTGTCCGACACCGAGTTCTTGGAATCGGCCGCCCGGCAGCGCTTCGATTGCGTGGTATTGCTCGACCGCGATTCCTTGGACCAGGCCGAACTGCGCGCCACAGCAAGCCGAGCCGGAGTCGCAGTCGTTGCTGTCGTCGCCGATGACCCGTTCGAAGCTAAACGGCGACTGGTCTGGAACATGGCCGCATTGCGTCGCTCTTTGTCCGAACACGACTGTCTTCTGGTGTTCGCGAATGAGGTTCGCCCTCTCGACAGTGGCCCAGAAGATGCTGATGCGAGTTGACTCGGCCGCTCCGCTGCCGGTGAGATGGTCGGCAGCGGAGCTCATTGCTGCAGCGGCGGGGGTGCTGTGAGCGGGGTTGACGAGGCCCAGGTTGAGGATGCTGCACTCGCTTGGTTGCGGGACCTCGGCTGGTCAGTAGCAGCAGGACCGTCGCTGCTGTCCGAAGATGGCAGCGGAGAGCGCGCCGACTATGGCGCCGTGGTGCTGGAGCCGCGGCTGCGATCGGCACTGGCTCGGCTCAATCCCGATTTGCCCGAGCCCGCTCGCCAGGATGTGTTCAGACGTCTGCTGAACCCGCAGGGTTCGACACTGGAGGCACGCAACCGTTCCGTTCACCGGATGCTCGTCGACGGTGTCGCCGTCGAATTCAAGACTGCCGGGGGGAATACCCGTGGTGCTCAAGCTCGTGTCATGGATTTCGTCCGCCCGGAGGACAACGACTGGCTGGCCGTTCGGCAGCTGTCGGTGACCGATGGTGAGCACCGACGGCGTCTCGACATAGCGCTGTTCGTCAACGGCCTGCCGGTCGGCCTCATCGAACTCAAGAACCCGACGAATCCTGAAGCGACGGTGTGGTCAGCGTGGCAGCAGCTCCAGACGTACAAGGCCGAACTCCCAGACCTGTTCGCTTACAACGCGGCACTCATCGTCTCTGACGGCATTGAAGCGCGCTTCGGCACGCTCACTGCCGGGCGCGAGTGGTTCAAGTCCTGGCGCACGATCGACGGCGACGACATCGCGGAGGCCACGGCACCGCAACTCGAGGTTCTGCTGCGAGGAGCGTGCGCGCCATCTCGCTTGCTCTCGCTGGTTCGCGACTTCATCGTGTTCGATGACGACGGCAGCGGTCGGCTCGTCAAGAAGATGGCGGGATACCACCAGTTCCACGCAGTCAGCGTCGCCGTCGGTGAGACGCTGCGTGCGGCCGGGTTAGGCCCCGACGGCAAGCTGCCCGATGATGCTGAAGCACTGCGCAGCGAACAGTCGAGTGTCGATGATCGCCGCATCGGCGTGGTGTGGCACACTCAGGGGTCGGGCAAGTCGCTGACGATGGCGTTCTACGCGGGGCGGATCATCCGTGAGTCGGCCATGGCGAACCCAACGCTCGTCGTGCTGACTGACCGGAACGATCTCGACAACCAGCTGTTCGCAACGTTCTCTCGATGCTCGGACTTGCTGCGGCAGCCGCCGACCCAAGCCGAGAGCCGGAAGGACTTGCGAAGCAAGCTGGCAGTCGTATCAGGTGGGGTGGTTTTCACGACGATTCAGAAGTTCTTTCCCGAAGAGCAGGGCGATCGGCACCCGGTGCTCTCGGACCGTCGGAACATTGTTGTGATTGCCGATGAGGCGCACCGAAGCCAGTACGACTTCATCGACGGCTTCGCCAGGCACATGCGTGATGCGCTGCCGAACGCCTCGTTCATCGGCTTCACCGGCACGCCGATCGAGCAGGCGGACGCCAACACCCGAGCGGTGTTCGGCGACTACATCAGCGTCTACGACATTCAGCGCGCCGTTGAAGACGAGGCCACGGTTCCCATCTACTACGAGAACCGGCTCGCAGAGCTCAGTCTCGACCCCGATGCGCATCCGAGCATCGACGCTGACTTCGACGAGGCGACGGAGGCCGAAGAGCTCGAGCAGACCGAGAAGCTGAAGACGAAGTGGGCCGCGCTTGAAGCGGTGGTCGGCACGCCCAGCCGGATTGCGCTCGTCGCTGCTGACATCGTCGAGCACTTCGAGAACCGGCTTGACGTGATGGACGGCAAGGCCATGGTCGTGTGCATGAGCCGGCGCATCTGCGTCGATCTCTACGACGAATTGGTGCGGCTGAGGCCGTCATGGCACAGCGATGATGACTCCGACGGCGCGATCAAGGTTGTGATGACCGGCTCAGCCGAAGACCCAGCGGAGTGGCAGCAGCACATTCGCAAGAAGTCGCGCCGCGAAATGCTTGCGAACCGCTTTCGTGACGCCGCTGACTCGTTGCAGATCGTGCTCGTGCGAGACATGTGGCTCACGGGTTTCGATGCACCCAGCTTGCATACGATGTATGTCGACAAGCCGATGAGGGGCCACGGGCTGATGCAGGCCATCGCGCGCGTCAACAGGGTTTTTCGGGACAAGCCAGGCGGCCTTGTCGTCGACTACTTGGGACTCGCGCACGAGTTGCGTCAGGCGCTTCGGACCTACACGCAGAGCGGCGGCAGGGGCGCCGCCGTCCTCAACCGTGACGACGCGGTTGCAGCGATGCTCGAGAAGCACGACGTGTGCTCGGGACTGATGCACGGTTTCGACTGGTCGAAGTGGGTCGACGGGACTCCTGCCGAGCGGCTCGCGCTCATGCCCGCCGCCCAGGAACACGTGCTCGCGCAGGAGGATGGCAAGGATCGATTCGTCCAAGCGGTTCGGGAGCTGTCCCAGGCGTTCGCGCTCGCCGTGCCCGATGAGGCGGCGATCGCCATCCGGGACGATGTGGGCTTCTTCCAGGCTGTTCGGAACAGGTTGATGCAGCGGTCGCCCGACGAGGAACGAGCACAGGACGATCTCGATCACGCCGTTCGTCAGATCATCTCGAGGGCCGTCTCCTCGGGCGAGGTCACCGACATATTCGACGCCGCCGGACTCGCGAAGCCCGACATCTCCATCCTGTCCGAGGAGTTCCTTGCCGAAGTCCGCAACATGCCGCACCGAAACCTCGCGGTAGAACTGCTGCAGAAGCTCTTGCACGGGGAAGTCCGCAGGCGGCAGCGTCGCAACGTCACGCAAGGCCGGTCATTCGCAGCAATGCTCGCCGAGACCATCCGTCGCTACCAGAACCGAGGCATCGAGGCAGCCCAGGTCATCGAAGAGCTGATCGAGTTGGCGCGCGAACTCCGAGCGGCCGACGAGCGCGGCGAGCAGCTCGGGCTCACCGAAGACGAGCTGGCGTTCTACGACGCCTTGGAAACGAACGACAGCGCCGTCGCTGTGCTGGGCGACGAGACGCTCCAGGAAATCGCCCGCGAACTCGTGGAGTCAGTCCGCAACAGCGTCACCATCGACTGGACGCTTCGAGAGAACGTCCGTGCAGGCATCCGCGTCAAGGTGCGGCGAATCCTGAAGCGCCACGGCTACCCGCCCGACAAGCAGGAACAAGCGACCCAAACCGTCCTCGAACAAGCCGAGGCCCTCTCCGCCGACTGGGCCGTCGCCTGAGCGTCGCCGAGTCCGATGTTCGTGCTGTCAGCGGAGTTCGCCATCCTGATTCGGGTCAGTCGTCTTCGACCGCTTCGACTAGGCGGTAGACACCAGACGACGGGTTGTCGTCGGGCAGCATCCGTTCGACGCTGACGTGAAGCTCCGTGAGTTGTCGGGCTCGACGAACAGCAGCATCGCGAAGATCCATGTATATCGAGCTGTCGAGTTGCTTGTCTGTCGAGCCGTCATGCTCACGGCGGATGCTGTGGGCTTCTTGGTTGGTGATCCATCGCGAGTGATCTGTGTGGTGCAGGATCAGCCACAGCTCGAAGCATGGGTTGGATATGGCGACGCGGATGCAATGCGGTGTCTCAGGCGTCCAGGCCCAGCGCCTCGCGGACGACGTACTGGTCGACAATCGGGACGCCGCCAAAGCGGCCTTGCAGGTAGCCGCGTTCGAGATTCGTGGATCGGCGCACGCGGTCTCCACGGAAGTCCGACAGGGGTGTCAGAGCAGTGCTGCCGTCCGGGCGCTTGTCGGTGAGCCATACCTCGTCGCGGTTGAGACTGCCCAGCAGGCTGGTGTCGTGTGTGGTGAAGATGATCTGGGCGTTGCGGCGGTTGGTCTTGGGGTCTTGGAACATCTCGACGAGCTGACCCGATATCGCCGGGTGCAAACTGGAGTCGAGTTCGTCTACCGCCAGAACGCCGCCGCCGTGGAGGACAGCGAGCAGATCCGGCATCAGTTCGAGCCACGTGAGCGTTCCGCTTGATTCTTCGCCGAGTTCCAGTGGCCGCGGTGTGCCAGCTACATCGTGCAGAAGTCGCAGCCGCCTGCCTCGGTAGCCCACCTCGTCCGAATGGTCCGCTACCTCGACATCGTGCAGCCCGAAGTCGGCGAAGCGAAGCATCGCCAGTGCCTGCGCGCGATCCGTGCTCTGGCGTGTGTGCACGCTGCCGTCGTCTGCTGACCGGGGTCTCGGAGCGTCATCACCGAATACTTCAAGCAGCGACTCGTGCCAATCGTGCCGGCCGCGGCCGAATCCGAATCGGTGCATTCGGATATCCGCGGGCATGAATGAACGAGGCCATACGCCGATGAAGTTGACGTTCCGCACGGCCGCCGCGACTGCCTCGATCTCTGGCGTCAGGCGACTCGCGACCGACAACGCGAGGGTTGTCGAGGTGAGAAGTTCGCGACCTCCTCCTGTGGTTTGAGTGCCGCGGCGAAATGTGATGCTCTCGCCTTCGCGCTCGAAGAGTGTCCGACGGCGCCGCTGCGGGTAGCTATACAGGGCCTCGAACCTCACGGCCGAGTCGTCGACTTCCAATTCGTAACGATGGCGCACACCATCGACAACAAGGTCCAGGCCGAAGCTCGTAGCGCAAGGCTCGCCGCTGCTGAATCCAAAGGGGTCGCGCGGCACGCTGTGCTCCCATCCCTTCAGCGACGCTGCCACCGCATGCTGTAGCCATGCGAAGCCGTCAAGAACATTCGTCTTGCCGGATCCGTTGGCACCGTAGATGCCGGCAACCGTGAGAACCTTCTCGTCACCCCAACCGAGCGGCCGCGCTGCCTCGCGGTGCTTGTCGACGGCGATCATCGACAGTTCGACCGGTTCCAGGATTGACCGATGATTGGCAATCTCAAACCGCAACATCATTGCGTGCCTAACGGTTGCTTGGTTGTCGTAGCGCCGGAGCGGGACCCCGGAGGCGGCCTCGAGCGAATGCGGGCAGACTTGGGGTGTGGGCACGGCCATGATGACCGACCTGTACGAGCTGACCATGCTCGATGCGGCCCTGCAGTCGGGGGTCGCGTCGCGGCGCTCGTGCTTTGAGGTGTTCGCCCGGCGATTGCCGCCAGGGCGCGGCTACGGCGTGGTCGCGGGTCCCGGCCGGCTGGCCGGGCTGCTGGCTGACTACCGGTTCGAGGCCGACGATCTGGCCTACCTGGCAGGGCTCGGCCGCTTCAGCGACGGTCTGCTCGATCACCTGGCGACGTTCCGATTCGACGGCGACGCCTGGAGCTACCGCGAGGGCGACTTCTATGTGCCGGGCAGCCCGGTGCTGCGGGTCGATGCCTCGGTCGGCACAGCGCTGCTCGTGGAGACGCTGGTGCTCTCGGTGCTCAACCACGATTGCGCCGTCGCGTCCGCAGCCGCACGGATGCACGATGTCGCTGAGGGGCGTCATCTCATTGAGATGGGCGGCCGCCGCACCCACGAGCTCGCTGCTGTTGCTGCTGCGCGTGCAGCGTGGCTGGTGGGCTTCGATGCGACCTCCAACCTGCTGGCCGGCGAGCAGTACGGCATCCCTACTGCGGGCACGGCGGCCCACGCCTTCACGCTGGCGCACCACGACGAGGAGGCGGCCTTCGAGGCGCAGATGCGTGCGCACGGCCTCGAGACCACGCTGCTCATCGACACCTTCGACCTGAGAACGGGACTCGAACGGGGACTGGCTGCGGCGAAGCGTCTCGGCGGTGTGCCCGGCGCTGTCCGCATCGACTCGGGAGATCTCACGGTGGAGGTGCCCCGGGTCCGCCAATGGCTGGACGACGCGGGCGCTGAGGCGACCCGCATCGTGGTGTCTGGCGATCTCGACGAATACCGCATCGCCGACTTGGCGGATCTGGCGGTCGACGGCTACGGCGTGGGCACTCAGCTCGTGGTCGGCTCGGGCCATGCGACCGCCGGCATGGTGTACAAGGCGGTTGCCATCGCCCGGCACTCCGGCACGTTCGAGCCGGTGGTGCCCGTCTACAAGGAATCAGAGGGCAAGGCCACCCGCGGCGGCGTGGTGCGGCCCTACCGGGTAGTGCGCGACGGCGAGGCCAACTCGGAGACGCTCGTCGAGCAGGACCGCCCCGGGCCCACCAACAGCCGGCCGCTGCACGTTCCGCTGCTGCGATCCGGCCAGAACGCCTATCCCTACACGCTTGCCCAGGATCGGGTCTTCCACCAGCGTGTCCGGGCCGAGCTGCCCGAATCGATGCGCCGCCTCGACGGCGCCCCAGCGTTCGAGGCCCGAGTGGTTGCCGAGCCGGACTCGAACGGCTTCAGCCTGAGCTGATCCGCTGACTCGGCAACCCGGCTCGGGACTGCGCTCCGGCCTGTGCTGGTGAGGGTGACGCCGCCTCGCGATTACTTGCCCGGCTGCGGCCGGTGCTGCTGAGGGTGCCGCAGCCTGATGTCGAGCCGCGGCCAGCGTTTACTTGCCCGGCTGCGGCACCAGGCGCAGGTAGGGCAGCGGTGATTCCCAGCCGTCGGGGTACTTCTCGGCGGCGGCCTCGTTCGACACGGCGGGCACGATGATGACGTTCTCGCCCTGCTGCCAGTTGGCCGGCGTGGCGACCTGCTCGGCGGCGGTGAGCTGGCACGAGTCGAGCAGCCGCAGGATCTCAGCGAAGTTGCGGCCGGTCGTCATCGGGTAGGTCAGCGACGCCTTGATCTTCTTGTCCGGGCCGATGATGAACACGGTGCGAGCGGTCGCATTGTCGGCTGCGGTGCGTCCCTGCGACGTGTCGCCGGCGTCGGCCGGCAGCATGTCGTAGAGCTTGACGACGCTCAGCTCGGGATCGCCGATGAGCGGGTAGTTGGCCTCGTGACCTGTCGCGGAGGCGATGTCGGCCTTCCAGGCCATGTGGTCGCTCACGCCGTCGACGCTGATGCCGATGATCTTGCAGTTGCGGGCTGCAAACTCGTCTGCCAGCGCGGCAACGGCGCCCAGCTCGGTGGTGCACACCGGTGTGAAGTCCTTCGGGTGCGAGAAGAGCAGCGCCCAGCCGTCACCGATCCAATCGTGGAAGCTGATCTCGCCTTCGGTGGTGTCGGCAGTGAAATCGGGGGCGGTGTCATTGAGGCGCAGTGCCATGTTCGTTCTCCTTGCAATGCGGAAGGTCCGGCGGTGCGGGAGCCGGCACAGCCGTGATGCGGAGGATAGCCGCATATCACGACAAACCTGACCCGATTAGTCAACAATTGGCAGCTGCTCAGCAGCAATCGCGGATCGGGCTGCCGTCGGCGTGGTGGTAGTGGACCTTGGAGGCCTCGTTGAGCGCACGGTCGCCCGTCGGTGCCCGAGAAGTCTCGAACACCCCGGCAGCGGCACCCAGTTCCAGGGCTAGGTCCACATCCACCACCCGGGGCCCGCAGCGCTGCACGTCGGCAGTCACTGCTTGGTCGGGGCCGATCGTGCGCTCCCGGTCGCCGTCGAGCGACAGCACTGTGGGGCCCCGAAGCTCCACGGTCTCTCCCAGCTGAACGCTGCGGTGATCTATCACCGGCACCGTCCGGTACAGCCCGGGCGCCAGCGCCACGCGCATAGGGCGCCCGCCTGGCCCGCACTCCACCAGCACGCCCGCGTCGTCCTCGAATGAGCATGGCTGCAGCAGCCCCGCGAGCGAGCTCAGCCCGATGCTGGCGGGATGGGCACGCGACACGAGCACCTGCCGCAGCCGCGCCCCGTCCGCGGGCATGCGATTGCCGACGAAGTCATCGGCCAGCGTGACCGCATCGACCAGTGCGATCTCGGTCCAGCCCCCCGCCGGCTCCCCATCCGGTGACCTGCCGCTTCCCGACGTGCCGTTTCCCGATGTGCCGTTTCCCGATGTGACGGTGATCAGCTTCGACCGGGGTGCACACGCTTCAGGGTCCACCACGCCGGTCGCCAGCAGTCCCGCTGCGGCGCCGGCCACGGTGGGCTCGGTCAGGCTGGGGAACACGTTGTTGGTGCCGGTGGACATGGGCACGAGCGTCGCTTCGGGCCAGACCCCGGAGATCGTGCGGTTGGTTCCGTCGCCGCCCAGCGTCACCAGCACGCTGACATCCCGGGCCCGCATGGCCTCAACCGCCCGGATCGTGTCGGCGGGTGACACGGTCGCTCCCACGTCCACGATCTCGATCTCGGCGTCGATGCGAAGGTCGGTGAGCGCCCCCGTGGCGATGCCGAACGGTTCAGCCATGGCCACGATCCGTGTGGCGCCCGCGGTGACGGCGCCGATGACTGCCCGGGCGATCCGGTTGCGCTTGTCCTCAGTGGTCGACACCGCGCCTCGCGCCGCCACCCGGCGCACATCGCGCCCCGAGACCGGGTTGGCGATGATCCCGACGGCGCCGTCGGCGGAATCGCCGCCAGTGCGGGAGTCGCTCGGTCTCGACGCAGATCCGGCCATCGCTCGCCGACGCTAACCACAGGCGGGGGTGACTGCCGCGTGGCGTGTCCAACTGTTGTACTGGGGACATGGCCGGTGGGATCGCGAGCGAGAACCCCCATCCACCCGCGCAGCACGCTTGGTGGCCAGCGGCGTTGACCATTGCGGGGGCAGATTCGTCCGGCGGGGCCGGTCTCACGGCCGACCTGCGGGCGTTCGCGGCATGCGGCGTGCACGGGGCATTCGCGTTGACGCTGGTCTCGGCACAGAACACGGCCGAATTCCGGGCCGCGCAGCCCGTCGATGCCGAGCTGGTGGCCGCGCAGATCCACGCAGTGCTCGACGACATGCCCATTGCGGCGTCGAAGACCGGCCTGCTGCTCACTGCAGAAGCCGTCGCGGCGGTGGCGTCGATTGCTGCCCGAAGGCTTCCCCAGCTGGTGGTGGACCCGGTGCTGGTCGACGGTGCCGGCGAGCCCCTGCTCAGCGCCGAGGCGGAGCGGTCGGTCGCGACGCGCCTGCTGCCGAACGCCCGGGTCGTGACGCCCAACCACCTCGAGGCAGGGCGACTCGTGGGCAGAGACCTCGGCGACGAGGTCGAGGCGTGGGTCGAAGCGGCCCACGAGCTCGCAGCCACTGGCCCGGAGGCCGTGGTCGTCACCGGTGGCCGACTCCGGACCGGCGAGACGATCACCGATGTCGTCGTTCGGGACGGCAGTGTCCGGCTGCTGTCGGCGCCGCGCATCGAGACTCGCAACGTCCGGGGGTCGGGCGATGTCTTCTCGGCCGCCATCTGCGCCGAGCTGGCCAAGGGCACCGACGTGGACTCAGCGATCGACCGAGCCCACAACCTGACCGCACGAGCTATCGCGGCAGGCGCAGACCGTCTGCTCGGCAGCGGGCGCGGACCCGTCGACCCGCTCACAGGCTGAGACCAGAGGCTGAGCCGCTAGGCGAAGCCGTGGCCCGAGCGGCCCGTGAGCGCAGCGAACAAGAGCGGGAGGCAAGTCGCGTAGCAGTGGGACGGCTCACATTCTTGAGCGGCACGGAGAACCGAACGCGGGCGCCTGCCTACACTTCAAGCGCCGCGGGTCACGCTGAAGCTGAGCGCACCTCGGCAGTGACGAGGCTGCAGATCTCAGGAGGCCACGGGTGACACGCGAGCGCTGGCAAGCAGAGTTCGAGGCCACCGCGGTGCGCGATGCCGACTTCGAGACGATGAGCGGTCTCGAGCTTGACCCGATCTATGCGCCTGCGGAGAGCGAACCCGATCCTGAGGTGGGCTGGCCGGGGCAATTCCCGTACACGCGTGGCGTGCATCCCAGCGGCTACCGCGGCCGACTGTGGACGATGCGCATGTTCGCAGGCTTCGGAACGCCCGAGGACACCAACAAGCGCTTCCACGAGATCCTCGAAGCTGGCGGAGGCGGACTGTCGACGGCGTTCGACATGCCCACGCTCATGGGCCTCGACTCCGACGACGTGATGTCGCTGGGCGAGGTGGGCCGCTGCGGCGTGGCTGTCGACTCGATCGAGGACATGTCGACGCTGTACGACGGCATCGACCTCGAGGCGACCACCACGTCGATGACCATCAACGCACCGGCCGCCACGATCTGGGCGATGTTCGTCGCCAACGCCGAAGAGCACGGTGCGGACCGCCGCAAGCTCGGCGGCACGCTGCAGAACGACATTCTCAAGGAGTACCAAGCCCAGAAGGAATGGGTGTACCCGCCGCGGCCCTCGATGCGCATCGTCGCCGACACCATCGAGTTCGCCACCCATGAGATGCCCCGGTGGAATTCGGTGTCGATCAGCGGTTATCACATTCGAGAAGCAGGCTCGACATCTGCACAGGAGCTTGCTTTCACCTTGGCGAACGGGTTCGCGTACGTCGAGGCCGCTGCAGAGCGGGGGCTGTCCACCGACGAATTCGCGCCACGGCTGAGCTTCTTCTTCAATGCCCACATCGACTTCTTCGAGGAGATCGCCAAGTACCGGGCGGCGCGCCGCATCTGGGCCCGCTGGATGCGCGATCGCTACGGCGCCGCCAACGAGCGCTCGACGATGCTGCGGTTCCACACCCAGACAGCGGGCGTCTCGCTGACGGCCCAGCAGCCCGAGATCAACATTGCGCGCACCGCCATCGAGGCGCTCGCCGGGGTGCTCGGCGGCACCCAGAGCCTGCACACCAACTCGATGGACGAGGCCTTGGCACTGCCGACCGACAAGGCGGCCCGCATCGCGCTGCGGACACAGCAGATCATCGCCCACGAGACCGGTGCTGCCAACGTCATCGATCCTCTGGGCGGCAGCTGGTTCATCGAGGAGCTCACCGACCAGCTTGAAGCCGAAGCAGAGGAGATGTTCGCTCACATCGACGCTGCTGGTGACGGCTCGATGCTGGAGGGGGCGTTCCGGCTGATCGATGAGGGCTGGTACCAGTCCGGCATCGCCGACGCCGCGTACGAATTCGAGAAGAAGGTGAATGCAGGCCGCCGGGTCGTGGTGGGCGCCAGTGCCTTCACCGAGGGCAGCGAAGACGACGAGATCGACCTGCTGAAGATCACCAACGACGACGAGCAGCGCCAGATCAAGCGGCTGGCCCAGGTGCGGGCAGATCGCAGTCAGGCCGCCGTCGACGAGGCGCTGATGGCGCTTCGCCGGGCAGCGGAAACCGACGCGAACCTCATGCCGCACCTCATCGACACCGTTCGCACCCGGGCCACCGTGGGCGAGGTGACCAACGCGCTCGCCGATGTCTTCGGCCGCTACCAGGAGCGGCCCTTCATCTGAGCGAGTGCTGGCGTGATTTGGTCTGATCAAGGGCTAATGTCCCGACTGCCACACCGGAGGTCGCCACATTGACCAGACCGTTCACGCAGGGACGATCCCGCGTGCCGGGGCGACCGGCAAGATGCCGCGATACGAAAGGGCGCACTCGGATTCTGGCAACGCTCGCCGTGGCGGCCATGGCCGTGGCGGCGTGCGGCGGCGAACCGGATCAGACACAGATCGAACGCGAAGTCCAGGATTACCTGCAGGGCGTCGTGGCGCCGGCGGAACTCACCGACGTCAGCTGCCCGCCGAATGCCCCGATCCGGCCCGGTTCGACGTTCTTGTGCAACGGGCTCGTCGAGGGCGCTTTCTACGAAGCACACGTGACGATTATCGACGAGCAGGGCCGCCGGGAGGTCCGACCGCGCCAGGCGGTGATGCAGGTGAATGCCACCGAGACAGCGCTCGGCGCCGAGATAGCGGCCGAGATCGGACGCGACATTCGGGCAGATTGCGGCGACGACCAGTACCTCGTCGTCTCGGTCAACCAGACGTTCCTGTGCAGGTTGCATTCGCCGAGCACGGGAGAAACGGGCAGCGCCGAGGTGAAAGTCCTGAACGAGAACGGCGCGATCGAATGGACGCTGAAGAGCTAGGCCCAGCCCATGGCACGTCATCGTTATGACGCGGCGGGCAACCTGCGCCCGCTGCGCCAGCGTCAGCCCGGATTGTGGTGGACCGCAGTCCTCGTCGTTGCAGCGATGCTGCTGACCGGCTTCGCTGCAATCACCTCGGTGCTGTAGTCACGCGTCCGCTTCGACAGACTTGCCCTCAGTAGGCTGCCCACATGGCCTTGAGCGATACGGCGGTTCGCGAGTCGGTGATGGAAGCACGGCGGGAGACGTTCACCGTCACCGAAGCCGCGCGCGACAAGGTGGTCGAGCTGCGCGACAGCGAGGTCGACGGCGATCAGCTGGCGCTTCGCATCGAGGTGACCGGCGCCCAAGGCGTCGACTACACCTACGACCTCGCCTTCGAGCTGCTGGCCGAGGCCGACGCCGCCGACGTGCCGTTCGCGGTCGGGGGCGGCCTGACGGTGCTGATTCCCGATCGCGACGTGCCCAAGCTCGACGGCGCCTCGTTGGACCTGCCGTCCAACTCGAACCAGCCGGGCCTGGTACTGCGCAACCCCAACCGCCCCGACCTCGGCCCCAACGCCCAGCTCGACCTCGACGGCACGGTGGAGGACAACGTCCGCGAGGTGCTCACCAAGCGGATCAACCCCTCGATTGCCGCGCACGGCGGGTTCGCCGAGCTGGTGTCGGTGGAAGGCGACACGGTCGTCGTCAAGCTGGGCGGCGGCTGCCAAGGCTGCGGCATGGCCAACGCAACGGTCACCGCGGGCATCGAGCGCACCCTGCGCGAGCTGATCCCTGAAGTCGAGCGGGTCGTCGACCTCACCGACCACGCCTCGGGCGAGAACCCCTACTTCACCTAGCGGCTGAGCCGAACGGCGACGCCGTCGCCCGCGCCCGCCCGGACGCAGCCTGCATGCCTTGGTGTGATAGTTTCGCAGAAATGGATTTCTGCGAATTCGATTTCTGCAATTTGGCCTCTCGGCGATGTGTGCGGGTTGACCAGTACCGGGTTCGTCGGGGTACGGGTTCGTGAGCGGTCTCTCGGCGCCGAAGCCGGAGGCGCTGTTCGACCGGGACCGTGAGTGGTCCGACATCGCTGAGTTCGTCACGGCGGCGGGCCGCCCTTTGCGGCTGGGCATCGTGTACGGGCGGCGACGCACAGGCAAGAGCTATCTGCTGCGCCGCGTGGTGGAGCAGTTCGGCGGCCTGTACCACCTGTCGCTGCGCGAAGGCCGCCAGATGGCGCTGGCACGGTTCGGCGACGCCATCGGAGCCCTGGCCGACCCTGTACGACCGCCGCCGGTGCGTCACGATGACTGGCGGGCAGCGCTCGAGGATGCGCTGCACGGGGTCGCGCGGCAGGCGCACGGCCCGAGCTTGCTGGTGCTCGATGAGTACCCGTTCCTGCGGCAAGGCAGCCCCGAATTGGACTCCGCCGTTCAGTCCCTGACCGACGCCGCAGCACTGGAACGACTTGGTTCCGACTGGGAATGGCCGGTGTCGCTTGTCTTGTGCGGCTCGGCACTGTCGGTCATGACCGAGCTGTTGAGCGGCGCCGCGCCGCTGCGTGGCCGTGCCCGCTTGAACATGGCGTTGAAGCCGTTCGACTACCGGCTGGCACGCCGTTTCTGGAGCGTCAGCGACGAGTCGACCGCCCTGATGCTCGACGCCGTGGTGGGGGGGGTGCCCGGTCACCGCGACCTCTTGGAGGCCGTCGGGGCCCCCGCGGACACCGACGGCTTCGGCAATTGGATGGCTGCGTCGGTGCTCAATCCGTCTCATGCGCTGTATTCGGAGGCGGAGGCAGTCCTGCGCGAGGACCCCCGCGTTACCGACACGTCGGTGTACTACTCGCTGTTGCAGGCCATCGCCGCAGGCCGCCGCACTGTCGGCCAGATCGCTGAGGCTGTCGGGCGGCCAGCGGGCGACATCACCTACCACTTGGGCGTGATGTCCACGGCCGGCTTCGTGGAGCGGGCTGCCGATGTGCTGGGAGGCCGCCGGACGATGTACCGGATCGCGGACCCCATCGTGCGATTTCATCTGGCCGTCAGCCGCCACTACCGCGCTCAGCTGGAGGAACGGCGGGCTGCACACGTGTGGGCCGCGTGCCAGGACGTGTTTCGATCCCGTGTGGTCGGTCCGCACTTCGAGGAAATGTGCCGCACTTGGACGCGCCGCTATGCCGATGCCAGCACTGCCGGTGTCGAGCTCGGGCACGTGGGGAGGCACTCGGCCAACGACGCCCGCCGTCGGGAATCCTTCGAACTCGATGTGGTGGTCTGCGCGCCCGGCCAGGGAGAGATGTCCGGCCCGCGTGCGCGCCGAACTGTGCATGCCATCGGGGAGGCCAAGCTGTCCCGCCTCGCTCTCGGCGACCTCGACCGTCTCGACCGCCTCGCCGCGCTCGTCGAATTCAACGGACGCGCTCGCACGGCCGCGCACACCAAACGCCTGCTTTTCTCGGCAACAGGCTTCGACTCGACCCTCCATTCCGCAGCAGAGTCGCGCAACGACGTAGAGCTCATCGATCTCGAACGTCTCTACCACCGCTGCTGACGACGCTCTGGAAGTGCGCGCTCAGACAGGCGCCGAAGATTCACAGAGCCGAGCCACCGTCGGCAACCGGATTGACACGCTGAGGTGGATGTATCGCCCAGCGGAGGCCTGTTATGATTTCTCCCACTTTGTGCCTCGACCTCGTCTGTCGAAGGGAGGTACCTAGGCGACAGAAGGATTGATCCTCATGACCCGCATGGCAGTTCCCCCCCCCCCCCCCGGTTCTGAGCTAGTTCGGAGCCGCGTGTCGGCGCGGCGGCGACTGTGCTGGGCGACGGTGTCGTCGTTGTTGTTCGCGTCGCTGCTGGCAGCGGTGAGCGCCGCCCCGGTCGGTGCCCAGCAGGCTTTGGGGTGGAAGCGTCCGCCGGAGACGGCGACGGTGCGGTTCGGGGGCCACGGCCGGGAGGTGAACGTGAAGCTGCCGGTGCCGCCGGGCGTGCACGCCAACGGTGTGACGTTCACGATCTCCGACGGCACTGCTCAGGATCATTTGACGGGTTCGTGCAGCGGCGGCAGCGATTACGACAACCGCGACTACGAGAGCTACACCAGGTTTGAGCGGGGCAAACTGGTTCGGGGCACCCGCAACATCGACCGCTTCCACCACCGCGACCTCCATGCCGGCGGGTCGGTGTCGGTTCCGGTCATCCTGTGCTCGCCGTCGGTGGGCAAGAACTTCAAGATCCACTGGGGCGACGCCTCCCAGAGCAATGTTGAGTTTCCCGAGACGAGTTATGACCCGGACGCGCCGAACTGCAAGGCGGCTCAGCAGGTGATCCCCGCGCGGCCCTACCGCGCCCCTCGCTTGGTCGTCAACGGTCAGCACGGCGACGTGAGGAGAACCTATTGGGATCCGGGCGACCCCGGCCGGGCGCGGCAGGTGAAGACCGTGTCGTGGACGTGTTTCACCACGGTGACGGTGCTGGCGTCCTCCGGCGGCGGCGACGGCGTGGACTCGGTGTCGGCGCAGGACGATCCGGTGACCTGCGACGCCGGCGAGGGCGTGAGGCGTGCGCGGGCGGCGTTCGAGTGGCATCTGAGCTACGGGTCGAACGCTGCGATGTTCTGGCGGATCCTGAACACGCTCGGCGCGGACGATCTGCCGGCGAAGCCGCCGGGGGTGGCCGACGAGACGATCTCGGCTCAGGAAGCGAGCGACTTCAGCAGCGGCAACGGCTGGGCCGGCTGGCCGCCGATCAACGACGCACTGCAACGCTGCACCACCCCCGACCCGGTCACGGACCCGGTGACACCCGAGCCTGAGCCTGAGCCTGACCCGGTGACATCCGACCCCGACCCGGTGACGCCTGAGCCTGAGCCTGAGCCGGTGACGCCTGACCCTGATCCGGAGGTCAGTGTCGCTGCGGGCGGCGGTGTGACTGAGGGCGGCGACGCGGTCTTCACCGTGACTGCTGTTCCTGCGCCGTCGGCTGCGCTGTCGGTGGACGTGTCGGTGTCGCAGTCGGGCGATTTCGGTGTGTCGCCGGGGACCCGGACCGTCACGGTCCCGACCTCCGGCAGCGTCACGCTCACGGTCGCCACCGCGGACGACAGCACAGACGAGGCCGACGGAAAGGTCACCGCAACCGTCGGCGCCGGCAGCGGCTACACCGTGTCGCCGTCCGCTGGCACAGCGACCGTCGCGGTGTCCGACGACGACGACCCGCCGCCTCCGCCGCCGCCGGCGGTGAACGCGACGCCGTCGTTGGCGATCAGCGACGCGACCGCGGGCGAGGGCGGCACGCTCACGTTCACCGTGACGCTCAGCCCCGCCAGCAGCCGGTACGCATGGGTGAACTACTACGCGCGGCCCGAGCACGGCGCTGCGCTGTCCGCGACCTACGCGGACTTCGCGCAGGCCTACGGGATGCTGACCTTCAAGCCCGGCGAGACGTCCAAGACCATCACAGTGGCAGCCGTCGACGACAGCAGCCCAGAAAGCGACGAGACGTTCAAGGTCGTGCTGTACTCCGCAGTCCAAGCAGCAATCGCCGACGGCGAAGCAACCGGCACCATCACCGACAACGACTAGCACGACTGCTGCCGGCTCGCGTGCCGGTTCAGTTCTCACAGCGCCGCAGCGCGGCTGAGGATCGCAGGACTCGACCTCGGCTGCGCTGCGGCGCTTGTGTATCGGACGAGGCAGGCGCCGAGCGCTGCGCCGTAGGCTTCTGCGCTTGTTGACGGGTGCCGGGGTGATGTCTTTGGCGGTCCGGAGATGGCGTCAATCGGATGATGGGAGACCGCATCATGGGACGAGGGATCATTGCGTACGGGGCGTACGTGCCGTATTGGCGGCTGGACCGCTCCAAGATCACTGCGGCGATGGGCGCCGGCGGCGGCCGCGGGCACCGAGCCGTGGCCAGCTACGACGAGGACACCACCACGATGGGTGTCGAGGCTGCGCGCAACGCACTGCGCGGCAGCGACATCGTGCCCGATTCAGTGCTGTTCTCGACGGCCAATCCCGCATACATGGACAAGACCAACGCTTCCGCCATTCACGCTGCGCTGGACCTGCCCCAATCGTCCTGGGCGGTCGATGCCGGAGGAGCGCCGCGTTCGTCGGAGGCCATTTGGGCGCTTGCTGCGGCCAATCGGGGTGCCAACTTGGCGGTGGCTTCGGATCTGCGCACCGGTCGCCCGACCAGTGGCGACGAGGCCGGCGGCGGCGACGGCGCAGCCGCCTTCGTCTTCGGGGACGACGCAGTGTCGCCGGTGCTGTGCGAGTGGCTCGGCGGGGCCGTTGCGACCGCCGAATTCACCGACCGCTACCGCCAGCCGGGCGATGCGTACTCGCGCATCTGGGAGGAGCGGTTCGGCGAGCAGGTGTACCTGCCGCTCGCGAACGACGCCATCGAGCGGGCACTGGCCGATGCCGGAGTCGGCCTCGACGGTATCGACAAGATCGCGATCGTGGGCCTGCACGCTCGTGCGGTGCGCGGCCTGTCCCGTGTGGCAGGCGACAAGCTGGTCGGTGACCTGACCGGCGAGATCGGCAACACCGGCACGGCGCATGCGGCGATCGTGCTGGCAGCCGTGCTCGACGATGCGGCGCCGGGAGAGACGATCCTGCTGGTCCATCTCGCCGACGGTGCCACGGCAGATGTGCTGCGGACTACCGACGCCATCGCCGACCACGCGCCATACGCGCCGGTGCGCGCCCAGATCGATCGGGGCAACGACGCGCTCGACTACAACAAGTTCTTGACGTGGCGCGGCTTCCTCGACCGTGAGCCGCCCCGCCGCCCGGACCCCGAGCGTCCCGGTGCGCCGCCGGCGTTCCGCTCCGAAGACTGGAAGTACGCGTTCGTCGGCTCACGCGACCGCAGCTCGGGTGCCATTCATCTGCCGCCGATGCGCGTGTCGATGGAAGGCGGCGCTGTCGACGACATGGAGCGCGTCCGCATGGCCGATGTGCCCGCCACGATCGCCACCTTCACGGTGGACCGGCTGGCGTTCTCGCTGTCGCCGCCCATGGTTGCCGTGGTGATCGACTACGACGGCGGCGGGCGTTTCCAGGCCGAGATGACCGATGTCGACCCCGATGAGGTGCGCATCGGCGACCGCGTCGAGATGACATTCCGCCGGCTGTACAGCGCGGAGGGAATCCACAACTACTTCTGGAAGGCTCGCCCGGCTGCGGGGTGACGCAGCAAGGCTCGTGCTGCGGGAGCAGCAGCAGGCAAGCACAGTGCTCAGCGGCCATAATGTCAATACCCAACCCACCACAAGGCAGGCACACATGAGTTCACATGGCATTCGCGACAAGGTCGCGATCGTCGGAATGGGTTGCACCCAGTTCGGCGAGCACTGGGATCGCAGCGTCGATGACATGCTCACCGACGCCGCACACGATGCGTACACATCGGCGGGCGTCACCCAAGACGACATCGACGCCTTCTGGCTCGGCACGATGGGATCGGGCGTCTCCGGCCTGACGCTGTCGAAGCCGCTGCAGCTCGATTACAAGCCGGTGACCCGGCTCGAGAACATGTGCGCCACCGGTTCTGAGGCATTTCGCAACGCTGCCTATGCAGTCGCTTCGGGCGCCTACGACATGGTGATGGCGATCGGCGTGGAAAAACTGAAGGACTCCGGCTACTCGGGTCTGACCGGCGCCCGCCCGCCCAGCGACGGCACCGATTCCACGATCACCGCACCGGCCACGTTCAGCTTGCTGGCACCGGCCTACGCCCACAAGTACGGGCTCGACCCCGACACCATGAAGGAAGTCCTCACCCGCATCGCCTGGAAGAACCACCGCAACGGTGCGCTGAATCCTCGGGCGCAGTTCCGCAAGGAAGTCGCCAAGGAGACCATCGCCGGCTCGCCGCTGATCGCTGGTCCGCTGGGCATCTTCGATTGCTCGGGCGTCAGCGACGGCTCGGCCGCTGCGGTCCTTGTACGGGCCGAGGATGCCCACAAGTACTGCGACAACCCGCTGTACATCAAGGCCCTCAGCTTTGCGTCCGGTCCTGCGACCGGGGCGCTGGACAGCACCTACGACTACACCACCTTCCGTGAGGTCGTGGCGTCCGCGACCGAGGCCTACAAGCAGGCCGGCATCACCGACCCGCGCTCGCAGATCGCGATGGCCGAGGTGCACGACTGCTTCACGCCCACCGAGCTGGTGCTGATGGAGGACCTCGGGTTCGCCGAGCGTGGCCTGGGCTGGAAGGAAGCCATGGCCGGCACGTTCGACCTCGACGGCGACCTCCCGGTCAATCCCGATGGCGGTCTGAAGAGCTTCGGCCACCCGATTGGTGCATCCGGCCTGCGGATGCTCTTCGAGTGCTGGCTGCAGCTGCGCGGTCAGGCCCCGCCTGAGCGGCAGATCCCCTCGGTGACCGAGCAGGGCAAGACGCTGGGGCTCACGCACAACCTGGGCGGGCAGCCTGGGGCGGCGGTGAGCTTCGTCTCGGTCGTCGGTTCCGAGCTGGGCTAACCGTTTCACATGCCCGCAGCAAAGCTGCGGCGCTGACAACTCACCGCTTGACGGCCCGGGGTGCTCGCTCCGGGCCGTTACGCGTCCCCTCGCGTTCTCAGCCGCTAGGCCGTGATGCGGGCGAGGGTCTTGGTGACTGCGGCCGCAATGCCCTTGGCGTCGAGGCCGAGTTCGGCGTGCAGCTCCTGGGCGGTGCCATGGGGGAGGTACGCGTCGGGTGTTCCCAGTTGGGTGATGCGTGGGACGGTCGAGGCGTCGAGTTGCTGGAGGGCGTCGTTGACGAGGCTGCCGAAGCCGCCGACCCGGACCCCGTCCTCGACGGTCACGACGAGCGGATGCGAGGCAGCGCCGAGGATCATGGCCCGATCCAGCGGCTTGAGCACCCGTGGATCCCACAGCGAGATCTCGACGCCCTCGGAGCTGAGCAGTTCGGCAGCCTCGGCGGCTGCGCTGAGGGTCTGCCCGGCCGCGAGCACGCAGGCGTCGGCGCCCGTGCGGTGCTGGCGAGCCTGCATCCGCATGCTGCGGGGCGTTGTCGGGAGCGGCTCGATGGGCCGTGCCAGCGCACCCTTGCCCCGCGGCCAGCGAATCACGACTGGACCGTCGCTGATCTCGAGCGCGTGACCGAAAGCGACCGGCAGCTCGTCGGGCGATGACGGCGCGAACACCGTCATGTCGGGGATGCGCGTGAACATGGCGATGTCGTAGAGCCCATGATGAGAGGCGCCGTCGGGACCTGTGATGCCGGCCCGATCCACGCAGAGGATGACAGGCAGACGGTGCAGCCCGATGTCATAGAGCGCCTGGTCGAAGGCGCGGGCCATGAAGGTGGAATAGACAGCGACGACCGGTCGGAGACCTGCGCGTGCCATGCCCGCTGCTGAGGTCAACGCGTGCTGCTCGGCGATGCCCACGTCGTAGAAGCGCTCGGGAAACTCGCGCTGGAACGGCAGCAGGCCGGTGGAGCCGCCCATGGCAGCAGTGATCGCCACGATGCCGCTGTCACGCCGGGCCGCGGCGATGAGCGTCTCGGTGAACGTGGCCGTGTAGTCGCGCACGACCGGTTCGTCGGGCACGCTCGGTTCGGCTTGCCGAACCGACGCATCGGATTCGTTCAGTGTCTCGGCTGTCGCCGACTCCTCCGGTGCAGCCGCAGGCTCTGCCGGGATCGGCCCGGCAGGGGTGAGTGCTGGAGAGGTGCCCGTGGCGGGGTCGAAGAGCCCGATGTCGTGCAGGTGCTTCTCGGTGTCGTGCTCGGCGGGGGCGTAGCCACGGCCCTTCTGGGTCATCACGTGAACGACGACCGGCCCCCCGGAGTAGGCGTCCGCATCGCGAAATGCCGACTCCATGGCTCCGATGTCGTGGCCGTCGAAGGGTCCGAGGTAGCGCACGCCGAGCGTCTCGAAGAATGCCGGCGGCTCCCACATCTCGCGCATGGCTGCCGCGGCACTGTCGAGTCCCCGCCGCACGCCGTCGCCGAGAGGCACGCGCTCGAGCAGATGATCCACCACCCGCCGCCCCTGCACATAGTGCGGCGACTGGCGCAGCCGTGACACGGCGGCCGACAGCCGGCTGACGGTCGGTGCGTAGGAACGACCGTTGTCGTTCAGCACGATGAGCGCACGCTGTGCGTAATGGCCGAGATTGTTCAGCGCCTCGAAGGCCATTCCGCCGGTCATCGAGCCGTCCCCGATCACCGCGATGACACGACGGTGCTCGTTGCCGGTCAGCCCGAATCCCGCGGCGAGACCGGACGCCCAGCTCAGCGAGGTCGAGGCGTGGCTGTTCTCGACGACATCGTGGAGTGATTCCGCAGCGCTGGGGTATCCCGACAGACCATGGCGCTGGCGGAGGCGCTCGAAGCCCTCGCGGCGACCCGTGATGAGCTTGTGCACGTAGGCCTGATGGCCGGTGTCCCAGACGATGACATCTCGCGGCGATTCGAAGACCCGATGCAGCGCCACCGTGAGCTCGACTGCGCCGAGATTCGATCCCAGGTGTCCGCCGGTGCGTGAGACGGCCTGCACGATGAAGTGCCGGATCTCTGCGCAGAGCTCGTCGAGATGCGCGGGGCTGAGCGCTCGCAGGTCGGCCGGACTGGTGAGCTTGGCGAGGTGCACTGACGCCTCAGGGTACTCAGGGCCCGAGCGGGACTTCGGCGGGCGCCTTGCCACGCCTGCGCCGCCCGCCGAGCGCCAGCGCTGGGGCGCCGGTCAGGCTCACCAGCAGCGTCAACGCGTACAGCAGCAAGCCCAGCAGCACGGCTTCGCCCTCGTTGACGCCGTGGGCGTCGAGGAAGAGCACGAGCGCCCCCTCGCGCACGCCGAGACCGCCGATGGTGAACGGCAGGTTCTGCACGATCAGCACCATCGGCGCAAACGCCAGCCATGCGAGCAGGCCGGGGTTCACTCCGATGGCCGCTCCGGCCAGCGCAGTCGCCGCCACGAGCAAGAACTGGTAGGCGAAACCGATACTGAGGAGACGCCCGGCGGCGCCTCGATTCCTGCGAAAGACGCTCAATCCGGTATGCACGGCGCCGAGCCAGTCTCGGATATGAGTGCCGCCTGACAGCCGGCCAAGACCTCGGGGATGCTCGGCGAACCAGACGATGAATGCAAGCACCAGCAGGGTCCCGAGCGCCAGTCCGCCGGCAATCTGGCCACCCGAGTGGCGCAGCAGGCTTGGCTGCGCCGCGAGCGCTGCAAGCGTGAATAAGGGAAGCACGATCCAGCCGGTGAGTCGTTCGATGATGACGGTTGCGAACGCGTTGGCACGGCTGCCGCACATGCGACCGAGGCGGTTGACGCGCAGCACGTCGCCGCCGATGGTGGTGGGCAGGAAGTTCCCGACGAATTGCGCTGCCAGGTAGATCGACAGCATCGAGCGGCCCGACACCTTGACGTCGAGCGTGTCGGCTACTTGCCACCAGCGCGCGGAGGCCATGACGAATGCGACAGCGATGGTCAGTGCGGCAGCGATCAGCCAGGCAGCGGCTGCACTCTTGGAGCCCACTTCGAGCGACGAGAGCTCTTCGCGGCTCACCGAGAGCAGCCACGCAAGCAATCCGGCGCTGACACCGAGGCGCAGCGCTATGCGCACCGGCGCCGGGGCCATGCAGCGCCGTGCGACGTTCACGCAGGCGCGCAGCAAAGCAGCCAATCCGTGCGGCACGCGCGCCCGCCGCTGCGACGGCGGGACTGGTGCTATGGCGCCGCGCATCGCCGTCAGCCTGCCGATCGGGAGTCACGCTCAGGCTGCCCTGCACAGCGCTCGCCCAGCGCGCCGCCCTCGGGGGCACGGCGACGCACATCGGTTCCGAAGCGTTTCACGTGGCTTCGCACAATAGTGTGGCCGCACTGCGGGACATGGGTCGCTGACGCGCGTCTCGCCCTTGCTTCGGACATCTCTGCGGCGAACCCACGACGACAGCGCACTCCATGACTCAAACGACCCCCACGATCACTGCCGACAGCACCGCAGCCGGACCGCTCGTCGACCTCGACATTGTTGACGCGACGCTGCGGGAGGCTCTGCATGCCGGCGGCGAATGGGCCGAGCTGTTCGCGGAGGATCGATCCTCGACTGGCGTGCTGTTCGACGAAGGACGCGTCGAGGAAATGAACTCGGGTCGGGACCGCGGTGTCGGGATCCGGGTGACAGCGGGCGAGGTGACGGGCTATGCCCACACGTCGGACATGACACCCGAGGGACTCGCGGACGCGGCACGGACAGCAGCGGCGGTGGCGACCCGCTCGCAGGAGGGCGGGAAGGTGGACATGGAGTCGTTCCGCGGCGCCGGCACTGCGGAGCTCCGCGTCGAGGTGCTGCCCACGGCCGTCGGCGCGGACCGCAAGGTGGCGTTGCTGCGGGCGGCCGACGAGGCTGCGCGCTCCAGCCACGAAGCGATCACCCAGGTCACCGCTCGCTACGCCGACAGCCGCCGCCGGATCCTGGTGGCGAACTCCCATGGCATCTGTGCGGCCGACGATCAGGTCCGCACGCTGTTGGGGGTGAGCTGCGTGGCGAGCGGCGACGGCGGCCTGCAGACCGGCCGCGAGACCGTGGGCTACACGGTCGGGTGGGAGCTGTTCGACGACTGCGACCCGGCCGAGCTGGCCCAGCGTGCGGCACAGCGCGCTGTCACCAAGCTGGCCGCCCGTCCGGCGCCGAGCGGCGAGGCGCCCGTGGTGATCGCCCGGGGCGGCGGCGGCGTGCTGTTTCACGAGGCCTGCGGGCACGGGCTCGAAGCCGACCTGGTGCGCAAGGGCGCGTCGGTATTCCGGGACCGGGTGGGCTCGCAGGTTGCCGCCGAGGGGGTGACGCTGGTGGATGACGGCACGATGGGACCCGAGTGGGGCGCGCTGAGAATCGACGACGAGGGCCATCCCACGCAGCGCAACGTGCTGATCTCTGACGGCGTGCTGAGCGACTACATGTGGGACTGGCTGCGGAGCCGGGACGACGGGCGCTCCCCGTCGGGCAACGGCCGCCGCCAGAGTTACACGCACCTGCCGATGGTCCGCATGACCAACACCTTCGTCACCAACGGCGACATCGAACCCGACGACATCATCGCCGACACGCCGTGGGGGGTGTACGTGGCACAGCTTGGCGGCGGGCAGGTGAACACGGCCACCGGCGACTTCGTGTTCGGCATGACTGAGGCCTACCTCATCGAGGACGGCAAGATCACCGAGCCGCTGCGTGAGGGCAACTTGATCGGCAACGGCCCCCAGGTGCTGGTGGACATCGATGCCATCGGCAACGACTTCGCGATGGGCCATCCCGGCACCTGCGGCAAGGACGGCCAGGGCGTCCCCGTCGGCGACGGCCAGCCCACCCTGCGGGTGCGAGCCCTGACCGTCGGGGGCACCGCCGCGTGACGGCGCGTGAGCGGCGGAGCGAGGCAGCGCGTGAATCCTGATGAGCTGGCCCGGCTGGCGCAGCAGGTGTGCGAGCGGGCTGCGGGCAACGAGCAGGTCGAGGTGTGCGTCTCGACGGGGCGCTCCACCACGGTGCGGGCCTACAACGGCGAGGTGGAATCGCTGCGCTCGGGCGTGACCGCGGCAATCGGCGTGCGTGTGCTCGATGACGGTCGCCAGGGATTCGCGTCCGCCGGCTCGCTGGATCCCGACGTGGTGGCCGACACGCTCGAAGCAGCGCGCCGCAACGTTGCGTTCGGCGAGTCGGACCCGCACCAGCGCCTCGCCGAGCCCGACGGCGTGGAGCCGCCCGGACTGGATCTCGGCGACCCGGCGGTGCTGAGCGTTCCTGATTCGCACAAGATCGCCGCGGCGATAGATCTCGAGCGTCGCTGCCTGGAAGCCGATCCGCGCATCTCCGGTGTGCGTGTCGCAGCTTGGAGCGACGGCTGGTCGCAGTCGGCCCTGGCGTCGAGCACGGGCATCTGCGTGCAGACCTCGACGGGAAGCTGCTCGATCGGCGCCCAGCCGCTCGCCGCCGACGGCGACGAGACCCAGATCGGCTACGCCGGCGATGCCGCTCGACGGCCCGACGAGCTCGACGTCGAACGAGTCGTCACGGAGTCGACCGAGTCGGCCACCGGACAGCTGGGAGCGACCAAGCCGCCCAGCGAACACCTGACGGTCGTGCTCGCCCCCTCGGTCGCAGCCGCTTTCATCGGCGTGGTCGCGAGCGTGCTCGCAGCGGACAGCGTGCTCAAGGGGCGCTCGCCGTTCGCCGACCGCGTGGGCTCTCAGATCGCCGACGAGCGATTGAACCTGGTCGACGACCCGACCGACCCCGCGACGTTGGGCGCCACGAACTTCGACGGGGAAGGGCTGGCGGCCCGCCGCAACACGCTGATCTCCGCCGGCGTGCTCGACGGTTTCCTGCACAACGCGTACACCGCCCGCCGATCAGACACGGCCTCCACCGGCTCGGCTGTCCGAGGCACCCGATCCGTTCCCGGAGTCGGCATCCACGCGCCCGTCGTGGCAACCGGCGACATCGCCAACGACAAGCTCCACGCGTCCATCTCCGATGGGGTGCTGGTGCGGGGCGTCAGCGGTCTGCACAGCGGGGTCAATCCCACCAGCGGCGACTTCTCGGTCGGCGCGTGGGGCCACCGCATCGCCGGCGGCGAGTTGGCGGAGCCCTTCAGGGAGGCCACGATCGCGTCCACGCTCCAGCGGATGCTGCTGGGGATCTGCGGCATCGGGGCGACCGCCGAGCCGCTTGCGGGAGGCCTGTCGATGCCGCCGCTGGTCGTCGCCGACGTCGCACTGTCGGGGGTGTGAGCTGTGCCTCGACCGCCCGCCCCAGCAGCCGTCGAACGGCACCCGCACCTGGCGGACGACTGCCCCGCGGGCTGGGTGCGCGTGGACTTCCACACCCACACCATGTGGTCGGGGGACTCGACGACGACGCCGGAGGAGTTTGCCGAGTGCCTCGCGGAGAGCGGCATCGACATCGTGTGCATCACCGACCACAACGCCGTGCGGGGCGCGCAGCAGCTGCAAGGCGAGCTGGATGCCCGCGTCGTGGTGGGAGAGGAGATGAAGACCCATGCCGGGGAGATCATCGGCCTGTTCCTGACCGAGCGGGTGCCGCAGGGACTGGCACCCGTGGCGGCAGCGCAGGCGATCAAGTCGCAGGGCGGGCTTGTCTACATCCCGCACCCGTTCGACCCGCTCCGCAACAACCTCCGTCACGACGTGCTCGATGAGCTCGTCGCCGAAGGCCTCGTCGACGGCATGGAGGTGCTGAACTCCAAGACGAGCCTCGGCAGCCTCAACTCGCGAGCATCTCGCTATGCCAATGAGCACAGTTTGGCGCCGGGCGCCGGCAGCGACGCTCACGTGGCAGAAGCGCTCGGGGGCGCATACTTGGAGATGCCGGATTTCGACGACAACGATCCGGCCGGCTTCCTGGCGTCGATGCGCCAGGGCTGGGCGGTCGGCCACCACTACGACCCGCCCCGTCGCTGGAGACCGCGCATCATCCCATCGGTGGGGAGCGACGACTAGGGGCTGCTGCGTTGGGTGATGTCGCCGGCGTCGCGGACGTGGGGGCCGCGATCGTGCTCGGCCTGCTGCAGGGGCTGACCGAGTTCTTCCCGGTGTCCTCCAGCGCCCACCTCGAGCTGGTGCCTTGGCTGGCCGGCTGGGACCTCTTCGATGGCGACAACGAGCTGGAGAACTCATTCGACGTGGCGCTGCACGTCGGCACGCTCGCCGGAGCGGCCCTGTACCTGCGCGCTGACATCGCCCGCTATGCGATCGCGCTGTGGCGCGGCATCCGGGGCAACCCCTCCCCCCATACCGTGGTCGCCGTCGGTCTCGCCATATCGGCGATCCCCGCAGCGCTGGTGGGCCTGGCACTGGAAGACGTCGTGCTCGACCTGGCGGAAGAGCCGCTGCTGATCGCAGCATTGCTGGCCGCGTTCGGCTGGTTGCTGTGGCGGTCCGACGTGACGGCCGCCCGGCGGGGGCTTGAGCGTGAGCGCGACACGTACGGGCTGCGGGACGCCGCCGCCATGGGTCTCGCGCAGGCGATGGCGTTGCTGCCCGGCGTGAGCCGCTCGGGTGTGACGATCACAGCAGGACGATGGCTGGGCTTCGACCGCGCAGCGGCAGCACGGTTGGCGTTCCTCATGAGCTTGCCGGTGATCGCCGGGGCGGGCCTCTACCGCGCGGGCACGCTGGCACAGGCCGCTCCTGCTGCGGTGCACGTGCAGCTGATCGTCATCGGCGCCGTGACGGCCGTCGCGTCGTCGTGGGCCGGCGTCGCTGCGATGGTGCAGCTGCTGGATCGGATGGGCCAGCGCACCCGGCGCTCGCCGTTCGCGCTGTTCTTCGGCTACCGGGTGGTGCTGGCGGTCGCGGTCGCTGTGGTCGTGCTCAGCGGCTTGCGCTGAGAGGCTGAGCCGACAGGCGAAGCCGTGGCCCGAGCGGCCCGTGAGCGACAGCGAACAAGAGCGGGAAACGACAGGTGCGACAACCAGAAGGCTCACCTGTCCGCGTCGCTGCTGAGCACGACAGGGACGATCACTCCCGTTGCGCTCGCTCGAGCGACTGACTCGAGATCCGCGGGATCGACCTCGACCAGCCATCGGTCTGCCTCCGAAGCGAGGACATAGGCCTGGACGCGATCTGCGCTGACGTCGGCGTCGGCGGGACTGAACGGATCGATGTCGGCGAACAGCATCAGCTCGACTGCGGTTCCGGGCCGCACCTCGGGGGCGTGGGGGCCGACGCCGATGCCGATGCCGCGACGCCCGGGCGCCACGCCGGATGTGGGATCGATGTCGAGCTCGGTCAGCAGGCCGCCGCGGGGCACGCTGCGGGTGACATCGCCCACGTCGAGCGTGCTGGTGAGCGCCCCGGCAGGGACCAGGTGGGCCGGGACCTCGACCAGGTCGACGTTGCCTTCCACCGAGTTCCCGATTGCCAGCGGGGAGCTTGCCGCCAGCACCCGCACGGGAGCGCCCCATGCTGCGGCAGCCGAGCGCGCCCGCCCTTGCGTTCCGGCCACGAGCACCAGCGCGACGAGCGCAATGGTGCCGACCGCGGTCCAGTGCACGAGATTGGGTCGGCGCTGCCAGAGATCGCCGAGCTGTGACAGGAGCGTCATGGATGCCTCCGTCGCACATCACCGCAGCGGCTGTGCCGCTGCGGGGTTGTCTCGATCACCGCAGCGGCTGTACCGCTGCGGGGTTGTTTCGATGCGGCGGGCGTCAGCCTGACGCCGAGGCGGCCTCGACGGAAGAGCTTTCCTTGCCTTCCGACGGGGCCGAATCCTTGGTTCGGGTTTCGTTGCTTGTGCTGGATGAGTCGCCGACAGAAGTCGTCGACTTCGCACGGCTCTCGGATCTGCTGTCGTTGCGGTAGAAACCGCTGCCTTTGAAGCTGATGCCGACGCTGGAGAACACCTTGCGGACCTCGCCGCCGCACTCCGGCGCCGAGCCGTTCAGCGCGGCGCCGTCAGCCGGCAGCGGGCACACCGTGATCGGATCATCGCTGAAGCTCTGCTGGCGCTCGAAGGTCTGACCACAGTCGGTGCAGCGATACTGATAGATCGGCATGAGGTCTCCGTTGCGGCGTCCAGCCAGGCATCCGGTGCCGCTGTCCCCGAAAGGGCCGACGAGCGCCGGACGGTCGGGCAGTGTAGCGACGCATTCCCTGGCGAGCCTGTCCTCGTGCGCGATTCCGCCGGCACCGGGCTCACCGGCCGGGCTAGCTTGAGTCGCCGTGCACGACGCTGAAGCACTCGGGGAGCGCTATGGCGTCGACGCCCGCACGGCCCGGCTGCTCAGCGAGCACGGCTTCGATCCCGACGTGTTCGACCGGCTGCGCGCCGAGCTCATCGACGGGTCCGTCCGAGCCGGCTCAGGCGCCACGGTCGAGACGAACTGGGTTCGGGGCCGCATCGAGCCGCCGCGCGACGGTGATCTCGTGCGGTTGCCGCCGACCGGTTCGCCCGAGCGCCAGCGACTCGACCTCGCTGGCCGCGAGGCGATTGCCGCTGGCCACGTTGGCGTGCTGCTGCTCGCCGGAGGCATGGCCACCCGCTTCGGGGGAGGCGTCAAGGCGTTGGCCGAGGTCATCGGGCCGCTGACCTTCGCCGACGTCAAGATCGCTGACCTGCAGCAGCTCGCGGGCGAATTGGATTGCACGATCCCGCTGGTGCTCATGAGCAGCTTCCAGTCCGACGGCGCGTTGCGTCGCTGGGCTGCATCGGGAGGCGAAGATGCGCGCGTGCCCGTCGCCATCGCGCCGCAGGGCATCTCCATGAGGCTCTCGACCGATGGCGGGCTGTTTCGTGACCGTCACGGCCTGGTGTCGCTGCACGCCCCGGGCCACGGCGACGCGCCGTGGGCGATGCGCCGCAGCGGGGTGCTGCAGCAGTTCGCCCGCAGCGGGGGGCGGCACCTGTTCGTGACCAACGTCGACAACGCCGCAGCCACGCTCGACCCTGCGGTCGTCGGAGCGCACCTGGCCTCACAGCGTCCGCTCACCTGCGAGGTCGTCCCCGGCCATGCGCTCGGCGGTGCGCCGTGGCGGGTGGACGGTCGGCTGCAGATCGTCGAGGCCTTCCGCTTGCCGCCGGGCGTCGATCCGCTGGCGACCGGTGTGACCAACACCAACTCCCTGATCGCCGATGTGGAGGTGTTCGAGGCGGACTGGCCGCTCACCTGGTTCGAGGTGCGCAAGGTTGCCGACGGCACCGAGGTTGTGCAGTTCGAGCGCTTGATCGGCGAATTGTCGGCCTGTGTGGACACCACGATGCTGCTGGTCGATCGCGATGGGACTGACGGGCGCTTCCAGCCTGTCAAGGACCCTCAGGAGCTCGAAGCGCGCCGCCCAGAGATCGCCCGCATCCTCGCGGCCAGGGGGATCCCCCCCGGCGGGTAGGGCCCCGCAGATACATTGCGCCCTGTGCTGCCACTCGAGACCGCGCGTTCCTATGTCTTGGATCGGTGCCCTGTTCGCAAGCCGGAGCGTGTGCCGGTTGCGGACGCGCTGGGCCTGGTGACTTTCAGCGAGATCATCGCGTCCGAGAGCATCCCCCAATTCGCGAACACGGCCATGGACGGCTTCGCCGTGCGGTCGGCCGATGTGGCGGATGCCCCGTGCGAGCTGCGCGTCGTCGAGACGATTCCGGCGGGCCACGCGCCGCAGGTCGCCGTCGGTCCCGGCGAAGCCAGCCGCATCATGACAGGCGCGACAATTCCGCCGGGTGCCGACGCTGTCGTCATGGTGGAGCGCACGGCGATCATCTCCGAGCCGTCGGCCGACTCGGAGATCGTGCGGGTCGAGATCAGCGTCCCTGCGGACAATCACGTCCGGCCCATCGGCGACGATCTGCATGCAGGTGAGCCTGTGTTCCCTGCCGGAACGGAACTCACCGCCGGTCACCTCGGTGTGCTGTGCAGCCTCGGCATGACCGAGGTGGAGGTGTTCGGGCGGCCACGCGTCGGTGTGCTGTCCACCGGCGACGAACTGGTCGACGACGGAAGCCCCCTGCGCCCGGGCCAGATCCGCGATTCCAATCGACGGACCTTGCTGGCATTGGCGCAGCGGGCCGATGTGACTCCAGTCGATCTGGGTCTCGCCCCCGACGATCCTGCCGAGATCGAGGCTGCCCTGCGGACGGGCGTGGAGACATGCGATGCCATCGTCACTTCCGGCGGCGTCAGCATGGGCGACTTCGACTACGTGAAAGCGGTGCTCGACCGCATCGGCGACATGCGGTGGATGCAGGTAGCCATCAAGCCGGCCAAGCCGCTGGCGTTCGGCACGGTGGGCGACGTTCCGGTGTTCGGACTTCCCGGCAACCCGGTGTCTTCGATGGTGTCCTTCGAGCTGTTTGCCCGGCCCGGCCTGCGCTCGATGATGGGTCACCCGCAGCCGATCCGGCCCACAGATCTGGCGTTCGCCGCCGAAGACCTGCCCAGGCGCCCTGACGGCAAGACGCACTTCATGCGGGTGCTCGCCACGCCGCTGGGCGGCCGGATCGAGGTGCGCTCAGCCGGAGGCCAGGGCTCGCACATGCTGTGGGCCATGGCGAAGTCGAATGCCTTGGCGGTCGTGCCCGACGGCACCGGAGTTCGCGCCGGGGACAAGGTCGACGTGCTCCTGCTCGACTGAGGTCACTCCGGCGTACCGTGAGCAGGCAACTGGGTACGCTCACATCGATGAATGGTGCAGCGGGCGCTCTCGTTCAGACTCGACCGGCGGATCTTGTCGATCCGTTCGGCAGAGTCGTGGGCGACCTGCGCATCTCTGTCACCGACAGGTGCAATTTCCGCTGCCAGTACTGCATGCCTGCGGAGGGCATGACGTGGCTGCCGCGTTCGGAGATCCTCAGCTTCGAGGAGATCGAGCGCTTCGCCAAGGTCTGCGTGGAGCGTTTCGGCTTCGAGAGCATCCGGCTGACCGGAGGGGAGCCCTTGGTGCGGGCGCATCTGCCGCAGTTGGTGGAACGTCTCGCCGCTCTGGGCGTCGACGTGGCGTTGACGACCAACGGCGCCACCTTGCGCATGCATGCCAGGCCGCTGGCAGACGCGGGACTGTCGCGCATCAACATCAGCCTCGACTCGCTGCGGCGTGACCGGTTCTTGGAGTTGACCCGCCGGGACGAGCTGGACCGGGTCCTCGACGGCATCGACGCAGCCATCGACGCCGGGCTCGCGCCGACCAAGATCAACACCGTCATGATGAGCGGCATCAACGATGACGAGGTCATCGACTTTGCCCGGTTCGGGCGCGAGCGCGGCATCGAAGTCCGATTCATCGAGTTCATGCCGCTCGAGGCCGGCGACGTCTGGACGTCGGCGGTGGTGGTGCCCGCGGACGAGATCCTGGCGACGATCTCGGAGGTGTTCCCGACCGAACCGGTCCAGCGAGCCAACGAGCCTGCCGAGCGTTATCGCTACCTCGACGGCGGCGGGCAGGTCGGTGTGATCGCCAGCGTCACCAAGCCGTTCTGTGACAACTGCGACCGGGTGCGACTGACGGCGGAGGGCCAGTTCCGCACCTGCCTGTTCGCGCTCGACGAGTTCGACATGCGCGAGATCCTTCGCAGCGGCGCAGCGGGCGACGAGCTGGACGACCGGCTCGCTGACGCGATCCGAGGTGCGGTCGGCGCCAAGTGGGCCGGCCACTCGATCGGGCAGGTCAACTTCATCCGACCGAAGCGCACGATGAGCCAGATCGGCGGCTGATGGCCGCCGACCATCAAACCCAGGGGCGGCTGAGGGCATGACCGAGTCACCATTCACTCACCTCGATCCGCTCGGCCGGGCACGCATGGTCGATGTGACGCCGAAGGAGGCCACGCACCGGCGGGCCATCGCCCGATGCCGTGTGCACATGGCAGCCGAGACAGCGTCGCTGGTCGCCCGCGGCGCGATCGCCAAGGGGGACGTCATCGCGGTCGCCCGGGTGGCCGGCATCCAGGCCGCCAAGCGCGCTCCGGACCTCATCCCCCTCTGCCACCCCCTGCTCGTCGGCGCGGTGTATGTGAACTTCGAGATTGCCGACACCTGGATCGAGATCGAAGCGCAAGTCGAGACGGTGGATCGCACCGGCGTGGAGATGGAAGCGATGACCGCGTGCTCGATAGCAGCGCTGACCATCTACGACATGTGCAAATCCGCCGACCGTTCGATGGTCATCGGCGACCTGACCCTGTGGGAGAAGACAGGCGGGAAGTCAGGCACGTACCGCCGCGTCGAAGCCGGGGAGTAGCTCGGGTGACGCGTGAACTGCGGCCCTTCTGAGAACGTTCGCGCCCTCGCCCGGCTGGAACTGGGGGACTAGATGATTGGCTCCAAGGGGCTGGTGGTCGTAGTGGGTGAGTGTGCGTGCTGGCAGGTGGAGGACTGTCGGACGCTCCCTTGTCAAGTTGCGGCCCAGAGCGCGCGTCTTCGCGAGACCGTGCTGTTCGAGGCGAGCGACCTCGCGGCCCGCAGTAGCTTGCGCAACCCCGGCACGCACGGAGAGTTCTCCCACAGCGAGCTCATCGCCGGTGCCGCCGAAGAGGACACCGAGAATGCGAATATTTGAGCCCACAGGCTGCCGCATTCAGCACGAGTGCGCACCCGCCGGAGCAGGGCTGGGGCCGGTGCTCAGGACTGCTGGCTCGAGCCGGCGGTGCCGTTCAGGAGCAGGGCTTCGATGCGCGCGAGGCGTTCGGCATGATCGAGCAGCACTGCACCGACCTCGGTCCGGAAGTCATGCAGTTCGGTCCGCAGAGACCCGATCTCGGCTCGCATCTCGGCTCGCAAGCCGGTTTCCGCCGATCCGATCTCGTCTCGCAGCTCGGTCCGGACCGCTGCAATCTCGTCTCGCAGACCGGTTTCCACCGACCTGATCTCGTCTCGCAGTTCGGTCCGTACGGAGATGATGTCGGAGCGGAGCGTGTTGAATGCTGTGACAGATGCCAGTGTCATGGACGCGATCAGCGCGGCGATGATCGTGACAGCCGCCGTCGGGCCGAAGAGAGCCCGGCGCTGACGGGTGCGCGAACCGGAAATCGGCGGCGGTTGCGTGCTGCCCACGCCGCTGTCGCGCCCGCTCGTCGGCACTCGGGATTCGGCCGCACTGTCGGGGTTGTCTGTCTCGCTGGCCGTGTCTGTTGCAGCGGGCTGCTCCTGCACAGTCTGAATGGTAGCCATGCGCCCTCCCGCCGTTCCTCTCGCGATGCACCCCCGAACGTACAGTCATCAGTTCGGCGCACTCAAATGATTTTCGGTGCATCTCGCGCGATCCGTCCGAGTGCTCCCCGCGCCAGCGGGGGTAGGCCTGACACGAGTGTCATTTCTCCGGCGAGGTATGCGTGCTCCCCGCGCCATCAACCCCCTTGGAACCAATCATCTAGTCTCTGGCTGTCCTTGCGCAGTGGTAATGCGTGTTGTGGCGCGCACGGGGTGGCACCCTGTGTGGGCAGGCCCGTCGGCGAGGCAGGTGTTGCGTGACACAACTGGTCTTGGTGCTCCTGGCAGTCGCTTGGATCGTGGTCTTGGCACCCGATGTCGCTCGTTTGATCCGGCCGCGACGCCGGGCAGCTTCATCGCTCGACCGATTCAGGCAGCAGCTTGACTCGCTCGGTCGGTCGGTACCCGCTGCGGCTGGTCACTCACAGCGACAGCGTCCGAAGGACGTCGGCGAATTGCAGCCCGGTACTGCACGGCGTCGGGTCGGCCCCTCCACGACGATGCCCACGACACCGCAGCAAGCAGCAGTCCGCCGACGAGACATCGGATCGCTGCTTGCGCTGTGCATGCTGGTGACGTTGGCCGGCACGCTGGCGACCGGTTCGCTGTGGGCGTTCGGTGCATTCGTTTGCATGCTCGGGCTCACCGCCTCGTATGCCGGTTTGGTAGTGCGCCGACGACGAGCCGCGCCGACCGCTGAGGTCCACTACCTGCCGCTGCGAGACCAGAGCACCTCGTCGACGGTGACGATGATTCGCCGGATGGCGAACGAATAGGCACGGCGCCGGATGGCGAACGAATAGGCACAGCGCCGGATGGCGAACGAATAGGCACGGCGACAGCCGCAGGTATATTCGGCCCCGCCCGTCAGGGGGTGTAGCTCAGTTGGTAGAGCGCTTCGGTCGCATCGAAGAGGCCAGGGGTTCGATTCCCCTCACCTCCACATTGAGCCTCAGGGGCCGCTCGGTGGCGTTCCGGCTCGCACGGGGGCCCTCGATGCTGGGTCGAGTCTTCGCGTGCCTGCTGGTGGTGGGGCTCGCGTCGGCCGCGTGCGCGTCTGCGGACGAGACCGAGTCGCGATACGAAGGCCTCGCCGTGGCCCCCTCGCAGCTGCGAGAGATTCCCCAGATGGAGCTCACCGACACCTCAGGCAACGAATTCCACCTGGCGGACGACACAGAGGGGCAGGTGCGACTCGTGTACCAGCTCTTCACGAACTGCCCAGACATCTGCGGGGTCCAGATGGCGCAGCTCGCCAGCGTGCTGGGGCGCCCAGGGGCGCCCGGCAATGTGCAGGTCATCGCAGTGACCGTCGACCCCGACCGGGACTCGCCCCAGATACTCCGTGCCTACCTCGACCAATTCAGCACAGAATTCGTCGGCATCGTCCCGCAGAGCGAAGAGCAGCTGACCGAGCTGCAGAACGCGCTCGGATCGCTGGCGTCGCTCAAAGTGTTCCCCACCGCCACGACCGAACACGGTGAGGGCGCCGAATCGCACGGGTCAATGACGCACGACCACGGCGCCTACGACGTCGCCCACGACGGCCGCGTCTTCGCATTTGCCCCCAACGGCTGGGGCTACGCGCAGTACCCCTATCCCACCCGGCAATCCGAATTCGATCACGACCTGCCGATCCTGGCGGGCATTGATCCGGGCGATCCCGCCGAAGCAGGCTTGTAGTCGTGCGGTTCTGGTGCTCGGCGCTGCAGGAGCCTTGGACATGGGCTTGGCGCGCCTATCCCGGCGTGTGGGCCGCGTCGGCAGCCATCGCCGTGCCCTATGTGTGGGCTCGACGCCGCATCCGCCAGTCCCATGCGCTGTCGCTGGACTCAGCGTCGGCTGCGCTGCACCGGCGGCAGGCGTGGTTCTTCGGGGCCGGGGTGGTGGCGTTCTGGCTGGCCTCGGACTGGCCGCTCGGCGTTCTCGGCGCGGGCTACCTGGCGTCGGCGCACATGGCGCAGTTCATGCTGTACACGCTGATCGCGGCACCGCTGCTGGTGCTCGGCACGCCCGAGCCGATGGCACGGCGGATCCTGGCGAAGCTGCGCCTGTACCGGTTCATGACCCGGCTGACCCAGCCGGTCTTCGCCGGTCTTGCGTTCAACGCCTGCCTGGTGGCGACGCACTCGCCATGGACAACCGACACGCTGCGGGCGAACCAGGCGGGGTCGTTCGTCATGGACGTGGTGTGGCTGATCTCCGGGGTGGTCGTGTGGCTGCCGATCTGCTCTCCGCTCGTCGAGCATCGACTGCAGCACTATCCCGGAAAGATGGTGTACCTGTTCCTCGCGCTCGGCGTCGTGCCGGCGGTTCCGGCTGGGTTCCTCACCTTTGCAGGCTTCCCCCTCTACGCCACCTACGAGCTGGCGCCGCGCTTCTACGGCCTCGACGCAGCGACTGATCAGCAGATGGCAGGGCTCATCATGAAGCTGGGCGGCATCCCGATCGTGTGGGGAGCGATCGTCGCGATGATGCTGCGCTGGGCTGACGAAGCGCGCAGGGACAGCCCGGCGCCCGCTAGTCGACGATGACGACGGCCCAGTAGATCACCGCAGCCAGCAGCGCTGCGGCGGCAGCGAGAGCTCGAACGGACAGCCACACCTCGTCGCCCGGCCGCATCGGCCGCCGCGGTGGCCGACCGAACATCAGCCGATGCGGGCGCTCTCGCGCTCGCGCAGCCGGACATTCACCCACATCTTCTCGATGTGCTGGGCGACGGTGAGCGCGCCCTGCGGCACCTCGTGTTCGGCGAAGAACGCCTCGACCTCGGCGGCGAGCTCACGGGTGCTCAGGCCGCGTATGCCGCCGACCATGCGCGGGATGGAGTTCTGCGGGAAGCGGCTGGTCAGCTCGTCCCACTGGTCGCGAACGAACTTCCACGCCACGGGACCCCAGTCCAGATGTGTCATGGCAGCCCCCAGCATGTAGGGGGCGTTCTGGGTGCGCACCTCGGTGGCGATCAGCTCGAGCGTGCGCTCGAACAGGTCGCGCGGCTCGAATCCCAGCAGTGCTCCCAGGTAGCGCAATTCGCTCTGGGGGGTATCTGCTGAGCGATAGAGATCGATCATCCGCTCGTAGTCGGTCTGGTCGCCCGCCGCCGCTGCGACCAGTACGGCTGCAGCCGCCAGATTCGGCTCGACCGCAGCGCCGTTGCCGATGGACGTCTCGAAGATCTCGCGTGCGCGGGTGCGCACCAGCTCGTCACGGCCGCGGCCGCCTGCGGCTTCGAACAGCACCCCGCGCAGCTCCCGGTCGAGATCCGGCTCGCCCGGCTGGGGCTCGAATCCCAGCACGCCGAGCGCGGTCGTTGCCAGGTCCCGGATCAGCACCTCCAGAGCGGCCCTGCCGGACGGCGCCGCGATGGCGTGCAGTCCCTTGAGGCCCCCGATCATTCGCTGCCACACGTGCAGGTCGGTCTCGAGGCCCAGGTCGGTGACGAGCTCGATGAACTCGGCTGCGCTGGCGTCGCCTGCGACGACGGCTGCGTAGGTGTCGTCCACCAGCCCGTAGCGCTCGATGGGGTCGAGCACTTCGAGGGCCTGACGTGCCACTGCCCCGAGCAGATCGCCGCCGTAGCGAACCCGGTAGTAGCCGTGCCCGCCCGAGTTGACGACCGCCCAGGAGACCGGCCCGCCCAAGTCGACCACCGTCGAGGCGCCCGAGAGCAGGAACCGTCGCTCGGCAGTGCCGGTCCCGGCGAGCTGGGCACGCACCATGACCGGCACGCTCCACAACTCGCTGTCGCCCTGCTCAGCGCTCGCGGCGTTCGGAGCGTCGCCGCCGTAGGTGAACCGCTGCTGGGAAACCTTCAGCCCGTCGGGGTGGCGCTCGACGGACAGGATCGGGTAGCCGCCCTTGAAGATCCAGCCGTCCATGACCGATCGCACCGGCTCGCCGCTGGAGGTCTCCAGCGCATCCCACAGATCGGTCGTGGTGGTGTTGGCGTAGCTGTGGCGCTCGAGGTAGTGCTGCACGCCGACCGCGAACCGATCAGGGCCGAGGTACTGCTCGAGCATGCGCACGACCGCCGCGCCCTTCTCGTAGGTCAGCACGTCGTACATGCCCTCGGCGTCGGCTGGCGAGATCACCTCGTACTCGACGGGCCGGGTGGTGCTGAGCGCGTCGACATCGAACGCCGCACCCCGCTCGATGCAGAACTCGTCCCAGCGCTTCCACTCGGGCCGGAAGGCATCGGTGGCGGCCACCTGCATGAAGGTGGCGAACGCCTCCTTCAGCCAGATGCCGTTCCACCAGTCCATCGTCACGAGATTGCCGAACCACATGTGCGCGAGCTCGTGGGCCACCACGTCGACGATGCGCAGCAGCTCCGCGGTGGTGGCCTTCTGCGGGTCGGCCAGCAGCAGCGTCTCGCGGAAGGTGATGGCGCCCATGTTCTCCATCGCGCCGAAGGCAAAGTCCGGCACGGCGATGAGGTCCACCTTGGTGCCCGGGTAGTCGATGCCGTAGTAGTCCACGAGCCATGCCAGCGCGAAGGCCCCGGCTTCCAGCCCGAAGCTCGTCAGGGCCGACTTGCCCCGCGCATGCACGATGCGCAGCGGCACGCCGCCCACGTCGACGGGATCGGTGGCCTCGAGGTCGCCGACGATGAAGGCCATGAGGTAGGTGGACATCTGCATGGTGTCGGCGAAGGTGTCGCGCCGACGGCCGTCAGGCAGGGTTTCTGACGACACCACCTCCCCGCAGCTGACTGCCATGAGGCCGGCAGGCACGATCATCGTGACGCCGAAGACTGCCTTGAGGTCGGGCTCGTCGAAGCACGGGAATGCCCGCCGGGCGTTCGTGGACTCGAACTGGGTCGTCGCGATGGTGTGGGTCTCGCCGGCCTCGTCGACGAACGTGGACCGGTAGAAGCCTCGGAGCTGGTCGTTGAGCACGCCGGCGAACGTGCATGCGATCCGGAGGTCGCCGGGTTCGAGCCGGCTGCCGTCGGCGGGTCGCAGCATCATCCGCTCGGTGTCGGGATCGAACGAGATCTCGGCCCTGACGGTCCTGTCGCCCTGGCGCAGGGTCGCATCGGTGCACTCGAGCTCTGCGGCGTTGAGGGTGACGCTGCCGATCGACGCATGCACCTTGGCGTCGATGCTGACTTCGCCGACGAACCGTGCAGCCTCGAGGTCCGGCTCGATGAGGATGTCGTAGCGGACGGGGTGCACGTCGCGCGGCAGCCGGTAGGGGTTGGCGTCGGGCGAGCTGTCGGTCAGAGGCGTCACGGCGCGCACACTACCCACGCCCTGTCCGCCCGAGCAGGTCGTGCGAGCGGGCGAGCCGAGGTGCTAAGCCCACATGCGTGGAATCGGCGGCGGGGCCCGAGCCTCTTGACGTGGTCGGCATCGGGAATGCACCCGATGCCACTGCCGAGCCCGAACCTCTTGACGTGGTCGGCATCGGGAATGCGATGGTGGATGTGCTGCTGCGCGCCGATGACGCCGTCGTCGACGGACTGGGCATCGTCAAGGGGGCGATGACGCTGGTGGACACCCGGCGGGCAACTGAGCTTGCCGCAATGGTGGAACTGCTCGGCGGCGCCGACGAGATGACGCCCGGCGGGTCGGTGGCCAACACCATGCTGGGCATCGCCGCGCTCGGTGCCCGCGTCGGCTACATGGGGCGCGTCTGCGCGGACGGGCTCGGCGATCTGTTCGTCGCCGACATGTCGGCACATGGGGTCACTCAGGCAACTGCACGGGCGCCGCGTGACGACCCCACGGGACGCTGCACTGTCGTCATCACCCCTGACGGCGAGCGGACGATGAGCACCTACCTGGGCGCGTCCGCCGGTTTCGCACCGGCCGATGTGGACTGGGACATGGTGGGCCGGGCCCGCATCGTGCTGCTCGAGGGCTACCTGTGGGATCCGACGGCTGCCCGGGCGGCACTGCGCGAGGTGGCCGAGCACTGCGCGGCGCCCGGCAACGACTGCCAGGTGGCCCTCAGTCTCTCGGACTCATTCTGCGTGGACCGCCACCGGCGCGAGTTCATCGACATGGTCGACCGGTGCACCAACATCCTGTTTGCGAACGCAGCCGAGCTGAGGGCGCTGTACCAGACCGATGATCTCGATGGGGCGCTGGCGGCGGTGCAGGGCCGGGTGGACATCGCATCGGTGACGCTCTCGGCCGCAGGCGCTGTTCTCGTGACGCCCGATGAGATCGTGCAGGTGCCTGTCGAACCGGTCGACGAAGTGGTCGACCGGACCGGCGCCGGCGATCTGTACGCAGCGGGTGTGCTCTACGGGCTGGCTCAGGGTTACGACCTCGAACGGTGCGGCCGCCTGGGCTCGGTGGCTGCCGCCGAGGTCATCTCCCACGTGGGCACTCGGCCGCTCGTGCCGCTCGACGAGCTGGCCGCCGGAGTGAGCTAGGCCCGCTCGAACCACACGCTGACCTCCGCAGCGAGGGTGTCGAGCAGTGACCCCAGCCGGCGGCGTTCGGCAGCGATGTCGCCGGGGCTCGGTGTCACGGCTTCGAAGTAGATCTTCGCCTTGGGCTCGGTTCCGCTCGGCCGGATGCAGATGCGCACCTGCGCGTCCGCGTCGTCGCTGCCGCCGTCGGCCGCGCTCGGGCCGATCTCGAATTCGACAAGATCGGCGGGGTAGGGCGTCCCGGCTTCGAGCCGATCGGTGATCTTCGTCACGGGACGGCCGCCGATCGAACGCGGCGGATCCGCGCGTGTCGCCGTCATGGCAGCCGCGATCTCTTCCGGATCGGCGCGCACCGACACTGCACTCGTGACGTAGAGCCCGACCTCGGCGGCCAGCTCGTCGAGCCGTTCCAGCGGACCGACACCGCGAGCCGCCAAGGCCCCCGCCAGCCGCGCGAATTCCACAGCCGCAGAGATGCCGTCCTTGTCCAGCACGGCGTCGGTGACGGAGTAGCCGAGCGCTTCCTCGTAGCCGAACACCCACCGGGCGTCTGGGTGCGTCAACCGGGGCTCCATGATCCACTTGAATCCGGTGAGGGTCCGGTGGTGGGCCACGCCGCGGGCGGCGCACAGGGCTTCGACCATCCGGCCTGACACGACCGACGATGCCGAGATGAGCGGCTGCGCGGCTCGACCGTCGTCGTGCAGGCCGATCAGCCAATCGCATAGCAGCACACCCAGCTCATCGCCGTTCAGCCGGTGCCACGCGCCGTCCCGGTCACGCACTGCCACTGCCAGGCGATCTGCGTCGGGGTCATTGGCCAGGACAAGATCGACATCGTGATCGGTGGCGAGGGCCATCGCATCGTCGAGGGTGCCCGGCTCCTCGGGATTGGGGAACGGCAGACCCGGAAATGTGCCGTCGGGATGCCGCTGGTGCTCCACGTAGAGCGGCGGCGGCAGACCGGCGGCGGCAAATGCATGGGCCAAGGTCTGCGAGCCGACCCCGCACAGGGCGGTGTACACGCTGGGCGGCACATCGTTCGGGTCGACCGGCACCCCGTTCGGGTCGAATACCGGGCGGCGGACGGCTGCGCCGATGTAAGAGGCGATCGCCGACCGCACGTCAAGGCTCTCCACCTTGTGGCGGGCTGCCAGATCGCCTTCGGCGGGAAGCGACGACAGGTCCATGCGAGCCTCGATGCGCTCGTCCAGCGGCGGCCGGATCTGGGTGCCGTCGGCCCAGTACACCTTGAGGCCGTTGTCGTCGCGGTGATTGTGACTGGCAGTGACCATCAGTCCCGCCCCGGCTGAGCGGGCGAGCACCTGATGAGCGAGCAGGGGCGTGGGAGCGGCGCCGTCGATGACGGCGGTGGGAATCCCCATCGCGGCGAGCAGCCGGGCTGCATCAAACGCCATGTCGCCAGAGCCGGGCCGGGCGTCGAACCCGACGACCGCCCCACGGTCGGCGAGGCCGTCGGCGATCAGCTCAGTGCCGACCGCACGGGCCGCCATGCGGACCATGACCCGGTTCATCCGCGCCGGCCCCGGCCCGACGGGGGCCCTCATGCCTGCGGTGCCGAAGCGCAGCACGCTCCCGAAGCGGGCCTGCACCCAGTCGGTGCTCGCACGGTTGGCCTCGATGTCCGCGCGCATCGCCGCGTCGGGTTCGATCGCCAGCCAAGCCTCTGCAAGCGCTTCGGGGGTTGTCATCAGTGCACGTCTCTGCTCGTCGCTGTCCGTGTCCGGAGCGGGCGCGCAAGTATGTTCGGCCCGGCATGTTGTTCCCGACGTTCGTCTTCGGAGCATTCTTCTCCGTCGTCTTCGTCGTGAACTGGCTGACCCGGCCGCATCCAACGCTGTGGAAGCCGCTGATGCTCGCCGCCAGCATCGTGTTCTACGGCTGGTGGAGCTGGCGGTTCGTCTTCCTGCTGCTCGCCACCGTCGTCATCAACTGGGTCGTCGGGCACTACGCCGCAGCTGGGCTGCGGGAATCAGGCCCGGCGACCATGGGCTCCGACCAGGGGAGGCGCTGGTGGGTCGGGCTCGGCGTCGCCGCCAATCTCACCATCTTGGGCGTCTTCAAGTACTGGGACTTCTTCGCAGTCGAGATGTCCAACCTGCTCGAGAGCTTCGGCATCTCGGGGGCCTTGCCGGTGCTGGAGTACACGCTGCCGGTGGGCATCTCCTTCTACACGTTCCAGGCGATGAGCTACATCATCGACATCGGCCGGGGGCACATCCGCGAGATGGCCCCGCTGGACTTCGCGGTGTACCTGTCGTTCTTCCCCCAGCTGGTGGCAGGCCCGATCGTGCGGGCCGCGGAGATGGCGCCGCAGCTCGCCGCCCGTCCAGACCCCCGCTACGTGCCTGCAGCCGAGGCATTCGGCCTCATCCTCAATGGCCTGTTCAAGAAGGTGGTGATCTCGAGCTTCCTCGCGAGCGAGATCGTGGACGGCGTCTTCGCCGATCCGTCAGCGCACAGCGGTCTCGAAGTGGCGCTGGCCGTGTACGCCTACGCCGTCCAGATCTACGCCGACTTCTCGGGCTACACCGACATCGCGATCGGCGTGGCGCTGCTGCTGGGCTTTCGCTTCCCGCAGAACTTCGACAACCCGTACCGGGCCATCACGCTGCAGGACTTCTGGCGGCGCTGGCACATGACGCTGTCGCGCTGGCTGCGCGACTACCTGTACGTGCCGCTGGGCGGCAACCGGCGCGGGCGCGCCGCCACGTACCGCAATCTCATGCTGGTCATGCTGCTCGGCGGCCTCTGGCACGGCAGCACATGGAACTTCGTGATCTGGGGCGGCATCCACGGCGTCGTCCTGGCTGTCGAACGGCTGCTGCGCGAGCACCGCGAGCGCACCGGGATGAGCCCGCTGCTGCCGCCGGGCATCGGCGAGACGGTGCGCTGGCTCGTCACGTTCCACGTCGTGTGCTTGGCGTGGGTGTTCTTCCGCTCCGAGTCGCTGTCAGCGGCGATGGAGATGCTCGGCGCGCTCGCCAACTTCGGCAGCTACGCGGGCACCGCGACGCCGCTCGTCATCGCAGTGACGTTCGGGGCGCTTGCCTTCCAGTTCATGCCTTCGGACTGGTTCGAGCAGCTCCGTGACGGATTCGCCGGCTTGGGCTGGGCGAGCCAGGGCGCTGTGGTGGGGCTGTCCCTGGTGGCAATCGACGTGCTTGGCCCGACGGGCGTGGCCCCGTTCATCTACTTCCAGTTCTGAGTCATGTCGGCACCGAGCGCTCCTGCTGATCACCGCTCCGGACCCTCCGGGGGCCAGCCGCGGCTCGACGCGACGGACCGCCGCCGCGGCGTGGCTGCCGGCAGGGTGCTCGCTGCCGGTGCGTTCGGGCTGGTGCTGGCGATCGCGCTCAACGCGCAGCAGCTGTTGCGTGAGGCTTCCCAGAAGCCGTTCGGCCCCGAGCGCGACTCGTCGGTCGCGGTCTGGGCGCCGGTCGAGAGCGCCTCGAGCGCCGTCGGGCTGCACCTGCCTCGCCTGTGGGCCGACGAGGCCTTGGGCCGCACGGTGACCGACCCCGCAGGCACGCAGTCGGCCTCGGACGGTGCCACCGCTGGAGCCCCGGCATCGGCCGATCCCGATCCCGATCCCGAGGCAACTGGGGGCATCGTGCTGGCCGAGACGGGCGCCGACGACGAGGCGTCCGCAGCCCCCACGACCAGTCCACGCACCGCGACCGCGCCCGGCACCGACCCGGAGCCGGCGCCCGCGGCCGCTCCGACGCCGGACAACCCGCTGCGCCTCGCGGTCATCGGCGACTCGATGGTCAGGTTCTTCGGCGACACGATGGTCTCGCTGGCCGACCAGACCGGTGTCATCGATGCCAAGACCGAGCACCAGCTCTCCAGCGGCCTCACCCGCCCCGACTTCTATGACTGGCCGACGCGGATCGTCGAGGTCATGGCCGCCGACGATCCCGACGCGGTGGTGTTGATGTACGGCGGCAACGACGCGCAGGCGCTCGTCGTGGACGGCCAGACTGCCCGACCGTTCTCGGATGCCTGGGTGGGCGAGTACTCAGCTCGCGTCGGGCACATGATGGATCTGGTCACGACAGACCCCGATCGCATCCTCATCTGGGTCGGGCAGCCGATCATGCGCGACCCCGACTTCGACCGCAAGATGGTTGAGCTGAATCAGATCTACGCGGCCGAGGCGGGCGCACGTGAACGCGTCCGTTACGTCGACACGCGTGACCTCTTTCGCGGACCCGACGGCGGTTTCAGCCGCTACGTGATCGACGAGGCAGGTCAGCGCGCCGATGTGCGCCTCACCGACGGGGTCCACCTCAGCACGATCGGCGGCCAGTGGCTGTCACAGCTCCTGCTCGACCGGCTCGGCGAGATGGCCGACCTGAGCCCGAGCGCGGAATCGTGACCCGGTTCCGTCTCTCAACGGCATAGAGCCTTGAACTCGAGTCCGGAGTCAGCCAAGCGCTCGAGCGCCATGTCGAGGCCACGAACGGTTGACGAGCGATCCCCCCCGCCATCGTGCAGCAGGATCACCGCTCCCGCTCGCGCCCTGTCGACGATGCCATTGGCGATGGTGCTGGCCGAGGGACCCAGCCAGTCCCGTGGACTGTAGGACCAGCTGGCCAATCGCAGGCCGTGCTCAGCCGACCACTGTCGTGTGTGCGTGCCGACGTCGTAGTAGGGCGGCCTGATGCACGATGCGGCGAGCGGCCCCAGCACTTCCTCGGTTCGACCGACCGAGCGGTCGAACGTCGCCCGCGAGACCCGGGCCAACGACCGGTGATCCCAGGAGTGATTGGCAAGGGTGTGGCCCTCGTGCGCGATCCGCTGCGTGATCAACGGATACGACTCTGCGAGATGGCCCACGACGAAGAAGGTCGCCTGTGCCCTGTGTTTCGCGAGCACATCGAGTACCTGCGGCGTATAGGTGGGATGCGGTCCGTCGTCGAACGTCAAGTAGAGCACCGGGCCGTCGTCGGGCACCACAGGAGGCGAAGTTCGCATGCTCGACCAGAATCCGTCGAGATCACGGGTGGCAATCCCGTCGCCGAGCCCGGGGGGATACACCTCGATCGACAGCCGGTAGTCCGCCGGCTCGATGAGCGACGAGACGACGGCGATGTGCCAGGCGCCTCCTGCGGGCAGCCGGCTCGCAAACCGCTGGGCCTGTTCGGCGACGGGCACCAAGACGAGGTGATCGTCGTCATGGCCGAGACGGGCTTCCAGCCAGACGCCGTCCGGCGCGTCGAGCGTCGCCGCCACGACATCGCCCTCGGAAGCGTGAACGAGGAACGGATGCCGTTCGCGCAGTCCGATTCGATCCGACATCGCAGTGCCGATGCCGTCGAGCTCGAACCGGGCCGGCGTCGGCGACCGGGCGATCTGCAGCGATGGCACGTTGTGCACCGGCTCGACGCGGACAGCGGTGATGGCGTCTTCGGCATCACCAATCGTGACGGCCAAAGTCGTGCGTCTGGTGATCAGCGTCGGCCGCTCAAACGGCGAACGATCAAAGAGCGATACCTCGATGTCGCCGTCCTGGATGTCGATCGTCTCGACGATGGTGCGCTCGCCGAGCTCGATCAGGTCGCGGAGACGGAATGCTCCGCCGACGTCGACTGCGGGAACGAGCCAGCTGGTCGGCGGCGAGCCTGGAGTCTCGTCGATGACGTGCAGGACGTAGTCATCGACGCCGTCGTCGTTCAGGTCGCCCAGCGCAGCCTCCGGCTGCAGCGAGAAGGCGCGATCGGGATACGAGACCGCGAGAGCCGTCTCGACGGAAGCGGCGATCCGGTCTTCTTCGGGCACGTCGGCGCTCGAGTCTCTCGGAGCGAGCCGAGGCTTGACGGCCCGTGGATTGGCGTCCTCCGTGGCTCCATTGTCGGCGCCGTCTGATGTCTCGCTGGTCGGGAGGAGGCTCGCAGCCTGCGTCGTCGCCGGCGGCAGCGTCGGTTCGGCGCCTTGCTGTGCCGTTGTGGGAGGCGAGGTCGTTGGGGACGCGACCGATGCCGGCTGTGTGGCCGACGCCGCGGTCACGCTGGCGGCTTCGCGTCCGGCGCCGGTGCCGGGCTCGGGGGTGCCGGCCGACTCCTCTGGCGCAAGCCGGAACTGGCAGCCGCCGGCGAGCACGGCCGCGACAATCAGCAAGCACAGGCCCGTGCGTCGGGCCGATCCGACCATGACAACTGATCATGGCCGATGCACGCGGCGGCGAGGCGGCACCCGGCTGCCGTGTGACGGACGCTGCGGCGTGCGGCCTAGCCGCGGCCGCAGTTGGGGCGCTTGCCGTGGTTGGCTTTGCTGCGGCGCGCCCGGAGCTTCCGCTTCTTGGTGCGCTTCGACATAGGCATTGCAGGCTACCGAGGCAGCCCTCGCATCCGTCTTGAGCCAGGGCGGCGGGGCTCAGCCGACGGCGCCCACCTCATGCAGCTTCTCGATGTCGTCGGCGTCGAATCCCCAGTCGGCGAGCACCTCGTCGGTGTTCTCGCCGGGGGCTGCGGGCGGCCGGGCGACCTCGCCGGGGGTGCGGCTGAAGCGCGGCGCGGGTGCGGGCTGCATGACGCCCTCGACCTCCACGAAGCTGCCCCGGGCGACGTTGTGGGGATGGTGCGGCGCTTCGGACAGGTCCAGCACCGGCGCATAGCACACGTCGGAGCCGGCCATGATCTCGTCCCACTCGTCGCGGGTCTTGGTCTTGATGGCCTCTGCGAGGCGCGCCCGCTTGTCGGCCCATGCATCACGGTCGTTGCGGTCCACGGTGGGAGCGTCGGCCAAGCCGGTCTTCTCGAGCAGCTCGTCGTGGAACTTGCCTTCGATGGACCCCACCGAGACGAACTTGCCGTCGGATGTCTCGTACACGCCGTAGTAGTAGGCGCCGCCGTCGAGGAAGTTGGACTCCCGCTCGTCGGCCCAGCCGCCCGAGCCGTAGATGCCGTAGATCGCCGCCATCAGCGACGCCGCACCCTCGGTCATGGCGGCATCCACCACCTGGCCTTGCCCGGAGTCGCGCGCCTCGAGCAGTGCGGCGCACACGCCGAAGGCCAGGTACATGCCGCCGCCGCCGAAGTCGCCGACCAGGTTGAGCGGCGGGCTCGGCGCCTCAGCAGGTCCGATGGCATGCAGCGCACCGGTCAGGGCGATGTAGTTGATGTCGTGGCCGGCGGCGTGCGACATCGGCCCTTCCTGGCCCCACCCGGTCATGCGGCCGTACACCAGCTTGGGGTTGCGCGCGAAGCAGTCGTCCGGTCCGAGACCCAGTCGCTCGGTCACGCCGGGGCGGAAGCCTTCGATGAGCGCGTCGGCCTGCTCCACCAGCTTGAGGATGGTCTCGACGCCGTCAGGCGACTTGAGGTCGACCGCCACCGAACGCCGGCCGCGGTTGAGCACGTTGAACCGGCGCCCCCGGTCGATGCCGAGGTCTTCAGGCGTCATGCGGTCGATGCGGATCACGTCCGCGCCAAGGTCAGCGAGCAGCATGGCGCAGAACGGTCCAGGGCCGATGCCGGCCAGCTCGATCACCTTGAGTCCCTGCAGCGGTCCCATGGGTTCCTCCCCGTCAGTGGATGTCTCGGGCGTGTACCCGAGGGGGCGAAGTCTTGCACGCAGCGCTTCGTACCGCCCGGGAGGGCCGTGAGCACGCGGCGGTGCACTCATTAGCCTCGCCCGGCGATGGAGCGCTTTGGGTTCGTGGGCCTGCCCAACGCGGGGAAGTCGTCGCTGTTCAACTCGCTGGCGGGCGGCGGGGCACTGGCGGCGCCGTATGCCTTTGCCACCACCGATCCGAATGTCGGCGTGGCTCGGGTGCCCGACCCCCGGCTCGATGCGCTCGCCGAGATGAGCGCCAGCCGCAAGGTGGTGCCCACCACCACGGAGTTCATCGATATCGGCGGGCTCGTGGAGGGGGCCAGCAAGGGCGAGGGATTGGGCAACCGGTTCCTGGCGGGCATTCGCGAGGCAGACGCGATTGTCTTCGTCCTGCGTGCCTTCTCTGATGCCGATGTGCCGGGTCCCGCCGACCCGCTCGAACACCTTCGCATCGTCGAGACCGAGCTCACGCTGGCCGACCTGGAGTCGGTGGAATCGCGGATCGGCCGCCGGCGCAAGGCGGCGCGCAGCCAGCCGTCTGACACCGCGCTCGCCGACGAGGCAGCGGCGCTCGAAGCCGCGCTCGAGCACCTGGCGGCGGGCACGCCGCTGTACCGGGCATGGCCGCTCGGCGCTGGGTGCGACGGCGCTGAGCCGTCCTCGCAGCAGTACCCCCACCGGGCGGCGCTGCGCAGCCACTTCCTGCTGACCGACAAGCCGGTCATGGCGGTGCTCAACGTCGGCGACGGCCAGCTCGATGCCGCGGCCGAGCTGGCCGCACCCATCGAGGCCGAGCTGCCGGGCGCCACGGTGCTGCCGCTGTGCGTTCAGCTCGAAGCCGAAGCTGCGCAGCTCACCGGCGCCGAGCGAGCAGAACTGCTCGAAGGACTCGGCCTCGGGGAAGGAGCGCTGGAGCGATTCGTGGCTGCTGCGCACGGCCTGCTGGGCCTGCGCACGTTCCTCACCACAGGCGAGAAGGAATCCCGTGCCTGGACCTTCCGGGCCGGCTGGCGGGCGCCGCAGTGCGCTGGACGCATCCACACCGACTTCGAACGCGGCTTCATCCGGGCCGAGGTGATCGACTGGGCTGAACTGCTGGATTTAGGCTCGTGGTCTGCTGCGCGGGACGCGGGCCGCCTGAGAGTCGAGGGGAAGGACTATCCGATGCGCGATGGCGACGTCGTGGAGTTCCGCTTCAACGTGTAGCCATGCCCTGGCTGGCCTGCGGGGATCGAGTGGTGGCAAGCCTTGAGGTAGCTCGTACCCGCCCTGAGCGCCGGCGCGGCCTGCTCGGGCGTGACGACCTGACCGGTGCGCTGCTGATCGAGCGGTGCCGCTGTGTGCACACCATCGGGATGAGCTTCGCTATCGGCGTGGCATACCTCGATGCGCATCGTCGCGTGATCGACATCGTGACCATGCCGCCCGGGCGGATCGGCCGCCCCCGCCTGGCCGCCCGCTCGGTCATCGAAGCACGGGCAGGTGCTTTCGAACAATGGGGCATCACCGTCGCCGACGCCCTGGATGTTCGCCTCGACACATGAGTCCTTCGGCGCGCCCCGGCGAGCGCGGAGCCGGACGCGTTCGGGGCGTGGTTGGCTACGGGCATGACTGAAGGCTCGGCCGTGGCCTCGGACCCTGGTCTGTGGCTGGTTGCCACGCCCATCGGAAACCTGGGAGACATCGCCCCGCGGGCTGTCGAGGTGCTGTCGGCGGTGTCGTTTGTGGCCTGCGAGGACACCCGCCGCACCGGCCTGCTGCTGCAGCGGCTGGGCATCGCGGCGCGGCCGCTGGTGGCGATGCACGAGCACAACGAGGCCGCTGTCTGTGCGCAGATCGCGCAGCGCCTGACGGCGGGGGAGACCGCCGCGTACATCACCGACGCGGGCATGCCGACCGTCTCCGATCCCGGGCAGCGGCTGGTCGCGGCGGCGGCAGCAGCAGGCATCGGCGTCAGCGCCGTTCCGGGGCCGTCGGCGCCCGTGACGGCGTTGGCCATCTCGGGCCTGCCGACGGATCGCTGGGTCATGGAAGGGTTCCTGCCCCGCAAGGGAATGGCCCGCCGTCGACGACTCGACGAGATCGCCGCCGAAACGCGAACCGTCGTGCTGCTGGAGTCGCCCAAGCGCCTCGGCGCCACGCTCGACGACTTGACCGAAGCCTGCGGCGCCGACCGTCGGGCAGTCGTCGTCCGTGAGCTCACCAAGCTCCACGAAGAAGTGGCGCGCGGCACGGTCGCCGAGTTGGCAACCCATTTCGCCGAACCGCCCAAGGGAGAGATCGTCGTGGTTCTCGCCCCCGCGGCCTCCCAGCCCCCGTCTGACGAGCAGATTCGAGCCGAACTCCACCGAGAACTCGCATCCGGCGCCAGCCCCCGCGACGCCGCAACCACCGTGGCGAATCGATTCGGCATCGGCCGCAACCGCACCTACCCAATCTCCACCGAGCTAGCCCGCTCCCCAGATGCCCAGACGCCATAGCGGCGAGGGCGGCGGCGAGATTCAGCGAGCGGTTGCGCTGCCCCTCACTACCCTGTTGGCGTGACCTCCTACTACGTCACGACGCCGATCTACTACGTCAACGACGCCCCCCACATCGGGCACGCGTACACGACGATCACCGCCGACGCGATCGCTCGCTGGAAGCGGCTGTGCGGTTGCGACGTCATGTTCCTGACCGGCACCGACGAGCACGGCCTCAAGGTGCAGCGGGCTGCCGAGCAGAACGGCTGCGCTCCCATCGAGTGGGCCGATCGCACCGTGGTGCGCTTCCAGGAAGCCTGGCAGCAGCTCGACATCGTCAACGACGATTTCATCCGCACCAGCGAGCCTCGTCATCACCATTCGGTCCAGCAGCTGCTGCAGGCCTGCTGCGACAACGGCGACATCACGCTGCAGACCTACGAGGGCCTGTACTGCGTGAGCTGCGAGGCCTACTACACCGAAGACGATCTCGCCGACGGCATGTGCCCCATCCACCGCCGGCCGGTCGAGCACGTCACCGAGGAGAACTACTTCTTCTCGCTCAGTCGTTACGAGCAGCGCCTGCTGGACTGGTACGAAGCGCACCCCGACTTCGTCGTGCCGACGACCAAGCGCAACGAGGCATTGGGGTTCATCCGCAGCGGGCTGCAGGACTTCTCCATCAGCCGGACATCGCTGGACTGGGGCATCCCGATCCCTTGGGATCCGCAGCACGTCACCTACGTCTGGTTCGACGCGCTGACCAACTACATCACCGCCGCCGGGTACGCCAGCGACGACGCCCAGTTCGCGCACCGCTGGCCGGGTGTGCACCTAATCGGCAAGGACATCCTCCGCTTCCATTGCGTGTACTGGCCGGCGATGCTGATGAGCGGTGGCGTGCTGCCGCCCCGCCGGGTCCACGTGCACGGCTTCCTGCTCGTCGGCGGCGAGAAGATGGCGAAGTCCGCGCTCAACCAGATCGCGCCGGGCGACCTCGTGGACGACTTCGGCAGCGACGGCGTGCGGCACCACTTCTTGCACGATCAGCCCTTCGGCCCCGACGGGGATTTCTCCTATGAGGGGATGGTCGCCCGCTACAACGCCGACCTGGCCAACAACCTGGGCAACCTCATGAGCCGGGTCGCCACCGTGGTCAGCCGCAAGTGCGACGGCATCGGGCCGACGCCCCGGGCCGACAGCCCGCTGGCCGAAGCGGTGGCCGAGTGCGTTGCCGAGACCGCCGACGCCTGGGAGCGACTGGCGCCCTCGGAAGCCCTCGACGCCACCTGGCGGATCATCCGCGAGACCAACGCGATGCTCGAGGATGCCGAGCCGTGGAAGGCCGATCCGGGCCCCGACGTTGACGCCGTGCTGGGCGACGCGCTCGAAGCGCTGCGCATCGTGGCGGTGCTCGCATCGGTGGCCACGCCGAGGGGCTGCGACGAGGTGTGGCGGCGCATCGGCATGGAGGGCTCGGTGGCGGAGCAGCGACTGCCCGAAGCTGCGACCTGGGGCGGCTACCCCGGCGGGCTGCCGGTGTCGACCGGCGAGCCGCTGTACCCCCGGATTCGCTGACCGGCCATGCGTTCGAGGAATGAACCGGCTGCGCACATGACTGCTGGGAATGCCGTGCTGTCTCGTGACGATCCGAGAATGGGCAGGCGATGAGCGACACGCAGCCCGAAGTGTGGGTCGACAGCCACTGTCATCTGTGGGAAGACAGCGCCGAACTGGTGGCAGAAGCGCATCGGGACGGCGTGGCCTGGGTGGTGGACATCGGCACCGATGTCGAGCGCAGCATTGCGGCGCTGGATCGCTCCCGCACGCTGCCGGGCGTCGCAGCCACCGTCGGCCTGCATCCCCACGACGCCGACCAGGGTCCCGCAGCGCTCGACATGCTCGAACAGCTCATCGCCGACGCAGGCGCGTCCGGCGCGTCCGGCGCGGGGCTCGTCGCCGTCGGCGAGTGCGGACTCGACTACTGCTACGAGCACTCGGACCGGGCCAGCCAGCGCGAGGCATTCGCCGCCCAGATCGCGATGGCGCACCGCTGCGAGCTGGCGCTGGTGATCCACAGCCGCGATGCCTGGGAAGACACCTTCGACGTGCTCGACGCCGAGGGTGTGCCCCCCGGCACGGTGTTCCACTGCTTCACCGGCGGGCCCGACGAGGCGCGTGCAGCACTTGACCGGGGCGCTTCGGTGTCGTTCAGCGGGATCGTGTCGTTCCGCAATGCCGCCGAGATACGCGACGCCGCAGCGCTCGTTCCCGCCGACCGCTACCTGGTCGAGACCGACGCGCCCTACCTGGCGCCGACGCCAAATCGCGGCAAGCAAAACCGGCCGAGCTGGGTGCGCTTCGTGGGCGAGGCTGTCGCCGCCGCCCGCGGCGTCCCGGCGAGCCAGGTTGCGGCGGAGACGACTGCCAACGCCGTGCGCATCTTCGGTCTCGGCGATCTGCCCGACAGATGAGCCTGAGGCTGCTGAGCGGGTCGGATGGCCGCCGCGGGCACCGGTTGCGGCATTCCCCGATTGCAGCCGGATGAGCACTCTGCAGCTGAACGCACCAGCCGTGAAAGCGCTCCTCGAGCGGGCTGGCGCCGCGCCGCGTCGCAGCCTCGGGCAGAACTTCGTGATCGATGCCAACACCGTGCGCCGGATCGCGCGTCTCGCAGGCGTCGGCCCGTGCGACCGTGTGGTGGAGATCGGCGCGGGTCTGGGCTCGCTGACGCTGGCCCTGGCCGAGACCGGGGCCGAGGTGGTGGCTGTGGAGACCGACGCCCGTCTTGTGCCGCTCCTGCGTGAGGTGGTGGGATCGGCCGCGACCGGCCGCGAGCCGAACAGCGCGGACCCCGGTGAGGCGGCGCCGAGTCGCGTGCAGATTGTGCACGCCGACGCGCGGCACATGGACTGGAACGCGCTCCTGCCCGGCGACGGGTGGCACCTCGTTGCGAATCTGCCGTACAACATCGCGACCTCGCTCGTGCTGACCGTGCTCGACGATGTGTCGGCCGTCACCCGGCTGCTGGTGATGTGCCAGCGCGAAGCCGCCGAGCGACTGGCTGCGGCCCCCGGCAGCGGTGCGTACGGTGCGGTCTCGGTTCGGGTCGCCGTCCACGCCGATGCCGAATTGGCCGGCGCCGTGCCGGCCACGGTCTTCTACCCCCGGCCCGAAGTGGAGTCCGCGCTGGTGCGCATCACGCGCCGTGCCCCATCGATGGCGCCCGACCTGCGCGCGGAGGTCAATCGGCTGGTGACGGCAGCGTTCGCGCACCGCCGCCAGATGCTGCGCCGAACCTTGCGGCAGGCTCTCCACGATGCCGACGCGACACTCGTGACGGCGGGCGTCGACCCGACTGACCGCCCCGAACGTCTCGGGCCCGCCGAGTGGGCGCACCTCGCCGAGATCTCGCTCGGGACGCGGGCGTAGGGCCGTGCCTGCGCACACAGAGGCGGTACGGCTGCTCGCGCCGGCCAAGCTGACGCTGTCGCTGCGCATCACCGGCACCCGGCCCGACGGCTACCACCTCATCGATGCCGAGATGGTGACGCTCGACCTGTGCGACGAGATCATCGTGCACCCCAGTTCGCAGACGTCGGTCGAGATCGTCCCGGCACCGGCCGCGCACGGCCACGGCGCCGCGGCGCCCGACTGGGACATTCCCACCGACGGCTCCAACCTGGTCGTCCGGGCGCTGGAGCTGGCGGGCAGGACGGCCCATGTCGAGATCCGCAAGCGCATCCCGCCCGGCGCCGGTCTCGGCGGGGGATCTGCCGACGCAGCCGCCGTGCTCCGCTGGGGCAACTGCCTCACGGTCAATGAGCACCCGAGCTCAAGCGCCATATCGAACGCGCCGGGCAGCCGGGCAGGTGCGCAGCCGAACGAGTCTGCGCCCTCGCCGACCGGCGCTGGCGTGCCCGCCGCCGTCACCCCGCAGCAAGCGGCGGCGCTGGGCGCAGACGTGGCGTTCTGCCTCGTTGGCGGCCGTGCCCGCGTCACAGGCATCGGCGAGATCATCGAGCCCCTCCCGTTCCGAGAGCAGCGATTCGTGCTGTGGATGCCGCCGGTCCAGGTCGACACGGCGGCGGTGTACGGCGCATGGGACGAGCTCGGCGGCCCGTCCGGTCCAAATGCCAACGACCTCGAACCAGCCGCGCTCGCCGCCTATCCCGAGCTTTCAGCCTGGCGCGATGGCCTTGAGGCAGTCACCGGGCGCACGCCACATCTGGCCGGCAGCGGCGGCACCTGGTTCGTCCCCACGCCCTTCGGCGCACATGTTCCGGCTCCCGCTGACGAAAGCCTCCGCGCCGCCAACGCAAGCACTATCGGATGCCTGTGACTCGCAACGCCCGAGGTACGAGCGCGCCAGGCTCGTCGCCTGCCAGGCCGAGGATGCGGAGCAACCTGTTGCCTTGGGGCTCAATGAGCGGACGATTGACCGGATCGTTCGGTACTGCTCAACAAGCGGATCACGGTGGCGGAGATGGCGGGGCGGCGCCGGGTGCGGTTGCTGACGAAGCGGCCGGTGACGCGGCGGGTGACACGCTCGATGTCGTCTGGGTCGGGGCTGGGCCGTGACCCCTTGACGGCCTGTTCGACGGCTTGTGCGATCTCGTCGGAGAGGGCCTTGACGACATCGGCGTGCTTGGCGACGTCGAGCCAGCCTCGCGAGGCGATGTCGGGCGCTGCTGCCAGACGACCCTTCCGGTCGAGCACCACCGTCACGTGCACGAATCCTGCCGTCAGGGCCAAGCGCTCGCCGATGACCTCAGTGTCGGGATCGTCGAGCGTCCCGTCCACGTAGTGGTACGGCGCGGGCACGCCGGCACGCACCTGAAGCTCGTTGCCCTTGAGCGTGATCTGGGCGCCGTCGGTCAGCGTCAGCACGCGCTTGGCCTTCATGCCCATCTCACGGGCAAGGCCGGCGTGGCGAGCCAGCATGTGGAACTCGCCCTCGATCGGCACAAACCAGCGCGGCCGGCATGCCTGATGCAGCTCGCGCAGCTCGTCGCGCTGGGCGTGCCCGGACGTATGCACCAACTCGTGCCCGTCGTGGATCACTTCGGCGTCCAGTCGCGCCAAGCGGGACACCATGCGGAACACGGCTCGCTCGTTGCCCGGGATCGGATGGCTCGACAGCACCACCGTGTCGGACGGCCCGGCATGAATCTCGGGGTGGCTGCCCTGCGCGATCAGTGCAAGCGCTGCATTGGGCTCGCCCTGGCTGCCCGTGCACACGATACAAACCTCGCCGGGATCGAAGCGATCGATCTGCTCCACGCCGAACAGCGCACGCTCTGGAACGTCGAGCACGCCCAGGTGGCGTGCGATGCGCACGTTGTTCACCATGGAGCGGCCCACCGGCACCACGACGCGGCCTTCGCCGACCGCCGCGTCGCAGATCTGCTGGACCCGGTGCAGGTGACTGGCGAAGCAGCTCACGATCAGACGCCGATCCGCACGCTCGCTGAACAGCCGGCGGAGCGTGGCGCCGATCTCGGTCTCCGACGCGCTGCGGCCGGGACGGTCGGCGTTGGTGGAATCGGCCATCAGCAAGGCGATGCCCTCGTCGCCGAGTGCTTGCAGGCGGGCCAAGTCGGTCAGCCGACCGTCCACCGGAGAGGGGTCGATCTTGAAGTCGCCCGTGTGCACCAGCGCGCCGACCGGTGTGTGCAGCACGATGCACAGGCTCTGGGGCACCGAGTGGGTGATCGGCAGTGCTTCGACATCGAACGGGCCGATCTTGCGGCGCTCGCCGTCGCCGATGACATGAAACGACGTGCGGTCTGCCAAGCGTGCCTCGGTCACCTTGTGCTCGGCGAGCGCCATCGACAGGGCCGACCCGTACAGGGGAACCTCGATGCTGCGCAGGAAGTGGGGCACGCCGCCGAGGTGGTCCTCGTGCCCGTGAGTCACCACCAGTCCGACAACGTCGCGGGCACGCGAGTTGAGCCACCCCATGTCGGGCAGCACGTGCTGCACCCCCGGCATGATCGCGGGGTCGGGGAACATGACCCCGAAGTCGATGACGAGCAGCTTGCCGCCCTGTTCGACGACGGTGCAGTTGCGTCCGACGTCGCCCAGCCCACCCAGAAAGGTGACCGTGACGCCTTGGCTGCTGTTGCTCGCAGACCTCCGGTCTGCTTGCGCTTTGGGCTTGCTGCCTCGGGCTCGGGTGCTTTTTCCTTCGGCCGGGCTGGTGGCCTCCCTGCCGTGACTGCGTCCGGTGGCCTTCCGCGTGCGCCTTGTGGCACCGCCGTCTTGCACGGCGGGATCGTCGGATTGGGCGGGCGCGCCCCCGGTGGGGGAGCGGCGATTGCGGCGGCTCAAGTCTGCTTCAGACGGGCGTAGACCTCTCGGGCGCGGTCTTCCAGGCCGTCGGGCGTCGGACCCATGGGCAGGCGGGGTTCGCCCACCGGCAGCCCCAGCGTGCGCAGCATGGCTTTGGTCGGCACAGGGTTGGGTGCTTCGTCGCCGGTCTCGAAGTCGTAGCTCTCGAGCAGGGCGGCGTTGATCTCGCGGGCCTTGGCGGCGTCGCCCGCATCCCAGGCGTCGAACATCGCCACATGCTCGGGGATGGACCAGTGGGCGGCGACGCTGATGACGCCCACCGCGCCGACAGCCAGCAGCGGCAGCGTGAGGGTGTCGTCGCCGCTGTACACCTCGAAGCCCTCCGGAGCCTCGGCGATGACCTTCGCCGTCTCGCCCGGGTTCCCCGCTGCGTCCTTCACCGCCACGATGTTGGGGATCTGCGCCAGCTCCAGCAGCGTGGGTGTGGTGATCTTGCGCCCCGTGCGGATCGGGATGTCGTACATGATGATCGGCAGGTCGGTGCACTCGGCCACGGCTGCGAAGTGCGCGGCGATGCCTGCCTGCGAGGGCCGGTTGTAGTACGGCGTGACCGCCAACATGCCGTCGACGCCCAGCTCGGCGGCCTTGCGGGTCTGACTCACCGAATGCGCCGTGTCGTTGGTGCTGGTGCCGGCCACGACCGGCACCGTCACGGCCTCCGCCACAGCGCGCCAGAGCTCCCAATCCTCCTCGTCGGTGATGGTGGGGGCCTCACCGGTGGTGCCGGTGATCACGAGGCCCTCGGCGCCCTCGCCTACGAGCCAGCGGGCCAGCGTCACCCCGGCGTCAACGTCCAGCGATCCGTCCGCCGCAAACGGCGTCACCATCGCAGGAACCACTCGTCCGAATCGCGCGCTCATGTCCCCGAGACTACTGCCGCGCCCTCGACGGCCTGCAATTGTTTTGCCGTTGTCAGCGTCGGAAAATCGTTGGGCATCTGCAGGCGTGAGTGCCTAGGTTCGCGAGCAGGCGGATCGCCGATGAGCGTCGTCCAAAAAACCTGACTCGGCCCGCTCTCGGCGATCCGCTGCTCGAAGTCGCCGCAGCGACTTCCTCAATTGAAGCTAACACTGGCGGCGAGCGAGATTCAACGCGGTTTCGGCAATGCGAAGTGCCGTGGCGCCGCCGTGAGAGTGCTGGTGTTCGGCGCGGGCGGGCGGATGGGCGCAACGGTGTGTGAGGCGGTTGCCGCCGATGCCGACTTGGAGTTGGCGGCCGGTGTGGATCCCGGTGCGCCGGGCCGGCGAGACGCTCACCATCCGCCACGACAGTCTGGATCGGGTGTCGTTCATGCCGGGTGTGCTGCTCGCCTGCAAGTCCATTGGCGAGTACCCCGGCGTCACGATCGGCCTCGATACGTACCTGCAGCTCTGATCAGTGCGGGGCCAATGGTGACCGGGGCCGTGTGACGTCGACCGCTGTGGGGGTTCGCCCACGAGCGGGGGATGAGCCGGCGCCGGTTCCTCTGGCTGCTGTCGGCGGGCGGGGCATCGGCCGTGCTGGCCGCATGCACGGGCACACGGGTTCCGCTGGAGACTCCGGCGTCGACGGCCCCGGCCGTCGGGACGGCGCCATGGTTCAAGGATCCGGCGCCGTTCATCGCGCGCGGTACCGCAGGCCTCGAAGCCCGTCTCGAGAACATGGACGGACTGATCACGCCGGAGCGGTTCTTCTTCGTGCGCAACAATTCGGTCAGCCTCGATGTCGATGTCGATGGCTGGTCACTGAGCATCACCGGCGACGCCGTGCCCACGGCGCTTGAGCTGTCCTATGACGACGTGCTCGCCATGGAGAGCCGAACGCTGGAGGCGTACCTCGAATGCGCCGGGAACCACCGGGCCATGTTCGACCTGGTCAACGGCCAGGCGGCCGAGGGCACGCAGTGGGGCACCGGTGCTGTCGGCAATGCGACCTGGACCGGCGTGCCGCTCGCAGACGTGCTGGGCTCGGCGGGCATCAGCGGCGACGCCATCAGCGTGATGCTGATCGGCATGGATGTCGACTCACCCGAGGCGGGTTTTCGCCGTGTGATCCCGGTGGCCAAGGCGATGGACCCCGACACGTTGCTGGTGCATGGCATGAACGGCGCCACGCTGCCACGCGACCACGGCTACCCGCTCCGGGCGCTCGTCCCGGGCTGGGTGGGCAGCACAAGCATTAAGTGGCTGCGCCAAATCGTGGTCTCGACAGATCAGCAGTGGGCGCGAAACAACACCACGTCCTACGTGCTGATCGGCGATGCCTACCCGCCCGAGGGCCAAGCCGACGGCAAGGTAGCGACCACCCAGACCATCAAGAGCGCGCTCGCGCTGCCGTGGCCGGCCGAACTCGACGCCGGCGAGCACCGCATTGGCGGCTACGCGCATTCACCGGCGGGCAGGATCGCCGCGGTGGAATGGAGCGACGATTCGGGCCAATCGTGGCGCGAAGCGCAACTCGTGGGTCCACAGACGCGCCTGGGCTGGGCCAGATTCGAATTCACCTGGGATGCGCCCGCGGGCCGCCACACCCTGATGACCCGAGCCACCGATGCCGCCAGCAACACCCAGCCCGAAATGGTCCCCTACAACCGCAAGGGCTACCTCTTCAACCAACCAGTGCCCCACCCCATCAACGTCGTCTAGGACACAGCAAGGAGGTGTCATCGCCGGACAAAATGGGCCACAAAAAATGACTCGCATACGCAGCGCCAGTCTTCGTACTCTCGCCCGATGCCACCTCGAGCGGAACGTCATCCAGACAAGGATGTCAATGCCGCTTTGAAGGCAATGAGTGGCGCGGGTTGGCGCGTCGAGCGCTCAGCAGGCCGTTCATCGCACGCGTGGGGCAGGGCATTCTGTCCTCACGCCGGGCAGAGCGAGCATTTGGATTGCGCTGTCTCGATCTCCGGTACACCTCGAAGCGGCAGCAACGAGGCACGTAGACTGAGGAGGCGCATCAGGCGGTGCCAGCGAATCGGCGAGGGCACATGACTCAGTCAAGTTCAACGAATCGCAACGCTGTGCACCACTTCGTTCTGGTTACCGAGGGATGTGACCTGCTCGACGACGCCAATCTCGAAGCGCTCTACGAGGCGGGCTGCACCGATGCCAGCATCGGACATCGCACCGTGGAGTTCGATCGCGAAGCGCCCACGCGTTGGCACGCCATCCAGCAGGCGATCCAGGACGTCAGCGCAGTCGCGGGTCTTCGGGTCGTCGATGTCCGCGACAGCATGGACGCTGTGCCCACAGAGCCAACCGCTCCCGCCTTCATCTAGGAGGCTGGTCGGTTATTGGGTTGTGGGGGGCGGCTGGTTGGGGTGGGTGCGGTCGGCGGTGGCCGGTTTGGGTGGGGGCGCGGGTGTGTCACCCGATGATGCCGAGGCGGCCGGCTCGGTCGAGGTTGACGGCGGCGACGCGCAGGTTGATTCGCACTGGGTTTTGCGCAGGGCGATCAGTCAGTTCGTAAGGTCAATGCCAGATCGCCCGACCACCGGCCGCATGGACCGGCGTGTTCGTCGCGTCGTGGATGCCATGAAGCGAGCCAACGCATCCGAGGTGGGCGGAAGCGAGACGCAGACATGGCTGCGAAGTCTGCCCGGCTGGAGTGAGGTCGCTGGGCAAGCCCGCTACCTGCCGATGCTGGCGACCATCGCGACGTCGCTCGATCCCGGCGCGGTCGGCGAGCGTGTCGACCACCTGATCGTCGACGAGGCGCAGGATGTTCGCTCCTTGGAATGGCGCTTGCTCACTGGTTCTGTGCTCGAGCCGGGCGGTTCGCTCTCGCTGTTCGGCGACATGAACCAGCGGCGCTCGGACTGGACGAAGCCATCTTGGCAGGAGTTGGCTGAGGACATTGAGATGACCGACGAAGCCGGGCAGTTGGAGTTTCACGAACTCGGGCGGAGCTACCGATCGACGCGTCAAATCCTCCGCTTCGCGAATCAACTGCTGCCGCGTGGGGAACGCGGGGAGCAGGCACTTCAAGACGGCCCGCAGCCCGCCGTTTTGAGAGTTGCCGAAAGTAGTCGTAGCGACGCGGCCTTTGACGCCGCGATCGACCTCACCGGGCGCCACGAAGGAATGGTGGCAATCATCTCCCTCGCACCGAGGCCGCTGTCCAACCTGTTCCGTGACCGCGAATGGACACGCGGCCGGTGGCAGCACAGCTGGAGGTCTGGAGCTGCGGAGGTGGTGATCCTGCACCCCGATGAGGCCCGCGGCCTCGAGTTCGATGCTGCGGTCGTGGTGGAACCCGGCGAATTTCCTCAGAACGTCGGTCGGCAGGGCGTTCTGTACACGAGCTTGACACGCGCCAACAAGGAACTCGTCGTCGTGCATTCCCGGCCACTTCCTCGAGGACTCCGCCCGTCTCGCTGATCGTTTCCGAACTGCGATCCGTTGCCGGCGCATGACGTGAGTTCACACCGGACCCTGGGAGTACCAAAAGCGACGATCCGCGATTCAGTCCAGGTGCTCGGTGATGCTCCAGTGCGCCGCCACGCTGATCACGCCCACTGCGCCGACCGCCAGCAGCGGCAGCGTGCAGCTGTCGTCACCGCTGTACACCTCGAAGCCGTCCGGTGCCTCGGCGATGGCCTTCGCGGTCTCGCCTGGGTTCCCGGCGGCGTCCTTCACTGCCACGATGTTGGGGATCTGCGCCAGCTCCAGCAGCGTGGGCGTGTTGATCTTGCGCCCCGTGCGCACCGGGATGTCGTACATGACGATCGGCAGGTCGGTGGACTCGGCAACGGCGGCGAAGTGCGCTGCGATGCCGGCTTGGGAGGGCCGGTTGCAGTACGGCGTGACGGCGAGGACGCCGTCGACGCCCAGTTCGGCGGCCTTGCGGGTTTGGCTCACCGAGTGAGCAGTGTCATTGGTGGTGGTTCCGGCCACGACCGGCACAGTGACGGCCTCCGCCACGGCGCGCCAGAACTCCCAGTCCTCCTCGCCGATGATAGTGGGGGCTTCACCGGTCGTACCGGTGATCACGAGGCCCTCGGTGCCCTCGCCGACGAGCCAGCGTGCCAGTGTCACCCCAGCGTTTACGTCCAGCGATCCATCGTCCGCGAAGGGCGTGATCATCGCCGGAACCACACGTCCGAATCGCGCGCTCATGGCGTCGAGCGTCGGTGATGCCGCCTGCTGCGAGGTCGAGCGGCCCGAATCGCGCGCTCATGGCGTCGAGACTACTGCCGCGCCCTGATCACGCTGGTCTTGATTTTTCTGAATGCCGAAGCGACGACTGCTTCAGACGCTGCCTTCGTCGGCGCGGTTGATGCCGAGGGTGGCAAGCAGATCCTCGTGCAGCTCGAACCACACCGTGTGATAGCTGGGGATCATCGGCTTGGTGAGGTAGTCCAGATCGCCGGCCTGCAGCCGGCTGAGCGCCGCGGCGAATCTGGGCGCGTAGTTGTCGTAGCGAGCCATAACCCCGCAGAGTTGGTCGAGCACCCCGCCGAGCTCGCCGTGCAACACCTCGAGTCGCTCGATGATCGCAGCGTCGTAGCCGGGGTCGTTGTGGTCGTTCAGACGCCCGCCGTCGCCAGGTCCCGTATCTGCGGCAGCCGGGTGATCTTCGGGCAGTACCTGCCAGTCGGTGCACAGCTGGAGCATCTTGGGGTTCAGCGCCAGGAATTCCCCGTAGGCCGCTGTGACCGCGTCGCGCGCACCGGCCGCATCCAGTTCCGCGGCCAGCGCGGTCTCGCCGTCGTCGCGGCCGGTCGGCGTCAGGATGAACTTCGGCACTCCGCCGACCTCGCGGAACATGCAGTGGCCGGCAGCGTCCAGCTCTGCCAGCAGCCATTCGGTGTCGTCGCGCTCGAGCCCGTGGATCGCAGCGACGTCGTCGATCTCGCCCAGGCCCTTCAAGCGCAGGGCGAGCCACACCAGCAGGCGCGGTTCGGAGCGGTATGGACCGCTCGCATCAGACTCGGATTGGAACGGACTGCTCACGTCGACGTCACTCCACCACGAGATCGGCGAAGCGATCCCGCAGCGTCTTCTTGGAGAACTTGCCCGTCGAGGTCTTCGGGACCTCGTCGATGATCTGGGTCGCGCTCGGCAGCCACCACTTCGCCATCCGCGGCGTCAGGTACTCGATGAGTTCGTCGTGGGTGATCGTTTCCCCCTCGACCGGCACCACGCAGGCCATGGGCCGCTCCATCCAGCGGTCCGAGGCAACGGCGACCACTGCGGCCTCTGCCACCTTGGGGTGGCTCATGATCTCGTTCTCCACTTCGGCCGAGCTGATCCACTCGCCGCCGGACTTGATGAGATCCTTCGTGCGGTCCACGAGCCGGATGTAGCCGTTCGGGTCGCAGGTGGCTACGTCGCCCGTGCGAAGCCAGCCGTCAGCCGTGAACGAGTCGGCGGCGTCGGGGCGCTTGTAGTACGAGCCGGTCACATACGGGCCTCGGACGTGCAGCTCCCCGGACGACTCGCCGTCGCGGGGCAGCTCATCGGTGGTGTCAGGCTCGCAGATGCGGAACTCGACGGTCGGCAGGATCGTGCCGACCGTGGTGCGCAGGTCGGCCTTGGCGTCATCGTCGAGGCCCTGCTGTCCGGAGCGGATATGCGCGATCGAGCACAGCGGGCTGGTCTCGGTCATGCCCCACGCCTGCAGGATCGGCAGCCCCACCGCCTCCCGGTACCCCTCAGAGAGCGCCTTGGGCACGGCCGATCCGCCGCAGGGGATGGCACGCAGGCTCGACACGTCGCGCCCCTCCAGCTCGCCCAGCACGCCCATCCAGATCGTGGGAACTCCGGCGGCGAGCGTGACCCGCTCGGTCTCGATCAGTTCCGCCAGCGGCTTGGTCGCCAGGTTGGGGCCGGGGTTGACGAGCTTGGCCCCGGCGGCCACCGCCGCATGGCTCAGCCCCCAGCTGTTGGCGTGGAACATCGGCACCACCGGCATGACCACGTCGCTCTCGCACACGCCAGCCGAGTCGACCAGCATGGCTGCGAGGGTGTGGAGGTAGGTGGAGCGGTGGCTGTACACCACGCCCTTGGGCTCGCCGGTGGTGCCGCTCGTGTAGCACATGGATGCTGCCTGGCGTTCGTCGGCGACGCGGAACGCTGCCGGCGACGCGGCCGCCAGCAGCTCTTCGTAGTCGACGATGCGCGGATCGTCGGGAATCTCGGGACCGGTGCTGCTGCCCGAGTCGTCCATCACGACGACGTGGCGGACCGTGGCCATCTCGTCCACCAGCGGCCACAGCAGGGGCAGCAGCGAACGGTCGGCGAAGATCACCTCGTCCTCTGCGTGATTCGCGATGTAGGTGATCTGCTCGGCGAACAGCCGGATGTTGAGCGTGTGCAGCACCCGGCCCGAGCAGGGCGCGGCGAAGTACAGCTCGAGATGGCGGTCGGTGTTCCAGGCGAACGTGGCCACGCGGCCATCCGCGGAGACGCCGAGATCGTCGAGTGCACCGCCGAGCAGCCGAGTCCGCTCAGCCCAGCGCCCGTAGTTCGTGCGCTCGATGCCGGTGGCGGTGGCCGTCACCAGCTCCTTGTCCGCGAACAGCGTCTCGGCGCGTTCGAACAGTGGGTCCAAGGTGAGAGGCACATCCATCATCGTCGATTCCATGACGCCGCAGGCTAGAGGGCATGGGCCGCCGCCTCGAAAGGGTGTGCCGGTGCATTCGAACACCGGCGCCAGGGGTGCGCCGGTGCGTAGCCTCGGCCGCGGTGGCTGACGACGGCGGGGACGAATCAACGGCGGATGGAGGCGCCGCTGCCGAGGGGCCATTGTCGGGTCCGGTGATCACCGATGCGGACCGACGGCGGATGCAGCTGCTGGCCGTGGTGCCGGTGGGCTTCGCCCTGGCGGCTTATGTCGGGCAGATCTTCTTCGCAGCCCTCATTGCGCGGGCGCCGCTGCTGCTGCTCTCGCTCAACGCCACCGATCCCATCCTGCTCGGCGTGGCCCATCAGGCCCCGCTGTGGGCATTCATGGCCATCGGGCTGACCCGCCTGTTCATCACCGATCCGTTCCTGTACCGGCTCGGCTACGACTACGGCCCCAACGCCAAGGCCTATCTGGCCTCGGAATTCGGACCTCGCAGCCGCGTCATCCGCACCATGGACTGGCTGGAGCGCTGGTTCCCGCGGGCAGGCTGGCTGCTGTTGTTCGCCATCCCCGGCTACCCGATGTGCTTGCTCTCGGGGATTGCGCGGATGCGTCAATTGCTCTTCGTGCTGGTGAACCTCGCTGGCACCTTCACCCGCCTGGCGCTGGTGTGGTGGGTTGCCGACCTGTTCGCGGGCCCGCTCGGTGCGGTCATCAGGTTCGTCAACCGTTACTCGATCCCCTTCACCGTGGCCATGTTCGTGATCGTCGCCCTGCAGACAGCCCGCAACCAGTACCGCAATGCGACTGCTGCGCGCGAGCAGGCCCAGCGCGAGCAGGCCGTCGACGAGCCGCGCCCGGTCGACGCCGCGCCAGAGGACACCTGAGCACCCTGAGATGAGGGATCTCCGACAGCCCAGCGGGGCCTCGGTACTCTCGCTGTGGTGAGTCCCAGCGGCAACGGGAACGACGATCCTCCGAGCGCCTCCTCGCAGGGCGCGTCGAAATCCAAGACAGCCGACGGGTCCCGCAGCGCAGTCGGGCTGGTCGTGCGCAACGCCCTCGACGGCAGATCCCGGGAGCTTGTTGCGCTGGCCCTGTTCGCGCTCGCGATCATCTGCGCACTGGGCCTGCTGGGCGACCGTGCCGGCGTTGTCGGGCGGCTGCTCGATGCCGCGCTGGCCGTGCTGCTCGGTGTCTTCCGCTATGTCGTGCCGATCCTGCTCATCTGGATCGGCGTGGCGCTTGCACGCCTGAGCCGGTCGGAACGCAGCGGCCGCTCCGCATTCGGGTTGAGCGTGCTGACTGTCTCCTTCGCCGCGGCGGCTCACCTGTCCGGCTCCGCCGACGGATTCGGATCGCTGGACGACCTGCGCGGCAGCGGGGGAGTGCTGGGTGCCGCGGTGGCCGAGCCGCTGCGGCGCCTGATCGACGACCCGGCGACGTGGGCAGTGCTGCTGCTCGTCATGCTCTTCGCCGTGATGGTCGTCGCCAACATCGGGCTTGGTCAGCTCTTGCGCTGGATGTGGACCGGCCTGTCGGCGTTGGGCCGCACGCTGGGCGGGCAGCTGTCACGAGGGGCGCGCAGCCTGCAGCGTGTCGGCGACGACCCTGAGCCGCCCTCCTTCAGTGCTGAGCACTACGACCCCGAAACCGGCGAAGCCGGCGACGTGCCAGACGGCACTCCGTCAGAGTTGGAACCAGGTCAGGTTCCGGGGCTCGACCCCGCAACTGCCGAGATGGAGGGTGCCGAGTCCGAGCCCTCGCCACCGAAGTTCATCGAGCCGCCCGGCGGCGAGGTCGTGCCGGTACCGGTGCCGCCCGCTCGCGCTGCGGGGGGCGGAACTCAGCGACCTCGCTGGAAGCTGCCGCCCAAGTCGGTGCTGAGGCGCAGCGGCACACAGCAGTTCGACCGGGCGCAGCTCTCGGCGAGGGCGACGGCGCTGGTGGAGGCTCTCGCGAACCATGGCGTGGAAACCCAGGTGACCGGCTGGGAGCCCGGCCCGACCGTGACCCGCTACGAGCTCAAGCTGGGGTCGGGCGTGAAGGTGTCGCGCGTCACTGCGCTGCACAAGGACATCGCGTATGCCATGGCGGCCGCCGACGTCCGCATCCTGGCGCCGATCCCGGGGCGATCGGCGATCGGCGTGGAGGTCCCCAACAGCGACCGCCATCTCGTGGCCCTCGGCGACATCCTGGCGTCGAAGGCGGCGGCCGATGCGATGCACCCGCTCGAGGTGGCGATGGGCAAGGACATCTCGGGCCGTGAGGTGATGCTCAACCTGGCCACGATGCCCCACGTGCTGATCGCCGGCGCGACCGGCGCAGGCAAGTCGTCGTGCATCAACTCGATCATCTCGTCGCTGCTGATGAGGTCCAGGCCCGATGAGGTGCGGATGATCCTCGTCGACCCCAAGCGTGTCGAGCTCGGCCAGTACGACGGCCTGCCGCACCTGCTGACCGCAGTGGTCACCGACCCGCGCAAAGCGGCCAATGCCCTCTCCTGGGCGGTCAAGGAGATGGAACGCCGCTACGACGTGCTGTCCGAGGCCGGCTTCCGGGACATCACCGGGTACAACGCGGCTGTGCTCGACGGGGCACTGCACAGCGACGAGAGCGAGCTGCTCGGCCACGACCAGCCTCACGAGTCGATGCCGTTCATCGTCGTGGTGGTCGACGAGCTGAACGACCTCATGATGGTGGCCGCCCGCGATGTCGAAGAGTCCATCACGCGTCTGGCTCAGATGGCCCGTGCCGTCGGCGTCCACCTCGTCGTTGCCACCCAGCGCCCGAGCGTGAATGTCATCACCGGGGTGATCAAGGCCAACATCCCCAGCCGGCTGGCATTCGCCGTGTCCAGCCTGGCCGACAGCCGGGTCATCCTGGACCAGCCCGGCGCCGAACGGCTGGTGGGCCAGGGCGACATGCTGCTGCTGTCGGCGAACTCCAGCACGCCGCGGCGCATTCAGGGAAGCTGGGTGAGCGAGTCCGAGATTGCGCATGTGGTCGCCCACTGGCGCCGCCAGGCGCCTGACGTCAGCTACGTCGAAGGCGTCGATGGCAGCGGCGAGTCAGACAGCACCAGCATCCTGCCGGGCGGCACCACCGGCGATGCCGATGACGACGAGCTGTTGCGTCAGGCAATGGCCATCGTGGTGGAGACCCAGCTCGGCTCGACCTCCATGCTGCAGCGCAAGCTGAAGGTCGGCTTCGCCCGCGCCGGACGGCTGATGGACTTGCTCGAGCAGCGGGGCGTGGTGGGCCCGTCGCAGGGCTCCAAGGCTCGCGACGTGCTGATGACGCCCGAGGAACTGTCTGACGCGCTGGGCTCCTAGGACTGCTAGCCCATCGGCGAGCGGCCCCGCTCGGGGCTGGCTCAGATGCCGACGCGGATCTGCAGGTTGCGGGGGCCGCGCACCTGCACGCCGCCCCATTCCACGCCGCCGCGGCCGACATCGGTGGCGAGCTCGAAGTTCGGGAACCGGGCCAGCCACTCCTCGATGGCGACCTTCAGTTCCATGCGGGCCAGGTTGGAGCCCAGGCAGCGGTGGATCCCGAGCCCGAAAGCGAAGTGGCGGTTCTCGGCGCGGTCGATGACGACCTCGTCGGGACGGTCGAACTTGGACGGATCGCGGTTGCCGGCGCCGAACGGGAGCAGCACCTTGTCGCCCTTGGCCACGGGGCATCCGCCGATCTCGGCATCGTCCGCGGCAGTGACGCGGGCCATGGTGACCGGGGAGTAGGCACGCAGGAACTCTTCGATGGCCACCGGGATGAGCTCGGGTTCGGCCACGAGCCGCTCGCGGTCAGCAGGGTTCATGGCCAGGTGCATCAAGCTGGCCGAGATCGAGCTCCACGTTGTGTCGATGCCCGCCAGCAGCAACAGGAAGCTGGCACCGGTGATGTGGTGGTTGGCCAGCGGGTCGCCGTTGGGCAGCTTCATGTCGAGCAGCTTCGACGGCAGGTCGTCTGCGCGTTCCTGGCGCCGCTGGTCGGTGAGCTCGCCGAAGTAGTGGAGCACCTCACGGGTCGCATTTGCCCGCCGGTCGAACTCGTCGCCCTTGGACTGCAGAACGTCGACCGCCCAGCGGGTGAACTTGGGCTCGTCCGACTCGGGCAACCCCAGGATGCGGGCGATGACCCGCACGGGAATGTGCTTGGAGTAGGTGTCGGCCGCATCCGTCACGCCGCTGCGACCCGCATCGGCCCCGGTCTCGGCTGCGATGGCGTCGATGCGCTCGCGGGCGATGCTGCGGGTGACCTCGACCATTTCCTCCACGGCTGTCGGCCCGAAGAACGGCAGCAGCAGGCGGCGGGCGTCGGTGTGGAACGGCGGGTCCGAGGTGATCGGCGGGGCGGTGAGGAGCCCGACGCCTTCGGGCGTGGGCGCCACGGCGATGTCGCGGGAGCTGAAGTTCTCGGTGTCGTAGGCGACCGCTGCGATGTCGTCCCACGTCGTGGGCATCCAGTGCCCGTCATTGTGGGGGCTGTGGGCGACGGGACACTCGGCGCGCAGCTCGTCCCACACGTCTGCGGCGCCCTGGATGTACTCGTCGCTGTAGACGTCGAAGTCCCGCTCTGCAGAAGCGCTGTCGTGCTCAGCAGTCGTGCTCATGGCGGCTCCCTTGAGTGCCCGCGGGCGCGGTCCGAGGCGCTTCCCAGCGTAGGCGACGGGTTCTACGCTGCGCCGTAGTACTGAGCAGTCACGGACGGCAGCTACGCCGGCTCGAAGGTTCGAGGGGGGCACATGTCGGCACACGCAGGTCATGGAGCGCACGCGTCAGTCGAAGCGGCGCAGCTCAGCGAGGTAGCCCCGGGCGTATACAGCTACGTGCAGCCCGACGGCACCTGGTTCATCAACAACATGGGGTTCGTCGTCGGCTCCAGCGGCGTGGTGTCGATCGACACCACCTCGACGGAGCGCCGCAACCGGGCCTACCTGGAGGCCATCGCGTCGGTGACGTCGAACCCCGTGAGGGTTGTGGTCAACACGCATCATCACGCCGACCACACCCACGGCAACTACCAGTTTGCTGACGCCACGATCATCTCGCACGCCAGGTGCCGTGACGTGATGGTGGCTGCCGACATCCCCGACTACAGCGCTGTCTTTCCCGGCGTCGAGTGGGGGGACCTGCAGTTCCGGGCGCCTGATGTGACCTTCGAGGGCTCGATGGTGCTGCATCTCGACGACCGTCGCATCGAGCTGTCGGATCTGGGCTTCGTAGCCCACACCGATGGCGACATCGTGGCGTGGCTGCCCGATTGCCGCGTGCTGTTCTGCGGCGACCTGATCTTCCACGGCGGCACGCCGTTCGCGCTGTTCGGATCGGTGTCGGGGACGATCCAGGCGATGGATGTCATCGAGAGCTTCGGAGCAGACGTGATCGTGCCGGGCCACGGCCCGCACTTCGGCGGCGACGACATCGCTCGCGTGCTCGACGAACAGCGCTCCTACCTGCGCTTCGTGCAGGAAGCGGCCGCCGAGGGGCTCGCAGCAGGCAGAACGCCGCTCGAGCAGGCCCAGGCCACCGACCTCGGCCCGCACGGCCGCTACACCGACCCCGAGCGTCTCGCCGGCAACCTTCATGTCGCCTACCGCGAGGCAGCGACGGGCGGCTGCGAATTCCCCGGCGTCCCCCAAGCGATCATGGACATGGTCGCCTACAACGGCGGTGCCCTGCCGCGCTGTGTTGCCTAGGAGGCTGTGCTTGTGCTGGCAGTAGGCGACCCATCCGAGACTGCGCCTACAACGGCGGTGCCCCGCCGCGCTTTCTGGCCTAGGAGTCTCTGCCAGCCGTAGGCGAACGTGTCGGGGTTGCGTCGGCATGTCGTTCCGTGGAACGGTTGACGAAATCGTGCAACTATCGGCCGGTCTCGGTTCGGCCGGCTTCGGGAGGTGTCGATGAGAAGGCCACTGCGCGAACGCCTGGCTGCCGCCCCGATCACCTGGGGTGTGTGCGAGGTACCGGGGTGGGGATACCAGCTCACCCCCGACGAGGTGCTCTCCGACATGGCTGCGCTGGGCTTCACGCACACGGAGTTCGGCTCGGTGGGCTTCCTGCCGGCCGACGGCCGCGAGCTGCGAGCAGTGCTGGCACGCCACGGGCTCTCGCTGCTCGGTGGGTTCGTTGCCGTGGTACTGCACGATCGCGACCGATTCGAGGCTGAGATGGCACGCGTCGCTGCAGTGGTCGACCAGATGGCCTCTGCGGGCGGGACGTGGTTCGTCAGCTGCCCCGTGTACGACCACGACGACTGGCAGCGCCCCGAGCTGGACAACTCCCAGTGGAACCATATGTTCCGCGGCTTTGCGGAGATCGACAGCATCACCGCCGGGTCGGGCATGAAGCATGCATTCCATCCCCATGTCGGATCCCTCGTCCAAGACGATGTCGAGACGCGGGCAGTGCTCGAGCACACCGGCACACAGCTCGTGCTCGATACGGCGCACCTCACGCTGGGCGGCAGCGACCCTGCAGCGCTGGTGGCGAGCCATGCCGATCGCATCGGGCTGGTGCACCTCAAAGATGTCGATCCCGACGTGGCCGTACGGCTTCGCTCCGGCGAGGTCACCCTGATGCAAGCCGTCCAGCAGGGGCTCTTTCCCCCGCTCGGCGATGGCTCAGTTCCACTCGCCGAGATCATCAGTGCGCTGGAGCATGCACGCCCCGAGCTGTGGTACGTGCTGGAGCAGGATGCGGCCCTCAGCGGTCCCGACGCCGCTGATGTGGAACGGTTGCGGCGCGGCGTCGTCAAGAGTCTCAGCTTTGTGCAAGAATTCGACGCAGTGCGCTAGCACTCCCACGAACGCGGGTGTTGGCGCTCACGCCATTCACGTCTTCGGGAGGAAGAACAGAACATGAGGCGCATTACACGACTTCTTGCATTGCTCGCAGCGATGACATTGTTCGCTGCAGCGTGCAGCAGCGACAGCTCCGACGAAGTCGCGGACGAGCCGGACGCCCCGGCACCCGCGGAGACGACCGAGGCCGCTTCGGATGCGACCGAGGTCACGCTCACGCAGAGCGACTGCGACAAGACCTATCACGTGATCACCCACGGCGACTCGGGAACCTTCTGGTCAGTCGTAGAGGTGGCCGTAGCGGATGCGGCCGAAGCCATCGGCTGCGACGTCGTCTACTTCGGCGCGAACAACGACGCGCAGGCGCAGTCACAGGCCATCGAGGGTGCGATCGCCGACGGTTCCGACGGCATCGCCATCTCGCTGGCGGACCCCGCAGGTCTCGAATCCGCCGCCCGTGCAGTCGTGGCAGCAGGCATCCCGCTTTACACGCTGAACTCCGGCGTCAACAACTACAAGGACCTCGGCGCGGTGACCCACATCGGCCAGACCGAGATCGTGGCCGGCAATGGCGCCGGCGAGCGTTTCAACGCCTTGGGCGCCACGCATGTGCTGTGCGCTCGCCAGGAGCAGGCCAACATTGGCCTCGAGGAGCGCTGCCAGGGTCTCGCGGAGACCTTCGACGGCCAGGTGACCTCGGAATTCGTCGGCCTCGACGCCAATCCCGATGAGCAGGAGCAGACCATCGCCTCGATCCTCACCGCGGATTCCAGCATCGATGCAGTGCTGGGCGTCGGGCCGAACCTGCCGCTGCGGGCGCTCGACGCTGCCGAGTCGGCTGGGCGCACGCTGCACATCGGCGGTTTCGACCTGTCTTCCGACCTCATCTCCGCGATCGAAGCCGGCGACATCGCCTTCACCGTCGACCAGCAGCAGTACCTGCAGGGATACATTCCGGTGATCCTGATGCACCTGCAGGCAACGAACCAGAACACTGCCGGCGGCGGCCTGCCGATCCTGACGGGTCCCGGCTTCGTCACGCCTGACAACGCTGCAGAGGTCGCAGCGCTCGTCAGCGCCGGCACGAGGTAGCCCTCCCTTGGCGGCCGACACCGTCGGCGGGGCCGACGAACGGCTCGCATATCGCGGGCCGATCCAACAGCTGCTCACCCGTCCTGAGATTGGTGCGCTGCTGGGCCTCGCCGGCGTGTGGCTGCTGTTCTGGCTGACATCTGAAGCATTCGGCACCGCGGGGGGAACAGCCAACTTCCTGGATGTCGCAGCGCTGCTCGGCATCATGGCGGTGCCGGTGGCCCTGCTGATGATCGGCGGCGAGTTCGACCTGTCGTCGGGCGCGATGACGGGCGCCACCGCCATCTTCGTCATCCTGATGAGTCGCGAGGTGGGCGAGCTCGGCGGCGCCGGGTTCAGCCTGCACCTCGCCGTGCCGCTGTCGCTGTGCTTCGCGCTCGCGATCGGCTGGTTCAACGGCACGCTCGTCGAACGCACGTCGCTGCCCAGCTTCATCGTCACGCTGGGCACGTTCTTCATCCTCATCGGCGCCAAGCTTGGCTTCGGCAAGCTGTTCACCAACAAGGTCATCGTCGAAGGGCTCGACGAGGCGCAGGGCTACGAGTTCTGGGACGACATCTTCGGCGCCGAGTGGATCCGCAACCAGCACATCTGGGACGGCCGCGACTGGGCGTGGGCGGGGCTGCTCGTGCTGGCGGGCGTCGCCCTGCTGCTGGGGCTGCTCGAGATGAGCTACACGCGTCGGCCCGACCCCCCGCCGTGGGCAGCGGCAGGCTCGTTCATCGGGGCTGTCGCGGTGCCGCTGTTCGGCTTCGTCATGCTGCTCACCACCGACGGCACCGCCTCGAACTGGCTGTGGGGTGCCGTCATCGCCGCAGGCACCTTGGCGGGAGTGTCGATCTGGTGCTCTTCCCGCTACGAACGGGTGCAGCAGCGCCGAACGGCGCCCGACAACCGCACGATGCGGATGATCGGCGTCGGCGTCGGCGCCGTCGTGGTTGCCGTGGTGCTGGCAATGGTCATGGACGCGACCAACTCAGACCAGCTCGGATTCCTCGGGGGCGGTCTCGGGCGTGCGATATTCGCCATCGGCATCGCTGGCACCGGTGTGCTGGCAGCGCTGGCCGCAACCGGCCATGTCCGTTCGAGCGCGCCGGTGATCGGCGTGGTCGTGGCGCTGCTGCCCGCGATCAGCTTCATGATGACCGTCCAGGCCGCCCGGGCGCTGCTGTTCGGCGGCCTCGCCGTGGCCGGCGTGGTGGCGCTGATGCTGGTGGCGGCGCGAGCTGAGCTCGCGCTCTGGCTGCCGATGGCGACCGCAGCCATCGTGGCAGTCGCCGCATTCGTGGTGCAGGCCGAGTCTGAATCGCGCAAGCTGCGCGTCGAACTGTTCTCGGTGCTGCTGCTGATCGCGCTCGCGCTCGCGGCCACCGCAGCGGCCCGGGTCCTCGCACAGCGACGCAGCACGGCAGTGCCCGTGCCGCAGATGGGGCTGTGGCCGCGCGTCGCTGCGGCAGCCGGCGGAGCTGCGGCAGTCGTGTTCGCGGTGATCGAGCTGATCGACGGCGACGGTCTGCTCTACGCCCTCTCGACCGGAGTCGCCAAGGGCGGCGCGATAGCGCTCGGCATCTTCGCCCTCGGCACGTTCTACCGGTTGCTGTTCAGCAGCGACGAAGGCATGGGCCGACCGCTCGTGACGGTCGGGCTGGCGGCTGCGGGCCTGGCGCTCGCGGTCAAGCTGATGTTCATCACCACCCTGGAGGAAGAGGCGACCCAGGCGGTGACCCGGTTCCGGGTCTCGGTGCTCTTCTACCTGCTGTTCGCGGCCATTGGCGCGTGGGTGCTGGCCAAGACGCGCTTCGGCAGCTGGACCTTCGCCGTGGGCGGCAACAAGGACGCGGCCCGGTCGGTGGGCGTGCCGGCTGCCCGCACCAAGACGACGCTGTTCATGCTGGTCTCGGTCTGCGCCTGGGTCGCGGGCATGCTCATTGCGTTCCGCCTCAATTCGGTGCAGGCCAATGTCGGCGACGGCAACGAATTCCGCTACATCATCGTCGCCGTCGTCGGCGGCAACCTGCTGACCGGCGGCTACGGCTCGGCGATCGGCGCCGGGATCGGCGCGCTGATCTGGGGGATGATCAGCCAGGGCATCGGCTTCGCGCGATGGAACACCGACTGGCGCTTCCTCGTGCTCGGCGGGCTGCTGGTGGTGGCGGTGATCGTCAACAACTACGTACGCCAGCGGGCAGAGCGATCCCAGGCGGCGCGGGGCGATCCGGACGATGACGAGCCGCCGGGCGGCGATGCCGGCGCGGCCGACGAATCTGTCTCGGCAGGAGCTGAGCCATGAGCGACTCGCTGATCGAACTGCGGAACATCTCGAAGTTCTACGGCAACATCATCGCCCTCACCGGGGTGTCCACCACGGTCAATCCCGGCGAGGTGACGTGCGTGCTGGGCGACAACGGTGCCGGCAAGTCGACGTTCATCAAGATCCTCGCCGGCGTGCACCAGCACGACGAGGGGGAACTGCTGCTTGAAGGGGAGGAGGTCACGTTCTCTTCGCCGCGGGCAGCCCTCGCTGCTGGCATCGCCACCGTGTACCAGGACTTGGCCATGGTGCCGCTCATGTCGGTCTGGCGGAACTTCTTCCTCGGCGCTGAGCCCACAAGGGGATTCGGGCCATTCCGCCAGATCGACATCGAGAAGGCAAAGCAGATCGCCAAAGAGCAGCTCGCGGAGATGGGCATCGACATCCGTGATACCGAGCAGCCGGTCGGCACGCTGTCGGGCGGTGAGCGTCAGTCAGTGGCGATTGCCCGGGCCAGCTACTTCGGCGCTCGCGTGCTGATCCTCGACGAGCCCACCTCGGCGCTCGGCGTCAAGCAGTCCGGCGTCGTGTTGCGGCGCATCGTGGAGGCGCGTGACCGGGGGCTTGCAGTGATCTTCATCACGCACAATCCGAACCACGCGTACCCCGTCGGCGACCGCTTCGTGATTCTCAACCGCGGTCATTCGATGGGCAATTTTGCGAAGGAAGACATCTCGCAGGCCGAGCTGACCCAGATGATGGCCGGCGGCGCCGAGCTCGAAGCACTGCAGCACGAGCTGGCGACGCACTGAACCGATCGATGCGACAGCGCTTGGGCATTGCCGTGGTCGGCTTCGGCTGGATGGGCCAGGCGCATGCGCGCTCGGTCATGCGCATCCCGAGCCTGTTCGACGACCGCAGCTACACGCCCGAACTCGTGGTTTGCGCTGACACGGTCGGCGAACGGCGCGAGATAGCCAGCGAGGGCTTCGGCTTCAGTGAGGCAACCGACGACTGGCGGCCGGCCGTGGAACGTCCTGATGTGGATGTCGTATACGTCACGGCGCCGAACATGCTGCACGAGGAGATCGTCACGGCGGCTGTGGCCGCCGGCAAGCACGTGTTCTGCGAGAAGCCGGTCGGCGGCACGCCGGCGCAGACGGTGCGCTGCTTCGAGGCTGCAAGAGCGGCGGGCAGCATCACGGGAGTTGGCTACAACTACCGGTACGCGCCGCTCGTGCAGCACGCCAAGTCGCTCATCGACGAGGGCGCGCTCGGATCGATCACCAACTACCGGGGACGCTTCTTCTCGATGTTCGGAGCCGATCCGCTGGGGCTGCTCTCGTGGCGCTTCGAGCTGGATCAAGCGGGCCACGGTGTCACCAGCGACATTCTCAGCCATGCCATCGACTTGGCCGTGATGCTGAACGGGCCGATTGCCAGGGTGATCGGCAGCGGTGCCACGTTCATTGCCGAGCGGCCGGTCGCGGCAGCCGGGGCAAGCCACTACGCCCGCGGGCGGCCGGGCGACCCGACCGGTCCGGTCACCAACGAGGACTACTTCGGTGCCCTCGCCGTGTTCGCCAACGGCTCGCGGGGAACGTTCGAGGTCAGTCGCACGATGGTGGGACCCGAGAGCCAGATGGCATTCGACATCTACGGCACCGAGGGCGCACTGGGCTGGAATCTGGAGACCATGAACGAGCTGCGGTTGTATCTGGCACCAGAGAACGGGAGCACGTCTGAGCGTGGTTACACGACGGTCCGGGCCGGCGAACGGCACCCCGGCCACAGCGCCTTTGTTCCCGGCGACGCCAACGCCATCGGGTTCGAGGACCTCGTCGCCCTCGAGGACCACCAGTACCTCTCGGCGGTCAGCGACGGTCGCCCGCATTGCGCAGGCTTCGCCGAAGCGGTCGCATATGTCAGCGTGCAGGCCGCTCTGCTGCGCAGCTGGATGAGCGGTGCCTGGGAGGACGTGATCCCGCTCACCGCCGACAACGTCGAGGAGCTGGCACCGCGCGATCCTGCTGACACAGCAGGCAGGTGAATCGAGCCCACACGGCAACGAAGAGGCCGCACTGAAGGGAGGCTTGCGATGGCAGACATCGAGCTGACGGCCGCCGGCGCAATCGTCCGCTATCTCGCAGCTCAGCGGATCGCACTGGATGATCTCGACCTGGCGGCAGGCGGTCAACTGGCTGCCTCCGGCGTTTCCGACGGCGACTCGGTGCCGCTGTTCGGGGGCGTCTACGCGATCTTCGGCCACGGAAATGTGACATGTCTCGGGCCTGAGCTGCACAGCGCACGTCACGCGCTCCCGACATGGCGCGGGCAGAACGAGCAGGGCATGGCCTTGGCGGGCGTCGGCTTCGCACGGGCGATGAGACGCCGCAGGATCATGGCGGCGACCAGCTCCATCGGCCCGGGCGCCACCAACATGGTCACCGCCGCAGCGGTGGCCCACGCGAATCGCATGCCGCTGCTGCTCCTGTCGGGAGACACCTTCAGCCATCGGCTCCCGGACCCGGTGCTGCAGCAAGTGGAGCACTTCGGCGATCCATCGATGACGGTCAACGACGCCTTTCGATCCGTGGTCCGCTACTGGGACAGGCTCACGACGCCCGCGCAGGCGCTGGGGAGCCTGCCGAACGCAGTGGCGACGATGCTGGATCCGGCCGACTGCGGCCCCGCCTTCATCGGGCTGCCGCAAGACGTCCAGGCGCAGACGTATTCATTTCCGGAGCGGTTCTTTGAGCCGATCGTGCACCGGGTGCGACGTCCACGCCCCGACCGGCGCGAGCTCGCAGCCGCTGCAGCGAGGCTGTCGGCAGCGAAGCGCCCGCTGCTCATCAGCGGCGGCGGCGTGCGCTGGTCGATGGCCGAGGCCGAGCTGCGGGCGTTTGCAGAGCGCCACGGCATCCCGGTGGTCGAGACGGTGGCCGGCCGCACCAGCTTCCCGTCCAGCCATCCGCTCGGCTGCGGGCCGATCGGCGTGACGGGCTGTGTCTCAGCGAACGCGATGGCCGATGCTGCCGACGTGATCGTGGCGGTGGGCACACGGCTGGGCGACTTCGCCACCGGCTCGTGGACCGTGTTCGATCATGACTCGACGTTCATCGGGCTGAACACAGCACGGTTCGATGCATCCAAGCACGGCAGCCTGCCGCTGGTGGCCGACGCCCGAGAAGGGTTGGTTGAGCTGGGATCCGCGATCGGGGGTTATGTCGCACCGGCCGACTGGACGGCGCGCGCCGAGACCGAAACAGCGCAATACCACGCGTACATCGACAAGCTCGCCGCGCCCGACACTGTCGGCGTCGTGGGCACCGACGAAGCTGCCGCCGATCCGCCCACCTATGCGCAGGTGGTGGGCGCAGTGTCGAGAGCGGCCGATGAGCGCACCTACGTGGTGACGGCGGCCGGCGGTCTGCCTGGGGAGACCGTGAACGGCTGGCGCAGCGATGTCGAGCACTCCTTCGATTGCGAGTACGGCTACTCGACGATGGGCTACGAGATTTCGGGCGCGTGGGGCGCGAAGCAGGCGCTGCCCGCTCGCGATGTCGTTGCGCTCATCGGCGACGGCTCGTACCTGATGATGAACTCAGACCTGTACAGCTCGGTGCTGAGCGGCCACCCGATCACCGTGGTGGTCTGCGACAACGGGGGTTTTGCCGTCATCAACCGCCTGCAGCGCGCCCAGGGCGGCGAGTCGTTCAACAACTTCCTGGCCGACACGATGACCCAGAGTCCATCGGGGACGGTGGATCGAACAGGGCCGGAGCCTCCCCACGTCGATTTCGCCGCGCACGCAGCGTCCATGGGGTGTACATCGGAAACCGTGACCACCATCGCGGAGCTGGAGGCAGCGCTGGAGCGGGCGAAGGCATCCGAGCGCACGTATGTGATCGTGCTCGCCACACATCCCACATCGTGGACCGAAGGCGGAGTGGCATGGCAGGTGGGCGTGCCCGAATCCAGTGACCGGCCCGAAATCGCCGAAGCAGCCGCAGGCATGGCCGAGGCAATGGCTGCTCAGCGGCGAGGCTTGTGAGCACATCAGGCATCGGCCTCATCGGCTGCGGCCGAATCGGCCAGATGCACGCGCGCCATCTGGCCGGCATCGACGGCCTCCGTCTTGCTGCCGTGTGTGATGCCGTTCCGGCGGCATCGGCATCGATCGCAGCAGAGCTGGGGGTGCCGGTAGCCGACACCCCGGCAATGCTGATGGACCGATCCGACGTCGACGCCGTGGCCATTTGCTCACCGACGGAGACCCATGTCGACTTGATCGTGGCGGCGGCGGAGGCTGGGCTGCCTGCTTTCTGTGAGAAGCCCGTGTCGCTGGAACTGGCCGAGGCCGAACGCGCTGTGTCGGCCGTTGCCGCAGCAGGCACGGCAGTTCAACTGGGCTTCAACCGTCGCTTCGACCCATCGCATCGGGCTGTGGCCGCCGCGGCCCACAGCGGCGAGCTCGGCGAGGTGCACGTCGTCCGGATCACGAGCCGTGACCCGGAGCCCCCGCCGCACGACTATGTCGCCACCTCGGGGGGCATCTTCGCCGACATGATGATCCACGACTTCGACATGGCGCGCTTCGTCGTTGGCGCTGAGGTTGCCGAGGTGTATGCGGCAGGCGCAGTGCGCATCGATCCCGTGATCGGCGAACTCGGCGATTGGGACACCGCAGTGGCTGTGCTCACCCACGTCGATGGAACCATCACCACCATCGACAACAGCCGGCAGGCGATCTACGGCTACGACCAGCGCGTCGAGGCGTTCGGCAGCGCCGGGGCGATGGCCTCGCAGAACCCGACGGTGCACAGCGCCGTGCGATCCGGGCCCGCAGGAGCGGCCGCTGCGCCGATGCCGTGGTTCTTCACCGAGCGATATGCCGAGTCGTATCGGGCCGAGTGGGCGGCATTCGTCGACGTGCTGGCCGGTGAGCCGCCGCTGGTGACGCTGGAGGACGGCCGGGCGTGCCTGGCGATCGCATTGGCGGCCACGCGCTCGGCACGCGAGGGACGTCCTGTCCGCGTGGCGGACGTCTGGTCATGAACAGCCAGCGATACCTCGCGGCGATGCGAGCGACTGTCGTCGGACCCGGCTAGCGAACGGGGCCGGTCGAGTCCCGCACGACCAACTCGGCGTGCAGCACCGACACCAGTGCAGTGTCACGGCCGTTCATGCGGTCGCTCAGCATGCTGACCGCTGTCTGCCCGATATCGGAACGAGGCAGCCGCACCGTGGTCAGCCGGGGCACGCCGGCGACGGCATACAGGGAGTCGTCGAAGCCCGTGATGCTGATGTCGTCGGGCACGTCGAGGCCGGCATCGACCGCGGCGAGCACGGCGCCGCGGGCCTGGGCGTCGTTGACGCAGGCGATGGCCGTCGGTCGCCGCGAACGGCGCAGCAGCTTGTCGGCCGCTTCGTACCCGTCCGATTGCAGGAAGCCGGCCGGCTCGAACGAGATGTGCTCCGAGCATCCCCGCCGTTCCATCTCGCCGGTGTACCCACGGGTTCGTGCTGCGACATTCGGCATCTCGGCATCGCCGACGAGAGCGATGTCGCTGTGGCCCAATTCGGCCAGGTGCCGGACGACCGACACCATGGCCGCTTCGTCGTCGGTGACGAGCGTGTCGTACCGATCGGATCGAAGGTCGTACATCAACGCCAAGACCGGCAGGACATCGGCGTACTCCTCGAGTTCGGCCGCAGCACGCCCACCGAGCAGCCCCAGTGCGAGGCCATCCACCCGGTACTCGAGCATCCGCTCGATGACCTCGCGCTCGCCGCTCACCTCAGGCGGGCTCGACAGGTACAGCGTGCGCATGCCGCGACGGCTGACTTCTTGATCCACGGCAAACATGACCTCGCCCCAGAACGCGTCGAAGAGACCGGTAATGACGAAGCCGATGGTGCCGCTGCTCAGGCCCGCGAGCGATCGAGCGCCGGCGTGCGCCCGGTAGCCCAGTTCGGCGGCCGACTCCAGGATGCGCTGGCGCGTGCTGTCGCGGACGTGGCCCTCGCCGCGCAGGGCGCGTGACACCAGCGACTTTGAGACACCGGCGTGCTGCGAGATGTCCTTGATGGTCGGGTAGCCACCCTGTCGTTTGGCCGTCATGAGTCCCTTCGGAGGCTGTGGCGAAGGTGGTCGCTTCGATGGTACCGAACGGCGATAATCCGTCGATCAGCGGGATCTCGTGCTGAGTTCGGCCGTGCTGGGCAAGCAAAGTTCCGGCCGAGTGCAGGCTTGGCCTAGAAGGGCAGCTTGAGGCCGGGGCGAGGCCAGCCGCCGACGGCGAGACGGCCGGTGCCCGACAGGGTGACGTACGCCGTGCGCATGTCGTCGCCGCCGAAGCAGATGTTGGTGGTGGCCGAGTCGTCGGTGGGGGCGAACTCGAGCTCGTCGCCGTCGCGGGTGAAGGTGCTGATGCCGCCGGTGAGGATCGTGGCCACGCTCACGTTGCCTTCGGCGTCCATCGCCAGCGAGTCGAAGTACTTGCGTCCGGCCGGCCGCGCCAGGAACCAGCCCCGTGCTGGCACCCCGGCGGCAACCTTGCCCGGGCCTTCGAGGTCGAAGGCGAACATGGCGCCCTGGAAGGTCTCGGCCACATAGACCCGGTCTTCCTCGGGGGAGATGCCCACGCCGTTGGGGCCGTCCATCGGGAATGCGATCTCCTCGATGTGGCTGCCGTCGGCCTTGGCGTAGTAGAGCCCGCCGCGATCCCGGTCGCGGGTGCGGGTCTTGCCGTGGTCGGTGAACCAGAAGCCGCCGGTGGAGTCGAACATGATGTCGTTCGGCCCCTTGAGCGACACGCCGTTCACATCGGCATACAGGATGTCCACCGCGCCGGTCTCGAGATCGATGCGCTCGATGCGGCCGGTCGTGTAGTCCTTCGCTACCTCGCCGGGCACGGTGCGGCCTCGCACGGTGATCCACTCGAAGCCGCCGTTGTTGCACACGTACAAGGCGCCGTCGGGGCCCAGAGCGGCGCCGTTCGGCCCGCCTCCCGGCGTTGCCAGGATGTCCTTGCGACCGTCGGTCACATCGACGCGGGTAATGGTGCCGCGCCCGATCTCGACAACGGCCACAGAGCCGTCTGCCAGCACCACCGGTCCTTCAGGGAAGATCAGGCCGTCGGTGATGGTCTCGAAGTGGTCAGGTCCGAAAAAGCTCATGGCCGCCGACGCTACTGCGCGACCCGTCTGCGCTTCCTGCGAAACCAGCGCTGCAGCGCTGTCAGCTCAGCGCGTCGCGCCAAGGGGATGCGTCGATGCCGCGGTAGCGGTCTTCGAGAGCGTCGACCAGTTCGGGTGTCCAGTACGCGTGGCCAGGCAACGGGGCACCGAACAAGGACAGCTCGTCGGGTGTGCAGGAGGCGGCGAACTTGGACCACAGGGGTCCATTCGAGACTGGCTGCACGTTGTCGTAGCCGATCCAGTCGGCGCCGCCGGGCTTGAACGAGGCGCTCATCAGGAATCGGCTGCCGCCGGGACGGGTGAGGTCGACGCCGCGGTGCCACACGTCTGGCCGGTACGCCAAGAACGAGCCGCGCACTCCTGCGGCAGAGATCCGATCGCCGTCAGGTGGGCCGTCGTAGGGCCGGGTCGCGTCGGCAGGGCCTCCGGCGAGCTCGGTGGGCGCCACGCCGTCATCCACATCGCTCAGGTACAGGAAGCCTTCCAGGTTCCACCAGCCGGCTTCGAGACGGTCGGGCACCACGTTGTGGTTGCGGTCCTGGTGGAACGGCTGCTCGTAGTTGGCGACCCCGGTGTACTTGCCCCAGATGCGGGCCTGGTAGATGCGGATGTCGTCGATGCCCATCGCCTTGCGGGCGAACCGCACCACGTCGGCGTGCACCTGCAGCCGGTTGAGCCGGTGCGAGGTGTACGGGAACAGGATGTGGCCCAAGAACTGCTCAGGGCGGAACGCCGCCCCTTCGGGGTCAGTTTCGGGGAACTTGTGGCCTTGGTCGTAGCTGCGTCCGACGAAGTGCTCACGGTGCGCCGGGTCGCCCGAGTGGAACTCCTCGGGGCGCGGGTAGAGGTTCCAGAGCTGTTCGACGGCGTGGTCGATGTCGGCGGTCGGCACGAGTCCATCGACAAGCACCCAGCCGTGCTCGCGCCAGTGCTGCGCCGCCTCGTCGAGATCGGCAATGCCGACGCCCGTCCTAGTCACAGCCTCAGCCGGCGCCCTGCGCGTCGTCGACCGTGATGCAGGTGCCGGACACGAAGTCCGACAGGGGCGACACCAGGTACAGCAGCGTCGAGTCGAGCTGCGAGGGCTTGCCGAGACGGCGACGGGGGAACATCTGGGTGAAGTCGCCCATGCGCTCGAGCATCCCGTCCATCATCTCGCTGTCGAACGCACCTGGGGCGATGGTGTTGACGTTGATGTGGTAGCGGGCGAACTCCTGGGCCAGCACCTCGGTCATGCGCACCACGGCGCTCTTGGTGATCGCGTACATGGAGGTGCCCAGCGGCGCCCTGAACGCGGCCCCCGACGAAATGTTGACGATCCGGCCGGGCAGCTCGGCAGCGATCAGGCGACGTGCGACCTCGCACGACAGGTGGAACAGTGACGTGAGATTGGTGGAGATCATCTCGTCGACGAAGGCTGGGTCCATCTTGAGCGCCAGGCGGGCGTCGGGCTTGCCGGCGTTGTTCACGAGGATCTGCACGGTCCCGAGTTGGGATTCGGCGGTGGTGACGGCCTCGAACAGCGCCTTGGTGTCGGTCACGTCGAGCGGGATGGGCAGCACGGTGGCGCCGCTGGCCTCCAGCTCGGCCGCCAAGGCATTCAGCCGCTCCACACGTCGGCCGCAGATGGCGACACTGGCGCCGCAGGCAGCCAGCACGGTGGCGAAACGGCGGCCTAATCCCGAGGTTGTGCCGGTCACAAGTGCCGTCTGCCCACTGAGGTCTGATGACCACTGGGGCGGCAGGCTCACCTCGGCTTCGGGGCCGTCGGCGCTGGCGTCGTCGTTCATGTTGGCCTCCTCGGCCGCCGCACCGACAGCCCACACACTGCCCACTCTGCTCATGGGTCCAGCACCGCAGCGTATTGGCCGCCGTGGTGTGGCTCACAGCTTTGGCTGGTCCCGGGCTCACAGTGCCTGGCGGCCGTAGCCTCGCTCCGGTGAGAGGTGCAGGCGGGTCGGCAGCGGCGAGCGACAGCGGACCAGCTGTGCCGTCGGGCGCCGTCTTCCATGTCGCCCCGGCCATCGACCGGACGGGCGGCGTCAAAGCGCCGCTCAACGGTGCTGCGGCGGTTGCGCGACGCGCACTGGCCGAAGGCTCGGCTGGGGGTGCCGCGACCGGTGCCACAACCGTGCGGAGCGCGGGCGGCGCGCTGCCGCTGCTGGTCATGGGCCTCGTGGTGGTCTTGTGGGGCCTCGGGCCGCCCATCTCCAAGCTGCTCACTGCGCCGGCGATGGTGAGCGCTTTCATCCGTTTCGGCATGTCCACGCCGTTCCTGCTCGTGGTGCTGGCACTGCGAGGCCGGTGGCTGTCACGCAGGGTGTTCATCCAGACGGCGCTGCCCGGCCTGTCGTTCGGCATCAACATGGTCTTCGTCTTCGCAGCGGTGCAGGAAGTCACGATCTCGGTGATGTCGGTGATGATGGCCTTGCAGCCGGCCATGCTCCTGGCGCTGGTGGGCCCGATCTTCGGCGACCGGGTCAGCGTTCGCCAGATCGTCTTCACGCTGATCGGCGTCGGCGGTGCAGTCGGCGTGATCATGGGTGCTGGCGGCGAGTTCCGTGCCAACGGGTTCGGGCTGTTCCTCACCGCGATGTCGGTGCTGACGTTCACCGTCTACTTCGTGCTGACGCGGATGGCCCGAGCGTCCACCGATGTGGACCCGATCGAGTGGATGGCGGGCATCAACTTCTGGTCGTTCGTGGCCGCGGTCCCGCCCACGGTGCTGATGGTGACACCGGACAAGTTCTTTGAGTTCGGCGGGCTGGACTGGCTGTGGATCGTGATCGTGGCCTTCGTGACCGGGGTGTTCGGTCATGTGCTGATGACATGGTGCCACGGCCACATCGAGGTGGCGCGCTCCTCGCTGTACGTGCTGGCGATGCACATCGTGGCCGTGGGAACAGCGTGGCTCATCCACGGCGAGCCGGTGATGCCCATGCAGTTCCTGGGCGGCGCGGTCGTGCTGTTCTCGGTGGCCATGGTGATCCGCACGCCGGCTGGATCGCGCGCTGCGCCTGCACGATCCGAACAGGTCGATGAGCCCGAATCGCCCGCCGCCGCGCGATCACAGAACTGACGATCCGGTGTCGCGCGGGTTGAGTACGCTCGGCCGTGCACAGTGCACCAGCCGCGACCCAGGGGTTCGCCATCGATCCGTCTGCGGGGCTGAGGAGGCAAGGAGCGTTCCTATGGGCCGATTCGCCAATACATGGCGGCTGACCAAGAACTCGTGGTCGCTGCTGAAGCAGGACCGCGAGCTGCTGTGGCTGCCCGTCCTCAGCATGCTGACCATCCTGGCCATCGCCGCTGCGGCAGCGGTAGTCGGCTTCGTGACCGGCAGCTTCGATACAAGCGGGGGCGCCGAGAGCGTCCAAGGCAGCGCCGTCGTGCTCGGGCTCGTGTTCGCCTTCGTGGCAACCGCCACGGTGGTGTACTTCGAGGGCGCACTCGTGGCCGGCGCGCACGAGCGCATGACCGGCGGCGATCCCACCGTGCGCAGCGCGATGGGCAAGGCGGCGTCACGGCTGCCGAGCCTGCTCGGCTGGGCGCTCATCACGTTGACCGTCGGGCTGATTCTGCGCTTCCTGCGAGAGCGCATGGGCTGGCTGGGCCAGATGCTCACGTTCCTGGCCGAGGCGGCGTGGGGCGTGGCCACCTATCTGGTCGTTCCCGCCATCATCATCGACGACTACCGGTCCTTCGCCAGCGTGAAGCACTCCATGTCGCTGGTCCGCCGCACCTGGGGCGAGAACCTCATCGCCCAGGCGGGGTTCGGCTTGCTGGGCTTCGTGATCGCCTTGCCGATCATCCTCGTCGCAGTGCTGATCGCCACGTTGGTGCCCGGGATCGGCCTGTATGTCGGCATCGCCGTCGGCGTGATCGGCGTGCTCGCCGTGAGCGTTGTGGTGAGCGCGTTGAGCCTCTACTTCAAGACGGCGCTGTACGAGTACGCCACCGACGGCGTGGCACACGGCGGCTTCGACATCGACGAGATGGAGGCCTCGTTCCGCTCGAAGTAGCCAGACCGGACAGCCCGGCGGTTCAGCCGCCGATGCCGTGTTCGGCGGCGAAGGCGGCGAGGCCCTCGCTGATCTCGGCGACGTCGCCGGTGTTCCAAGAGACCACGAGCTCGGTCACCCCGACCGAGGCGTATTCAACGGCCAATTCCGGGGTCACTTCGCCGGCGGTCCGGCGCACGGAGACTTCAGCGGGGATGCCTGAGCGGCCTGCCGCCTCTGCGGCCTCGCGGATCACCGGCAGGCGCTTCGCGACGCTCTCTGGCGACAGCATCATCGGGTGCCAGCCGTCGCCCAGACGGCCGACGCGCCGCAGTGCCGGCGGACGGTTGCCGCCGAACAGGATCGGGGGTCGGGGCTGCTGCAGCGGTTTGGGCGAGCTCACGGCGCCTTGGAAGGAGTAGTAGTGCCCGTCGTAACTGGCGCTCGGCTGGGTCCACAGCAGGTCGAGCACTTCGACGAACTCGTTGCTGAGCCGGCCGCGGTCGTCGTATTCCGCGCCGAGGAGCGCGTTCTCCTCCGGCAGGCTGCCTACGCCCAGACCGACAACCAGGCGACCGCCGCTCAGGCGGTCCAGCGTGGCCAGCTCCTTGGCCAGCACCATCGGGTGCAGGTACGGCATCACCAGCACGCTGGTGCCGAGGCGTACCCGTGACGTGTGTGCCGCCATCCACGTGAGCGTCACCAGCGCATCGTGGTAGGGCCGCTCGCCCAGCCGGTCCCACACGTAGCCCACGTTGAGGACGTGATGGTTCACCCACACCGAGTCGAAGCCGAGCTGTTCGGCCTCGACAGCCAGCGCGGCCACCTCGGCGGGGTCGTCGACGCCGAAGTTGTTGGGCACGGTAAAGCCGAACTTCATGATCAGAGCCTCCCAGGATGAGCGCGGCGCGGGCTGCGCACGTGCGGTTGTGAGCGGTAGCGAGCCTCAGGCCAGCGCCGCAAAGGCTGCGTCGGCGATGTCGCAGGTGCGCTTGATGTCGTCGTCGGTGTGCGCCGCGCACACGAAGTTGTTGTGGTAGCTGAGCAGGTAGGCGCCCCGGCGGATGCACTCGGCCACCCATCGTGCGTGGAAGCGTCCGCCGCCGGGGCCGACGATGCGCAGGTACGGCATGGCGGGCACGCCGCTCACCCGCAGCTCGTGCTCGTGAGCCGCTGCCACGTCAGTCAGCGCCTCGCCCAGGCGGGTGCCGATCTCGGTTGCTGCGTTGGCGGCATCTGCCGCGCGCAGCTCCCGCAGCGTGGCGAGCCCCGCAGCCATGGGCGCCGCGTTGAAGAACTGGGTGCCGGTGAAGAACGTCTCGCCGGCGGCATCCTTCAGCGCATCAGAGCCGGCCAGAGCAGCGAGCGGATGCCCGTTCCCGATCGCCTTGCCGAAGCACATCAGATCCGGTGTGAACCCGTACGCGACGTGCGCGCCTGCCAGGTCGATCCGAAAGCCGCTGCGGACTTCGTCCACGATCACGACAATTCCCGCGGCCCGGCAGGCACCTTCGACTGCAGCCCAGTAGCCCTCGGCGGGCAGCTCGTTGTCCGCGAACACGGGGTGGTGGTACGGCGACGAGATGAAGCAGGCGATGTCGCCCGGATGCGCATCGATGGCCGCCTGCACCGCCCCGGCGTTGTTCCACGGCACCTCGATGACAAAGGCCTGGTCCTCCGCGATGGTGCCCTTGTTGCCAGGCACCTGCATCCACGGTGTCGAGCCGTGATAGCCGCCCTGGATCTTGAGGATGTAGCGCCGTCCGGTGGCCGCGCGGGCCACCATCACAGCCAGCCCCGTTGCATCGGCGCCGTTCTTGCCGAACAGCGCCCAGTCGGCGCCCTCGACCATGTCGACCAGCTCTTCCGCGAGCTCGACCATGACCGGCGCGGCCAGGCTCACCGTGCTGCCGTCGGCGGCCTGTTTTTCTGCAGCCTCCTCGACAGCGGGATGGTTGTAGCCCAGGATGTTCGGCCCGTAGGCGCACATCCAGTCGATGTAGGAGTTCCCGTCCACATCGGTGAACCGGGCGCCCTCAGCCGATGAGAAGAACACCGGCCCGTCGTCGATCACGGCGGGGCCGTAGTGGCCGTAGACGCCCTTGGGAATGACGGCCTTCGCCCGCTCGTACAGCTCTTGGGACTTCGAAGTTGGCATCGGTTCGCTCATGGCCTACCCCCTGTGAACGCAGCTAGAGCCTGACATACCGCATGCGGGGTCGCAGCAGCCGCACCTGGCGGCAGACCGGGCTGTGGGGACGTGCCCGCGAGGCGATGAGCGAGTGCCCTGTCGGGTCGTGGCGATCAGCCCGTCCAGGCCTCGCCGAACGTGTCGCGGTAGGCCATCTCGGCCGGCGGCTGCCGGGTGATCGGGCCGTTGCCCCTGCCTACCGGGTACCCGATCGGCACCATCGCGACGGTGGCCCATCCGTCGGGCACGCCGAGCAACGATTTCACCTCGTGCTCGCGCAGGCAGTGCAGCGTCGTGAGCGTGCAGCCCAGCCCCTCGGCCACGCACGCCAGCATCGAGTTCTGCACTGCGGTGTACACCGAGCCGCCGCCGACCATGCTGACCCGATCCAGGTTTGCGTCGGTGATCGCCATCTTCTCCGGGTTGGCGCAGAACACCAAGATGGCTGGGGCCTCCCCCAGATGATCGGCGAGGTAGTCACCCGCAGCTACAACTCGCTCCCACTTGGCGACTTCGTCTGCGGGCAGGCCTTCGAATCGCTTCAGGAACCCGCTGGCGAACTTTGCCCACTCCGGCGCGTAGACATCGGCCAAGCCCTGCTTGACGGCCGGGTCGGTGACCACGACCACTCGCCATGGCTGCTGGTTGCCGCCGGTCGGCGCCCAGCATGCGGCCTGCAGTACCCGCTCGAGGACATCAGAGGGAATCGGGTCAGTGCGAAGGCGGCGCACGGCGCGCAGGGTGCTCATCGTCTCGTAGAGATCAGCAGAAGGTCTTTGCAGGGTCGCGGCTGACATGGTCACCGTCCTGTGAGGTGTGGTCTGCGCAGTCTGGCAAACCTCGATCGGAAGTGCCGCGCGAACGGCGGGGGTTACGATCCGGCGATGGGAGCGCTTGACGACTACACCGTCCTCGACCTGTCCATCCTGGTGCAGGGTCCTCAAGCTGCGGCAACGTTGCACGACATGGGAGCGTCGGTCATCAAGATCGAGCTGCCGGGCATGGGCGACCTCGCCCGGGTAATCCCCGTGTCGCCCGCCGATCCGCGAAATCCGTACTACGAAGCGTGCAATCGGGGGAAGCGGTCGGTCACCCTCGACCTGCGCACTCCGGGCGGGAAGCGAGCGCTCGAGCGCTTCGTCGAGACCACCGACATCCTGATCCACAACTTCGTGCCCGGCACCATGGAGGCCTGGGGCCTGTCATATGAGCACCTGTCGTCCATCAATCCGCGGCTCGTGTACGCCACCGGCTCGACCTTCGGGCCGATCGGCCCCAAGTCGACGCGGGAGGGAGCCGACTCGTCAGGCCAGGCAGAGGGCGGGCTCATGTTCGCCACCCGAATCGACGGCGGACCCCCGGTCATGAATGGGGCTGTTATCTCCGACCATGTTGGCTGCCAGAACATGGTCACCGGCATTCTTGCTGCGCTGCTCCATCGCACCGAGACCGGGCTTGGACAGCGGGTCGACGTGTCGCTCGTGGGCGGCATGATCTACGCCCAAGCATCGGAGATGACCTACACCCTGCTGACCGGTCGCAACCCCGAACGCATCGATTCGGGTCACGCCTTCGTTCCCACGTTGCTCCACACCGTGGAGGCGGCCGACGGCTGGATCCACCTGCTCAGCGGCACCGGTCCGGGGTGGCCCGAATTCGCCAAACTGCTCGACCGGCCCGACCTCGCCGACGACGAACGGTTCCTGGCCCTCATGCTGAACTCGGAAGCCAGGGCCGAGCTGGTCGCCATCATCGACGAAGTCTTCCCCACCAGAACCCTCGACGAGTGGGAGGCGGTGCTCACCGGGGCAGGGGTCCGCTACGGGCTGGTCCGTGACTACGAGGCGATCGTGGCCGACGAGTCGATGTACGAGAACGGCTACCTGCAGCGAGTCGAGCACCCCGAGGGCGAACGCACGGTGATCGGCACCCCGATCCGCATGTCAGCCACGCCACTGAAGCCTGGCGCCGTTGCGCCCGAACTCGGCCAGCACACCGAGGAAGTGCTGCTCGAACACGGCTACACGTGGGACGACATCACCGCACTTCGCGACGAGGGAGTCTTCGGCTGAGATTGTCGACGCAGCCTGTGGCCCTGCCGGCGGCGGCGGAGCGGGTACTGCGGCGGGTTCAGCTGGCCGCGTAGGTGCCAGCGAGAGAGCGGGCGATGCGGTCGGTCTGGATTTCGGTGCTGCCGTCCACGTAGTTGGCGATGCGCGCTCCGATGAGGTGGTGACCCCCCGGGTGATCGCCGCGCAGGCCCTCGGCGCCCATGGCTTGGATGCAGGCGGCGATGTCGGCTTCGGCCGTCTCGGTGACGAACTTCTTGGCATGCGCAGCCGGCAGGATGGCGCCAGAGGCGTCGCCGGTGCGCAATGACTCGGTGACTGCGTCGACGGCCCGGGCAGTGAGCAGCTGGGAGGCTTCGAGGCGGTTCTGCACCCCGGCCAGCTTCCACGCCAGACCTTGATGGGCGATGACGGGCTTGCCGAACGCCTCGCGCTCGGCTCCGTAGCGGACTGCGCTCGCGAGGGTGGCCTCCACCATGGCGCAGCACATGGCGGCGACGTAGGTGCGGGCACCGTTCACGCTCGACAAGGCTGCGATGAAGGCTTCCCCTGCAGGGCTGAGAAGATCTTCGGCGGCGGCGATGTAGCCATCCAGCCGGAACCCGCCAGTGCCGATGAGGTGACCTCCGGCCAGCTCGTACGGCGGCAGCCGCTCGAAGCCGGGCTGGGTGCCGTCGATCAGGAACAACGCGATGCCTCGACCCCGGGAGCCGGGCTGCGTCTGCGCGTAGCAGAAGATCACGTCGGAGTGCGCGGCGTTGGTGATCCAGGCTTTGGCGCCGTCGAGCCGCCAGCCGCCATCGACAGGTGTCGCGGTCGTAGCGATGTTGGCGAAGTCGCTGCCGGCGCCCGGTTCGGTCAGCGCGGTGGATCCGAACCGGCGTCCGGCCATCAGGTCGGCCAGGTACCGCTCGCGGTGCGTGTCGCTGCCGAGCCGCGCCACTCGCGCTGCGACGTTGCCGGTGTTCACCAGGCTGAAGGCGAATGGCATCGACACGGCGCTCAGCACCTCGACGATGCGGCACTTCTGAGCGAAGCTCATCCCCAGCCCGCCCAGTTCGGCCGGCACCTCCATGGCGAGCAGCCCGATCTCTGAGGCATCCCGCAGGGCCTCGGGCGCCATGCGCTTCTCGCTCTCCCAGCGGTTCACGTTCGGCGCCACGACCGTGTCCCGGAAGTGCGCGACCTCGCTGACGAACGCTTCGAAAGACGCTGCATCCATGCCTTGGACGGGTTCGTCAAGGTTCCCTGATCCAGTGTCTGCAGGGTGAGGATCGGCGGCGCTCATCGCGGCGACGGTAGCAGCGGCTCTCGCGCGGGACCCCGGTCTGAGTGCGGGCGGGACCGCCTCACGGATTCGCGGCGAGAGCCATGTGCTCGTGTCGGAGCTCGGCCTCTGTGCAGGCGGGATCGGGCTGTTGCGAGCGAGGCTTGTGAGGTTCGAGAGCCGCCCAGAGCCCACGGTGTTCGGCCACCTACGCTGCGAGGCGGTGATCGGTCTGCACTCCGTCAGTGAGGCGTTCGAACCGGAACGCCTGTCGGCAGTGCTCGGCCAGGAGCTCGACACACCGCATCACGGCCCGACTGCTGCCGTCGCCGCAGTGGTGCGCTCGGGAGACAGCAGCCCCGAGGTGCTCTTCATCGAACGGGCCACCCGCGACGGCGACCCGTGGTCGGGCCACATGGCGTTTCCGGGCGGGCGCACCGAGCCCGACGACGACGACACGTTCGACACGGCGGTGCGCGAGAGCCGCGAGGAGATCGGATTCGACATCACCGCGCACGCCGGGGTGCGCTGGCTCGGCCGGCTCAACGACCTCGAAGGCAATCCCCGCTGGCGCGGCGCCGCACTGCGGGTGACGCCGCACGTGTGCTGGCTCGACGGCGCCCGCCCCGCGCTGACGCTGAACTACGAAGTGGCCGACGCGTTCTGGGTGCCGGTGGCAGAACTGGCCGACCCTCGACACCACATCGACTACCACTACCCGCCCCGACCCGACGAGCGCTTCCCCGGCATCGAAGTCGGCCACGGACGGGTCATCTGGGGCATGACGCTGCGGATGCTGCAAGACCTGTTCACCCGCGCCGGTCACCCCCTCCCGATCCAGTTCAGCCCGTCCAGCTGAGCAAGCCCCGTCGCTGCGGCCTTGCGTTTGGGCGTGACGATCGACGGGACTGCGGCGTCGGTGCTGGCACAGCGTCTGAAGTCGAGTGATCGGTGGTGAGCGACGGTCGCGAGTTCACACTGGAAAACATTGAAAAATAATTATCCATCATGAAACCAGATGTCACATAACCGTAATCTGTCTTATAGCGCATAAACGTTCGTTTGTTACACCAGGCCGCTAGGGTGAACGCATGTTCTCTCAGGTGCGGCAGGCGCTCGACTCGCTCGCAGCGGCCCTCGACTGTGTCGAGGGTGCACCCACCGCCGATCTGCGCGAAGCGCTCGCGCTGGCCAAGCCGCTGCGCGCCCGGCTTGAGACGCTTGAGACCGCCGTTGCGTCGCAGATAGCGTCGCGAGAGCGGCACGGTGACGGCGGCGCGGGTGTACTGCACCAGATCGCCGCAGTCCCGCGTTCCGATGCAGCGCGCAACGTACGAACGACTGCCGAGCTCGAGCAGTTGCCCACTGCCCAGTCCGCGCTGGCTGATGGAGAGATGTGCATGGCCAACGCCGCCCGCCTCGCCCGCGCCGCGCGCCAGACCAGCCCCGAAGCAGTGCAGGGCGACGCCGAACTGGTGAACCTGGCAAAGACGCTGCCGCCTGATGAGTTCGCCCAGGCATCAGCGCGCTGGGCCGCGAAGCACCAGAGCGCTGCGAGCCTCGCCGAGCGGCACCGCCGCAACCGCCGCAACCGCAATGTGCGCTTCTGGAACGGTGACGACGGCACCGTGCAGATGCGCGGTGCGTTCGACGCAGAGATGGGTGCTCGGATCCAGACCCGCATCCGCGACGAAGCCGAACGCCTCCGCCAAGCCGACCGTCGCCTACAGCGCGACGGCCCAGCAGACAACAGCGCGGCGCGCACCCGCGACCAGCGCATGGCAGATGCCCTCGACGGCATCCTCACTCACTCTGGCTCCGCGCCCACGGCCGCCGACGAACCCCCTCAAGGCGGCACCGCTGCGGGCAACGAGACGACCGGCTGCGGGCACGCGGCCGGCGACAGCACGGGTTCTGCAAGTCACAGAGCCCAAACGACCCAGATCATCGTGCGAGCCGACCTCGCAGACCTGCTCGACGATCACGGCGGCATCGGAGAGATCGCTGGCACCGGCCCGGTGCCCGCCAGCGTCATCGACCGGCTCTGCTGCAACGCCGACATCTCCGTCGTGCTGTTCGGCAAAGAGCTCACACCCCTGTACGAGGCAGTCGCTGCACGAGCGCCTACCGCAGCCCAGCGTCGCGCCCTGATCGCCCGCGACGGCGCCTGTGTCGGCTGCGGCGCCCCGCCCGGCGACTGCGAGGCGCACCACATCATCCCGTGGCTCTGCGGCGGCCCAACCAAGATCGACAACCTCGTGCTGGTGTGCTGGTCCTGCCACGACAAGATCCACGACCACAACTGGCAAGTCATCAAGCGCAACGGCCGCTACGGGCTCATACCTCCGGACGCGGATTCAGCACCCAACCCCGCCAGATCCAAGAAGCCGACCCCGCGCCGCAACCCTGCGCCGCTGCAAGACGCCGCCCCAATCCACACACTCGATCTATCTCGCGAACCTGCCTTGTTCCCGTAGCACGCACAACGGCAACATGGCCGTTCGAGCTAGGGACTCGGTGAGCGGTGCGTACCGCCTCCTCGAACGCGAAGTGCTGCGCTTCATCGACGCCATCACGGTGATCTGGCGGGTGATGTGGTGAATTGGCGACTTGGCGACCGTGCCTTGTTCACCAGCGCAGCTTCGGTGCAGTGAGCGCACTGAGGGTTTCGTGAGCCCTCCCGCTAGCGACTGCGGCCAGGATCGCAAGGGCAGGCGCTACTCATCGAAGTACAAACCGCTGTAGGGCTTCTCCTGGCCAGGGCTTCGCCCTGGGTGGGCGGTAGCGAGCCCCCCACATCCATCTGGAAGTCAGAGTTCGGAGATTGCGCCGACGCTGATGTGGGAGCCCTTGTCGGTTCGGTGGACTTCGATGCCGGCGCGGATGCGTTCACGCAACTCGGATACGTGACTGATGAGGCCGACCGCACGACCGCCTTCACGCAGGCGATCCAGTTCGTCCATGGCGAGGTGCAGTGCTTCGCCACCGCTTTCTGCTCATGCAGCAGCGAAGCACCGTGGAAGTTGCGACCCAAGTGCCAATCAGACGTATGCAGGAAGCGCACGGCCGCAGAGTATCGAGGGGCTGTGACAGGGAGCCCGGGGTTTTGGGATTCCCGACGGTCAAGACAGGGCCATCTCCCCGGCTCGGTGGCTCTGTGCTGGCTGACGCCGTGTTCGTTAGAGCGTTAGCGGATTGATAAAACGACTGTATGCAATCGCATCGTCTGTCGTGTCGATGCTGCAGGTCAGAGACCCATCCAGAGGCGATTCCACGGCTCGAAATCGTTCAGAGCCGATCTATCCGCGCGGCCTCTTAGG
>JAJDVQ010000006.1 GCA_022826045.1 Acidimicrobiia bacterium | reverse complement strand
AAAGCCGAACGCGAGCTCATCGCCCTGGTCGTCAGCCTCACCAACGGCTGCCACTACTGAGTGGTCCACCACCGGCGCGGTCTGCGCCGCCTCATCGCCGACGGCCTCGGCATCAAAACCGAAGACTGGATCCCCGACTGAGCGACCCCTGGGGTGTTCGAGTTGTCACACCCCTCCGGCAGCATCGCCACCATGTTGAGAGTTCGCGGAGCGCCACCCATTCGAGCGACTGGTGGTTACGCTGGCATCGTGGCTCGGCTTCGGACGGACGCAACGCGAGCTGCCCGAGCCATACGCGATCTGCTCGGGCTGGCCGCAACACGCAAGTTGCACATGAGCCGCACGAAGGTTGCCAAGCTCCTCTACTTGGCCGACTTGCGGTCCATAAACCATGACGGCACGCCAGGTTCGGGAGTGGCGTGGCAATGGTTGAAGCACGGCCCCTTCTCAGATCGGCTTCTGCATGTCGAGAACGATCTTGTAGCGGCAGGACACGTCACCATGAACCGAACGCGGAACTGGTATGGCAAACCCGAGTACCGCCTGTCTGCTCCAGCGCGCTCGGTGGAGCTTCTCGACGAGTCCGATCGGTACATCGCACACCTCGACGCAGTGTTGGCCGAACACGGCCATCTCAGCGCTACAGAACTGAAGGATTTGACCTACGAGACGGAGCCGATGCTCGAGGCTCGAGACGGCGGCGAACGCGGCGGCTTCCTTGACCTCGGCGAGAGCGCACCACTGCCTGACCTGACCGGAGTTGTCGGGAAACTGCAGCAGCAACTGACAGAGCTCGAATCTCGCGATGAAGAAGACGGGCCGGCACCTGCAGGCTGCAGCGAAGAGTTGCTGGTGCCACTCCAGTCGGCACGCACCGAGGCGAACCGCATCCTGCTTGCGGAATAGTGCAGCCTTCCCCAATCGCTGGCGGCATCTACTTCGTCGCGGATGAGCACATCACCTTCGGCGACGATCATGACCCGCACCCGGACGGGAGACGATTCGTCGTGCTCAGCGCAGCGACGTTCAATGGCGAACAGGACTGGCGCCTCGTATTGGGATGCCCGCTGTCAAGCTCCACTACCTCCCGAACCACGCTGTGCGTCAAGCTCAGCGCGGGTGAGTCCGGCTGCGTCAAGAAGTCGTGGATCCGTGTACCTGCGCTGCAGCCGACAGCAAAACGACGCCTCGGCGATCTGAGCGGAACGCTGACACCACAGAAGCTGCTCGAGACCCAGACCAGAGTCGCTCAGTACATCGGGCTTGTCGGCGACAGCTGAGCTAGGCCGGCGATGCGACGCAAAGAGGGCTCTGAAGCCGGCGTTTCCTACGAGCACCTGAAGGGACTTGGCAATCCCAAGGAGAACCGTGCCGGTCGGATCGGCGCGGCCGACATCGTGCGGCTGGTGGCGCCGGCGGGATCACCTGTGCGGGTCGGCATCGACGGGCCGGGCGGGTCCGGCAAGAGCAGGCTGGCTGCGGAGCTGGTCCGTTGCTGGCCGACTGACGCCTCTCTCGTCCACGGCGACGACTTCGGGCGTCCGACGACCGACCCAGCCAAGTCGGAGCAGCGCATCTGTGGTCTCTTCGATCTCTCCCGGCTGGAGCGAGAGGTGCTCGAGCCCCACAAACGCGGCGCTCCCATTCGGTACCAGCGCGTAGCGTATCTCATCCGTCTTGACCGCGACGAGGCGCGGTTCCTAACGTTCGTCTCGTCGGCGCCGACGCTCGGTGCTGAGCACACACAGGGGGAATCCACAATGGCCGACATGAAGCTGGCGCTGTACTTGCCGAACTTTCGCGACCACGTGACCGTCCAGGAACTCGAGGATCTCACCGACCTCGCCGAGGAACTGGACTTCGACTCGATCTGGACGCTCGACCGCATCGTCGTGCCGGAGTCATCCGACCGCGGGGAGCTGCAGTACCCGTTCGGGATGATGGAGCAGTTCCCCACGCAGCTCCCCGTCTCGGCCCGCGGTCAGTGGTTCCAGGGTTGGCCGCTCATCCCCTGGCTCGCTGCGAAGACCTCGAAGTGCCGGATCGGCATGAGCATCACCGACACGCCATACCGATCGCCCGGCGTGTTCGCCGCCGAGATCGCGACGGTGGATCACCTGTCGGGCGGGCGCGTGAACGTGGGCGTCGGCTCGGGCTGGATGCCCGAGGAGTTCGCTGCCGCAAGCGCATCGCACCTGTTCCCCAAGCGGCACAAGCACGTGCGCGAGACCATCGAGATCTGCCTGGGCATCTGGACGAACGAGCTGTTCGAGTACCACGGCGAGTTCGCGGACTTCGGCCCCAGCGGCTTCGGCCACAAGCCGCTGCAGGATCCGCATCCGCCGATCTTCATGAGCGGCCTGCGCAGCCCGGCCATCTCAGCGAAGCGAGTGGCCCAGTACAACCTCGCCGGCTGGATCGGCATCCAGGACACGCCCGAGGAACTGACGCAGTGGCTCAGCGCGATCGGCGAGGAGCTCGACAAGCTCGGCGAGTCGCACAGCGTGGACGACATGGAGATCTCCAGCATGTGCTGGTTCGTGATCACCGACGAGCCGACCGATCAGACCCGCAACGGCAAGCTGACGAACCTGCTGGCGGGCACCGCCGAGCAGATCACTCAGAACCTGATCGAACTGAAGGCTGCCGGCATGACCATGCCGCTCATCTGGCCGCCGTTCGCCGATGTGCCGGTCTCCAAGACGCTGGACGATCTCCGCCAGCTCAACGACGAGATCCTGCCCCAGGTCAACGCCGCCTAGCGGCCGCCCCGCCCGCCGTCAGCGGGCCTGACGGACGGCGGCGACCAGGCCGAATGCGAAACCGACGAACTCGATGAGCGCCAGGTTCAGTGCCGTGTGAAAGAACACGCCTGCGCTGTCGCTGACGACGTTGGAGTGCAGGTCTGGGCTGTCGATGACGAAGTGCAGCAGGTAGCCGAAGACGAACGAGGCATACATCGAGGCGGCGAACAGCACAGCGCCCAGCCGGAGGCTGCGGCGGAACGCCAGCCACACCGCGGCGAGCGGCAGCAGCGTCACGACCACCGCGATGTACACCTGCTGGACGGCCGGGATGGGCACGTCCGCGGTCGCGTGGCTGTAGGCAGTGGCTGCTGTAGGCATGCGTCAGCCCGACGCCGAGATGCAGCGCAGCGATCCCAGCCAACATGAACTGCTCGAACCTCGCCGACACCCCCATACCACTCCCAATTCTCGCAGCCGCTCAATACCGCGCCGTGCTGCGGCGGTTCGCCGGCACCGCCGTGGCGCACTCCGCCGCCAATTGACTCCCGGGTACACGACTCGCCATGACCTAGCGTGGTCGGCGCTTGCATCTGGTGAAACAGTCAGGACCGGGAATGCGCTTTCGGAGAACGATCACGGCGTTGGCGGCGGGGTTGCTCGCCTTGCTGGGGCTTGCCGCCTGCGGCGGGGACGACGGCGACGAGATCGCCGGTGTCGGCCAGCGGGCGACAGCGGCAATGGCGGGGCCCGACGGAACGCCTATGGGCACCGTCACCCTCGAGCAGGGGCCGCATGGCGTGCTGGTCTCTGCCGACGTCAGCGGGCTGACGCCCGGAGGCCACGGCTTCCACATCCACACCGTCGGCACCTGCACACCCGACTTCAGCGCAGCGGGCGGCCACTATGCGCCCGGCGAGCACGGCCACGGCTACATGGACCCCGACGGGCTGCACGCCGGCGACCTGCCGAACATCTATGCGGCCAGCGACGGCACCGCCCGGGCCGACTACTTCACCCCCCTCGTCACCCTCGCGGACGGCGCCGACACCACAGTGTTCGACTCGGACGGATCGACGATCATCATCCACGCCAAGCCCGACACCTACGCCTCAGAAGCCGGTGCGGGCGACCGCGCGGCCTGCGGCGTCATCGAACGCAGCTGACCCACTCGCCGCCAGCCCGAGTCCCTTCATCGGCCGACGCGCACTACCCATCATTCATCGTTGCCGGCCTTGCCTAGCCAGCCCTTCACAGCCCCGAGCGTGGGGCGGTTACGGTGCAGGCGCGCAGACTGCCAGGGGGACGCATGCAGACCGAACGACGTGAATTGGATACTGGCGACGGGCAGCTCGGGTTCTATGTCGCCCGGCCGGACGGCGATGGCCCGTTCCCGCTGGTGATGTTCTTCCATCACGGGCCAGGATTCGATGACGGATCGCGTGAAGCGGCCCACGCCATCGTCGATGAGGGCTACTGCGTTGCCGTGCCGGACCGGTACTGGCGCAATGGTCCGTGGCTGACGTTCGATGTCGCTGCGCTCTTTGCCGAAGGTCCTGATTCGCCTGCGATGCAGGAATTCCTGGGCCTGCTGCTGGGCACCACCGACGACATGGTCAGCTCGGACATCGCGGCGGTGCTCGCCTCGCTCGAGGCCGACCCGGCGGTCGACACCGCCAACGTCGGATGCATCGGCTATTGCATCGGGGCGCGCACCGTCGTCAGGGCACTCGCTGGCCAGCCCGACACCTTCGTCGCCGGGGTGGGGCTGCATCCCTCGTTCTGCGTGACGCCCGAGCCGAACTCGCCGCACCTGACGGTGCCCACGATCTCCGGCCGACTGCACATGGCCCAAGGCACGGCCGATCAGCTCGCATCGCTCGAGCAGAACCAGCCCCTGCTCGATGCCGTCGCCGAACTCGGCGACCGAGGCAGCATCGATGTCATCGACGGCGCCGACCACGGGTTCGCCGTGCCCGGCGGGCCCGCATATCACCCCGAGGGCGCCGCCCGCTCATACGCCATGGCGCACACCATCTTCGCCGAGCACCTCGGCAGCGGGTCCTGACGCCGACAACTTGCGACACAGCCCGCGCTGGACGGTCACATCGGCAGGCGCATCGCCTTCGACGGCGACGGCCGCGGCACCGGCGATTACCAGCGGGCGGCTTGGGCGCGGCGGCGCTTGTGCAGACGGCGGCGCACGGCGAGCGCGAGCACGAGCGCGAACAGGGCAATCCCGATCGCCTGGGGCAGGAATCCGCCGCCGGCTGTTGCCGACTCGGCGTGGAGCACCTTGGGGATGCCCTCGAACTCGGCCAGGTCGATGACCCAGACATGTGTCGATCCGTCGGTGGTGTCGGCATTGCTCTCGACCAGCGTGCCGGGCAGCGTCAACGACAGCGTGAACGTCGGATGCAGCTCGCCGACCGCTTCGAACAGCGGCCCGCCAGCAGCCAGATACTCATCGACGAATCGAGTCTCAAAGTCGAAGCTCCAGCCGCCGCCGGTGATGCGCCGGATCTCCGGACCCTGATTCAACGCAAGCGACGCCAGGACATCCTCTGACTCGTCCGCAGACCACGTGATGCTCGCGGCGTAGCTGCACACGCCGTCGCTGTGACGGGCCTCGACTCGCGTCGAGACAGCGGCGACGTGCGGCCGCACCGGACCGGCGCCGTCGAACCGCCTGAGAAACCGCTCGCACGCCGCATGCGGCGTCAAGTCGTCGCCATCGTCGCCGTCAGTGTCGGCATCGAATGGGACCGCGGCGGCGTCGAACACGTAGCGCCACTCGAACGAACCCGACCCGTCTTCGTGTACCTCGACGTCCCACGCGGCCTCGACGCACCCGGCGGCGAGCATCGCCGCCAGCGCCAGCCCGCACGCGATCGCGCCGAGGCGAGCACTGGACGGACGGCGCGGTGACTCCCGCCGCTGCCGTCCGCGCACCGTCATGGCCTCACGGCAGTTGTGCACCAGCCGAGGCTCGCCGGGCCGCCCCGGCACGGGATCAGGTGTATTCGCCGTACTTGTCCAGGAAGCGGATCGGGCGCTTGAGCGCATCCTTGCGGAACGGATCGCCCAGCTCCATCGTGCACATGGCCTCGATGACCGTGGTGCGGCCGCCGTTCATCTGGGCGTCGATGGCCCGCTCCAGCGCCGGGCCGACGTCTTCGAGCTGGTTGACGCGCACGCCCTCGGCTCCCATGGCCTGGGCAACCTCGGACCAGTTCTCGCCGCCATCCAGCTCGCCGGCCACGAACCGGCGACCGTAGAAGTCGACTTGGTTCTTCTTCTCCGCGCCCCACTGACGGTTGTGGAACACCACCGCGGTCACCGGGATGTTGTGGCGCACCGCGGTCATGATCTCCACCATGCTCATGGCCCACGCCCCGTCGCCCGCATAGGCCACCCCCGGCCGATCCGGTGCCGCCTTCTTGGCCCCGATCATCGTGGGCAGCGCGTAGCCGCAGTTGCCCCAGCTCATCGGGGCAAGAAACGATCTGGGCTCTTCGAATCGCAGGTAGCTGTTGGCCACCGAGTTGATGTTGCCGATGTCGGTCGACACCATCACCCGCTCCGGCATGGCCTTCTCGAACTCGCGCAGCACCTGGCGGGGATGCATCCAGTTGTAGCTCTCCTCGGTCGCCTGCTTGATCATGTCGACGCTGAAATCGTCGGTCTCGTGGATCCAGTCGTCCAGCTCGGCTTCCCAGTCGGCCTTGTCGGCTGCGATCTCCGCGGCCCGCTGCGCCCGGGTGGCATCGCACGCCAGTTCGCGGTCGGCCAGCCGCTGGGTGAGCGCCACTGCCGCCGCCGCCGCATCGCCGCAGATGCCCACATCGATGCGCTTGACCAAGCCGAGCATCGTGGCGTCGGCGTCCACCTGGATGATCTTGGCGTCATCGGGCCAGTACTCGAGGCCGTGCTGGGGCAGCGTGCCGAACGGCCCGAGCCGGGTGCCCAGCGCCAGCACCACATCGGCCCGCGAGATCAGCCGCATCGCCGCCTTCGAGCCCTGGTAGCCCAGCGGACCGCACCACTGCGGATGCGATGCCGGGAACGAGTCGTTGTGCAGGTAGCTGTTGACCACCGGGCAGCCCAGCCGCTCCGCCAGCGCAATCGTCTCGGCCATGGCATCGCCCATCACCACGCCGCCGCCGGAGATCATCACCGGGAACTCGGCTCGGGCCAGCAGGTCAGCGGCCTCGTTCAGGGTGCGCTCGCCGCCGGGGCCCCGGTCGACGATCTGCGGCTGGGGGATCTCCACGTCGATGTCGCCATAGAAGCGGTCGCGGGGAATGTTGAGCTGCGTCGGCCCCATCTCCGACAGCGCCCGGTCGAAGCACCGGCCGGTCAGCTCGGCCATGCGGTGCTCGTTGTTGACATGGCCCTGATACTTGGTGAACTCCTCGAACATCGGGAGCTGGTTGGCCTCCTGGAAGCCGCCCAGTCCGATGCCCATCGTGCCGGTCTCAGGGGTGATGACGACCACCGGGCTGTGCGCCCAGAACGCAGCGGCGACCGCCGTCACGCAGTTGGAGATGCCCGGCCCGTTCTGGCCGATGACCACGCCGTGGCGGCCGCTGACACGGCTGAAGCCGTCGGCCATGTGGGCGGCGCCCTGCTCGTGCACCACCGGCACCAGCTCGATGCCGGCCGGCTCGAAGATGTCCATGGCGTCCATGAACGCGCTGCCCATGATGCCGAAGATGGTGTCGACCCCGTGGGCCGCCATTGTCTCGACGAACGCTTCGCTGGGGGTCATGCGGGTCATGTCTTCACCCTTCGTTGAACGAATTCCCGACTGATCGACGCCCACCCCGCCGCCGTGTTAGAGCTTATAACCGATAGCGGAAGGTGTCGAACAGCGGCCGGACCGGGATCGCACCGGGATGGGTTGACTCAGTCATCCCCTGCCTTTGGAGGCACCGGCCGGGGTGCGCGAGAGCCGGTGAATGCCGGCGCACAGCAGCTGGACCAGGTGCTCGAAGGTGTCCTCGGGGTCGTGCGGCAGGGGGTGCCCGTCGCCCGACTCGAGGTGGCTGAACCCGTGGAATGCGCTGCGCAGCGTGCGCGCTGCGTGCACCCGGTCTTCGGGGCTGAGGTCGTATCCCCGCAGGGTCTGCCCGAGCACCGCCAGCACCCGCTCGACGGCGGCCTCGAGCTCGGCGTCGCCGGCGCACGGGTAGCGGTCGGTAGCGGCGTAGATGCCGGGATGGTCTCGCACCATGGCCCGCCAGGCGTGGCCCACCGCGGCGACCGAGTCGTCACCGGACAGGCCGACCGCGGCGTCGGTCAGCCGCTGGGCCAGGATCTCGCGGCCCTGCAGGCTGAGGCTGCGCAGCAGATCGTCGTACCCGTCGATGTGGCGGTACAGGGCCGGCTGGCGCACGCCCAGTCCGGCGGCGACCCGTGTCAGGGTCATCTTGTCGAGCCCCTCGACATCGGCGATCTCGGCCGCTGCTGCGACCACCTTGCTGCGATCCAGCGGTCGGCGGGCGGTCGAGCGGTCCCCGTTGCGTCCGGCCATGTCGCCCCGCCTTCTGTCGCTGCGCCGCTGCGCGGGCCGGGCCGATTGCACGGCCCTCTCACGCTTAAGTTAGCAGCTATATCGAAACTGTTAGAGATAGCAGACGCTACTGGAGATCCTGTGCGGCTTGGCAGGCCGCGATCAGCGCAACCGACACGATGTCGTCCGCGTCGCAGCCGCGCGACAGATCGTGCATCACCCGCGCCGTCCCCTGCAGCAGCGGTCCGTACGCCCGGGCGCCGGCCAGCCGCTCGGTGATCTTGTAGGCGATGTTGCCCGCATCGAGGTCGGGGAAGATGAACACGTTGGCTCGCCCCGCGACATCCGAATCCGGGGCTTTGGCCGCAGCCACCCCCCGATCCCAGGCAGCATCGAACTGCATCTCGCCGTCGATGGCCAGCGAACCCATCCGCTCACGCACCAGCCGTGTTGCCGACCGCACCCGATCGACCCGCGCACCCTCGGCGCTGCCCTTGGTGGAGTACGACAGCATCGCCACCCGCGGCGTGTCGGCTGTGAGCTGGGCGTGCGTGGCCGCGGTGGCCATGGCGATCGAAGCGAGCTGCTCGGCGTCCGGCTCGGGGATCACGCCGCAGTCGCCGTAGGTGATCGGCGTGCCGTCGGCCAGCACCATCAAGAAGCACGAACTGATGGTGCTGATGCCCGGCGCCGGGCCGATGCAGAACAACGCCGCCCGCACCACGTCGGCCGACGCGCGGCTGGCACCGCCGACGCAGGCATCGGCCTCGCCGGCGGCCACCATGAGCGCGGCAACGTGGAGCGGATCGTCGAGATCGATGCGCTCGGAAAACGGCGACGCCTCGGCCCGGGCCCGAACCGTCGGCGAGCACGCGCCCGCAGCGTCGTCGAGCAGCACCGGCTCGGCCAGTCCCTCGGCAGCCAGCCGGGCGGCCGCGGCCATCGCACGCTCATCGGCCCCGTCGGCGAGCACCACCCGCATCTGCGCCGCTCGTGCCTGGCGTCGCCACGACTCGGCGACAGGCTCCCGGCCCGAGGCCGACTCGGGAGTTGTCAACCCTTGCCCCGCCAAGGGATCAGCCGCTTCTCGGCCATGCGCATGGCCACGTCCATGGTCACGCCCAGGATGCTGATGAGGATGACGGCCGAGAGCATGAGATCGAGCAGGAAGAACTGCCGGGCCTTGAAGATGGTGAAGCCGAGCCCCGAACTGGCGCCCAGCAGCTCGGCTGCCACGAGCGTGCCCCAGCACACGCCGATGGCGACGCGCAGCCCGGTGAAGATCTCGGGCAGCGCGTTGGGCAGGATGACGTGCCGCAGCACCTGGGCCTTGGACGCGCCCAGCGAGTAGGCGGCGTGCACCTTGGTGGTGTTGACAGCGAGCACGCCCGATCTGGCCGCGATCACCATGATCCAGATCGCAGCAAACAGCAGCAGGTTGACCTTGCCCTCCTCGCCGATGCCGAACCACACGATGAACAGCGGGATCAGCGCGAGCGGCGGGATGGGCCGCAGCAGCTCCACGACCGGGTCGAAGATGCCCCGCCAGCGGCTGGACAGCCCCATCGCCAAGCCGATCGGCACGCCGATGACCACGCCCCAGAACAGTCCCTTGGCCAGCCGGCTGAAGCTCAGCCACAGGTGCTGCCACAGGGTGAACCCGCTGTAGCCGTTGCGGGCGAAGTCCCAGGAGGCGTCCCACACCTGGATCGGGCCGGGCAGCGTGGATTCGCTGAGCCACTGGGTGTACGAGCACGCCGGCAACCCGGGGAACAGCGAGGGATCGTCCTCGGCGGCGTCGCAGTCGCGTAGCAGGTCTCGCTGGCCGTAGCTCTCATCGACGGACAGCCCGGCGCGGACCTCGTCCGCGTGGTCGTACCACTCCTGGGGCAGTCCCCACACCGTGGTGGAGATGAACCACAGCACCAAGATGGCGATGAGGCTGACGGCGGTCCAGCGCAGCGCCCCGCTCACCTCGGCTGCGTCGCCGAAGGTGACCGTCTTGCGCGTGCCCTGGCCGCGCTTGGAGAACAGCCAGTTGGACGACCAGTTGGCGACCCGGTTCTGCCGGTCGATGTTGTCGTCGAGTGCGTGCCCGCCGGGACCTTCGGCCATCAGCCGCCCCCGGTCGTGCCCATGATCTGCTCCTCCATCTCCCAGATGAGCGAGAGGATCTCCTCGCGGGCCTCGATGAACTCCGGCGACGCCTTCAGCTCGCGGGCATCAGCGGTGAGCGCCTGCTGAGCGAACGGCAGGTCGTAGACCCGCTCGATGCGGCCCGGGCGGGGGGCCATGACAAAGAGCTGGTCGCCGAGGTACAGGGCCTCCTCCACGCTGTGGGTCACCAGCACGATCGTCTTGCCGGTCTGGTTCCACAGATTGAGCACCAGGCTCTGCATCTTCTCGCGGGTCAGCGCGTCGAGCGCCCCCAGCGGCTCATCCATGAGGATGATGGTGGGGTCGTTGGCCAGGCATCGCGCCAACGCCACCCGCTGCTGCATGCCACCAGAGAGCTCGTAGACGGCCTTGTCGCCGAACTCCGACAGGCCCACGATGCGCAGCAGCTCCTGCACCGCCTCACGCGAGGCCGGCCGGGAGCGTCCGTTCATGCGGGCGCCGAAGCCCACGTTGTCGTTCACGCTCAGCCACTCGAACAGCGCGCCCTGCTGGAACACCATGCCGCGGTCCTGGCTCGGGCCGGTGATCGGCGTGTCGCCGAGCTTGGCCTCGCCCGATGTGGGCGCCAGGAACCCGGCGACGATGTTGAGCAGCGTCGTCTTGCCGCACCCCGACGGCCCCAGCAGCGTGAGCAGCCGACCCGGCTCGAGGGTGAACGACACATCCTTGAGCGCCTCCACGGTCCCGCCGTCGGGCAGCTCGTACACCATCCCGAGGTGCTCCACGACCAGCGGGGTCTCGGTCCCGGACTCCTCGGTGATCTCCACATCGGAGGGGTCGAAGCGCACCTCGGGACGGGCCAGCACCAGCCAGGCCCGGGCCTGCAGGCACGCGACGGCGAGCAGACCCAGGTAGACGATCGAGCTGCCCTCGATCTGCATGATCGCCAGCACGACAGCCACGGCAGAGCTCGCAGCCAGCGACAGCCACAGGTAGCGGACCAGCGCCGCCTGGCGTGCCTCGTCGGCCCGGCGGTAGGTGACCAGCAGCGCCATCAAGGCGACCCCGCCGACCAGCGCCGCCGCCGGCTGCCACGGCGATGCCGTGTCGCGGAAGATCAGCACCACACCGCCAGCGAACGCCACACCGGCCATGAGCTGGCCGATGAAGATCATCCCGTTGGTGGGATGCGCAGCCCGGTCCGCCTGCTTGAAGCGGCGCGAGGGGGTGATGAGCAGGTCGACGATCATGGCCGCCACCCCGAGGCCGACGACGAACAGGAACACGATCGAGATCCAGTAGGCGCCCCGCGCCACCACGTAGGTGATGCCGTCGTAGATGTCCGCGAGTACGTCGACTAGTGAATCCATGCCGTGCCGTTGAATCCGCTGTGTGGGTGGCGGCCCTGGGCAATCATGCCCGTTGGAGCAGATATGGGCGGGCGCCCGGGGAGGGACGGCGCCCGCCCATCATCTGCTCTGCTACTCGACGTCTTCGAGGAAGCTCGTGTCGACGAAGCTGTCATAGCTCGACAGTGCCGAGCCGATCTCGCCCTGGGCGACGAAGAAGTCCATCTGGTCCTTCATCACCTGCTGGACGGTCCCGCCGAGCCACGCCTCAGACAGCTGCACGTCCTTCTCGGGGAACGAGAAGGCGTCCAGCAGGGCGATGGTCGGTGCGCGGTCCATGCCCGCAGCCTCGGCGATGGTGTCGATCAGCGGCGCCCGGTCGCGGTTGTAGGCCCGGTTGGCGTCCTCGGTGACCTGCAGGAAGGTCGTCAGGACGTCGGGATAGGTCTCCGCGAAGTCTCCGGTGGTGGAGATGATGTCGAAGACGCGGATGCCGATGGCCTCCTGCTCCGACCCGGTCATCACCAGGTTGCCGCCGTTGGCGATCATCTCGTTGACGGCGCCGCCGAAGGCGCACGCCATCGCTACTTCGCCCGATTCCAGCGCCGCGACGGCCGCCGGGCCGCCCTCGGACTGGATCAGCTCGACCGTGGCGGTGTCCACGCCGAGATGCTCGAGCATCTTCAGCAGCTTGAAGTGCGTCACGTTGCCCAGCGGCGTGTAGATGCTCTGGCCCGCCAGCGTCTCGGCCGCGTTGTCGGCGTTGACGCCGTAGTCGGGATGGGCGACGCAGTTGTCTGCGTCGGCGTAGCTCACCGCCACGCCGATCAGCAGCAGATCAGAGCCGCCGGTCACGAAGTTGGCGAACGGCGTCAGGCCCTGGGAGTAGGAGATGTCGATGTCTCCGGCTTCCATCGCCTGGGCCATGTCGCCGCCTGAGGCGAACGGGATCCAGTTGACCGCCACGCCGAGCTCGTCGTCGTAGGTCTCCTCGAGCTGCGCTACCTGGTTGGCCGTCGGCCACTCCAAGAAGTAGGCGACGTTCAGCTCCTCGGGTGCGTCATCGCCGCCGCACGCAGCTGCGGCAAGCGCGAGCACTGCGGCCAATGCCAGTAGTCGTTTCATTGGGGTTCCTCCATGTTGATGGATGTGTTCTGCCTCACTTCGAGGCACGGAGCCAACCGCTCGTGCGGTCCAGCACCTTGTCGACCCGGCTCAGCAGGTCGTCGATAACGGCGACGTCGGCCACCAGCGGCGGCGCGATCATGATCATGGCGGCGCCCCGGGCGTCAGGCCGCACCAGCACGCGCTCGGACCGGACGAACCCGTCCAGCACGCCGCCGGGCAGCAGCGATGCGAACTGCTCCTCGGTGAGCTCGGTGCCCGACGCCCGGTCGAACATCAACTCCACCGCGTAGAAGTAGCCGGCGCCGCGGATCTCCTTGACGCACGCGTGGGTGTCCATCAGATCTGCCAGCCCGCCCGTCAGGTGCGCCTCGTTGGCCAGCACGCCGGCGAACACGCCCTCGTCGCGCATGGCGGTCATGTTCGCCACGGCGACAGCGGTCGCGACCGGGTGGGCGCCGAAGGTGGAGCCGTGGGTGAACATCGCCAGCGGCGAGTCCCACACACGCTCGACCAGCGAGTCCCTGGCGACGATGCCGCCCAGGGGGGCATACGCGCTGGTGACGCCCTTTGCGAACGTGATGATGTCGGGCTCTGCGCCGAAGCGTTCGCTGCCGAACCAGTAGCCGAGACGGCCGAAGGAGTTGATCACCTCATCGGCGCACAGCACCACGCCGTAGGTGTCGCAGATGCGGCGCAGCTCGGCCCAGTAGCCATCGGGCGGCACGAGCGCGCCGCGGCCGTTCTGGACCGGCTCGGCGATCACCATCGAGACGGTCTCTGGGCCTTCGGCCAGGATGGCCTGCTCGACCTCGGTGACGCACGGCAGGTCGGCGACCGACTGGCCCGGTTCGAGGTGCCAGTCCAGCGTGTTGGCCACATGGCGGACTGTGTCGGTGATCATCGGCAGGAACGGGTCGCGCACCCGAGGGATGCCGGTGAGCGCGAGCGCGCCGAGGGTGGTGCCGTGGTACGCCATCTTGCGGGCGATCACCTTGTGGCGCTGTTCCTCGCCGTTGGCCAGGTGGAAGCAGCGGGCCAGCTTGACCGCCGACTCCACCGACTCGGATCCGGAGTTCACGAAGAACACCCGGTCGAGGCCGTCGGGCGCGAAGTCGGCGATCATCGACGCCGCTTCGATCGCGCAGGGATGGGCGAATCCCCAGTTGGAGCAGAACGCCAGCTGATCCATCTGCTTGGCGGCGGCTGCGGTCAGGTCGCTGCGGCCGTGGCCGAGGTTGGTGCAGAACAGCCCGGCGAGCCCGTCGAGGTATTCGTTGCCGTCGGAGTCGGTGAGATAGCAGCCTTCGCCGCGTTCGATCACCACGAGATCGTCGGCATTCCACATGCCCGCGGACGTGAAGTGAGGTACGAGATGGCGACGAGCCAGCTCCCGGCCGTCCGGCATGTGCTCCCCCCTAGTTTCCCTTGAGCGCTGCGCGACCTAGTGGTTAGAGATTATTACAGCTCAGTTAGGCCAATTTCCACCCTGCAAGCGGCCTCTTGCAGTATGAGCAAGGCACTTCACTCGCGTGTGCCCGGTTCATGCCCGAACCAACTGCGGGCGACGCGTGAGGTGCCTGGCACGGCAAGGGCCCAGAACGGCTGAGGGCCACGGTGCGGGGATGCACCTGCAGTTCGGCGGGTCGGACTGCATGAGCGTCGCCGGCGACAGCCCGCTCGCCGAGATCGACGACGAGACGATCAAGCGCGATCTGCGCGCCGCCCGCCCCGGCTGAGCGCGGCCGTCGCGTTGAACGTCACACGAAAGTGACATCATGTTTTGGTGCCGTCGGCTCCCGCGCCCCGGAGGATCAAGCTCGTGAGCGCCGAGGACGCACGGGCCGGTTTCGGGCGGCGCCGAGACGACCCGCTCCCGAGGTCCTTCGCGTGCCCTGCGCCGAAATGCGGGTGACGCATGTCGACCAAGGTCAAGATCTCGAACCTCGTCAAGATCTTCGGTGACGAGCCTGACGGCGAAGCGCTGACGCTGCTGCAGGCCGGATACTCCAAGAACGTCATCCGGGAGAGCACCAGCCACATCGTGGGCGTGAACGACGCCAACATCGACATCGCCGAAGGGGAGATCTTCGTCGTGATGGGCCTGTCCGGCTCGGGCAAGTCCACCCTGATCCGCTGTGTGAACCGGCTCCACGAACCCACCGCCGGCAGCGTCTTCGTCGACAGCACCGACGTCACCGCCCTCGATCCCAAAGAGCTCCAGGCCTTCCGACGCGACAGCACCGGCATGGTCTTCCAGCACTTCGCCCTGTTCCCCCACCAGGACATCCGCTCCAACGTCGCGTTCGGGCTCAAGGTGAAGGGCATGGACGCCGATGGCCGCAACGCTGCCGCCGAGCGGGCCTTGGCCCTCGTCGGGCTCAGCGGCTACGAGTCCAGCTATCCCCGCCAGCTCAGCGGCGGCATGCAGCAGCGCGTGGGGCTGGCCCGCGCACTGGCCACCGACCCCGACATCCTGCTCATGGACGAAGCCTTCAGCGCGCTCGATCCGCTCATCCGCCGCCAGATGCAGGACGAGCTGATGGCGATCCAGGACCAGCTTCACAAGACGATCCTGTTCATCACCCACGACCTCAACGAGGCACTGCGCGTGGGCTCGCGGGTCTGCATCATGAAAGACGGCGCGATCCACCAGGTCGGCACGCCCGAAGACATCCTCATGCGGCCCGAAACCGACTACGTGGCCGAGTTCGTCCAAGACGTCGACCAGGGCCGCGTGCTGGAGGTCGAGACGGTGCGCGAGGACGCCGCGGCGGTACCGCAGAGCGCCACCGTCGCCGACGTCCTCAGCGCCATCGATCGCCTCGGCGTCGAAGCGGCCCACGTGGTCGACGCCGACGGGCGGCCCCTCGGGGTCGTGGCCCGAGAGGCCGCCGAGCAGGCGCAACGCAGCGGCGCCCGCGGCCTCAGCGGGCTCATCCAACAAGTGCCGACGATCACCAACGACACGATCCTGGCGAAGGTGTATCAACTCTTCGGATCCGGCCTGCCGGTCGCCGTCATCGACGGCGACGGCGTGCTCATCGGATCGGTGCGCCCCCTCGAAGTCCTCGCCGAGTTGGGACGGGTCGAGAACATCTCCGAGCAGCTCGAGCTCGCCAAGACCCACGGCGCTCCGCAGTGACCGCGGGCGCGCTCGCCACCAGTTTCTGGGACAACCGCACCCTCGACGTCTGGGAGATTCCCTTCGGTCGCTGGATCGAGGAAATCGTCTTCTGGCTGACGACCCACATCACGGGCTTCCTCGACGCCGTCAAGTGGCCCGTCGACAAGCTCCTCGAGCTCATCATCGACAACCTGCTCCAGTCCTGGCTGCCGTGGCCGGTCGTCCTGCTGCTCTTCTTCCTGCTGGGGCTCACCACACGAAATGCACTGGTGGGGCTCGGCAGCGCGGCTGGCCTGTTGGTATGCGGACTGCTCGGCAACGAGTACTGGGACCTCACCATGGAAACGGTCGGGATGATCATCGTGGCGGTGATGATCTGCACGGCGATCGGCATCCCGTTGGGGATCCTGGCGGCCCGCGTCGACTCGTTCTGGGGCCGGCTGCGTCCCGTCCTCGACGGCATGCAGGTCATCCACCCCTTCGTCTACCTGCTCCCCATCATCTTCCTGTTCGGCGTCCGCCGCACGCCCGGGGTGCTGGCCACGCTGGTCTTCGCTCTGCCTCCCATCGTCCGTCTCACCAACCTGGGGCTCCGTCAAGTCCCTGCCGACGTGGTCGAAGCAGCCCGGGCGTTCGGCGCTACCGAGGGCCGGGTGCTGCGCGAGGTGCAGCTCCCGCTGGCGCGGCCAGCGATCATGGCCGGGCTCAACCAGACGCTGCTCCTGTCGCTGTCGATGGTGGGCATCGTCGCGATCATCGCCGGCGGCGGTCTCGGGAAACCGATCCTCACCGCTCTCAACACGGCCGACATCCCCATCGGCGCATCAGCCGGGGCCGGCCTCTACTTCGTCGGCGTGCTGCTGGACCGGATCTCCCAGCCCGACGACAAGGTCGACCGCCGCAGTCTCTTCGCACGGATGCGCAGCGCATGGAGCACACGCTCGGACCCGGTGGTGCCCCCCGTTCGGGGCATGGAGTCTGACGCCGAGACGCCCCCTCCTGCCGAGGCGCCGGTGCCTGCGCGGCTCGGCCCCGCCCAGCGCCTCGGGGCGATGACGGCCCTCGCCGGCGGCCTCTTCTGTGCGTTCTCGACGTTGCTGACTTGGGGCAACGACGCCGGCCTGCTGTCGAGCTACGCCCGATTCGACGACAACGACCTTCCCGGGGCTCACAGCGGGCTGGACGCCACCGGGGGCTCGTGGTTCGGGATCCTGTTCGGTCTCGTCGGCCTCACCGTGGCCTTCGGCGGCGTTGCAGCACTGTCGAGCCCGCGCAGTCGGACCAAATTCATCGCCAGCGCCCGGGCGTTCTTCGCTTCCGGCCTGGTGCTGGTGTCGCTCGTCGTGGCGTACCTGAGCATCTCCCCACGCAGCGACAACTACAGCCACGCCACGGGCGTGTGGCTGGCCCTCGGTGGCGCGCTGCTCGTCCTGGGCGGCGGCGCTTTCGCTGCGGCGCGGGCAGAGTCTGACGGCGACGTGGCTCGTGTGGGCACGAAGGAAGTGATCAGCATCGCGGTGCTGACGCTGTTCCTGGTGTTCGCAGGAGCGTCAGGATCGTGGCTGCTGGACCAGCGCAGCGACGCAGCCCAGATCGCCGCTGAGATGGCAGCCGAGGCAGAGGGCGTCGACCAAGGCGGCCTGGCAGCCGAACTGCTGGCCGAGGCCCTGTCGCTGACCCGGCGCGTGACAGTCCGCGGCCTCGATGCTGCCGGGCCGCAGATCGGTTACATCGTGCTGGCGCTCACGTTGATCGGCGCTGCGGCGGCGCTCGTTCGGCTCGTGCGCCGCGGGTCATTGCAGCGTTTCGCGGGTCTCGTCGCGTTCGGGACGGGATGCGCGATCGCCGCAGTCGGAGTTGCGTGGATCGCTTCGTTCGTCCGACTTGCAACGCCGGCGCTCGGGCCCGGGGCCAGCGCATTTCTCACCGTCATCGGCGGTCTGATGCTCGCGGCGCGCGGCTGGCGCGCCAGCGCTGCGTCGTAGCCGCAGCGACCCTCGAGTGCACCGCCGACCCTCGTTCTGAGACCTCGCGCTGCGCCTGTTCGCACAAGACTGGGCGCAAAGAACTTCGCTCCAAAAGAGAAGAAGACTTCGCTATTGCATGCATGGAGTGCTCGAACTAGACAGATGTGTATGGTCGCGGCCCTCGGGGTTCAGGGGACCATTGCCAGGGGGGGATACCGATGCACACCTATCGCGGACGACTGCTCATTGTCGTTCTCATGGCGTTCGGCCTGATCGCTGCCGCCTGTGGAGATGACGACTCCACATCCGACGCCGCAGCACCGACCACCGAAGCCGCCGCACCGGCGGCGACCGAGCCTGCCGCGACCGAACCCGCGGCACTGCCCGGTCAGGGCGTGACCGTCACAATGGCGCGGGGCAACTGGATCGAGACCAACTTCCAGAACTTCGTCATCCAGCAACTCCTCGAGGAGCTCGGCTACGAAGTGACCGATCCGGAGGAAATCACGCCGGCGACGTTCTACCCGGCCGTTGCCCAGGGTGACTACGACTTGTGGGGATCTTCATGGCCCCTCAACCACACCCCCTTGCTCGAGGGCGAGAGCCCCGACGGGGGGACCTTCGGCGACAAGGCCCGTTACGTGGGCACGATGATGGCGTCGGGCGCGCTCCAGGGCCTGCTCGTCGACATTCCCAGTGCCGAGCAGTTCGGCTTCACGACACTCGGGGAATTGCTCGACAATCCTGAAGCGGTTGCTCACTTCGACAGCGACGGCGACGGCAAGGCTGACATCAACGGCTGCGATGACGGCTGGGGCTGCCAGAAGGTCATCAACGACACCCTTGCCAAGAACGGCTGGGATGACCGCGCGGCGCAGGTGTCGGCCACTCACTCGGCGCTGTTCGCGGAGTCCCAGGCGAGCTTCGCCGGGGGCGGACCGGTGCTGCAGTACGTGTGGACGCCCACGGCCTTCGTCGGCAAGCTCGTGCCGGGCCGCGATGTGCTGTGGCTGGCCATCGAGCCCGATCAGGCCCTCGATGGCCAGGATGGGGTCTCCGCAGTCGGCGCTGCGTGCACCAACGATCCCTGCACGACGATGTTCACGCCCTCAGACATCGTGGTGACCGCCAACATCGACTTCCTCAACGCCAACCCGGCGGCAGCGTCGCTGCTCGAGGACTTCAAGCTGGATCCGCTGGCGGTCGCCGTACAGGCTGTCGCCATCGACTCGGGCGCCAACTCCGACGAGCAGATCGCTGCTGCAGCCGCCGACTGGATTGCCGCCAACCGCGACGTGATCGATCCGTGGATCGAGGCTGCGCTGGCTGCCGGGAGCTGACCGTCGGCTCGGTCGACCACGCGACCCCCGAAGCGGTCTGGCGAGGCCCTCCCTCTTCGCCCGGCCGCTCCGAGGGTCATGCGTGAGAATGCTCCGGTGAGAGCCGTCGGTGTCTGAGAACCTGCTGCAGGCGGAGCTGTCCGCGCGACGGTCCCGCTTGCGTCCCCCACAGGTGGTGATGCAGCCGACGATGATGGGTGCGGCTCGCCTGACCCGCTACAGCTTCAGCCGAACCTTGCTGCGCCGAGCTGCGCGTGACGGCTGGAAGGCCCAGCGGGTGCGGTTCGATATCGACGAACAGGGCCACGGCGAGGCCGTGTACCAGGTCGACGCGGGCGGCTGGCTGCTCAGCTTCATCGCGTTCACGACGACGATCGACGAGACCGAGCACACCGACCGGGTGATCGCGGATCGGTGGGAGGTCACCGGCGCACTGGTCGACGGTGAACCGACCGGCGGGTTCCTGAGTCTGCTCCGCCGCGAGATCCCCCGCCAGGAGTCGGGGCGGTTCGATGCGCGTGTCCTGGTGCTCACACGCGGCAATCGGAGCGTGCGCTTCTTCGACTACCTCGTGAACGCCCTCGCCGCAGGCACCCAGCCCGATCCTGCACAGGTCGCCGACGCCGGCTACATCCTGCGCAGCACTGCGTTCTACGCCAACGGCAAGTACGGCATGCGCTCGTTTGAGGGGTTCCCCAGCGGCCATCCGCTGCGGGTGCCCTACCGGGCCCAGATGCTGTGCGCATGGATGTTCCGGGAACTGGGCTACGACCTCGTCGAGCACTGCGCCCGAGCCGCAAACCCAAGCGCCGCTGTGCGCTTCGACGCCGAGTGGAGCCGGTACTTCGGGCTCGGCAACGCCACCGGCCTGGGGCTGGTGCCCTTCGCGTTCAAACACCCCCGTGTGCTGCATGCGTGGGTTGCCGTCCGGGAGATGGCACTGGCCGACGTTCGATCGCTGCGAGGCACCCCGGACCGGCTCGCGCTCCTCGGCGCGTGGATCGAACGGGCGCACCTGCACTTCGTCAACGGGACCGACGACGACTGCCGGCCGTTCCTCAACGCCGTCGAAGTGGCTGCAGCCGTCGAGCGAATCCGGGACGCCTTCGAGAGCTGCCGCAGCGACCCCCTGCCCTTCGATGCCCTGTATCGCTGGGCGGAGGGCTGCGATCCCGAGACCACCGAGCTGGTCGTATCGTTGCTGACCGAACTGCACGACGCCGACGACGACCTGGTCGACGAAGTGCTCGCCGTCTCAGAGCACGGCTCGCTCGATCCCGCCGTGACCGTCCGCCAGATGCGAGCCATGCTGTCGGAGCGTTTCGCGTGGCTGGATGAGCTCGACCTCGACGACACCTCGGCCGAGGCGTGGTGGTGGGTCATCAGCGACAACACCGAGGAGCCGCGTCGCACCCGCCGGGACCAGCTCGACCCCTCGCACCGCGACGTGGCGATCGACGTGGCGCTGCGGCTGTGGCGGCTGCGTGCCACGCTCGACGGCTACGACGACGCGACGCCGATCCACAGCGTCCTCGACGACCATCCCACCCACCGGCTCGCAGCCGAGCGGCTCCACGCGAGCGACCGCACGTACGGCGAGCCGCGCGACAATGCCTGCTCCGAGCGCTACCTGCCGCTGATGCTGCAGCGCTTCCAGCTCGCCACCTACGGCATGGACAACTTCAAGCCCAAGTCGACCGACTGGCTGCGGGTCACGCTGTTCGGCGGCGCCCCGCGCCTCGCGGACTACGGGACCGCCGAGACTGCCGAGCGGCCTCATGGCGGGCGCCGCAATGATCCAGACGCGCACGACAATTGGGTGCTGCCGACCCGTCCCGGAAGCAACGGCCATCCGAAGACGATCGGCAATCGGGTGAGGTGTGGGTGATCATCGACGGGCTCGAAATCAACCACTGGTCCCGCCCGGTCATCGACGAGGTCCGATCCGGTGGCGTGAACATCGTCCACGCCACCGTCGGGGCATGGGAGGACCTCGCCGGGGCGATGACGCGCATCGGCGAATTCCGACACCTGTGCCGGCACAACGCCGATGCACTCCGAGTGGTCACCAACGTCGCCGAGATGCGCCAAGCGGTCGACGACGACGTGCTGGGCGCAGTGCTCGGCTTCCAGAACAGCTCGATGCTGGGCGATGACCCCGAGATGGCGCAGATCTTCGCCGACGTCGGTGTGCGCGTCGTGCAACTCACCTACAACATCGCCAACCATCTGGGGTCGAGCTGCTGGGAGCCCAGCGACGGCGGGCTGACCCGCGCCGGGCATCGCATGGTGGCCGCGCTCAACGACGCCGGGGTGCTGATCGACCTGTCCCACGTCGGCAACCGGACCAGCCTCGATGCGGTTCACGCATCGGCGCAGCCGGTCGCGGTGACCCACGGGAACCCGCGGTGGTTCTGCGACTCGCCCCGCAACAAGTCCGACGAGGTGCTCGACGCGGTGGCGGCGCGCGGCGGGGTGATCGGATGCACGCTCTACCCGCTGTTCATGGGCGGGGCCGGCGTTTCGCGCCAGGAGTACTGCGCCATGATCGCTCGGCTAGCCGAGCAGGTTGGCGTGTCCCATGTCGCCATCGGCACCGATGCTGTGCTCGGGTGGCAGCCCGATGGGTTGGGCTGGATGCGCAGCGGCCGCTGGGACCGCCCCGCCGATACCGGAGCGATCCCCGACTTTCCCGAGTGGCCCGCGTGGTTCCGCGGACCCCGGGACTTCCGATCGCTCGCTGAGGGCATCGACGAAGCCGGGTTCTCGCCCGCCGAACGCGACAGCATCCTCGGCGGCAACTGGCTGCGCCTGTTCGGAGAGCTCTTCGGATGACGGGGACAGACCGCCGAGCGAACCGGTGACATGAGCACGACCGTCACCGTTGCGCCCCGGGAGATCCACGATCTCGTCTACCGCGCCAGCAGCGTCGCGGGATGTGACGCCGGCATGGCAGAGCGCATCGCCGACAACGTCACGTTCGCTGAGATTCATCACGGCGCGGCAGTGCGTGCGTTCTGCGCGGCACTCGAGACTGAGACTCTCGGGGCGTCGGCGTGGGCGACCGCTCCCGACGTTCTCGCGGCAGCCGAGCTTGCGGCGCGCAGTGTCGGCATCGCATCGGTGACGTTCGAGCCGCCGGTGCCGCTGGCGGCGATCGCCGGAACACTTCAGCAGAGCCTGGAGCGGGGCGTGACCCACATCGGAGCCGACGCCGGTGCCCGGGGTGACAGAGCGGTGAGCACGATCGACATGCGCTTGGCCGACGAGCCTGCCGCAGCTGCGCGCCAAGCGCTGATCGACGACGCCCGCGCCGACGCCTTCCGGAACGGCATCGCGGTCGAACAGGCTTGGTTCAGCAAGCTCGAAGCTGCCGCCGCGGACTACCTGGTTGCCGAGTCCATCCTCGACGAGATCGACGCGGGCACCGGCGTCGCCTGAGGGGGTCCCTCATCCACGAGCCGACACGCCGCCCGAAACGGTGAACACCTCGCCGGTGACATAGCTCGACTCATCCGACGCCAGCAGCGACACCATGGCCGCGACATCGTCGGGCTGCCCGATGCGACCCAGGAACGCCTTCTCGGCCAAGTAGCTCGTGAAGAACTCTTCCGGGTAGATCCGGCGCAGGAAGTCGTTGTAGATCAGGCCCGGGGCGATCGCATTGACCCGTATGCCGTGGGTGCCGTTCTCGGCGGCGGCCACACGGGTGAGCGCGAGCACGCCGGCCTTGGCAGCGGAATATGCCGCGCCGTGCTCGGCCGACATCTCCCAGGCCGCGATCGACGAGATGTTGACGATCGAACCGCTCCCTGCGGCGATCATGTGCGGGAGCGCGGCGCGCATGCACACGAAGGTGCCGGTCAGGTCGACATCGAGGCAGCGCTGCCACGTCTCCACCGACATCTCGGCCACCGGCTCGATCTTCGACCAGCCTGCGTTGTTGACCAGCACATCGAGCCTGCCCTTGGCCGCCGCTGCCTCCGCAATGACGCGCTGCACCTGGGCGTGGTCGGTGACATCGAGGTGGTAGGCGCTCACCTGCCTCCCAGCTTCGCCGGCGAGCTCGTCGGCGAACTCGTGGCACCGGCGCTCGTGAGCGTCGGTGACCACCACGTCGAAGCCGTCCTGGGCGAGCCGCCTCGCCGCTGCGGCCCCGATGCCGGCACCGGCGGCTGCGGTCACCAGCGCCACTCGCGGATCCGTTGTCATCAGCCTTCTCCCTCTGCTTCGACGTTGGCGATGAGATCGTCGGCCAGTTGCGCGAGGCGTTGGCGGCGACCGCCCGACAGCAGCGCGAACGTGATGCGGTCGATGTCGAGCTGCCAGAGCTCGCGGATCCGGTCGACGCAGGTGTCGCGGTCGCCCGCCAGCGCCACCGACGTGACGAACTCGTCGGACACGAGGTGCTTGTGCTCCGCTTGGAGCGACAGGTGGTCGACCAGGCCGTAGGCATCTGCGGCGCGCTCGAACTCGGGGCGGAACCGCTCCCACGCCGGCGGCATGCGCTTCCACGGATGGAAGGTGGCTGCTTGGCTGACGGCCCAGGCCCTCACATCGTCGAGGGCGGCCTGGCGGTCGTCGTCCATCGACATCGTGACGAACAGGTCGACGGTGAGCTCTGATCGGTCGCGACCGGCTGCCGCGAGCCCTTGGTGGATGAACTCGAGCTGCCACGCGCAGAACTCGGGATCGGCGGCGCCCATGAGCACGACGCCGTCGCACGTCTGTGCGGCGAGCTGCAGCATGGCGGGCTGCGACACGGCCAGGTAGATGGGGATCTGGCGCGTCGCGGTGGCCAAGCGAACCTGGCTGCCGTAGAGATCGCATGGCTCGCCGCTGAAGAGCTGCCGCAATTCGTCGATTCCCGAGCGCAGCTCGGCCACCTTGGACGGCGCGCCCCCGGCACCGAGCACCGCTGACCAGCCCGCGCCGAGACCCAGCACGGCACGGCCGCCGGACAGCTCGTCGAGGGCTGCGGTGGCGTTGGCAGTGACCGTGGGGTGACGGGTGACCAGGTTGGTGACGCCTGCTCCGATGAGCACGTTGTCGGTAGACAGTGCAGCCAGGTTCATGGCGGCGTACACGTCCTTCATCCCGAGCTGGAAGTCGATGAACCACAGCGCCTCGAAGCCTCGCTCGTCGATGGCCCGGGCCAGTTGGGCCGTGCGTTCCAGCGGCTCGCGAGGGCTCACGCCCATCGAGATGCCGTAGCGGCGCTTCATGCCGACTGCCTCTCGCCCAGGAGCCTGGCGATCAGCGTGCCGTAGGCATCGGGCTGGTCCACCGAGATCAGATGGCCGGCGCCGGCTATCTCGTGGTACCGGCTGCCGGTGACACCGTCGACGATGATGTCCGATGCCCGGCGGGGGCAGAAGACGTCGTCCGACGCCCCGATGATGTCCACGGGCACCTCGACGTTCTCCAGCAACGGGTTGAGCGGTTCGGACCGGATGCCGATCATCGCCCGGGCCGCGTTGATGTAGCCGCTGCCGTCGCCGACGGCATCGAGTCGCCTTGAGGTCACTGCGTCGACATCGGCCGGCGTGACGATCTGGGCGGCCGTGTCGTCGCGCAGTCCGGCGGCGAAACCGCTCGTGTCGCCGGCTTCGAGCTGTGCGATGCGTCCCGCGAAGAACTCGGCCGCAGCAGAGCCGACCACCGACGAGGTGGCAATGGCGATCAGGTGGCCGATCAGGGTGTCCGGCTCGGTCGCTGCGCGGAGCCCGATGGTGCCGCCCAGCGAGTAGCCCACTACTGCGGCCGGGCCGGTCACGTCGTGCAGGAACGCGGCGAGGTCGCCGCTGAGCTGCGACAGCGTGCCGGTGCCCTCGCCGGCTGTCGTCTGGCCATGACCGCGGAGGTCGAGCGCGTACACGGTGAAACCGCCGAGATAGCCGGTGACGCCGTCCCACGACTGATGGTCCTCGGCCAGCCCGTGCAACAGCACCACCGGCGGCCCTGAGCCCCGGCAGGCGTAGTTGACCGTGATGTCACCCAGCTCGACGGAACTCATCGGCTCGTCTCCCGGTGAGGGCCGGCGCTGCTGCCGAGCATCGTTTCAGCGCTGGTGGCAGCGGCCACGAGCTCGTCGCGGAGCTGCTGCTTGCGTATCTTGCCCGCCGCCGTGCGCGGGAAGCCGTCGACCTGCACCAGCCGCTCGGGCCAGTACCGGCGTGGCAGCCCCTGTTCTGCGCAGAAGGCGAGCACCTCGCCGAGATCGAGCGGGACGAGGGCGTGGACAGCAGCGCAGATGCGCTCGCCGAGTCGTTCGTCGGGCCATCCGATCACTGCCACACCCACCACGTCGGGATGGGCGGCGATGGCATTCTCGGTCTCCACGGGAGAAATATTGACAGCGCCGCGGATGATCAGGTCCTTGAGCCGTCCGGTGATCGACACGTAGCCGTCGGCATCGATGCGGGCAAGATCGCCAGTCCGGAAGAAACCCTCGCCGACAATCTCCGCGGCATACAGCTCGGGCTGGCCGTAGTAGCCGTTGAACACGCCCGGCCCGCGCATGACCAGCTCGCCGCTGCCCGAGTTGCGCAGCGCGCCCTCGGCGTCGAGGATGCGCAGCTCGAGGCCCGGCAGTCCCACCCCCACCGTGGTCTCGATCTGTGACTCGGTCGACGCCCGAACACAGGTGGTGAGGCCGCCTTCGGTCATGCCCCACAGCGGGGTGACGAACGTGTTCGGCAGCTCGGCGCGGCAGCGCCGGACGAGGGCGGGCGGCACCTGGGCGCCGCCGCAGAGGAAGCTGCGCATGGATGCCAGCTTGGGCTCGCTGGCATCCCAGTGGGCATTGGCCAGATCCAGCAGGAACGGCGTGGCCGCCGCCGTGAAGTCGGCTCGGTGGCGCGCCACCAGCTCCAGCGCCGCCCCGGCGTCCCATTCGTCCTGGAGAATGAGCGGCGCGCCCACGAACAGCGACAGGCGGCAGCCGTGAATGGCGCCCACGCTGTGGCCGAGCGGCGACGGCATGAACACCGGCGTGCCCTGGTCGAGATCGAAACGTTCCGCGAACTGCATGTTGAGCGCCGCCAGCGAGTCTTCGCTGTGGCTCACCGCCTTGGGCGGCCCGGTCGTGCTCGAGGTGAACATGAGATGTGCGGTGGCCTCGGGCACCTCGGCGGCGACAGTCGGGGACGTCGGCGGGCCATCAGGCGCCAGCCCGCCTCCTGCTGGCACGGCGACGGCGATGGGTCCGCAGGCCGCGGCAGCGGCGGCTCGCCGGACGGCATCCGCGGAGCGGTTGGCTCCGGCCTCGCCGTCGCAGACGACCAGGGCCGACCGTGTGAGCTCGAAGATGTGGCGCAGATGCGCCTCGGGCGTGGTGACGGGCGTAGTGGCCGGCACATGGCCCGACCGCAGCACCGCCAGGAACATCACCATCCAGTCCGTGCAATTGGGCAGGTGGATCACGATCGGTCGCCTGGCCGGGCCGACGAGCGAGCGGATCTGCTCGGCGGCCTCGCCGGCTGCGTGCCACAGCTCGAGCCGTGTCATGGAGTGGCCACCGCTGACCAGAGCGAGTCGGTCGGGACCCTCGCGGACATGGGTCTCGAACCGGTCGATCAGCCGGACACCCGTCCACCATCCGGCGAGGCGATAGCGCTGCGCCCGGTTATCGGTCATGTGCTTCATACCGTAGGCAGGCCTTCGGATCGCTGAAGCAATCATTGCACCGAAGTGCGATTGGCCTGGCGTCCGCCGCCGCCAAGCGATGGGCGACATCGAAGGATCCGAGGTCACAGAAAAACAAGGATGGGCGCGCGTATCGTTGGAATTACCTTCGCGTGCGCCCGGCTGGGCGCCAGTCGAGTCCTCACAGACGCGGAGATCATCCATGGCCACTCAGGCTCTCAAGAACTTTGATGCGTACGAATGTCCCGTGTCAAGTTTCTTGCTCAGTTCGGGGCTGGGCGGGTTTGAGGGTTGGCGGTTCGAAGTGGGCTTCGAGGGGTCGGCGTCAGCCCAGCCAGTCGTGCGTCCTCAGTCAATGTGGTCCTCTCCGCCGCTCCGGAATCCATCACCGAAGCAACTGTCTCAGACCACCCCCCTTACACAGAACATGTGACACTCCCGCGTGCGGCGATCCACAGCTTGCGCGCCCCGTAGACCGAGTAGTTCGCCTCCCACAGGTCCAACAGCACCGGCATCAGCTCGGCGTCGCGCAACGCCCGCGCCGAGGGCGGCCGGCGCTTGGAGGTCCAATACGTGGACGGAGCCGCCTGCAACGCAGCACAGACGGGCTCGACTCCGAACTCGGCGCGGTTGGCGTCGACGAACCGCACGATCATCGCTGTCGGCGGTCGAGCTCCGCCCCGAAAAAAACCGCCGCCCGCTGCAGGATCTCGTTCGCCCGCCGCAGCTCCCGGTTCTCCTGACGCAGCCGCCGCATCTCAGCGCTCTCCGCGGTCGAGGTCCCAGCACGCGTCCCGGCGTCGATCTCAGCCTGAGCCACCCAACGCCGCACCGACTCCTCCCCATAGCCAAGCTGCCGCGCCACACGCGTCACCGTCCCTGCCGAGGAACCCAGCTCCTCACGCAAGGCCAGCACCATCCGCACCGCGTGGTCCTTCTGCTCCCGCGAATACCGCCTCGACGTCGCCGCCGGACGAAGTTCTGCATCCATGGATCCCATGCTTGCTCCAATCTCCGGAGCCTGCGCAAAACCCAGGGTGAATCAACCTCGAAGCCCGCGGCATCCTCACCACATAACCTCACACCGCCGAGCCCAGCAGACCGCGTCCCAAAAAAACGCGAAGGCTCGAAATTTTGTGTATCGGGCTGTGGTGGTGTTCATCGGATGTGGTCGGCGATCCGGTCGCCGTAGTGGACGGCCGGTGTGTTCACGATGGTCTTCCAGCCGTTGGTGCGGGAAACGACGATGAACACCACGATCTACACTGACAACATGAGCACGGACCCACACAGCTCCCCAGCAGCCCAGAGCCGCGCTGTCCGGTTTTTCGGTTCGTATTTCGGAACGTTCTGCACATCTCTTGTGACCTCTTTGGGGGTTTTCGGCTTGAGTGCTCTAGGCGTTCCGTCGCTGGCCCTCATCGCTTTTGTGCTGAGCGTTTGCGCTGTGTTTGGCTGCTGCGCTGTCGTGTCCTACAGGCGCTCGGCGCACACACGTCGCGAGGTGGAGGCGGTTTCTTCGGGCTGACGTTCGACGCTGCGTGCGTCTAGGAGCGCTATAGCGCCCGTTTCGGGGCAGGCTGCCCTCACTGTTCGCGGGACCCTTCAGGGTCGGCTCAGGTCGGCTCTGAGGGGTCTTGCGCGTTGTTGTGTTCGTGGGCTGCCGGCGGGTTGAGCGTCTTGCACGCTGTCCGCTGGCACCTTGCGACGGATGGCACACAGCGAAGCCGACAACGAAGCTGCGGAGGCTGAACAGCGCATCTCTGCCGCGGTGCTGGCGTGGCGTCTGACAGGGGCCTGTCATGATCAGCCGCAGACATGATCCTTCCCGGCCCACAGCCCTCGGCTGGGGACCCTCAGACCACGCCAGTTACACAAAATTTCCGAGTGTCACTGTTGGGTGTGCCGGGGCTCTCTGCCAGGGGGTTGCGGTCCGGTCCTTCGCTCGGCGGTGACTCGACAAAATGCTGGCCGTGTGCCTGTTGTCAGACGTGTCGCGTCGAGTGTGGGGCCGGCAGGAGCGCTCCTGTCTCGGTGGGAGCCTGACTGTCTCGACTCGGTTGTGGCGAAGCGCCCCTGCCGTTCCCGGACCCGCCGGAGCATGACTTCCAGCAGGAGCACCCCATGACACCGCCAGTCGGGGGGATCGACCCCCGCCGGCAGATACCGCCTCGAATGGCTCCAGACGTTCATCGAACAAGACCGCCAGGCGCGCCGCGAGATCCGCCACCTGGAGCGTCTCATCGACGAGCTGCTCGACCGCCACGGCACCACCCTGCGCGACGAGCCCGGCATCGGCCCCATCGCCGCCGCCACCCTGCTGCACGAGGTCGGCAACCCCGCACGGTTCGACCGCGAATCCAAATTCGCCCGCTGGTGCGGCACCGGCGCCGTCGCGCTGTCCTCAGGCGAAGGCAGCGGCCAACCGATCAAGCACCGGCTCGACCTCGGCGGCAACCGGCGCATCAACTCAGTGCTGCGCATCGCGTCGGTCACCCAAGCCCGCAGCCAGCCCGACGCCGCCGCCCTGCCTCGCCCGCAAAACCGGCGAGGGCAAGACCCGTCGCGAAGCCCGCAGAGCCCACAAACGCCACCTCGCCAACCGCGTCACCCGACGCATGCGGCGAGACGAACAACACCGACAACACACCCGACTTCACGCCGCCTGACGACCACACTTGACAAGGGAGCGTCCGACAGGCCCCTGTACAAGCAGGGCAGCCGGCCACACCGCCGACTGCCCTGTCGCGTCCACGCACCAGCTAGACAGTCGCGCGACGACTCGCGCGCGCCGAGCATCCACCACGACACGCGCCCGAAACGCCAAAATCGGCCTCCAAGACCCCGAATCCGCCTAGGTGGCTAACAAAACGGGTTCTTGGTGGCTAAGACACGTTGGTGGCGGGGGCAGGATTTGAACCTGCGACCTTCGGGTTATGAGCCCGACGAGCTTCCAGACTGCTCCACCCCGCGGCGAGAGCAATAACGCTACCAGCAGCTCTCTGAATCCGGCAAGGCCGAGCGCCGGTGTGTCGCTTCAGCCTGTGCTCTAACGCGATTCCGGAGCGGCGCGAAGTAGCGCTCATCGGCTCGTCCTGCGACTGGCCCGGCAGCGCCGTCGAGAATGAGCTCACGGAGTCTTGTCCGTGCTTGATCGGGTGACATCGAATCGCTCAGGCACTCACTGACGGCGTCGTGTCAGAGTCCGGTTAGCCGGTGGCGGCTTGTTGGAGGATTCGGGCGGCTCTGGCTATCAGGCGCTCGGCTTCGTCGACTGCCTCTTGATAGGCGGCCAGATCGCCTTCGCGCAGGGCGGCGTCGGCCTGCGCGAAAGCTCTTGCGGCACGTTCGAGCAGGTTGCCCACGTCGTTGGCGCCGGGCGCCGTGTCGGGCTCATCCGGCTCGTCGTCGGGCGCGGCGGCTGCCGGCTCGTCCCCGCTGTCGTCGGGCGCTTCGGGCTCGTCGGGCATGCGCACCGTGCCGTTGCCGATGTCGATGCTCGCGCCGATCGCCTTCTCGAGCGCCCCTTCGAACGTCTCGGAGATCACCACGTTCGAGCCGATGCCGGCAATCACCAGCTGCAGCTCGGGCACCGCCGTGGGCCCGGTGGCCGCAATGAACAGCGGCCGCACGTACAGCAGCGAGTTCTCCACCGGGATCAGCAGCAGGTTGCCGGGCCGCACCACCGAGCCGTTCTGGTTCAGCAGCGTGAGCCGCTCGGAGATCTCCTCCTCGGTCTGGATGTTCGAGTTGAACAGCGCCGGACCGTCGATCGGCTGATCCGACCGGATCTCGAACACCTCGATCTGGCCGTACCGGTCCGGATCGTTGTGGACCACCATGAAGCCTTCGAGGTTCTTGCGGGAATCATCCTCGGAGAATGGCACGAACGGCCGGAAGATCACGAACGACGCATCGTCGTCGCCGGGCAATCGGAACAGCAGGTACTGCGGCGAGATCCTGGCCTCGACCGTGGCGATCACCTGCCCGGTCGTCTCGTCGCGCACTGTCTCCACGGTGGTCTGGCCGATCGAGTCGCCCGGATCCTGCGCCACCGCCCATGCACCGGCGGCGTCGTAGAACTCCGACGGGTCGCTCAGGCGGTAGCGGCCCCACGCATCGGTCTGCACCCGGAACAGGTCCTCGGGATAGCGGAAGTGCTCCTGCAGTTCGGCGGGCGGCTCTTCTTCGGCGAACAGCGCCGGGAACTGCTTGATGTACGACTGCACGATCGGGTCGCTGCGGTCGACCACGTAGAACGTGACCGTGCCGTCGTGCGCGTCCACCACGGCCTTCACCGAGTTGCGCACATAGTTGAACGGGTCGCGCAGGTCGCTGCCCAGCGTGGCCGCCCGCGAATTGGTGCGCTGCGCGTACGGGAACTGCGTGGTGGTGGTGTAGGCGTCGAGCACCCACTTCACCTTCCCGTCGAGCACGACGGGGTAGGGGTCGTTGTCGTAGTCCAGGAACGGCGCCAGCAGGCTCACCCGCTCCTGAATGTCACGGTTGAACAGGATCCGGCTCTCGCTCTGGATCTCGCCCGACACCAACAGGTTCGGCTCGGCGAAGCGCACCGCGAACGCCAAGCGCCGGAAGAAGCCGCCGATGCCCACGCCGTCGGCGCCGTCGTAGCGGGTGGTCTCGGTGCGGTCGTCGTCGTCCTGGAAGTCGACCTCGGCACGCTGGGCGCCCACGATGGCGTAGCCGTGCAGGTCCTCGCCCACGTACAGGCCCGGCTCGTCGAGCTCGAGGGTCTCCGCGCCCGGAGTGATCACATTCGGGATGTCGCCCAGCACGTACGCCGGGCGGCCGTTGGCGTCGACCCCGTTGGCCGGCGCCGCTGCTACGCCGTAGCCATGGGTGTAGGCGACGTGCTCGGTCTCCCATGTGTCGGTGGGCAGCTCGGTGGGGCGCAGCTCACGGGCCGCCAGCACGATCTGGGTGACCTGGCCGTCGATCTCGTAGCGGTCGACGTCGATGTCGCGGAAGTCGTAGAAACTCTTGATGCCCTGGGTCTGCTGGAACGTGTCCTGCATGACGGCGGGATCGAGCAGACGCACGTTGCGCACCGTGTCGAAGTTGTTCTCGATGTCTTCGGCAGTCAGCCCGGGTTCGTAGTTGAACTCGCGGGGCGACACGTTGTCGAGCCCGAGCGCGATGCGGGTCATCTCGATGTTGCGCTCGATGTAGGGCGCCTCGCGGGTCGACTCCGAGGGCTCCACCTGGAAGCGCTGCACGATGGCCGGGTAGGCAGCGCCCGCCAGCCCGGCGATCACCACCCACAGCGCCACGGCGATCACCGGGTAGGTGAAGCCGCGCCGCCAGATGTTCACCACCAGCAGCAGGAAGCTGAACAGGCTGATCACCATCAGCAGCCGCAGCACCGGCAGCTGGGCGTTGACGTCGGTGTAGGTGGCGCCGTCGACGAAGCCCCGGGTGGACAGCGTGAGCTCGAACTGGTCGAAGTAGTAGCCCACCGCCTTGATGAGCGCCAGCAGGCCCAGCAGCAGCGACAGGTGCGCCTTCACCTGCGGCTGCACCCGGCTGCCGGCAGGGGCCTGCACCCGGATCGCGCCGTTCAGGTAGTGCCAGATGGTGGTGAAGATGAACGTGACCAGGACGGCGGCGAATGCCCAGCCGACCAGGAAGTTGAAGAACGGCAGGCGGAAGACGTAGAAGCCGATGTCGCGGCCGAACTGGGGGTCGGCGAGGCCGAAGTCGGTGGCGTTGATGAAGAACAGCCACGACTCCCACTGGCCCGAGACGCCAGTGCCGACCATGAAGGCGAGCACCAGCGAGACGCCGATGCGGATAAGGGCACGGCGACGGCGGGAAATCTGGTGCCAGCGGGCGGCGATGTCCTCGGCCGGACCCGTCGGCGTTGCGCGTGCAGCGAGACGCTCGGCGATGAACAGGTTCACCCACATCAGGACGAAGAAGATCGCCGTGAACAGCAGGCCGAGGCCGATCTTGGCCCACAGCACCTTCCACCACACCGAGGCGTAGCCGAGGCTGTCGAACCACAGGTAGTCGGTCCAGAAGCCGGCGAGGCCCCGGAAGGACAGCAGCAGGATGAGGCCGACCGCGACGACGATGCCGATGATCAGGCGGAAGCGGGTGAGTCCCCGTGGGCGGCGCGGCATCCGCCGGGGGCCGCCGGGACCCTGGGGGCCACCGGGGCCTTGGGGACCCTGAGGCCCGCCTGGTGGCCCAGACGACGGGGGCGGCATGTCCTCGGGCGGGCGCATACGGCGCTGAGGCTACTGGGGAGCGCAGCCGCCGCAGCCGACGTACCGCGCCACCGCAGCGCGGGGCGCGTAGGTTCGGCGCCGTGCGGCTGGCGGTATTGGTCTCGGGAACCGGATCCATCCTCGAAGCGATGCTCGGCGTGGGGCTGCCGGTGGACTTGGTGGGGGCCGATCGGCCCTGCCGGGGGCTGGGAGTTGCCGCCGATGCGGGGATCGAGACGGTGCTGGTGGCACGTTCGGACTGGATGGACGGGAGCAGCGATCCGGGCGCAGGCAGCGCCATCGGCAGGGAAGACGCGGCCGGAGAACACGCTGGTCCGGGGCCGCGGCAGTTCGACCGGCAGGGTCACAGCTGCGAGCTGGCTGCCGTGCTCGGCGGTCGCAGCGTGGACGTGGTGGCGATGGCCGGCTTCGGCACAGTGCTGGACGCGTCGTTCTTCGCATGGGATGGCGGCCGATACCAAGGGCGGGTGCTGAACACGCATCCGTCGCTGCTGCCGGTGTTCCCGGGCTGGCACGCGGTGCGTGACGCTCTGGATGCAGGGGCCGCCGAGTCGGGCTGCACCGTGCATGTGGCGATTCCCGAGGTGGACGCCGGCCCGGTGCTGGCGCAACAAGCAGTGCCGGTGCTGGCGGACGACGACAAAGCCACGCTGCACGAGCGCATCAAAGCGGCGGAACGCGAACTCTACCCGGCCACGATTGCGGCGTTCCTGGAGCGATGCGCTGACGAGGACGCGATGGGCCTGCGGGAAGTCGAACTCGAATACAGGCAGGAAGGACAGACCCGATGAGGGCGTTGATCTCGGTGTGGGACAAGACGGGCGTGGTCGACTTCGCGACCCGGCTGTCGAACCTCGGGTGGGAGATCGTCTCGAGCGGCGGCACGGCCGCAGCGCTGGCCGACGCCGGGGTGCCGGTGGTGGCGGTGGAAGACGTCACCGGCAGCCCCGAGATGCTGGACGGACGGGTGAAGACGCTGCACCCGCGCATCCACGGCGGGATCCTGGCCGACCGGTCGAAGCCGGCGCACCTGGCGTCGCTCGATGAGCACGGCATTGCGGCCATCGACCTGGTGGTGTGCAACCTGTACCCGTTCCGGTCCGACCCCGGTCCGGAGCTGATCGACATCGGCGGGCCGGCCATGGTGCGGGCTGCTGCCAAGAATCACGGCGACGAGAGCGGCGGCGTGGGTGTGGTGGTTGACCCGGCCGATTACGAGGCGGTGCTTGACGAGCTGGCTGACGCGACGGAGTCGGGTGCTGGTGGGCTGAGCACGGCGACGCGTCGGCGGCTGGCTCGGGCCGCCTTTGCCCATACCGCTGCTTACGACGCGGCGATCGTGAACTGGCTGGACGAGCCGAACGCAGGCGACGCCGCGGGTGCGGCGCCGGGAGCCGATGAATCGCCCGAGACGGCTCCCCTGCCGCCCACCATGCACCTGGCGCTGGAACGGGTGGACGAATGCCGCTACGGCGAGAACCCGCACCATCACGGCGCCCGCTACCGGCCGGTCGGCGAGCCGACCTGGTGGGACCACGCCTACCAGCACAGCGGGCTGGCGCTGAGCTACCTGAACTTCTTCGATGCCGATGCGGCGTGGCGGATCGTGCACGACCTGGGCGATGCCGAGGGCTCTTCGGCGGTCGTGATCGTGAAGCACGCCAACCCGTGCGGCGCAGCAGTCGGCGACGATCTTGCCGACATGTACCAGCGGGCCTACGACTGCGATGCCCGCTCCGCATTCGGCGGCATCGTGGCGTTCAACAAGATCGTCGACCTCGACACGGTCGAGCGCATCGAGGCGGCGGCCCAAGCCGATCTGATCATCGCGCCCGGCTACGAGGACGGCGTGGTGGGACGCCTCGAGGCGAAGCGGCGCAATACCCGGGTGCTCGAGGCGCCGCGGCCCGACGAGGCCGGCGTGTCGCTGCGGCAGATCAATGGCGGCTGGCTGGTGCAGTCGCCCCACACGTTCGCTTCAGCGCCCGAGGACTGGCAGGTGGTCACCCAGCGCAAGCCGACGGCGAGCGAGCTGGCCGATGCCCGCTTCGCCTGGCGGGTCTGCGGGCATGTGATGTCGAATGCGATCGTGCTGGCGCGGGACCGCACAGCGTGGGGCATCGGCGCCGGCCAGCAGAACCGCGTGGAGTCCGGTCAGCTCGCCGCGGCGAAAGCCGACGGGCGGGCTGCCGGCGGCGCTTGTGCCAGCGACGCGTTCTACCCCTTCGGTGACGGCGTGGAGGCCGCTGCTGCGGCCGGCGTGGCCGTGGTGGTGCAGCCGGGCGGCGCCCTGCGAGACGACGACGTGATTGCCCGAGCCAACGAGCTCGGCCTCGCCATGCTGTTCACCGGCGAGCGGCAGTTTCGCCACTAGTGGCGAAACCATTGAAAGCAGTCGGCACTAGTGCCGTAGCTATCAGGCACAGGCGCCACCAGTGATGAAGCCATCAAACGCAGCCGGCACGAGCGCGTACCTGAACGGAGGTCGGCAGAACGTGGGAACGCCAAGACGGCGGCGACGCTGCACAGCGGTCATAGCGGCAGTCGTGTTGCTGGCAACGCTCATCGTGCCGCTCGCAAGTCCAGCGGGCGCGCAGACGGCTGGAGCGGCGACGCTGCCGCCGCCCGAGGTGCTGGGCGACTGCACCGATGCGGTGCCGATCATCGTGGCATCCGACGCCGACGCACAGTCCGACATCTACTCGGCCGTCACGCTCGCCGGCGTGCTGGACACCAAGCGCTGCATCGTGCTGGCCGGGGGCCGTCACGACCCGTTCCCGCAGGACCAGCTGGAGCGGCTCGCCACAGCCGCGGCGGGCGGCTACGTCGTGGGCGGGCCAGCAGCCGTGCCGAACGCCAAGCTGTCGGGCCGCAAGATGATCCGCGTCCACGGCGCAGATCGCTGGGAGACCGCAACCGAGGTCGGTGCCATTGCGGCAGCCCTCGCAGCGGGTGAGGACCCCAGCGAGTCCGACGACACAGACGACCCGTCCGATGACGACGCACCTGCGTGGCAGCAGCGGCTGGCAACCGAATTCTCGGCCGCGTTGCGGTCGAGCGAAGCGACCGACGACATGTGCATGTCGCTGTATCGCAACGGCGAGCCGATCTTCAAGCACAAGCCGCACACACCGCTGCTGCCGGCATCGCTTGCCAAGCTCGTGACGGTCACCGTGGCGCTGAGCGAACTGGGCGCCGACGCCACCTTCACCACCCGAGTGGTTGCCGACGCCGGCGCACTCGATGCGGTCAGCGACGGCGTGCTGCGCGGCGACCTGTACCTGATCGGCGGCGGCGACCCGGTGCTGGCCACGCCCGGCTACATCGACCGCATTGCGAATGCGCGCCCGTACACCGACGTGACCCAACTCGCGGACATCGTCATGGCGGCACTCGAAGCTCACGACATCCACACCATCGAAGGCGCCGTCATCGGCGACGGATCGTGGTTCGCCGACGGCGAGCAGAGCTACATCTCGCACTCCCTGCCGGGCGCGACGCCGGAGACCCCGGCGATCTGGAAGCAGTCGTACCTGTCGGGGAACTTCGTGGGCGTGCTGTCGGGCTTGATCATCAACGACGGCTACTCGCCCTACGCCATCGACCGCCGGAGCCACACCCGCAGCGCCGATTCGACCCAGGCCGCAGCGTCAGACTTCGACGACCTCCTCGAAGCGCGTGGCATGGTGATCCGTCACCGGCCGCGCTCGGGCAGCGCCCCCACAGCCGGCGATTCGACCGATCTGGGCAGCATCACCTCACCGTCGATCGCCGAGATGCTGGTACGGATCCTGCGCTACTCGGAGAACACGCCCGCGGAGATGCTGTTCAAGCAGATCGGCCGGCATCGCGGCGACTCGTCCCGTGCTGGCTCGGCGGCAGCGGCGACCGCGGCGCTCAGCGGCCTCCTGGGCACCACGGCCGACGAGATCGTCCTGGTGGACGGCTCCGGGCTGTCGGTGCACAACCGCATGAGCTGCGAGGCCGCCGTGCGGCTGCTGCTGCTGGCGGGCAGTGAGTCCCGCTTCGCGACCTCGCTGTCGATCGCAGGTCGAACCCCGACTCTGCAGAGCTGCGGGCCGCGGTCTCCCGGAAACGGGCAGGGCCCGGCGAACACGGTCTTCGCCAAAGGCGGTCAGCTCAACGACAGCTCAGCCATCGCCGGGGTCAGCACTGCGGCCAACGGCGACGTGCTCACCTTCGCCATGATCGCCAACGAGCCGTTGATCATCCGCACCGGAAGCTGCAACACCCTGCGTCGGCTCACCCTCGACGCCATAGGCCGCTACACCTACGGCCCCTCGAGCTGACCCGCTGCCGCTGACAGCCGAGCAGATGCCTGTTCGTCGGTACGCTGCGAACTACAGGCGCCGCCATGACTTCATCCACCCGGCCCCCGAACGCACTGGCCGACTACGTGCCAGCTCTGCGCGCCAGCGACGACGAGTTTCGGCTGCGTCTCTTGCTGCACGACTTCGGACTCGTATGGCAGGAAGCCGGCCCTCACGAGCGAGCTGCCTTGATTGCTGAAGAACCAGAGCTGTTCGACTCCCGCTGGGACGCCTTCCTGGCCGCCTACGCCGAACACCTCGCACGCTCCGCAGCCATGGCACCCCCACCATGGACATCGTCCAGGCACAGGTTTCTCCCCGACTTCTGGTACGCCGGCGGCTGTTACCCCTTCGATCGAGTGCGCACCATCATCACCACGCCCGGTGCCTTCGAGGAACACGGCGTGTGGTTTCCTCGCAGCGAGCTAGCGGTCGTCTGACGGTGACCCCGCTCGCTGAATCTGAGATCCGCGCCGCCCTCAGCGAGCTCGCCGAGCGACTTGAGCGTCGGCGAACGCATGCACGCCTCTACATCGCCGGCGGTGCCGCGATGGTGCTGGCGTACGACGCCGATCGAGCCACCCGCGACATCGACACAGCCATCCTCGACGGCTACGAGGCGGTCATGTCCATCGCCGCTGAGATGGCGCGCGAGCGAGGCTGGCCGTCAACTTGGCTGAACGAACAAGCAACGCCGTACATGCCCAAGGCCGAGCAGCGGCACGGGCGCGAGGTATTCGAGCATCCGTACTTGACGGTCATCGCCGCGAGCCCAGAGCACATGCTGGCGATGAAGGCGCGAGCGGCTCGTCGCACCGACATCAGTGATGCGATGCGACTCATGGAGATCACTGGCATCGCCGATATCGCCGACATCGCAGCACTCGTGCGCAAGGTGTTCCCCGACGAGGACTTGGGACGTCGCCAGCTCGACTGGCTCGAAGCAGTGATCGAGGAGTCACAGGCTGGCCACAGCGCCCAGGCGTGAGACCTGAACTCCCCGTCAGGCGCTGATGCGCTCCTTGTCGGGGGGCGGCATGTAGGTGCACCGGCTCGGCTTCAAGCCCATCGAGTGCAGTGTGAGCAGGAGTCCGAGCGAAGCACCGGTCGGGTCGACCACGGGAACCCTCACGCGCTCCGCTGCGAGCTGGGACTGCAGTGCCGCTGCCACGCCGAGCATGCCGGTGCAGCCCAGCACCAGCACGTCGGCAGCTTGGTCCAGCGCCCGGTGTGAGGCCTGGGAGAGGCTCTTGAGGAGGGCGTCGCCGTCGTGCAATTCGAGGACCGGCGTGTCCACCACTTCGACCGAGACCATGCGCTCCCGGATGCCCATGCGTGTCGCGAGATCCGAGATCATCGGCACAACGTTCTCCAGCACGGTGATGACCGAAAAGCGAGCACCCAAAGTGAGCGCTGTCGCTATGGCCGGTTCGAAACCGCCGACGACGGGGATGTCCACCAGCTCGCGGGCCGCAGGCACAGCCGGGTCGCCGAAGCAGGTGATGAACACGCTGTCCGCCCCGGCGTCGACTGCGCGGCGCACCTCCTCGACAATTGCTGGGCCCGCCAGCACCTCGTCGTAGAACGACTCGATGGAGGCCGGCCCGTAGCGCAGGTTCGAGACCTCGATGTCGATCTCCGGCCCCAGAAAGCTACGAGCTTCAAGGGTGATCTGTTCGTTGAACGTGTCCGAGGTGATCGGAACGACGATGTGGATCTTCATGGTGGGTCCTTTCGTGTGGGAGAAGGGTTGGTAGTCAGGCTCGGCGGGAACGGGACCAGGCGTCAGCGGCGACCGCAACAAGAATCACAACGCCTTGAATGACTCGCTGCCAGATCGGGTCGACCTGGTGCAGGTTGAAGCCGTTGACCATGAAAGCGATGAAGAAGGCGCCGAGCAGCGTCCTCCACACGGCACCGGTGCCGCCGGCGATCGATGTGCCGCCGACGACGATGGCGGCGATGACGCCGAATACGAAACTGAAGTCATCCGATGGCGTGGCACTGATGGTCCGGGACGCCGCCACGACACCGGCCAGGCCGGCTGCGAGCCCCGACAGGGCGAAGACCGACACGACGATGTACCGAGTGCGCACGCCTGCCAGCCGCGCCGCTTCCGCGTTGCCGCCTGTTGCGTACACGTGACGGCCGAAGCGGGTGCCTGCGAGCGCGATCCACGCCACTGCCACCACGGCGAGCGAGATCCAGGTCGCCGTGGTCAGGCTCAGCACGCGCGTCCGTGCAATGTCACGGAAGTTCTCGCTGACCGGTCGCAGGATGCTGCGCTCGCTCACGATGTAGCCGAGTCCGAACACGATGAACGACATGGCCAGCGTCGTGATGAATGAGTTGATGCGTGCGAACGCCACGATCGACCCGTTGGCGAGCCCCACCGCCAGACCGAAGGCGCACCCGGCAATCAGCGCGACCACCACCGAACCGGTGGCGTTCTCGACCCGCAGCGCAACCAGCGGCGCCACGACCGCCACTGCGGCGATCGACACGTCGAAGCCGCCGGCGATCATGGCGAGCGTTGCGACCGAGGCAGCGATCAGCAGGGTCGCCTGCTGATCCAGCACATTGCGCAGATTCGGAGCAGTCAGGAAGCCGTCTGTCGTGATGGCCAGCACGACGAAGAGCGCAAGGGTGACCCAGACGATGCCGAAACGCGCCAGCACGTTGAGCTGGTGCCTGGCACCCGATGTCGACGGAACGGATACTGCGGCATCGGCCACGGCTGGCCCCCCGGCGCTCACGTCACTGCGCTCAGGGAGGCTTCGCCGAAGGCATGGCGCAGCAACTCGGCCTCGTCAAGGTCAGGGTGGGTGAACTCGCCGACGAAACTGCCGTCGCGCATCACCAGGATGCGATGGCACAGGCCCACCAGTTCCTCCAGCTCGGACGACACGACCAGCACGGCGAGACCGTCTGCGGCGGCGGATGCGATGAGGTCGTAGATGGCGCGCTTGGAGCCCACATCGACGCCTCGGGTCGGCTCGTCGGCAATCAGCACCCGCAGCCCCGACACCAGCCAGCGTGCGAAGAGGCACTTCTGCTGGTTGCCGCCTGACAGCAGCCGCATGGGGGTTTCCATGCCGCCGTCGCGCACCCCGGCATCGGTGCTTGCGGCCCGGACGAAGCGGCGCTCGGCGATGCGGTTGACGACGCCTGCTCGGGTCATCCGTTCCAGATGAGGCAGGCTGACGTTCTCGCGGACGCTGCGCTCCATCAGCAGCCCGTGGTCCTTGCGCGACTCAGGAATCAGGCCCACACCCGCTCGGATAGCCCGGTCTGGACGCGAACCCCGCAGGCACTGTGTGCCAACCACGACTTCGCCGCCATCGCCAGGATCCGCCCCATAGATCGCTCGCAAGAACTCGGTGCGACCTGAGCCGACCAATCCGGCGATGCCGACGATCTCACCGGCAGCCACGTCGAGATCCAGGCCTGCCGGCGAGCCCTCGCGCAACGATCCTGTGCACCGCAAGCCCCGCACCCGCAGCGCGGGCGTCGCAGCGGAGTCGGGTAGCGCTGCCTTTGGCGGGAACGTGGCGTCGAGCTCCCGACCGATCATGGCCTCGACCAGCGAATCAGCCGTCTCCGACGACGGGGTCGTGGTACGCACGACCCGCCCGTCGCGCATGATCGTCACCTCATCGGCCAACGCCAGCACCTCATCCAGGAAGTGCGAGATGAACAGAACGGTGATGCCCTGGTCGCGCAGAGAACGGACCAAGCGGTGAAGCTGATCGCGCTCCGCAATCGAGAGCCGGGCCGAGGGCTCGTCCATCACCACCAACTCGGTGCGGCGCGCAACTGCTCGCAGAATCTCGACGCACTGCTGGTCGGCGACGCTGAGGTCGCCCACCCTCGCGGCGGGGTCGACGTGGATGCCCGTGCGCTCAGCCAGCGCCAGGAACCGCCTGCGCGATTCCTGGGGTCGCACCCATCCCCACCGAGTTGCCTCCACGCCGAGGAACACGTTGTCCACCACGGTGCGGTCGGGAACCAGCGCCAGTTCCTGGGCAATGGCCGTGACCCCGGCGTCAAAGGCGTGCCGCGGAGACCGAAACCGGACCGGCCGACCGTTCACAGCCACCGAACCACTGTCGGGGCCATACAGCCCCGAGACGACTTTGCCGACCGTGGACTTGCCGGCACCGTTCTCGCCGACGAGGGCGTGGATCGCGCCGCGGTGAACGGCGAGGTTCACGCCGTCCACCGCTTGCGTCGATCCGAATCGCTTGGAGACGCCCGTCAGCTCAACGTGGACCGGTGCTTGGACTGGGCCCCGAGCCGGCTCAGCGATCACCCATCCCACTCCGCAGTGAATTGGTCCACGTTGGCGGAGGTCACCAAACCCTCATCGAGGAAGTTCGCATTGGGGTCGATGCCGCCGGTGATGGTGCCATCGCGCAGGGCAGCGATCATCGCCTCCATCGCCAGGCGGCCCTCGCTCGCCGGTGCGTAGTACACGGTGGCGGACCAGCGGCCGTCACGCACGCCGTCGATCGCAGGTGAGGAGCCGCCCAAGCCGATCAGGGCGACACCGTCGAGCTTGCCCTCGTCGGTCAGCACCAGCTCAACGCCCTGCAGCGACTGGTCGGCGCCGACCACCACGTCGAACTCTGGCTGCGCCTGAAGGATGTCCTGGATGGCGTTGATGCCGCCCTCGGGCCCCAGGTACAAGCCTTCGCCTTCAGCGACGACTTCGATGTTGGCGTGCCCGGCAACGACGCTGTCGAAGCCCTGCCGCAGCGCCACATCCAGCGGGATCCCCCGGATGCCGAACAGGTACACGACACGGCACGGGTCGAGTCCCTCGCATGCCTGGATCGTGAGGCGGCCCGCGCGCTCGCCGGTCACAACCGGAGGCGCCATCACCGAGGCTGCGATGCCGTCGACTTGCGGCTCGTTCGTCGAGAGATCGTCGCCGACGATCTGGTTGAACAGCACGACTTGCAGGCCGCTTGCCAGCGCCGCCTCGACGTCGGGAACGAGCCCGGGTCCGTTGACCGCGACCAGGATGATGCCGTCGTACTGACCGCTGGCGATGGCGTCCTGCAGTTGGGTGGTCTGCAGCTCGGCGTTGAATTGTGCGTCGAACTCGACCAACTCGATGTTGTTCTCGTCCGCGAGCCGCTGCATCTCGCCGACTGATGCCAGCAGGAACGTGTTGGCCGAGCTGGCCGAGAGGTAGGCGATGCGCCACGGCTCGGGATCGGGTTCGTCGGCCGGTTCGGCGGGCGCCGCGGTCGTTGCCGGGGCACTGTCGTCTGCTTCAGGCGCGGCGGTGTCGCTGGTGGCGTCGGGCTCGTCGTCGCTCGCCGCGGGTTCCGCGGCGGTCTGCGTGGGCGCTGCGGTGACGTCGGTGGTTGCGTCGCTGCCATCGTCGCCGTCGCCGCATGCGGCGGCAACGAGCATCAGCGCGAGCGCCGCGCCGAGCAGTCTCGTCAAGGTGCGTGCCTTCATCGGATCCCCCCTCAGGGCCTCGTTCCGGCCTGTGGAAGCGACCGTAAGGAGGAGGACTTCGCCCCTCAATGGGCAGATCGCTGCGATTGGAGGCCCTTGTGGTGCAGATCACGCATGCCCGAGGCGGGGCTTCACGTCAGACAGGCATCTCGACGGCAGCAAAGCGCTTTGGACTGAGTTGCGACTCGAGCACCCCCAAGTCGCCAGCAGGAATCTCGCCCCCGATGAGGTCAGCCGAGAGGCCGCGCTCAGCCGTCGATTGGTCGCTTCGCCGTAGGAGGCCAGGAACTGGGCAGCGGAACGACCGGTGCTGTGCGCGGTCAGCGTCGGTTCGCGCTCCACCAGCGCCACCTCGTGCCCGGTCCCCGCGAGCTCGAAGGCAGCCGAGATGCCCGCTATGCCTCCGCCGATGACCGCGACATCGGCCCCGTCTTGGAGGCCTGTCACTGCTGGGTCCGGTCCAACCGGTGCTTGCGCATCACGAGCTGCAGGGCCAATCGCTGATCGGGATCCGCCAGATTGACGTGGAGCGCCTCGGAGATGCGATCGATCCGCTTCATCACCGTGTTGCGGTGCACGCCGAGCATGGCCGCGGTGTTCGTGGCTGAGGACTGGCAGTCCAAGTACGCCTCCAGCGTCCGCAGCAGAGTCTCATCGGCATCGGTCGCCTCCAGCGGTGCCAGGAATGCATCGACCACCCGGCCGAAATCGGCGGAGCCGTACCAGCCCAGCATGATCCGCTGGATGCCGAGCTCGTCGATGTGGCGCACTGCGACCCGCCGGCCGCCGGCACCAGCCAAGGTTGCGGCCTGGCGCGCATCGGTCAAGCTGGCACGCAGGCCCGGCAGTCCCGTCGCCGGCCGCCCGACCCCGCCGTGTGCCATGACATCGGCTGCCTCGTCGGTGAGCTGGGTGACCGCGTCCCGCAGCCGACGCGTCATCGCCCGGTATTCCTCCACGGGTGGCTCCGAGCGGGAGCTCACCCAGCCCGACCAGCCGTCGGTTCGTTCGATCAGCGGGCCGTCGATGCCGCAGGCGCTCAGCAGCTCGCCCAGTGTGTCGGTGTTCACCAGCACCCAGGCAGCATCGACCGCGCCGGACACCTCGACGTGGAAGGCAGTCACCCATCCCGCGGCCGACCAACCAGCGGTGGCCATCTGCGCCAGCACGGTCTCGTCGGGCAGTTCGCCGCCGCCCACAATCTCGTTGAGCAGCGCCAGCCGGTGGCGGGCGTCGCGTTCCATCACCAGCCGGTCCCGAACCAGGTAGGCACCCACTGCCCACGACGCCACCCCCATGAGCTCGAGGCCGGTGCCCATGAGTGCCTCGTCGGCCGCGTCGAGCACGCACACCAGCCAGAAGCGGGCCGGCTCGCCCGGCACCACGATCACCGGACAGGTCATGCCCGCCGCGCCTTCGCCACCCACACGGGGAGAGCTGAAAGCACTCTGACGCAGCGCGCCAGCCTCGACTGCAACATCAGGACCGGCGACGATCGCGCCGGTGGCTTCGACCAGCGAGCACGGTCGTCCCAGCACGTCGGCCACCAGTTCCAGCGTGTCCGGCACGGTCTTGGTGGCCATCAGACCGCTCAGCAGCTTGGACACCATCGCGGCTTGGCGGACCGTGGGCTGCAACAGCAGTTCGCGCGCCGCAGCGGCCATCGACAGCACATCGGGCGTGCTGACCTCGACGAGCGCCGTGGAGAACCGGTCTGCCAATCGCCGGGTAGCGAGCCCAGGTGCTGCCACGGCGTTGACCGCCACCAGTCCGGCGCCATCACCGTCGCGTACTGCGCGCAGCGCGATGTCCAACGCATAGGAGTTCGGCGCCAGTGAGCTGGCGTCCAACACCACGAGGAGTCCGCTGGAGATCGGTGTCGTCCGGTCGCAGCGCTCAGTTACGACGATATCGACAACCGCACTGTCGAGCCCCTTGGCACCGGCCACCACGTGCGACCCGCCGAGCACGCCTGCCGCCAGCAGTTGCCGCAGGGTCAGCGGTCGAGCTTGCTCGCTGGATTGCAACACGCTGGCTCCTAGGCGTCGGCGGTCCCGGCGGCTCTATTCTCCGCGACCTCGTGCGGTCGGCGGGACGGCAGATTGGCCAGGACGAAGTCGATCCAGTTGTCGCCCGCGACACGGCACGCGATCTCGGGGCCGAGTTTCGCCACCAGCAGCTCGACGAGCGGCGCCAGATCGGCCGGCGAGCGCAACTCGTCCACCAGCGGCAGGCGGTCAGGATCGACGAGGCCTGCGCCCAGGATCGGGTCGATGGTGTGCAGGAGATCGTCGATGAAATCCGGCCCCAGTCCGACAGCCCCGTCGCCGGCAACGTCAAGTGCATGAGAAATGTGCGCGACGTAGTCAGCCAGCACAGGCTGTTCATCAGCGAGGAAGCCGCCGAACGCATTGATGCCGATGACGCCGCCGGCCGCCGCAATTTGGCGCATTTGCTCATCGCTGAGGTTGCGCGGGTGGCCGCACAGCGCTTGGCACGACGAATGGGTCGCCACGAAGGGTCGGGTGGCAATGCCGGACACGTGGGCCACACCGGCTGCCGAAAGATGGCTCACGTCGACGATGATCCCGAGCCGTTCCATTTCGGCCACAGCATCGACGCCGAGGCTGGTCAGCCCAGCGCCGGTGGCGGCTTCGCCGACGCCGTCAGCCATCATCGTGCGGCGATTCCACGTCATCGACATGCTGCGCACGCCGAGCCGGAAGAACGTCTCGAGCAGCTCGAGATCAGCGCCGAGCGGCTCGGAGCCCTCCAGGGCAAGCAGCAGCCCGATCCGATTGGATTCCAGCGCCTGTTCGAGATCGGACGGGGTCTCGACGATGGCGACATCGGCCGCATGAAGGTCGGCAATGCGTCGAGCTTCTTCGAGCAGCAGCAAGGCGCGCCGCAAGGCGCCCTCGCCGACGTGCTGGTCCTCGGTGAAGATCGGCAGGAACTGCAGGTCCACACCGCCGGAGCGCAGCTGCGGCAGCCAGTAGTCCCCGAAGGGGTCGGAGCGGCCGCGTTCTCGTTGATGCAGGACTGCGAGCAGCAGGTCGTTGTGAGCGTCGGCGACGCGGACCCCGGCGTGGCTCACGCGGCGAGCGGCCCGACCGCCTTGACGATGACCCGGCACCCGCCGCCCGGCACGTACGTCATCGGGATCTCCACGACGCTCGTGATCCGCACCTCGCCTGCGTTGGCGCCAGCACGGATGGCGGCGTCTGTTGCTTCCTCCCGGGCACTGCGCAGGCAGTCCTCGCGGCTGGTGGCGTCGTAGCTGTACACCTTGTCGATCGATCCGGCGGCTTCGGCGATGGCCGCGCCGAACGCGTTCGCCACCGAGTGATGCGGCGGCCAGATGACCTCGCTGAAGCCCGCCAACTCCGCCGGTACGAGGTGAGCGCCGCCGCCTACGGCCATCAGCGGCAGCGGTGTGCTGGATGCCTTCATCCGCTCGCCCAGCACACCGATCCGCTCGTCGACCCAGGCGATCGCGGCCCTGCAGACGTCATCCTCCACCGCGTTCAGCAGCGACGGATCGCCAAACCCGTCTAGCCGGCCCATCGCCAACGACACGTCGGAGAGCGTCAGCGTGGGGCCACCCATGCACATTGCAGCGCTGATGACCCGGTAGCCCACCGAGTCCGGGCCTACGGACACATCGCCGTCGGCCTCGCCATCGTGCCGCACGATGGTGCCGCCGCCCAGGCCCACCGAGATCAGATCGGGCATGCGGAAGTTGGTGCGCACTCCGCCGACTTCCACAGCGGCAGTGGACTCACGGGGAAAGCCGTTCACCAAGATGCCGATGTCTGCCGAGGTGCCGCCGACATCGATCACGAGCGCATCGGTCAATCCCGCCAGCGCGCACGCGCCGCGCATCGAGTTCGTCGGGCCTGAGCCGACGGTGAGCACTGGGTAGCGGTCTGCCTCCTCCACCGTCATCAGCGTCCCGTCGTTCTGGGTCAGGAAGCTCTCGACGTCGAGTCCGAGGTCGGCAAGCGTGTCGCGGAAGCCGTTCACCACCCGCCTCGCGACCGTCAGCAGCGATGCATTGAGGATGGTGGCGTTCTCACGCTCGAGCAGGCCCAACGACCCGACCGTGTGGCTCAGCGAGACCGGCAGATCGCCTCCGCATTCGGCTTCGATGATCGCTGCGGCTTGCAGCTCATGGTCGGTGCATGCCGGGCTGAATGCGCACGACACCGCAACTGCAGAGACGTCGCCCGCGCACTCGCCAGCGAACCGGCGGATGGCGTCTTCGTCGAGGGGTGCGATCGGCGTGCCGTCGTACTCGAAGCCGCCCTCGATGATCTGGCTGCGCCCGATGACCAGATCTCGCAAGTCTTCTGGCCAGTTGGCGCTGGGCCGTACGCCCAGCGATGAGGGTGCCGCCAGCCGGAGCACACCCACTCGGTCCAGGTCGCGGCGCCGGATGATGGCGTTGGTCGGGTGCGTCGTGCCCAGCATGGCCTTGCCCAGCCGGGAGGTGTCGTCGATCTGGTCGATGACTGTGGTGATCGCATCGATGATGCCGTCGATGGGCTCGGGGGTGGTCGCGGTCTTCGTCTCGACGATGATGTGGCCGTTGCCGTCCACAACGACAGCATCCGTGTTCGTACCGCCGACGTCGACGCCGAGCCGCAGGTCCTTCGAGGAAACGCGGATCGAAGGATCTTCTCGCTGAGTCACCTATTGTCTCCCGCTCTTGTTCGCTGCGCTCACGGGCCGCTCGGGCCCCGGCTTCGCCGTTCGGCTCAGCCTCCGCATCGCGCACGCTCCCGGAAGTCGACGTAGTCGATGTCGTATCCGAAGGCCCTGGGCCCCACGAGATCCAGCATTCCGTCGCGGTGCCACTCGGGTGCGCACGGCATGGCAAGCACATTGAGGCGCTGCCCGTACGCCAGTCCCTCGGTGGTGATCGGGTCGGCCGATTCGTAGTCGAGCAGGCAGAGCAGGTCGGGCACGGTGACCACGGCGTCGCCGTCTTCGAACGCGACAAGGTTCTCGTTCTGTATCTCGACGCGCATCGTTCGGCCGGGGTCGTCGAGGTGCTCGAGCACCACCGTGCCACGGGCGAAGCCTTCGGTGGTCCGGCGGTCGATATCGATCACCTTGCCGCTGAAGACGTGGGCCGCATCGGTGTAGTCGAGGAGTTCGTCCCACGCTCCTTCGGCACCCAGCTTCACGTGAGCGAGCCGCTTGCCGACCTCGGTGCAGTAGCTCATGGAGCCTGCGATGCCGGCTCGTCGCACGTCAGCCACCTTCATCGGGTAGCAGCTGATTGCGTCGGCGAGGCCGAGCTGGATGACGGCGGCGCGGGCGAGCGATTCGGCGATCTGGTTCGTGTTCGCCTCGAACACGCACATGTTGCCCTTCTCGTCCGCGATCGACAGCGGGCCGGCGGGCAGGTCGTGCAGGGTGAAGACGGTCATCTCGATCTGGGGGAATGCTCGACGCATGCCGTCAGCGTCGACGACTGGCAGGCCCATTTCGACGGCGGTGGCGATCGGCACCAGGGTGTTGACACCGCCGACTTCGATCGGCATGAGCGCCACCGGGTCCTCGCCCAGGTAGGCCGCCAGTGCCTGTATGCCCGACCGGAACTCAGTGCCGGCGGGGATCTTCTCCAAGATGACCGTTGGAGCGCCGATGATGGCGGTCGTCAGCACCAGGCCGTCGTCGGGCAGCTCGTCGGCGCTCACGACCCGGGCGGGTCCATGGTCGGCGATGGCTTGGGAGACCAGCAGCTTGCCGACGTAGGGGTCTCCCCCTCCGCCGGTGCCGAGCAGCGTTGCTCCGAGCGCCAGGTCGTCGATGTCGTCGAGGGTCAGTTCTCTCACGCACATCCTTCCGCCGGAACGGCTCGACCGCTTGGCCAGCGAATGTAGGTGGCCGCTGCGCTGCCCATCAATGGGCACATCGCCACCCCAAGCTCCCCCAACAACGCACTCTGCCCTACGCACGTCAAAGTCTGACTACGGCCGCAAGAACGCTCCCCGAACGCCGAGTCAGCGAGTCTCACGAAATCGACTTGGTACTGCGTGGCGGCGCGTGTGATGCTCCAAGTATGAATTTCAATATTTTCTCTGATCTTTCAAACCAACGGCCGACCACATTGCATGAAGCTTTCATGCTAAGTTCATGCAATGGCGAACCTGCAAGTGCGGAACGTGCCCGATGAACTCCATGAGCGGCTGCAGCGCTGCGCACAGCAACGCAACTGTTCGATGAGCGCGGTCGTGCTGCAGGCCATCAAGCGCGAACTCGAGTGGTCCGAATGGAAGGAGCGTTGGGAGTCGATTCCTCCGCTGGATATCGAACTCGACGTCGTGGCCACCCTCGACGAAGTGCGTCGCGAGCGAGATGAGGAACTCTTTGGACGCCTACGTAGTTGACTCGTCCGCTGCGATTGAGTACCTGCTGCGCACTCCTGCGGGAAACGCGTTTGCGGACACGATCGCGGGATGTTCGTTGGCTGCGCCCGAGCTGTTCGATGCCGAAGTCGTCTCGGCGATGCGCCGCTTCGTGGCCCAGGGAGAGATCTCCGTAGCGCGCGCCGAGGCGCTGCTCGACAACCTCGCCGCGTTTCCCGTCGAACGCATCTCACATCGCTTCCTGGCACGGACGGCATGGCGCTACCGCGACAACGTCACGGCCTACGACGCCATGTATGTCGCCGTAGCCGTCACCAAGGGCGCACCGCTGCTCACGGCCGACGGCAGGCTCACCCGCGCACCAAATCTTGGGATTGCCGTTCATCACATCCAGCTGAGCTGAACGGCGGTCGGGTCAGCCGAGGAGGCCCATTCCTCCGACGGTGTCGCGCTCGTCGACGAGCTCGGCCCAGGAGGCCTCGATTCGGGAGCGGCTGAACTCGTCGAGGTCGAGGCCGGTCACGACGTGGTACTGGCCGCCCGAGACGGTGACGGGGTACGACGTGATGATGCCTTCGGGGGCGCCGTAGTCGCCGGTGGACGGGATGCCCATCGATACCCAGTCGCCGCCCGGTGTGTCCGAGGACCAGTCGCGCATGTGATCCACCGCGGCCGACGCTGCCGACGCCGCTGAGGAGGCGCCGCGGGCGTTGATGATCGCGGCGCCGCGCTGCTGCACGGTGGGGATGAAGTCGTCTTCCAGCCACGCCTGCTCGTCGACCAGGGCCGCTGCGTTGTGGCCGCCCACCACGGCGCGGAAGATGTCGGGGTACTGGGTGGCGGAGTGGTTCCCCCAGATGGTCATGCGGGTCACGTCGTTCACCGACACGCCGGCCTTGGCGGCGAGCTGGGCGACGGCCCGGTTGTGGTCGAGCCGGGTCATGGCGGTGAACTGCCCGTCGGCGATGGCGGGCGCATTGCGCATGGCGATGAGACAGTTGGTGTTGGCCGGGTTGCCCACCACCAGCACCCGCACCGAGGGGTTGGCCGAATCGCTCAGCGCCTTGCCCTGCACCGTGAAGATGCCGCCGTTGGCCTCGAGCAGGTCGCTGCGCTCCATGCCGGCCTTGCGAGGCATCGAGCCCACCAGCAGCGCGTAGTCGGCACCCTCGAAGGCTTCGTTGGGGTCTGACGTGCCGGTGCGTGACGCCAGCAGCGGGAAGGCGCAGTCGTCGAGCTCCATCATCACGCCGTCGAGCGCGCCCATCGCGGGGGGGATCTCCAGCATCCGCAGCTCGACGGGCACCTCGGGGCCGAGCATGGCCCCCGAGGCGATCCGGAACAGCAGGCTGTAGCCGATCTGGCCCGCGGCTCCCGTCACGGCTACCCGAACTGGTTCCTTCGCGGCTGGATCGTTCACTGCGCTCTCCTGTTGCATGCAGAGGTGGCCAGACCGGAAACCTACTCCGGCGATGACGTCACCCTCCTCGCCGTCTAGGCAGACGCCTTCGTCCGTCACGCCCGCCACGGCCTGCCCATCGCCGAAACCTGACCGGCCGTGCAGCGCGAACCCTGTGCCCTGATCCGATTCCGCAATCTGCGGATTGAATCATCTATATTCTGCTGTTCAATGATCACGCAAAGTGCGGATCAACACCTTGGCAATGTGCGCTCTATTGATATTTTCAGGTTCCGACGTTGCCGAGCGTTTCCCGACAGCCAAGGAAGAAGGTTCCGACAAATGCCGACTGCCCCGACCCTTGCCGTCTTCAGGAGGTTGGCCTCCGCTGCCATTGCCGCCACAGCCCTGCTCGCTGTGACCGCAGCCACCGCGGGTGCGACATCGCAAGATGAACCGGAGATCACGGTGACCTGCTCGGAGGCCGACGGCGGCGTCTGGGTCTGCAGCGTCGCGTCCACAAGCAGCCTCTCCGGCGACGAGCAGCTCGAGTTCATCACAACGCTGCCTGGCGGCACCGTCTCGGGCACGACCGGCACCGGCGGTGCATCCGGCTTGCGGCCGGTCATGTGCGCCGATCCGTCGCAGCAGGGAGTGCACTGCTACAGCTTCGAACTGACGACCTCGGGCACTGAGGCACAGGAAGTCCCCAGCAGCACCTCGACCGGAGGCCCATGGGTCAGCAGCGCTTGGGTCGTCACGCCGACCGACGCCGTCACGCCGACCGACGGCAACGAACCGCAGCAGACACAGTCGAGCGTCGATCTGCCCGGCGCCACGCCATGCCCGGGCGCGCCGCATCTGACGTGCATCGAGCAACCGACCGGCCCCGACGTGGTGACGATCCAGGTGCAGGATCCGGGCGACGGCACGGGCACGACAATCTCCATCAGCAAGGGCAACGAGACAACGCAGCACGATGCCACCGGATATCACCAGGCCGAAGAGGACGTCGAGGCCACCGAAGAGTGGCAAGAAGACGTGAACGAGACCACCGATGAGGATGACCTTCCCGTCATGTGGGCCGCAAACGGCACGCAGACCGAAGAGGAACAGCTGAACAAGAGGCGTCTCGAACAGGAGCTGCATGAACGCGGTGAGCCATACGTCGTCTGCTTCGAGGACGTCACCTTCACCAAAACGAACGACGACGGCAGCACCGAAGAAGTGACGATCCCGGGCGGGGATTGCATCGTCGTCACGCCGTAAGCGACTGAGCCGAACGGCGAAGCTCTGTCAGACGAGCGGCGGCGTGGCTTGGCCCTCGGAGTCGTCGCCCCAGCAGGCGATCTCGTCGGTGTCGCGCACGGCACACACATGCCACGCGCTCGAGACGATGGAGCGGAAGGCCCCGGACGGCGCGCCCGACACCTGATCGAGGCCGTTGAAACCCCAGCAGACCGCCTTGCCGTCATCACGCCCCAACGCACATGTGACGTCGGCGGCCGTCGCGACGGCTGCGAACCGACCCGAGGGCGCTGCCTCTGCTGCTTCGCTGGTGCCCCAGCACACCACTTCACCGCTCGGACGTCGCAGCGCGCAGCTGTGCCACGCTCCGGCGGCGATGGAGGCGAGCCTGCCTGACGGCGCCTGGGACACCTGCCCGCGGCCGTCAAGGCCCCAGCACAGCACTCCCCCGTCGGATGCACGCAACGCGCAGGCGTGACCCCAGCCGGCGGCAACGGCAGAGAACCTGCCTGGCGGCGCTTGGGACACCTGTCCGAAGGCGTCGTCGCCCCAGCACCTCACTGATCCGTCGGCACGCTTCAGCCCGCATGAGAAGCCCGTGGCGGCTGAGCCCGGCCCTGGCACCCCGCCCGCGGCGATGGCAATGAACGCGTCGCCGGGAACGTCGAGTTGGCCGCTCGCGTCGCCGCCCCAGCAGGCTGCACGCCCAGTCGCTCTGAGCGCGCACGAATGATGCCCGGCCGCAGCAATCGCTGTGAATGCGCCATCGGGCGCGTCGAGCTGGCCGTGGCTGTCGTCGCCCCAGCACACGATGGCGCCGCCGACGGCGATGGCGCAGGTGTGCTCCGCGCCGGTCGCCACCGTTTCATAGACGGGTGCTCGGGTTCGCAGCACCCTGGCAGCAGCATTCGAGACGGCGGCGGTTCCGCCGAACACGGTCAGCGAGCGGGTATGGCTGCGCACCCAAGCCACGGTGGACGGGTCTGCTGCGGATACGTCGCTCAGCAGCAGCGGCGAGCACCGCCGACCGAGCAGCGGCGCTGCGCTCAACGCGTCATAGGGCGAGCGCGCCGTGGCGACGCCTGTCGCCCTGCGATCGAAGCACCTGCCGCCCGGGCCTGACGCATAGGCGCCTTCGATGGAGCCTGCCAGCACCCGGGCTGTGTCGAAGCGCGTCGCCCCCCCGATGCGCGTGAAGCTGATCTTCGCAGCGATCAGCCCGTCGACGACCTGCTGAGACACCGCCGACACGCCGCCCATGACCAAGACGTGCTCCACATCGAGCTCGGCAGCCGCTGCCGCGACGTTGCTGTCGAGCGTGCCGGGCGGCGTGAGGAGAACGGGGTGCTGGCCACGCCAGGCAATGGGCCCGGCCACCATGGCGTCGACGAACACTTCCGCGCTCGCGAGAACCGCCGTGCGCCCGAGCCCATTCAGCCGTCCCGCTGAGCCGGCCCGGCGCGCAGCCATGGCGGAGAGCTCGGAGGGATCCGCTGCTGCCAGCAGTTCCACGCTGTCGAAGCGGCGCCGCAGTCCCTCGAGCGCTCGGTCGCTCAGCGTGCCGGTGCCGTCGATCACCACGACCTGCGAGACACCTGCCGTCCCGAGCATGTCCACCGCTGCCGTGGCGAGTCCGCCGGGCGGGCTGAGCAGCACCGGGGCGTTCAGCGAGCCGGCCAAGCCCGCGGCGATGACCGCGTCACGCCAGTCGGTGCCGGACACGACAACGGCAGTCTCGATGCGACCCCCGGCCTCGGCGATGAAGCGCTGCACGATGGCCAGCGACGTCTCGTAACGATCCGCACCCCAGATGCGTTCGAGGGCGACAGCGTCGGCCGCGCCGACACCCGAGGGCGACGCCAACGGCGACAGGACCGCCGCAATCAGCAGCAACGCCAGCGCACCCACCCGACTCCGCTGCCAGACGGTTCGCACCGGCTGAGTGTCCCGCTCCATCAATCGCCTCCACACCAGAACGGCAGCTGTGACTCAGGCAGCAGCGGCGGCTGCGTCGACGGTGTTGGCCAGCAGCATGGCGCGGGTCATCGGGCCGACGCCGCCGAGGCGGGGGGTCACCCAGCCGGCCACCTCGCCGACTGATTCGTCCACGTCGGACAGGATCTTGCGACCCTCACGGGTGATGCCGCCGCCGACCACTGCCGCACCGGGTTTCACCATGTCGGGCGTGATGAGACCGGGCACGCCGGCTGCCGCGATCACGATGTCGGCCTCACGGGTGTAGGCGCCAAGATCCGCCACGCCGGTGTGCACGACGGTCACGGCCGCGTTCGCCACCGGCCGCTTCAGCGCCATCAGCAGCGCCATCGGGCGGCCGATCGTGAGGCCGCGGCCCACCACCACCACGTGGCGTCCTTCCACCGGCACGCCGTAGTGCTCGAGCATCACCTGGATGCCCCGCGGTGTGCACGGCAGCGGGCCGTCCACGCCCATCACGAGCCTGCCCAGGTTGACAGGGTGCAGGCCGTCGGCGTCCTTGTCGGGATCGATGGCCAGCAGCGCCGCTTCCTCGTCGAGTTGGCGGGGCAGGGGCAGCTGGACGATGTACGCGTGCACGGCGGGGTCAGCGTTGAAGCGCTCGATCACCGCGTCCAGCTCGGCCCGGGAGATGTCGGCGGGCAGTTCCTCGTGAATCGAGGCAATGCCCACCTCTCCGCAGTCGCGGATCTTCGCCCCCACGTAGCTGTGCGATGCCGGATCGTCGCCGACGAGGATCGTGCCGAGCCCCGGCTGCAGGCCCTGGGCCGCAATCCGTTCTCGCAGGTCGTCCTTGATCTGTTCGGCCAGCGCCTGACCGTCCAACAGCACCGCAGTCACGGGCTGCCACCGTAGTGGCGCTGTGCCGGGGCTCTTGCCGTCTGCCGAACGCGCTGAGGGACTGGCACACGGCAGCGGACGGCCGCCTGTCTGAGTCAGCCAGCGACGGCGGACGACTCCTGCCGGCGACTTGCCAACAGCTGGCCTACGGCGTGACGCAGTTCGTCGAGTGTCCAGTCGGCTGAGGTGGCCTCGGCGACTATTCGCAGGGCTTCAAGTGCAAGCTTCGACGGATCCTCAACAGCGTCAAGCAATTCCAACAGGCTGTTTTGCAGAACAGCCGCCTGTGCTTGATCCGCAGCGAGCCAGTCCTCGAGCATGCCGACGGTGGAGCGAGCAGGGTGCGTCGCTTCTGCCGTCGCGCGGACCATGAGCGCGACTGTACACAGCGGTCCGCACAGGTCCTGATCGAATTCGTTTCTCGCCCGCGAGTCCGCGCTGGCAATCTGCGGCAGATGGAATCCAGGCGATTGACCTCGGCCAGAGAGCTGCGCGCAGTTTTCAACGCGTTCGTCTGGCCGCGGATCGAACGCGGCGAACTGGATGAGCTCGTGCTGATGAGCGGGCAAGCCGCAGCCGCGTCAGGGCAACCGCCCGGAACGATGAGCGAACTCGTCGGCTACTACGACTCTGGACGGCGAATCGCCGTAGCGCATCGCTTTGTGATGCCGGACGGCGGGTTAGGGGGATCGGGAAGACCCGACCCGAAAGAGGTTCGACACGACGGCGAGCTTCTGCGCCTGCGGCGCTGATGCAGCTTGCGCAGCGTGGGTGATGCGGCGGCGAGGGCGCGGTCGGCGGCGGCGAGGACCCGGCCGGGCGTGCCGGGGGTCTCGTTGTCGATGAGGTTGCCCATCACTTGCAGGGTGAGGCGGGCGATGGCATCGGTGCCGACCGCCAGCCGCAGGCCGACACGCAGGATGCGGGGATGGCCGATGAGGAACGAGAACCGGCGGCCCGTCCGCAGGAAGGCGTCGAACTTCTCGGCCACGATGCGGTCATAGGTGTCGGCAACCGCGGGCGGTTCCTCGGCGAACAGGTCGGCCACCAGGATCCCGGTCTCGAGGCCGTAGTCGATGCCCTCGCCGTTCATCGGGTTGATCAGCCCTGCTGCGTCGCCGATGGCCACCCAGCCGGGGCCGTGCCGCTTGGTGGCGCTCATGGGCAGGCGCCACGCTCGCGGCCGCTCCAGGTACGGGCCGAGCTGCCAGCTCTCGGCCACCAGGTCGCGATAGCTGTCGCACAGCCGGTTCAAGTTCAGGTTCGCGAAGCCCTTCATGGTGTTGAGGGCCCCCACGCCGATGTTGACGGTGCCGTCGCCGGCGGGGAACAGCCAGCCGTAACCAGGCACCGCAGTGCCCTCAGCGTCGCACAGCGTCAGGCAGGCTTCGAGGTACTCCTCGGCGTGGCGGGGCGTCTCGGCGTAGGTGCGGATGGCCAGGCCGAACGGCTCGTCGGGGTCGCGCAGGGCGCCCAGCATGCGGGCCGCCTGGCCCTGGGCACCGGCTGCCAGCACCACCAAGTCGGCGGTCCAGCGTTCGCCGCCGGCGGTCACGCCCACTGCCCGGCCGTCTTCGATGATCGGCAGCGCCTCGGTGCCGAAGCACAGCTCGGCCCCGGCATCAGCCGCGCCGTCGCACAACGCGCTGTCCAGGCGGCGACGGGGCCACACCGCTCCGTACGGACCGAACTGCCCGTTGGCCGGCCAGTCCAGCTCGCGCACCCGCCGTCCGGCGATCATCCGCAGCCCCGCGATGCGATGCGCCTCGTCCAGCGGCACGCCCAGCTCGTCCAGCGCGGCTACCGCCCGCGGCGTCAGGCCGTCCCCGCAGACCTTGTCGCGCCCCGCAGGAGCCTTCTCGAACGCGGTCACCTTGATGCCGACGCCTGCAGCACGCATGGCCGCGGCCGCACCGGCGGGACCGGCCCCGATCACGATCATGTCCCGGTGCGGCACCGCTACAGCCTGCCGCCGCCGACTGCGGATCGCTCACCGGTCGCTACGTTCTTGCCATGACCGAAACGCTGACGGGCACCGACCGCTCGGCTGGGATCAGCTACGACGAGCTGTTCGACAACGACACGCACGCGGTGTCGGAGGTGTTGCGGCGTGTTGGCGAGCATCTGCCAGGCAACACGCGGGTGCCGGCCCGGGTGTACTACGCGCAGGACGTTCACGACCTTGAAGTCGAACGGCTGTGGGGCCGTGTGTGGCAGCTCGCCTGCCTCGCCGAGGAGATCCCCGAGGTCGGCGACTACCACGTCTACGACATCGCGCACCTGTCGTTCCTGATCGTCCGCACCGCCCCCGACCAGATCAAGGTGTACCGCAACGCCTGCCTGCACCGGGGCCGCAAGCTGCGCGAGCACCACGGGCGAGGCGCGTCCAGCCTTCGCTGCCCCTTCCACGGCTGGTGCTGGGAGCTCAACGGCTCGATGCGGGAGATCCCCTGCCAGTGGGACTTTCCCGATGTGGACATGGCCGACTACGGACTGCCCGAAGCCTTGGTCGACACCTGGCACGGCTTCGTGTTCATCAACCCCGACCGCAACGCCGCGCCGCTGGCCGACTACCTGGGCGACCTGGCCGATCACTTCGAATTCGTGCCGTTCGAGCGCCGGTACAAGGCGGCGCACGTCTCCAAGCTGATGCCGATGAACTGGAAGACCTGCCAAGAGGCCTTCATGGAGAGCTACCACGTGGTGGCGACCCATCCCACGCTGATGGAATCGCTCGGCGACGCCAACAGCCGCTACGACACGTTCGGCAACTACAGCCGGGCCATGACCGCGACAGGCGTCTCCAGCCCGCATCTCGACGGGCAGCCCCGCTGGGAGCGCGTCGACGACGGCAAGGAGTACGGCCGCTGGCGACATCCGCTGAGCGGCCACATCTACGAGCGCAACGAGGACGGGCAAGTGGCCGTCACAGACCTCGACGGCAACGTCAGCACCTTCGACGAGCACGGCAATCACATCGACGGCGCGCAGACCCAGGCCGACCCGCACCTGTGCAAGTGGATCGGCGGCCCGCTGCCGCCGGGCCTGGAAGAGATGCCGCTGATGACGCCCCATCCCCCGCCGGAGGTGACCAACGTGCGGGGCTGGCTGGCGGACCGCAAGCGGTCACAGGTACGACGCCAGGTGGGCGACGCCATCGACGTCGAGGCCGTCAGCGACGCGGAGCTGATCGACTCGATCTTCTTCTCGGTGTTCCCGAACTGGTCGCCGTGGGGCTGCTTCAACCCGATCATGTACCGGTTCCGGCCGAACAGCGACAACCCCCAGGAGTGCATCTTCGAGGTGATGCTGTTCCCGCTGGCCCCGCCTGATCCGGCCGATCGGCCGGCGTCGGCGAAGGTACGCCACCTCGGCTTCGACGACGATTGGACGCTGGCGCCCGAGCTGGGGCCGCTGTCCAAGATCTTCCAACAGGACTCGCTCAACCTGCCGCTTGTGCAGCAGGGCCTGCGCGCTCAAGAGCAGCAAGAGGTGATCTTCGCCTCCTACCAGGAGACCAAGATCCGGCACTTCTACGAGCTGTACTTCAACAGGTTGGGGCCGAAGCTCGACCGCTCGACGGGTGCGGTGGCTGTCGCATCGGAAATCGCCGTGGGCGTGGGCACGCGCGAGAACGGCAGCTCCGCCTGAGCTCTCAGTCGCGCTCGCTGCCGAGCCTTCCGCCTGACCACCACGACTCGAAGCGCGGCTCGATCGCCGACCAGACCAGCTCGACTATCGGTCCGCTCGGGGGCACCACGTAGGAGAACACGCCGTAGCCGTCGTCGGGCGGCGCGGCCGCTGCGGCAACTTGCCAGCCGGCCCCCCGGCAGCGCTCGGTCTCCGAAGCCACGTCGTCGACCCACACGCCCACGTGATGGACGCCGGGCTCGTCCGAGCCATCCCAGATCGTGCCCGGTTGGCCAGCCAGCAACTCAAGATGCTGCGGCCCTTCGCACGAGTAGGTGAAGGTCAGCTCAACTGATTGCAGACCTTGCTGAGGCGTCCACACCTGCTGCGCTGCGTTGTGCTGCACCGATGCCCAGCTCACGCCCAGCGTCTCGCCCATCTCTGCCATGGCCGCATCGAGGTCTGGCACCCGGATCCCCGTGTGGAAGAGCCGCTGGTAGTCGATCATCGGACAGTCCTCCCGAACCCGGCCATACTCGCGCAGGCGATGTCGCCAATAGACGGCAGACGTGGCAGGACTGGCTCGGCAGGGCCAGCTCGGGATCGGCAGGGGGTGTCCGGATGAGCCGCGAGACGCTGGTCGAACTCACACGCAGGACGCTCGGGCACGCCCGCGCCGGGACGGTGCCGCTGGCCGGCGACATCGGCCGGGTGCCGGCATCCAACTACTACGACCCCGATCGCTGGAAACTCGAGATGGCGCGGGTGTTCAAGCGCACTCCTCTGGCGCTGGGCTTCACCTGCGAGCTGCCCGAGCCCGGCAACTACAAGGCGCTGGAGGTCGCAGGCGTGCCTGTCCTGCTCTCACGGGGCGCCGACGGCCAGATGCGCGCGTTCGTGAACATGTGCAGCCACCGCGGCTCGATCGTCGTGCCGGAGGGAACCGGCAGGGCACGGCGCTTCACCTGCCCATACCACGCGTGGAGCTATGACAGCGAGGGCCGGCTGGTCGGGATCCTCGACCGTGAGGAATTCGGCGACCTCGACCCCGACGGTCATGGCCTCACGCCGCTGCCCGTCGCCGAGCGAGCAGGCATCATCTTCGGCGCCTTGACGCCAGGGGCGCCTTTCGACATCGACGCCTACCTCTGCGGCTACGGCGAGATGCTGGCCCATCACGAGTTCGCGAGCTGTGCCTACGTGGGCAGCCAGACCGTCGACGGGCCGAACTGGAAGGTGGCCTACGACGGCTATCTCGACTTCTATCACCTGCCGATCCTGCATCGGGAGTCGTTCGGGCCCGGTTACTCCAACAAGGCCATCTACGACGCGTGGGGCCCGCACCAGCGGGTGACCTCACCCGACCGCCGGTTCCTGGCGCTCGACAACCTCCCCGAAGACGACTGGCCCGCCGACCTGTTGACCGACGGCGTGTGGACGATCTTCCCGCACACCTCGGTCGCCGGCTTCCAAGTGGGCGCCAACGAGGTCCCAGGCGGCGGGCGGATGTACATGATCTCGACGCTGTTCCCCGGCGACACGCCCGACACGTCCCGCACGGTCCAGCACTTCCTCGCCACGTTCGAGCTCTCCGAGCAGCTCGACGGGCTCATCGAGGCCCAGAAGGCCTTCCTGCTGCACGTGGTGCGCGACGAGGACTACTGCAACGGCAACCGGATCCAGCGGGCGGTGAAAACCGGCGCCAAGACCGAGTTCTTCTTCGGTCGCAACGAGGCCGGCGGTCAGCGCTTCCACGGCTGGGTAGATCGCCTTGTGGCCGCCGAGTCCGACGACGACTTCGCCCAACTCTTCGCCGGTGCTGAGGTGTCCTTCCAGCGATAGCTGGAAGCGAAAGCACAGTCAGCGATAGCTGGAAGCGAAAGCACAGTCAGCGTTAGCTGGAAGCAACAGCACAGTCAGCGCTAGCTCGCGGGGGCTCAGTCGCTGCGCGTGGCGAGCCAGTCGGCCGTGGCCGTGGCCATCTTCGAGCCGTCGTAGCCGATGCGCTGGGTCGGCTCCACCTCGAGAATCACCCGCCGGGGCGAGTCCAGGAACGAGACGAACGCGGCCTGGCCCGCTTCGTTGCCGGGCCAGAGCGCTTCGGCGAGGGCTGGGTAGAACCAGGCCTTGGTCTCGGCGTCGTCGTGCACCGTGCAGGTGCCTTTCCATGTGATCGCCTTGTTGCGCGGCATCGGCGAGCCCGTGCTGGTGACCACGATGCACACCCGCGGATCACGGCGCACAGCGCTGATGCGGGCTCGCTGGCTCGACGCCGTCAGCCAGAAGCGTCCGTCTCGCCAGACGTACGACATGATCACGCCGACGGGCCAGCCCTCACGGTTCGCCCAGATGAAGGTACACTCGTTGTGCGCGAGCAGCAGCTGTTCCTCGACGTCGGCGTCGAGGTCGTACACCGTGACGTCTTCGTAGTTCTCCTCGGGGTGGACCTCCGACGATGGCTCCGGCATGGCATGACTCCGTTCGGCAGCGGCATCGGCCGCCTGCGTCCATTCGTACAGGATCAGCTCGCCGTGCGCGTTCGCCGCCTCAGGACGGTTCCGCATGATGGGCGCCACGCCGTCGACCGGCCGCGGCTGCGAGCGGGAGCATCACCAGTTCGTGGGCGAACTCCAGCACCCGCACTGCGATCGCGAATGCCGCGGCGTCGCCGACCCCGAAGCGCTCGGCCAGCAGTGCCGCAACCACGACCTCGCGCACGCCGAGCCCTGCCGGCGTGATGCCGACCATGCCCACGACGATGCCGGCGGCGGTGGCGCCGGCGATCAGCCAGATGTCGTCCGCTCCGGCGGCAAGCAGCGCAGCGGCCAGCAATACCGAGGCCATGAGACGCTGCGCCACTGCCAGCCCGTAGATGAACACCGCTCGCCACACGGCTGCCCGTTCGGCGTTGAGCGCGTCGGTCTGCATGCACCCCGAGAGCCATCGCAGCACGACCACCCGCTGCATCAGTCCGTCGACGCGGCGCCACCACCCGCCGACGCCCGCCAATGTCCACGGCAGCGTCACCAGGCCGGCGGCTGCGCCGACGCCGATCACGATGCGGGCGAGCCATCCCCCTGCAGTGCCCAGCCAGTCGGCCGGCGCCCACAGCGCAGCGAAGACTGCCGACCAGCCCACCAGCGTGGCTGTCTCGACAACTACCGACGCCCCGGCGGCAGCCCGGTTCACGCCCAGCGGGGCAGCCAGGCCGGCCCGGGCCACCACTGGCACCAACCCACTCGGCAGGTAGCGGGTTGCCTGGGACAGCATCCAGATGCGCAGCGCCGGGCCTTGCGCCAGCGGCGTGCCGTAGCCGCCGATGAGCTCGCGCCATCCGAGTGCCAGGCACCACGTGGCGATCATCGACACGAAGACGGCGGCCACCAGCCCGATGGCATCCACCTGGAGTTCGATCTGGCGCAGGTCGTCCCAGTAGCGGACGGCCAGCCAGACGATCATCGCCCCGGTCGCCAATCCGAGCGCCCACCGCACGGCGGCGGCGGAACGCTGCCGTTCGCCGAAGCCGCCGTCCGACCCCGTCACGACTGCACGCCCGCGCTGCTGAGCGTCTGGCATGTCCGGCACACCCGGCACATCTGGTGCCCAGCCAGCATCCCGCCGAGCGTACCGGGGCTGTCGAAGGCCACCCGGAGCCCCCTCGGGCGGCACGCAGCCGCAACATTGCGAGACTGGGCGAGTGCGAGTGGTGCTGGTGACCCCTGGGTTTCCGACTTCGCTGGACGATCATCACAAGCCGTTCCTGGCTGATCACGCACGGGCGTTGGCCGGTGCGGGTGCCCACGTGACCGTGGTGTGCCCCTCCCATCCTGATGCGCCGAGCCGTCACGAGGTCGGTGGCGTGGAGGTGCGCCGCGTGCGATTCGCGCCGGCGAGCGTGGAGGCGCGGGTGGCGCTCGGTGAGAGCTACCGGGTGTTCTCCGGGCTGTCGGCGCTGTGGGTCATCCCGATGATCGCCAAGCTGACCCTGTCCGCAGCCCGTCAAGCACGTCACCGTTCTGGTGACGAAGCAGTGATTCACGGCCACTGGTGGTTCCCCTGCGGGCTGGTGGCTGTTGCTGCCGCAGCCCTTGCGGGACGGCGGACGGCCAGCGTGGTGCATGTCCACGGTTCGGATGCCGCCGTCACTACGAACGCCGTCCACCGGTGGTTGGGGCGACGGGTCTTGCGCCGTGCGACTGCCGTGGTCACGGTGTCTGAGGAGCTGCGCGACTGGGCGTCGTCGTTAGTGCAGCAACGCGGTGGGCAGCAGCAGGTTGTGTCGATGCCAGTGGGTGTCGACCGGCTCGGGCCAGTCACACCGACTCCGGCCGACGGGCCCGTTGTCGCCGTCGGCCGTCTCATGGCCGAGAAGGGCTTCGATGTGCTGATCGAGGCTGTCGCGCTGATGGATGCGACCCAGCGACCAGACGTCGTCATCGTGGGCGATGGACCCGATCGCAGCCGGCTCGAGGCGCTGGCGCTGCGGCGCGGCGTGAACGCGACCTTCGCCGGCGCCGTTGCCCCCGGCGAGATCGGCGAGTGGTACCGGCGGGCCCGACTGGTGTGCGTGCCGAGCCGCCGCGAGGGCTTCGGCATGATCACCGCCGAGGCGCTCGCTACAGGCCGACCCGTGGTTGCTACCTCCGTGGGCGCGGCGCCCAGCTTCATCACCGACGGCACCAACGGCTGCCTGGTCCCGCCCGACAACGCCGAAGCGCTGTCGGCAGCGCTCACCAAGGCCCTGCAGTCAGACTTCTCCACTTCGGCTGCATCAAACGCTGCAGCGCCGGCACCGTTCGGCCCCGAGGCCCATGCCGCAGCACTGCTAGAGATCTACGCCGAACTCAGTCAGAACTGACACGTATCGAGTACGCAATCCCGGAATACACGGGGGCGACGCTCTAGAGCCCGGCGACGATCTCCGCCATCAGCTCGCCAGCCTCGGTGGGGTTGAGCCCGACCCGCGCACCGGCGTCGCGCAGCGCTTCCATCTTGGCCTCAGCGGTGCCTTTGCCGCCCGAGACGATGGCGCCCGCGTGGCCCATCTTCTTGCCCGGGGGCGCAGTCACGCCGGCGATGTAGCTCGACACCGGCTTGGACATGTGGTGCTTGATGAACGCGGCGGCCTCTTCCTCGGCTGAGCCGCCGATCTCGCCGATCATCATCACAGCCTTGGTGTCGGGATCGGCTTCGAACGCTTCGAGGCAGTCGATGAACGACGTGCCCGGCACCGGGTCGCCGCCGATGCCCACGCACGTCGTGACGCCGATGTCCTTCTGCTGCAGCTCGTACAGCGCCTGGTAGGTCAGCGTGCCAGACCGGCTGACGATGCCCACCGGGCCGCCCGGCTTGGCGATGTGGCCCGCGGTGATGCCGATGTTGCACTCGCCCGGCGTGATGATGCCCGGGCAATTCGGGCCCAGCAGCCGCACCCCGGGGTAGTCGCGCTTGAGCATGTTGAAGAAGCGGGCCTCGTCGTGGGCCGGCACGCCTTCGGTGATGCAGGCCACGAACTCGATGCCCGCTTCGGCGGCGTCCATCACGGCGGCGAACACTCCGGGCGCAGGGATGAAGATGCAGGAGGCATTGGCGCCCGTGGCCGCGACCGCTTCGGTGCAGTTGGCGAACACCGGCACGCCTTCCACGTCGGTGCCGGCCTTGCGGGGGTTGGTGCCCGCCACCACGTTGGTGCCGTAGTCGCGGTTCAGCATGCCGTAGTACCGGCCTTGGGAGCCGGTGAGGCCCTGGTAGACGACCTTGGTGTCTTTGTTGACGAAGATGCTCACGTCACGCTCCTGCCGCGGCCGCCGCGACCGCATCACGATGTTCTGAACGAATTGCCCTTCGGGGGATGCTCACGTCACGCTCCCCTGATCAGGCCGCGGCCATCGCGACGGCTCGACGGGCAGCGTCGAGCATGGTCGGTTCCATCACCAGCTTCTCGTTGAGATGAGGGGCGAGGATCTCGCGCCCCTCCGCGGCATTCGTGCCGTCGAGACGCAGCACGATCGGCGCTTCGATGTCGACCGCGTCGAGCGCCCCGATGATGCCGTTGGCCACTTCCTCGCCGCGGGTGATCCCGCCGAAGATGTTGATGAAGATGGCCCGCACGTCGGGGTCGTTGTTGATGACCTCGAGCGCATTGGCCATCACTTGGGCATTGGCGCCGCCGCCGATGTCGAGGAAGTTGGCCGGCTTGCCGCCCACCTGGTTCACCACGTCGACCGTGCTCATGGCCAGCCCGGCACCGTTGGCGATCACGCCGACGCTGCCTGCCAGGCCCACGTACTGCAGGCCCTTGGCGTGGGCAGCCTCCTCGCGCTCGTCACGGGGCTGGGTCTCGTCGTACTGCGCGTAGTCCTCGTGGCGGAACACGGCGTTGGCGTCGAGGGTGACCTTGGCGTCGAGCACGTGCACCCGGCCCTCGGGCGTGAGGATCAGCGGGTTGATCTCGACCAGGTCGGCATCGCCCTCGGTGTAGGCCACATAGAGCTTGCGCAGGATCTCGACGGCCTGATCGGTGGCGGCGGGGTTGAGATTGGCGCCCTCCACCCACGCTCGGGCGGCCTGCGCGGTGAGCCCCTCGGCGGGGTCCACGAGCACCTTGCTGATGGCGTCGGGATTCTCAGCCGCCACGGTCTCGATCTCCACGCCGCCCTCGGCCGACAGCATCCCGAGATGCTTCTTGGCCGAGCGGTCCAGCGTGAAGCTGGCGTAGTACTCCTCGGAGATGTCCGACGCCTTCTCGATCCACAGCCGTCGCACGATGTGGCCGTTGATGTCGAGTCCCAGGATGTTGGATGCGTGAGTCTGCACGTCGTCGACGGAGGCGGCGAACTTCACGCCTCCCGCCTTGCCGCGCCCGCCGGTGTGCACCTGCGCCTTCACCATCACCGGCGTGCCCAAGCGCTCCGCGGCGGCTACTGCTTCGTCGACGCTGAAGGCGACCTCGCCGTCGGATACCGGCATGCCGTAGCCCTTGAAGAACTGCTTGCCCTGATACTCGAAGAGATCCACGGCGGGGAGCATAGGAGCGGAGCCCTGCTGCCCGCTGTGAAGGCTCTTGGGAACTCAGGCGCTCTAGGAGCGGACGCGGCGGAGGTTGGCGAAGCTGGCGACGAGGGTCTTGGGGCCGATGTCGGCGAAGTGGACGGTGACCTCCCAGTCATCGCCGTCGGGGCGCACGTCCTGGACCACGCCGGCACCGAAACGGTCATGCAGCACGTCGTCGCCGACGCCGTACTCGAGATCGGCTGAAGGAGCCGGTTTCGGCTCGCCCATGCGGGCGGCCACCCGGCGGCGCGCCTCCTCCCGGCGAGACTCACGTCCTTTCGCGGCGCTGTCGTCGTGGCGGGCGGGATCGCTGCGCTTCGGGCGTCGCTCGGCCTGCTCGGCTTCGCCTAACTGGCTGTACTCGCTGCCTCCCCGGTTCGCACCCCAGTCGCTGGTGGCCGGTCGCCGCGATGAGCCGTAACGGCCGTGGTCGGGCGAACGGTCGTCGAGCAGCTGCTCGGGAATCTCGCCGATGAACCGGCTCGGCGGGTTGTAGCTCGTCTGGCCGTGCAGCAGCCGGCTCCAGGCGTGGGTCAGGTACAGCTGCCTGCGTGCACGGGTGATGCCCACATAGGCCAGCCGGCGTTCCTCTTCCAGTTCAAGCGGATCGGTGAAGGTGCGGTGGTGGGGGAACACTCCCTCTTCGAGGCCGGTCACGAACACCACGTCGAACTCGAGGCCCTTCGCTGCATGCAGCGTCATCAGCGACACCTGCGAAGCATCTCGCAACTCATCCACATCGCTGACCAGCGATACCTGCTCCAGGAACTCGTCGCACGATTCGAATTCGCCAGCGCGGCCAACCAGATCCTCAAGATGCTCCAAACGACCCTCAGCCTGTATGTCGTTCGAGTCCTGACGGCCGCCGGCCTCGATCCTGCGCCCTCCTTGAAGCTGTTGCACATCGCGCTTGTCCCGCAGATCCTGCAGATAACCGGATTCTTCCAGTGCAGTCTCGAGCACGGCGGCCGGTCCCTCGGCTATGCGCGCTGTACATCGGGCGAGCATCTCGCGAAACTGCAGCAACCCGCTACGGGCTTTCCCCCGTATGTCGGTTGTTTCGAGACGATCTATGACTTCGCTCAGCGACAAACCGTCGCGGGCGGCTGCTTCGTCCAGCTTGGCGATGGAACGGTCGCCGATACCTCGGGCGGGTTCGTTCACCACACGCTTGAGTGACACTTCGTCGGCAGGATTCACCACGGCCCGCAGGAATGCCAGCGCATCCTTGATCTCCTTGCGGTCGTAGTAGCGGATGCCGCCAATCACCTGGTACGGCACATTGTGAGCGACGAGTTCTTCCTCGATCACTCGTGACTGGGCGTTGGACCGGTAGAAAACCGCGGCGTCGCTCCAGTCGATCCGACCCTCGCCGTGCAGACGCCGAAGCTCAGCGCACACGTAGCGGGCCTCGTCATCGGCATCTGCACCGCGGTAGCTCACCGGCTTGGCGCCGCCGGACTGGTCGGTCCACAGGTTCTTGAGCGGCCGTCCGAGGTTGTTGCGGATCACCGAATTGGCTGCGTCGAGGATGGCCTGACTGGAGCGGTAGTTCTGGTCCAGCACGTAGGTGGAGGGATCTTCGAAGGCGGCGCCGAATTCCAGGATGTTGGTGATGTCCGCGCCCCGAAAGGCATAGATCGACTGGTCGGAATCGCCAACGACGAAAACGTTCTGGGCGGGCCCGCTCAGCAAGCCGATCAGCCGCACCTGCGCCAAGTTCGTGTCCTGGTACTCGTCGACCAGGATGTGCTCGAAACGCTGCCGGTAGTGCTCGGCGACACCGTCGTGGTTCGCCAGCAGCTCCACGCCCAGCATCAGCAAATCGTCGAAGTCCATGGCGCCGGCTCGCCGGAGCCGCTTCTGGTACTCGGAGTAGATGCGGGCCACCTCGCGGGCGAATGGGCTGCCGCTGTCGGGGGCCAAGGCGAGGTCGGCGGCCTGCGACGGCGTGGTGAGCTGGTTCTTCAGCGTCGAGATCGCGGCGTGAACAGTCCGGTCCGGGAACTTCTTGGGATCGAGTTCGAGGTCTCGCACGACGTAGCGGGTGAGCCGCCGCGAGTCGGCCTGGTCGTAGATGCTGAACGCCGACGGGTAGCCGAGCACGTCGGCGTGACTGCGCAGAATGCGGGCACACGTGCTGTGGAAGGTGGAGATCCACATGCGGTGCGCCACCGAGCCGACGAGGCCGCCGATGCGCTCGCGCATCTCGCCCGCTGCCTTGTTGGTGAAAGTGATCGCCAGCAGGCCGAAAGGGCTGACGTGGCGATGAGCCAGCAGGTAGGCGATGCGGTGGCTGAGCACACGGGTCTTGCCCGAACCTGCCCCGGCCACCACCAGCGCCGGGCCGTCGCCGTGCAGCACCGCCGCCCGCTGCCCCGCGTTGAGCGGCGCCAGAATCGGATCGTCGCCTGGGTTCGTCGGCTCGGTGCTCATTGACTCCGGACTCACGGGTTGCAGGTTGGTCGGCGCAGGCTGCGCCAACGACGTTGGATTGGCGCAAGTCGGCTCATGTCGTGTAGTCGGCGTTGATGCGGACGTACTGGTCGGTGAGGTCGCAGCCGTACACGGTGAACGAGCCGGCTGCGCCATCGGAACGAATGCCCAGGTCCACCGAGATCAGCACCTCCTCAGATGCCAGATACGCCTCCAGCTCGGCAAGCGCCTCGGGTGTTGCCGGTGTGGGATACAGCTCTTGGTCGCCGAAGCGGATCCTGACGCGATCCGGGTCGATGTCGGTCTCGTCGCTGCACTTGCCGATCGCCATCGCAACCCGGCCCCAGTTGGGATCGCGGCCATGCACGGCGGTCTTCACCAGTGGGGAGTTCACGATGGCCTTGGCGACACGCTTGGCTTGCGCGTCGTCGCGGGCGCCGTTCGCGGTCACCACGATCAGGGTCTCCGCTCCCTCGCCGTCGAACGCGAGCTGACGGGTGAGGTCCAGGCTGACAGCGCCGAGCGCGGCTTCCAGTTCGGCCTCGTCGACCGGACCGGCTGCGCCGTTCGCCAGTATCACCACCATGTCGCTGGTGGATGTGTCGGTGTCGACGCTGAGCGCGTTGAAGGTCACCTCGCAGACCCGGCGCAGCATGGCGTCGAGCCGGTCGGGGGCGATCTCGGCGTCGGTGGTGATCACCGAGATCATCGTGGCCATGTCGGGCTCGATCATTCCCGAGCCCTTCGCTATGCCCACCACCGTGGCGGCGCCTGCTCGAGCGCTCGCCGTCTTGGGATGCGTGTCGGTGGTCATGATCGCCGTCGCAGCGGCAACGGCATCGTTGCTGTCGAGCGCTGGCCCGGGGCCTGCGATCAGCCGGTCGAAGTACGCGTCCACCTTGCCGTCGGGGTAGGGCACGCCGATCAAGCCGGTGGAGCCGACCAGCACTTGGCCGGGCTCGCAACCCACCAGTTCCGCGACCCGATCCGCGAGGTTCGCTGCGTCTCGCTCACCCTGCTCGCCAGTTGCCACGTTCGAATTCTTCGATATGACCACCACAGCCTGCACTCGCCCGTCGGCAACGTTGGCCTGACTGCGACGCACGCTGGCCCCCGAGAAAAGACTCTTGGTAAACACACCGGCTGCGGCCGCCACCCGATCAGCCGCCAGCACCATCACATCGTCGGTGTCGTCCTTGATGCCGATATTGCCCACATGGCAAGCGAACCCCGCCGGCAAGTCCACCGATGCAGCCGCATTCGCGGCCCCTGCTGAAGTCATCTCGTTCGAGCCCATCGGTTCTGACGCCATCCATTCTGAGGCACGACGAACCCTCGCCGCGCGCTGACTACGGGGCATGCACTCGCCGCCGTGCCACGGTAGTTGTGGCCGCCCGCCAAGCCTCAGACAATTCGGCGGATCGGCTCAGCGATCGCTATCGGGCACGGTGAAACGCTCGTCGACGTGCAGCGTCCAGCGGGCTCGCTGGCGATTGGGGTCGGCGGTGCCGGTCTTGCACGTCGGTGGCCCCGTCTCCGGTGACCTGGTCTTGGTAGAACTTGATGCAGTACGGCATGAACTTCAGTCAGACGCCGAGCAGGGCCGCCGGGATGACGGCGATGCCATCGCGGCGGCGGTAGGCCTCGGGTCCGGTGGTGATGACTGCAGCGTCGGCCAACGTGGGCCCGAGACGTTCGGCGAGCCAGCGCAGATGGCGGGTGTCGCTGTCGGAAGCGGTCCGTGTGAGCTTCACCTCAAGTGCCACGATGCGGCCTCCGGGGCCTTGGACGATCAGGTCCACCTCGTGCTCGCCGCCTTGGGTGCGCAGGTGGAACACCTTGGCCTCGTTCGCCTGCGCGTACACCCGCACCGACAGGGTGACCAGTGACTGGAACAGCGAACCCAGCAGGCTGCCGTCGCGGGGCAGGTCGTGGTCGCTCCCATGGCCGTCGGCCAGCGCGTCGGCGTCCACCTCGAGCAGACGGGCAGCCAGCGCGGGATCAGCCATTTGGTGGACTGGCGCGGAAGCCAGCCGGCGCAGATGGTTTCGCACGGGAAGCCAGGCCGGAACCTCCTCGATCATCCACAGTCCTTCGAGCGCTGCCCGATAGGCGATGGTGGTGGCCTTGGTCGGCTTGTCTGCCTCTCCCGGAGACGCCGCGTCGCGGATCTTCTCGAACGTCGCACTCGTGGATGTGGCCGCCGCGTAGGCGGTCATCCAGCGGCGGAGCGCGGCGCGGCTGCGCACCGTGCGGCCCTGTTCGTGAACATGACGCTCAGCGATCCGGTCGAGGTAGCCGTCGAGGAAAGCGCGCACGATCCGCTCCGACCGCCCGAGCACGGCGGGAAACCCTGAACCAGTGATCTGAGCGGTGTAGTCGGCGAGCGTCAGCGGGCTGGCGCCGTCGACGCTGGGCCGGGTGCCGCCCAGCAGGTCGCCGAGGCTCACTGTGGGCAGGCACAGCTTCCGCTCGACGAGCGCCAGGGGACGCATCCGAACCGTGACGATCCGGCCTGCGCCACTGTGCGTCGGCAGTTCGGCAGGCGCTGCCGAACCGGTCAGCAGGAAACGAGGCGTGTAGGGGTCGGCGTCGACGGCGCGGCGCACGACATCCCACGACTCCGGCAGTCGCTGCCACTCGTCGATCAGCACCGGAGGGCGGCCCTCGGCGAGCCGCGCCGGGTTCGCACGCGCTATGTCGAGCGCGGCGGCATCGTCCAGACGGTGCGTCGTGGCAGCGCGACGCAGTGCGGTCTCGGTCTTGCCGACTGCACGCGGGCCTTCCACAGCGACGGCCGGCAGCCCGGCGCACAGTACGTCGAGCTCGGCATCGACGATTCGAGGAAGATACTCAGCGTTCAGCGTCGGCTCCCTTCCGAGACACGTAATCGTACCAAACCGACGATTCGTATTGAACTAAGACGATGGTTTCTGTCGAACTAAATCGACGACCTCTATTGAACCAACTCGCATGCGCCCTGCGCTCATCAATGACCGACAAGAAGCCCAGAGATTCTCGGCCCCGCCACTCGGTTCTTCTCCGGGTTCCGAGGCCGCTGAACGAGCGGTCGAGACGACTCGTTTCCGTCCCAGCAGGAGGCAACATGGCGCCAGTTTGCTGATTCGTAGAATGCCGTTCTGTTGATTGGAGAGATGCCATCTTGTAGATTGCAGGCAGGCCAAAATGCTGATTGGAACTGCCATGCCGCATCGACGGCGTTAGGCAAGGGTGGTATGAGTTCTGTTGCGCCAACGCCTGGGTATCAAGGCAGGCTCGCTGAGGCATCCATTGCGTCAGCGCTGAGTGCTGTCGGGGCGGTCGTGGTCGAAGGGCCGCGGGCCTGCGGCAAGACATGGACAGCGCGGCAGTTCGCGAACAGCGAGGTGCTCTTCGACGGCAGCGACGAACAGCGTCTGGCGTTCTCGGTGGACCCGGCGCGCATCCTCGACGGGCCGACGCCACGGCTCCTCGACGAGTGGCACCTGGTGCCCAGCACATGGAACGCCATGCGGCGAGCGTGCGACGACCGGCCCGACAAGGGGATCTTCCTGCTCACCGGCTCCGCCGTGCCGCCTGACGACATCACCCGCCACTCGGGTGCCGGCCGGGTGCGCCGGGTCCGGATGCGAACGATGACGCTGGCCGAGTCAGGCCATTCGACCGGCGACGTATCGCTCGGCTCGGTCTTGAGGGGCGAGCCGGTCTCGGCTGCGAAGCCCGACGCCGGCTTCGACGATGTCGTGGAATGTGCCGTGCGCGGCGGGTGGCCCGGTCTCGCCAATGTTCCTCCAGCGGCCGCACAGGAGAACCAGAGCGCATACCTCGACGAGATCGCGCGCACCGACGTTTCCCGAGTGGATCACGTGCGTCGCGACCCTGCGGGCGTGTCGGCGCTCATCCGGTCCTTGGCGCGAAACGTCTCCAGCGAAGCCGGATATTCCACGCTGGCCGACGACGCCGACCTCAACCGGGCAAGCGTGAAGGCCTACCTTGAGGCGCTGGAGCGTTTGTTCGTCACCGAACGCGCCCCAGCATGGCAACCCCGCCTGATGTCGCGAGTGCCGCTGCGACAGGCACCCAAACGCTTCTTCGCCGACCCGTCGCTGGCTGTCGCGGCACTGGAAATCGGCGTCGACCGTCTGCGCAGCGAGCTGAACTATTTCGGACTGGTCTTCGAGAACTTGGTGATGCGCGATCTTCTCGTCTACGCGGACGTCAACGGCTGCGGCGTGCATCACTACCGAGACAAGGGCGGACTCGAAGTCGACGCCATCGTCCAGCGCCGCTCCGACGGCACTTGGATCGGCATCGAGGTGAAACTCGGGGGCGCCGAAGCGGTCGACCGCGCTGCCGGCTCGCTGCTGCGCCTGCAGTCCACCGTCGACACCAGCCGCATCGGGCCTCCCGCAAAGCTGCTCGTGATCACGTCTACGGGCTACGGCTATGAACGTCCCGACGGCGTCGCCGTCGCACCGCTGACCGCCCTCAGCCCTTGACAAACCGTCGGACATGCTGACACGGCCCCTTGACGGTTTATGGTGAATTTCCCATGAGACGGCAGGGCGATTGGTCTCCAGTGTCACTCGCATACGACGAAGCGGTCGGGTCGCGTCGGGCGCGACTGGGATCTGAGTCGGTGGCTCAGGCTGAAGTCTTCGTGCAGGCATACAAGCTTGCAATGCAGGTCATGGATCTGCGCAACAATCACGGGCTGACCCAGGCGCAGCTGGCAGAACGTTGCGGGATGAGCCAAGCCGATATCAGTCGGATCGAGCGGGGTTCGACCAGTCCGACTGCACGCACCCTGCAGCGGATCGCGGATGCCCTCGAAGCCGATGTGCGCCTGGTCGCCCGCACCCGCGCCTGACGCGCTCACGGCGACTGTCGGTGCCGTCGCCGAGAGCCTTTCTGGCTCACACAATCCCAAGCGCGCGGTCGACTGCATCGACGAGATAGTCGATCTCGGATTCACCCATCGGAGTGGACACGGCACCCGTGCAGCTGTAGATCAGTGCGATTCCTGAGTCCAAGAGGGCATTGAAGAAGATGCGGGAGCGCCGAGCTTCGTCCGCGGTCGGGTATGACTCTCGGTAGTTCGAGGGCGCCTCGGACTTCATGTGGATGCGGAAGAGGGAGCCGCTTCCGGTCACGCTTGCTGGCGCGCCTCGGCGCTTGATCACGTCGGAGATCCCGTCTCGAGCAAGCTGGCCGAGTGCATTCAGCCGTCGGACTTCGGACTCGGTGAAGAGGTCCATCGCGACCAGGCCAGCAGTGAGGGTCATCGGGTTCGCTGAGAATGTCCCGGAATGTGAGATCCGGTACGCGTCGCTGTTTGGGTCGAGGGTGCTCATGACGTCCGCTCGGCCGGCGACGGCACCTACCGGGAAACCGCCTCCGATGATCTTGCCTAAGGCGGTGATGTCCGGAGTCAGCCCATAGTTCTGCTGCGATCCGCCGTAGCCGTTGCGGAACGTGATCACTTCGTCGTTGACGAGCAGCGCCGCGTTGCGAAGGGTCCAGTCCCGGAGTGCCTGAACGTATGCAGGCTCGGCCGGGCAGAGGCCTGCCCGGTGCGGCATCACATCCAACAGGACGCATGCGATCTCGTCTGCGTGACGATCAAGTATCTCGATAGATCGCTCGATGTCGTTGAACGGCACCACGACTACATCGGCGAGGACCGACGCCGGGGTGCCTTGCGCAACGGGAATGCTCGACGGCTTGTCGAGGTCGCCCCAGTTGTCCGGCGCCGACGTCTGGCTGACTTCGGCGTAGTCGTACGTCCCGTGATAGGTGCCTTCGGCCTTCGCGATCTTCGGACGGCCGGTGAACGCGCGGGCAACCTTGAGCGCACACATCACCGCTTCCGTGCCCGAGTTCACGAATCTGATGCGGTCGAAGCTCTCTACTCGGTCACACAGAAGCTCCGCAAAGCGCACTTCGACCTCGTTGGCAAACGTGTGCGCTGTGCCGCGCTGGAGCTGCTCTGTGACCGCTGCGACGATCTCAGGATGGCCATGCCCATGGATGAGGGCCGTCATGTTGTTGGCGAAGTCGATGCGCTCGATGCCCTCAACATCGGTGATTCGACTGCCCGAGGCGTGAGCGGCGTAGATCGGATGCGGTTTGCGCAGCACCGTGTTGCGGCTCACGCCGCCGGGCAGGACACGAAGAGCTCTTCGATAGAGATCCTCGGACCGATTCGAGGGTGGTCGTGTGGTCATTAGATCGTTCCTGTGCATCGGCTCATCACTGGCGCTCTTGAGCCACCGTGCGCATCTTCAGTCGGTGCATGAATCGCTTCGCGCGTCAACGACAGGCGCCGACGTGCGTTCGGCTACGTCGCACAAGCTGACCCCAGGGGCCAGTTGGCGGATTCTGAAGCCATCGGAGCCGACGTCGATCACGGCCAGATCGGTATAGACCCTGCTGACTACAGCTCTGCCGGTGAGCGGGTACCTGCACTCGGCGACGAGCTTCGGCTCACCGCTGTGTGTGCAGTGGCTGGTCATGACGAGCACGGTCTTGGCACCCGACACGAGATCCATTGCGCCTCCGACGCCCGGCACCTCGTCGGGCTGCCCGGTGGACCAGTTCGCCAAGTCGCCGCTGGCTGCCACTTGCATAGCTCCGAGGACGCACACGTCCAGGTGGCCGCCCCGGATCATGGCGAAGCTGTCCGCTTGGTGGAAGAACGACGCCCCCGGCATGATCGTTACCTGGCGCTTGCCAGCATTGATGAGATCCGGATCTCCTTGCCCTTCCAAGGGTGGCGGACCCATGCCGAGCAGCCCGTTCTCCGTATGCAGCATCACCTCTCGGTCTGGGGGAATGCACTGCGCGACCATCTCGGGCATTCCGATCCCGAGGTTCACATAAGCGCCGTCCGGTATGTCCAAAGCGACGCGCTCGGCGATTTCGCGTCGGCTCAAACCAGGCACTCGCGGGCGCGTCATCTGCTGCCACCTGAATGCGTGCCACTACCGAGAAGCTGCTGCCTGTCGCCAATGGCGACGACCCGGTCGACGAAGATCCCAGGCGTCACGACGTGCTCGGGGTTGAGATTTCCGGGCTGGGCTATTGCCTCGACTTGGACCACGGTGGTGCGAGCAGCCATCGCCATCAACGGCGAGAAGTTGCGTGCTGTCTTGGTGAACAGCAGATTCCCGTGCCAGTCAGCAATCGCTGCCTTGATCAGCGCCACATCGGCACAAATCGCGTTCTCCAGCACGCACTCCCGGTCTGCGAACCGACGGTGCTCCTTACCCGCTGCGAGATCGGTGCCGGCACTGGTCGGCGTATAGAACGCCGGGATTCCCGCGCCTCCTGCGCGGATTCGCTCTGCAAGCGTGCCCTGAGGCACCAGCTCCAGTTCGATGCGGCCCGCGCGGTACATCTCGGCAAATGCCGTCGAGTCACTGCTCTTGGGGAATGAGCACACGATCCTGGCGACCTGGCCAGCGCGTATCAGTGCTGCGAGGCCCGTTGTTCCGCTCCCCGCGTTGTTGCTGACGACAGTGAGGTCGCCCGCTCCCTGGTCGATCAGCGCGTCGATCAACTCGACTGGGCTGCCCGCTTCGCCGAAGCCGCCGATCATCACCGTGGCACCGTCGTCGACCTCCCCGAGTGCTGAGACCGGATCGCTCGCCCGCTTGTCGATCACGACGGCGCTCTAGGAGTCTGCTGATTTATTCGGTGGGATTTCCGCGTGTCGGCTGGGTGTGCGCGGGATGATGCTGGCATGCAGGGAACCGCTGGGCGGGATCGGGTGTTGTTGGACGCGGCTGCGGTGTGCGGGCATCTGCTGGCGGA
>JAJDVQ010000029.1 GCA_022826045.1 Acidimicrobiia bacterium | reverse complement strand
GACGGTGTAGCTGACGGCGAGGCCGCCTTGGGGCGCGGGCGAGTCGAGGCTGACGGCGACGCTCACGCTGCGGCTGCCAGCGGCTTCGCCGCCCGTGTAGTTCGTCGAGCCGACAGTCGCAACCGGCACCACCACCGGCGGCGCCGAGTCGTCGTCGGTCACTGTGACCGTGACGGACCCTTGTTTGCCCGAGTATCTCGAGTCGGACGATGCGACGGCATGGGTGATGTTCGCCGAGCGCTCGCCGCCTGTGTTCACGACGCTGTCGTCGACGCCGGTCACGGTCACCGTCTGAGGCGTGCTCCAGTTCTGCGGGGTGAACGTGAGCGTCGCCGAGGCGCCTGCCGTGCCGGTCGTCTTGACCGTGGCCGCCGCAGGGTTCGCAGACTTGGCTGTCACCGTCACGTCGTGCGAGGGCGCCACGGTCAGCGCCACCGTGTACGTGTCGGTGCCGCCGTTCTCTGCGACCGTCGTGTCGCCGCTCGACTCGGCGATCGTCAGCCTCTCCGTCCACAGCGACCTGTCCCGGACATCGGTCGCGCCGTAGTCCGGCGACCCCTTGGACCCGCCTGAGCCCACTCCAGTGATCAGAACGCCGATGGACCCGATCGTCGATGAGTGCAGCATCGCGATCTGGCCGTACTTTTCGCTGCAGGCGTAGTCGGGGTGCAGCGCCCGCTCAGGCCAATCGGCGAATTGCTCAGGTACCTCGCGGTCTTTGCTCTCCCAGTGGTCCGGAGTGTCGTGGTACGGCGTGCCGTCGCCAGCGGAGTTCTTGCAGAACGGTCCGAATGAACTGCCGTTCAGCTTGTATTTCTTGGCATCGGTGTCCGGGGCCCAGCGGAACTGCATGTCCTTGCGGAGGCCGATGTCGAGCACGGCGCTCGTCTGCCCCGCGGGAATGGTGATCGTCCGGCCGGAGACGCCAAGGTCACTGCCATTGCCGCCGTGGGTGTTGTGGAACTCGGTGATGTCGTAGGTGACGGTGAGGTCTGCCGCCGGTGCCGGGTCGGCCGCGAAGGTGAACGAGGCAGTGGCCCCTTCGTAGACCCAGTTCTCATGGGCGGTCACGGTGACGACCGAGTCGGTGGCGGCGCCGACGGGCGGGGCGAGGGGCACTACGACTAGCACTGCGGCTGCGGTTGCCGCCGCCAGCAGCGCCGCGAACCAGCCTCGCGGCGTGTGCCGATGGGCGTGCGAGGAGTGGATCATGCGTTGGCTCCTGAGGAGGTCAGAAATGCGATCCCGCAAAATGACGACAAGTACCGCGACACCCGTGATCTGTCAATGGCGAACATGCGGCCGTTTCTCTCGAAGATAGCGGCGACCGAACGACATCCATGTGATTCTCGAGGGCATCGATTGCGGGCTGCGGCAGGGCCTGTGGGTGCTGGCGCTATTGGGCACAATGGCTGTATGACAGACGAGGAACTGGTTGAACGTCACGTCGGCGCGGGCTACGAGATGATGGAACCGATCATTGCTTCGACGGCAGTCGCTGCTTCGCCCGCCGACGTGTGGGCGGCGATCAGCGCGCCGGGCAACCTCACCCGCATTCACCCGTTCTGCGAGCGCAACGAGGTCAGCATCTGGGACGGTGCCGCCAGCCGCGACCATGTTCACTACTACAGCGGCGTCCATTACCGGCGGCAGTTTCTCGACTGGCTCGACGGAGCGGGCTACGACTTGGTGCTCGGCCCGCCCGAGGCTCGCACTGCGCTGGTGCGCTGGCGGGTCGGCGAGCCCGGTCCCGCAACGGCCCCGACGGCGGCTGCGGATGCTTCCGGCTGCGAATTCGCCATCAAGGTGGTGGCGCTGCTGCGGCACGATGTTCCTGCAGACCAGCGCGAGCACTACGCCGAGCACATGATCCGCCGCCCGCTGCCCTCCTATCTCGACTCGGTAGTGCGCGGCGCCGGGTACTTCGCCGAGACCGGTATCCCGGTGACCAAGAACCAGTTCGGACCGCACCCCATCTACTCCCCGGCCGACTGACGCGTCGAGCACCGACTCGCCGCCTGTTGCTGCGGACCGATCAGGTCCCCGTCGGCAACGTGCAGGCCCGGCGCGGCGCGCCTGCCAAGAAATGCGCTGCTGCCAGCCCCGCAGTCTGAAGCGGCGCCAGTCGCCGGGTTCAGGCTGACTCGGGCAGCCCCAGCAGGCTGCGTGCCAGCACGCGCGCCTCATCGAGCGTCGCCACGATGCGCTCGTGAGGCACTTGGCCCAGCACATCCAGCGCTTGGAGGCTGGTGGCGGGCGCGCCGTCGAGGCCGAGCAGGATGACCTCGGTGCCTGAGGCCTCCGCAGTGTCGAGCAGGCGCTCGACCACGAGCGCTGCGCTGTCGTCCATGTGCACGGTGTCGGCGAAGTCGATGATGACCACTTCGTGCTCGGCGATGTCGGCGCCCAGAATGTCGATGAGGCTCTTCGAGGAGGCCACGGTGAACGTGCCCCGCAGCGCCACCAAACCGACTCGTGCAGAGAAGTCGGCAGCGCCGCTGCTCACGTCGCTGTCGCTGGTGCCGTCGGCGGTGTCGCCTAGGAAGCTCTGGTCGAGCAGGGGCACCGACACCACATTGTCGAGCTGGAGCCGCTCGAACTGGCGCGCTGCCGACATGGCCGCCACGATCAGCCCGATCGCCACGGCCGTGATGAGGTCGAGCACCACGGTCAGCACCATGGTGATGCCCATGATCATCAAGTGCTCGCGCTGCACTCGGCGCAGCCGCTTCAGGAAGCGCCAGTCCACGATGTCCCAGCCGACCTTCAGCAGAATGCCCGCGAGAGCGGCGAGCGGTATCGACTCCACATAGCTGCCGGCGCCCAGCACCAGCGCCAGCAGCACCAGCGCACGCAGCGCGCCCGACGCGCGGGTGCTGCCGCCGGCGCGGATGTTCACCACCGTGCCCACCGTTGCGCCAGCGCCGGGAAGGCCGCCCACCAGTCCGGTCGCGATGTTGCCCAGGCCTTGGCCGATGAGCTCCTGGTTCGGATTGTGCCGGGTGCGTGTCATCGAGTCGGCGATCAGCGATGTCAGCAGACTGTCCACCGCGCCGAGCAGGGCGAGCGTCACCGCAGGCTGCACTGCGCCGGCCAGTGCCCCCAGCGACAGCGCCGGCGCGGTGAACTCGGGTAACCCGGTCGGCACCTCCCCGATCACGGGGGCCTCTGCCAGCCACAGCACCCCCAGCAGCGTGCCGGCGGCAAGAGCAGCCAGCGTTGCGGGGAACCACCGGCTGAATCGTGCCGGCCAGAAGACGCACACACTGAGGCTCACTGCGGCGATGGCAACGGCGCTGGCGTTGATGCCCGCGATGGCGTCGGGCCAGGCTCGCATCACCTCCAGCGGACCGCCGTCGGCCGACGCTGCGCCCAGCGCAGGCAGCGTCTGCAGGATGATGATGATGATGCCGACGCCCGACATGAACCCCGAGATCACCGAGTACGGCGTGTAGGACACGAAGCGCCCGAACCGCAGCACGCCGAGCAGCGCCTGGATGATCCCTGCCATGACCACCACGGTGAGCGCCTCGGCGAGGGTTGAGGCATGGTCGGTGATGACCACGGCCATCGCCACCGCCATCGGCCCGGTCGGCCCTGAGATCTGGGAGCGCGTCCCGCCGAAGACCGCAGCGAAGAAGCCGAGCGCGATGGCGCCGTACAGGCCAGCCATGGCGCCGAGCCCAGATGCCACCCCGAACGCCAAGGCAACGGGCAGGCCGACCACCGCCGTGGTGATGCCGCCGAAGACGTCGCCGCGCAGCGTGGCGAGGTCGTAGGAAGCGCGCGCTTGCCGTAGTTGCAACCGTCCCCCAGCGTCTTTGCCGCGCCCTGCGGCTGATCTGCCCCGCAGACACTATGCGCGCACGCATCCGCGGCCCGTGGCATCGCCCGGCGGCCCACAAGCGCCGGCGAGGGCCGCGCACTAGGTTGCCGCGGCATGGGTGAGTTTTGTCATGCGGAACGCGACGGGCACTTGTTCGTCGTGACGATCAACCGGCCGGAGCGGATGAATGCGCTGCACCCGCCGGGCAATGCCGAGATGTCGGACCTGTTCGACGAATTCCAGAACGATCCGGAGCTGTGGGTCGCGATCGTGACCGGGGAGGGCGACCGTGCCTTCTCGGCGGGCAACGACCTGCGGTACCAGGCCGAGGGCGGCGATCGGTCGGCGATGCCGCCGTCAGGCTTCGGCGGCCTGACCTCGCGCTGGGATCTCGACAAGCCGGTCATCGCGGCGGTTAACGGCGTGGCGATGGGCGGCGGTTTCGAGATCGCGCTGGCCTGCGACATCATCGTGGCTTCGGAGAATGCGCTGCTCGCGCTGCCTGAGCCCAAGGTGGGACTCGCCGCGCTGGCGGGCGGCGTCCATCGCCTGCCGCGCCACATCGGGCTGAAGCGCGCGATGAGCATGATGCTGACCGGCCGACATGTGCCCGCCGCCGAGGCCAAGGAGATGGGCATCGCGGCCGAGGTGGTGCCCCAAGGCGAGGCGTTGGCCTGTGCCCGTCGCTGGGCCGAGATGGTGCTGGAGTGCTCGCCGATGTCGATCCGGGCGACCAAGCAAGCGGCTATGCAGGGCCTCAACGAGGCTAGCGTTCAGGCTGCACATGAAGGTCGCTACGAGGCAGTGCGGGCTATGAACAACAGCGCCGACTACATCGAGGGTCCGCGGGCATTCTCCGAGAAGCGACCGCCCCAGTGGCAGGGCCGCTAGCCCGCCTGCAGCTTCTATAGTTGCGATTGCAAGTGCGTCGCCCCCAGGCGCTTCCCTGCTATGAGCGGTGTCAGGGGCGACGCACCGGCGCGTCAACCTACTGATACGGCCGAGACTCGAACCACTGAATTAGTTCAGTCTGCGCCGGGCACCCAGCTGGTGCCGGCCAGCGGCACTTTGGCCATTGCCGCGGCTTCGACCGTGAGCGCGGCCAGATCCTCGGGCTCCAGGTTCAGCACGTGAGACTTGCCATTCGCGCGGGCCAGGATCTGGGTCTCGATGGTGAGCACCTGCAGGTAGTTGGCCAAGCGTCGCCCCGCCAGCTCGGGGTCGACCCGGGCCGACAGCTCCGGGTCCTGCGTGGTGATGCCGGCAGGATCGGTGCCGGATTGGAAATCCTCCCAATAACCGGCTGAGGTGCCCAGCTCGCGATACTCGCTCTCGTACGCGGGGTCATTGTCGCCGATGGCGATCAGCGCAGCCGTGCCGATCGACGCGGCATCAGCGCCCAGCGCCAGCGCCTTGGCCACATCGGCCCCCGACCGGACGCCGCCCGCGGCAATCAGCTTCACCTCACGGCGGTGGACGCCGAGCTCGCGCAGCGCCCGCACCGCCTCGGGAATGGCAGCGATCGTCGGGATGCCGACGTGCTCGATGAACACATCCTGGGTGGCGGCAGTGCCGCCCTGCATGCCGTCGACCACCACGGCGTCGGCGCCGGCCTTCACCGCCAGTGCGGTGTCGTAGTAGGGCCGCGCCGCGCCCACCTTCACATAGATCGGCACCTGCCAGTCGGTGATCTCGCGCAGCTCGCCGATCTTGATCTCCAGGTCGTCGGGCCCGGTCCAGTCCGGGTGGCGGCAGGCCGAGCGCTGGTCGATCCCGGTGGGCAGCGTGCGCATCTCGGCCACCCGTTCGGTGATCTTCTGGCCCAGCAGCATCCCGCCGCCGCCCGGCTTGGCGCCTTGGCCCACCACTACTTCGATGGCGTCGGCTGCCCGAAGATCATCGGGGTTCATGCCGTAGCGCGACGGCAGGTACTGGTAGACGAGCACTGACGAGTGCTCGCGTTCCTCGGCGGTCATGCCGCCGTCGCCAGTAGTCGTGGAGGTCCCGGCGGCCGATGCTCCCCGACCGAGCGCCTCCTTGGCCTGGGCCGACAGCGAACCGAAGCTCATGCCGGCGATGGTCACGGGAATCCGCAGATGCACTGGGCGCTCGGCCCGGTCCTCGCCGATCACCACGTCGGTGCCGCACGCCTCGCGGTATCCCTCCAGCGGGTAGCGCGACATCGACGCCCCCAGGAAGACCAGGTCGTCGAGCGTGGGCATCCGGCGCTTGGCCCCCCAGCCGCGGATGCGGTAGATGCCGGTGTTGGCAGCCCGGCGGATCTCGGCGATCACGTTGCGGTCGAACGTGTACGACTCGCGCAGGTGCCAGTAGTCGGGGTCTGAGGTTGCGAGGGGGTCGATGTCGTCGTCGGATGTACCCGTCGATGTCCCTACCGATCTTTCAGTCATCGGCCGGCGACCTCCCGTTCGACTGCGGCCTCGGCCGCCAGCGCGTCCACGTCGTCGATCGTGAAGTTGTAGAGGCGTCGGGCCGAGCCATAGCGGCGGAAGTCGCCGGGGTCGGCCCCGCCGGCCGCAGCCCCGGCGGCGGCGAGCAGCCTGCCCAACGTGTCGAGGTGTTCGGGACGGACCTCCTTCTCGACGCAGTCGGCGCCGAGCGACTCCACATCGCCCCGCACGAAGATCTGGGCCTCGTAGATGGAATCGCCCAAGTCGGCCGCAGCGTCGCCGCAGACCACCAGATTCCCGGCTTGGGCCATGAACGCGCTCATGTGGCCGACATTGCCGCCGACCACGATGTCGACGCCCTTCATGGAGATGCCGCAGCGAGCACCCGAGTTGCCGCCCACGACCAGGAGGCCGCCGCAACCGGTGGCACCCGCTGACATGGTTGCGTTGCCGGTGATGTGCACCTCGCCCGACATGATGTTCTCGGCGAGGCCGGTGCTGGCGTTGCCTTCCACCCGCACCCTGCCCTGCTGATGCATGCCGGCGCAGTAGTAGCCCACCGAGCCCCGCACCACCACGTCGATGTCGGACGTGATCCCGCAGGCCACCGCATGGGCACCACGCGGGTTGACCACCTCGAATGACGCCCCGTCGGTGGCATCATGCAGCGCCTGGTTGAGGCTTCGCCGGGTCACCTCTGCCAAGTCGAAGGTCTGAACGTCACCCCTCACGCGGCCAGGCTCCACGAGTAGATGCGAGCCGGCTCCGGCTCCCAGATGTCGGCGTCGGCGGCGCCTGGCAGGCGAGCTATGGCACGGTACTCAGACGACATGGCGACCCAGTCGTCGGTCTCTGCCACCACCGCGGGCTTGCAGGCGATGGGGTCGCGCAGGATGGCGAAGCCATCGGCCACGCCGATGGCGAAGGTGTAGAAGCCGTCGAGATCGTCGAGGGCACCCTCCAGGGCCTCGGAGATGCTGTCACCGGAGCGGATCCGCCACGAGAGGTAGCCGGCCGCCACCTCCGAGTCGTTCTCGGTCTGGAAGGACTCGCCGTGAGCCTCCAGGAACCGGCGCAGGCGGTTGTGGTTCGACAGCGACCCGTTGTGCACCAGGCAGGTGTCGGCGCCGGTGGCGAACGGGTGCGAACCGGCCGTCGTGATCGCGGACTCGGTGGCCATGCGGGTATGGGCCAATGCGTGGGTGCCGGTACGCGACGCCAGGTCATAGCGCTCTGCCACCTGGTCGGGGTAGCCCACCGCCTTGTACAGCTCGATCTGGCTGCCGTAGGCCAGAACTGTCGCGCCGGCCACGTTGTCGATGAGCCACTGGCGGGCGGCCCGGCCGTCGCCGTCGGTGGAGAAGACCGCATGGTCGTGCACGGCCCGGACGGTCACCTCAGCGTTCAGCGCCGTCTCCAAGTCGGCAGCGACGGGCTCCCAGTCAACCGCCAGCCCTTCGGCCAGCACGGTGATGCGGCTTCGGTCGGGCGTGCTGGCGTCGTACACAGCGAACCCGGCGCTGTCGGGGCCGCGATCGCCCATCTCGCCCAGCATCACCTCGGTCAGCCGGCCCAGTTCGTGCCGGTGCGTTTGCGTCTTGCAGAACAGGCCCACAATCCCGCACATGGCGTTCCTCCCGGTGGTCGATCCCGACGATCGCCCGGCCCGCACCGTAGCGCCCAGCCCCAGACGCCCTGCGATTCAGGGCGCATCGTGTCGGGCACTGCTCTCAGTCTCGGGACCGTTGACTACTGTGCGCGAAGGTGCTCGGCGCATGCGCCGCACCCGCAGCGGGGACGAACCAGGGGGAACGCGACATGAGCGATGTCACCGACGCAACCGAGGAGATCCGAGCCCGGGCCGAGGCCGACGGTGTGGAGTTCATCTACGCCATGTTCGTGGAGATGCACGGAAAGCCGTGCGCCAAGCTGGTGCCGGTCAGCGCCCTGGACGGGCTGATGAGCGACGGGGCCGGCTTCGCGGGCTTCGCAGCAGGCCCGATGGGCCAAGACCCCTCCAGCCCCGACATCCTGGCCCTGCCCGATCCCGCCTCGTACACGCAACTGCCGTGGCAGCCGAACGTGGCTGCCATGCAGTGCGACCCAACCGTGGAGGGCGAATTGTGGCCGTATGCGCCGCGAGTGATCCTGCGCCAGGCGCTGGCAGCGGCAGCCGAGCGCAACCTGGTGCTCAAGTGCGGCGTGGAGGCCGAGTACTCGCTGGTGGTGCGCAACGAAGACGGCTCGCTGGCCGTGGCGGACGACCGCGACAACCTGACCCTGCCGTGCTACGACGCTCGCGGGCTCACCCGCATGCTGCCGCACCTCGAGGCAGTGTCGAAGAATCTCGACGCCATGGGGTGGGGCAACTACGCCAACGATCACGAGGACGCCAACGGCCAGTACGAGCAGAACTGGCTGTACTCAGACGCCCTGACCACCGCCGACCGGCTGATCCTGTTCCGGCTGATGGTGCACACGCTGGCCCAACGCGACGGCCGCTACGCCACCTTCATGCCCAAGCCGTTTGCCGACAAGACCGGCAACGGGCTGCACACGCACATGAGCCTGTGGACCGCTGACACCGACGATCCGCTGTTCATCGGCGGCACGGCCGGCGGCGCCGACACCAAGGGCCTGGGCCTGAGCGAGCTCGCCTACCAGTTCGTGGGCGGGCTGCTGCGCCATGCCCGCTCGCTGGTGGCGGTGGTGTGCCCGATCGTCAACTCCTACAAGCGCATGGGTGTAGGTGCGCCCACCTCGGGAGCCACGTGGGCACCGGCGTATGCGGCGTATGGCGGCAACAACCGCACCCAGATGATCCGCATCCCCGAGCCCGACCGGATCGAGATCCGCCTGGGTGACGGGGCAGCGAACCCCTACCTGATGTTCGCTGCCTACCTGGCGTGCGGGCTCGACGGCATCGACAACGACATCGACCCCGGCGACCCGAACGTCGACAATCTGCACGCCATGTCTGCCGACGAGGTGGCCGCCAAGGGAATCGCAGTGCTTCCGCCCACGCTGTTGCACGCCGCCGAGGAGCTCGCGCGGTGCGAGGTGCTCGGCGCAGGGCTGGGTGATACCGCAGAGGGCCCGTACCGGGACTACTTCGTACAAACCAAGAAAGCAGAGTTCCTGGCTCACCACAGCGTGGTCACCGCCGGCGAGGTCGACCAGTACCTCACCCTGTTCTGAGAGGATGAGCCCATGAGTGCATCGGACGTCGCGGAGAAGAGGGCTTCGGAGCGAGCGGCGGCGGTAGCGGACGCGATGGACGACATCGCGAAGATCGACGCGCACGGCCGCGAGCACGGCGGCATCGACCGGGCCGGCATCGCCCGCATCAAGGAACGGCTGTTGGAGCTCGCCGCCCACGAGCATCTCTTCCCGAACGAGGACTTCCCGCCGCCCGACGGCGAGCGCGGCTCGCACAACTACCGGCTCGCCCAGAACGACGACGGCACGCTGGCGCTGTATGTCCAGAGCGTGAGCGAGGGCACCTCCGCGCCGCCGCATGAGCACCTCACCTGGGCGGTCATCGTGGGCATGCGCGGCCAGGAGCTGAACCGCTTCTACGACTGCTGTGCCGGCGAAGGCGAGCCGCACGTCGAACGCGAAGAGATGGTCGAGCGCGGCGCCGGCGTCGCGATGCTGGGGCACGACGTGCACTCGATCCACATCGAGGGCGCGTCGACCAACTTCCACTGCTATGGGCTGGCGATGGAGAACATGACCGGTCGCCGCTACTGGAACGCCGAAGAAGGCGAGTGGCGGGTCTTCACGGACACGAGCAGCGTCATCGAGGCCCGCCCAGGCTATCCAGCGACGGCCGCTGCCTGAACTGTCACCGGTGCGGCTAGAGCCGAGCGGCCCGTGATCCCATTCGCATGAGCACGGGGAACAAGAGCGGGAGCCAAGGAGCGGCGCTGTGAGAAGGTTCGCCAGACCACGCATCCTCGCGCCCCGGCGTCGAGGGATGTCTGATGGCTGACGTTCGCACGATCACGGCAACCGAGTTGATGGAGCGGCATCGAGGGCTGCTGCGCGGCGACGGCACTGAGCTGGCGCTGATCGATGCTCGCGAGCCCACCGAGTTCACCCGGCGTCACCTGCTGTACGCCGCAAACCTGCCGCCGAGCCATGTGGGCCTCGAAGTGGCGGCGCGCATCCCGCGGCGCGGCACGCCGGTCGTGGTGTGCGACGACGGCGGGGGAGAGGCCGCCGCGGTCGCCTTGGAGCTCACCGTGCTGGGCTACGGCGACACGGCGGTGCTCGATGACGGCATCGATGCGTGGGCGGCTGCGGGCGGTGAGCTGTACTCGGGCATCAACGTGCCGTCCAAGCTGTTCGGCGAGCTGGTCGAGGAGCACTTCGGCACCCCGCATGTCACGGCGACCGAGCTGGCCGGCTGGCTGGCCGACGGCCGCGACCTCATGGTGGTGGACTCGCGTACTCGTCGGGAGTTCAACCGCATGAGCATCCCGACCGGCCGGTCGTGCCCCGGTGGTGAGCTGGTGCGCCGGGTGGGTGACCTCGTCGACGACAGCACCACGGTGGTGGTCAACTGCGCGGGGCGGACCCGCAGCATCATGGGCGCACAGTCGCTGCGTTCGGCTGGGCTGCCCAATTCCGTGTACGCGCTGAAAGACGGCACGATGGGCTGGGAGCTGGCCGGCCTCGAGCTGGAGCACGGCCGCGACGAGCTGGCCCCCGAACCGAGCGAGGCCGGTCGGGCCCGAGCAACGTCAGCGGCGCAGGCGGTGGCAGAGCGCTGCGGGGTTCGGACGATCGACAGTGCCCAGCTCGACGAGTGGCTCGCCGACGCTGACCGCACCACCTACTTCATGGACGTGCGCACGCCGGAGGAATTCGCCGCTGGGCACTTGCGCGAGGCCACTGGCGCTCCCGGGGGTCAGCTCGTGCAGGCCACCGACGAGTATCTGGTGACCCGCGGGGCCCGGGTCGTGCTGGCCGACGGCGACGGCATCGGCAACACCATGACGGCCTCGTGGCTCATCCAGATGGGCTGGGATGCCTGCGTGCTGGAGCCAGGTTGGCTCGACGATGCCCAGCTCGTCGAGAGTGCCGACGACGAGACAGCCGCTGCGATCCGCTCACGCCAGCCGCCACTGCCCTACGACCCCGAAGACGCCGATGTGGCACGGGCCGCCATGGAGGCCTACCTGGTCTGGGAAGTCGCGCTGCCCGGCCAGTACGCCCGCGACGACCTGGTCGAATTCCGTTTCTGCTAGAGGTCGGCGAAACGCTCGATGGTTTCGGCCCAGGCGCTGGCGTCGTCGGGCGTGGAGATGACCGTCTGCAGTCCGGCCATTGGTGAGACGGGCACGGCGATCCGGCTGACGCCGCGGCGGGCCAGCTCGGGAATCTCGTCGAGGTCGGCAGGCAACTGCACCGTGATCTCCAGCGCATCGGGATCTCGGCCGTGCTCGGCGGCGGTCTGGCGCGCCAGTTCGATCAGATCCCACGGCGCACCGCGCGCCGGGAAGTAGCCGTCGCCGAGCCGACCCGCTCTCCGGGCCGCAACCTTGGAGTCGCCGCCCACGATGATCGGCACCGAGCCGTTGACCGGCTGCGGCCGGCAGTACGCGGCGTCGAAGTCGACGAACTCGCCGTGGAACGTCGGGCGGTCCGCCGACCACAGCTCTCGCATCGCCGCCACGTACTCGTCGGTGCGGGGACCGCGATCGTCGAAGTGATCGCCGACGCCGATGGCCTCGAACTCCTCGCGCATCCAGCCCACGCCGATGCCCAGCAGCACCCGGCCGCCCGACATGTGATCGAGCGTGGCGATCTGCTTGGCGCACACCACCGGGCTGTGCTGGGGCACGATCAGGATGCCGGTGCCGAAGTTGATAGTGGACGTGACGCCCGCCATGTATGCCATCCACATGAGCGGGTCGGGCAGCAGCAGGTCTTCGACGCCACCGGCCATCTTGCCGTCGGGGCTGTAGGGATACTGCGATTGGTAGCCCGACGGGATGACCGTGTGCTCCACCGTCCATGCCGACTCGAAGCCGGCCGCCTCACCTGCTTGCACCAACTCGGTCGCAAGGGCTGTGTCCATGGCGAACTTGCCGGTGTTGCAATACCTGAGCCCAAACTTCATGTCGCTGTCCCTTCGCTGAGGCCCCTTGGGTGGGTGTCGAGCCCGCAGTCTCGCGCGCGGCACCGCCTGGCGACCGGTGCGGTGCCTCGATCCAATACCGTGCCCTCACGCCACCGGTCTCGGAGCACCCATGCCGTTCTTGTCACACGTCTCAGACATCTTCGACCCGTCCCGCTGGAGCGCGGTCGACGGGTTCGACTTCACCGACATCACGTACCACCGCAGCAACGAGCACGGCACGGTTCGCATCGCGTTCGACCGGCCCGATGTGCGCAACGCCTTCCGGCCGCACACCGTCGACGAGCTGTACCGGGCGCTCGACCATGCCCGCCAAACTCCCGACGTGGGCTGCATCCTGCTCACCGGCAACGGCCCCGCACCCGCCGACGGCGGCTGGGCGTTCTGCTCAGGCGGCGACCAGCGCATCCGGGGCAAGGACGGCTACCGCTACGCCGACGGCGAGACCGCGGCCGACATCGATCCGGCCCGCACCGGGCGGCTGCACATCCTCGAGTGTCAGCGGCTGATCCGGATGATGCCCAAGGTGGTGATCTGCGTGGCAAGCGGCTGGGCGGCTGGCGGTGGGCACAGCCTGCACGTGGTCTGCGACCTCACGATCGCCTCGGCCGAGCACGCTCGCTTCCGCCAGACCGACACCAACGTGGCCAGCTTCGACGGCGGCTTCGGGTCGGCCTACCTCGCCCGCCAGATCGGCCAGAAGAAGGCCCGCGAGATTTTCTTCCTCGGCCGCACCTACACCGCGCAGGAACGGTTCGACATGGGCGATGTCAACGCTGTGGTGCCCCACGCCGAGCTGGAGTCGGTGGCGCTGGAGTGGGCGGCCGAGATCGTGTCGCGCTCACCCACGGCACAGCGCATGGCCAAGTTCGCGTTCAACCTCATCGACGACGGCCTGGTGGGCCAGCAGGTGTTCGCGGGCGAGGCGACCCGCCTGGCCTACGGCACCGACGAGGCCGCGGAGGGCCGTGACGCATTCCTGGAAAAGCGCGACCCCGAATACGAGCAGTTCCCCTGGCACTTCTGAGACAGGCACCGGATTCACCATGTGCGAACAAACGCGCGCTATAACTCACCATGTGCCATCGGTCGCCACTCCATTGACGGGTCTGCACGACGCCTCAATTCGTGGCCGCCTATGCTGCTGCGCTGCCCGCGAGGAATCGGGCGGTTTGGGCATGATCCGAGGACTGCGATGATGATTCAGCAGATGCCCGAAGAGTTTGTGCCCGTTCTAACGATGCTCCACCGAGTGTCGCAGGAGAACTACGAGGCCTTACGCGACGCAGTCGATGTTCTCGGCCAACCCGCCGGCATCGCCGAATTCGCTGACCTAGCTAGCGGGTCAGGGGACGTGAGCATCGAAGAGGCACAAGCACTGCTATCGATGATGCTGTCCACTCTCGCACGCGCCGATGTGGGCGACCTCGACCTAGACGAACTTGTCGACCAGATGGCCGCGACAGACTCGCTCGGGCTAGGGGGTGATGAGCGGGAGGACCTTGCTCTGCGCATCAAGGGCTTGATCGACCACAGGTCGACTCAAGTTCTGCACAAGAGCTTGGCGCTGATGCGTGAGCATCAGAGGATCTTCCTTGACACACGGATTGTGACGGACATTAGACCTGTCTTCGGCGGTGACGTATCTGAAGAATTAGACGCAGTTGTGCTCTCGCACTCGCTCAAGATCGACTTCATCGAGGAGGGCCGCCGCCGCCGATTCGATGTGGTTTTGGATCAGTCTGATCTGCAGGTCATGCAGTCGGCAGTGGAGCGAGCAATCGAGAAGGCGGCGTCACTGCGGCAGACTCTAGAGTCCGCTGACATCGCAAATTTCACGTTGGAGGCGTGATGGCATTGGCACAGGCCGAGAACATCTACCGACCTCGGGTTCTTGATGAGCCCGCGGAGAACATGTGGAGCTGGAACGAACGGACATTCGCTTTGTGGTCCTCACCAACCAAGCAACGCGAAGACCCAGACGAGTTCGTTGCCGAGTCACATTTCGGCACCGGGATACACATGTTGGTTCCGTCGCGCATCTTGACTGCATCCGTCTTCAACCGCTCCGCTGATCCTGTGCGGGAATCGGGCCCGCTGAATTCGGCGGTAGTTGTCTCATCGCTGATCGACAAGGCGCTTCGCCAGCGTTGGGAACGCCGCGTCGGCGCCGATTGGCAACATGAGCGGTCTCTTGAGCAAGGAGACCCGGGACTCCGCAACGCCCTTGCTCAGCACGTGCAGAATCAGCTCATCGCAATCACTGCGCACGGTGCTCAGATGTTGGACGACCCCGATATCCGTGACGTGACGCGGGGTTTGCTCGAGCAGCTCAGAGTTCTGCTCGATGAATCTAAGCAGGTGCTTGCGGCCCCGGCACGGCTGAGGGCCGCTGCGCGGCACCAAGTGCTGGAAGAACCGATGTTCAGTGAAGATGAGGTTGCTGCAGTCAGTCATGGCCACTTGGACCTAGCGGACATTCGCTTGAGGCGCGCCGATTCGATGGTGCTGGCCCTGCCGATCGACAACGGATTCCTGTATCCGAGATTCCAGTTTGACGAAGACGGCTCGGTCTATGAGATGGCGCAGCGAATCAATCAGCGCTTGAGGGCAGCCGATGACCCTTGGGGTGTCGCCTCATGGTGGTTCTCCGAGCACGTCCGATTGGGAGGCCGGCCGGCTGACCTGATACACACGGAGGCAGACGTCGGAGAGGGAGGCGCATCTTCCGGTGATGAGGCTCGTGGCATAGCCGATGCCCTTTTTGCTGCGGCACAGGCGATGACCGATCCGGTCGCGTAGCCGCGCAGTCAGGGCATCAGGTTCTTGCGGTAACAGGCGGAACTCGTTCCGATGGGTTCCGCCCAATCGAGGCGTTTGCCGACGCTGCCCAATCCACCCACTCAACTCAACGGCACTCCGAACAGATATCCGTTATCGGCCGGAACTCCGCTTTGGCGCATTCACAAGGAGGTCTACCCCGCCACTGAATTCAATCCGAACCCGGTGGCCCAAGACCTCGCGGGCGAGTTCGCGGCAGGCCGCTTCGATTCCACAACGGAGGACCCATATCCATTTCTCTACGCTGCCGTAGACGACAGAACTGCGGTCGCGGAGAAACTGCTTCGAGACCTGCCGGTCAGTCAATCCGGAACGCGTGAATTGCTATCCCAAGAGATCTCCGGGTTGTGCGTCAGCCAAATCAACGTCCAAGCAGATCTTGAACTAGTCAACCTTCGTTCTGGCGTTGACCTTGCCGCCATCGGAATTGACGCCCGGTTGACCATCGGATCATCAATCGAGTATCCCGTGACGCGCAAGTGGTCCGCGGCGATCCGCGATTGGGATGATGAGGCCCAGGGACTCACGTGGCGCTCGGGTCGGGAGCTCGATGGCTTCGCATTCGTTTTCTTCGGCGATCGCATCGATGAGGGCGAGATCGTGACGTCGACCAACTCATCATGCGGCGCAGAGGCATTCGATCTCATCACGCTGATTCTGTCGTTGTACAACGTTGCCGTAAGCGATGAGTCGTGACCGCATTTCGCTCCGAATTACGTCAGGCGTAGCGGAGGCGTTGCATGAGGGTAACGTCGAGCCAGCGCCCGAACTTTCGCCCCACCTCACGTTCGACACCGACGAGCTCGAAGCCGTGTTTGGCGTGCAGCGCTACTGATGCATCGCCGGCGTCGGCGATGCGGGCGAAGACAGCGTGAAAGCCGTGGTCGTCGGCCAATGCCACGAGATCGCCGAGCAGCAGGCTGCCGACACCGCGCCCGTGGTAGTCACGATGCACGTAAACGGAGTCTTCGACGCTGGTGGAGTAGGCGGGGCGGGTGCGGTAGGGCGACAGGCAGGCCCAGCCCAGCACCGTGCCGTAGGGCTCGGCGTCGTCGTCGCCGGGCACTGCGACGAGGCACGGGTAGGCGCCTGAGTGCTCCCTCATCCAGGCGGCCTGCTCGGTCGATGAGCGGGGCACCATGTCGAACGTGGCCGTGCCCTCGGTGACCTCGCGGTTGTAGATCTCCGCGATCGCATCGGCGTCGGCCAACGTGGCCAGCCGGGTTCGCATGGCTGCGAAGCTACCGAAGGGCCGCAGATACACTCCGGACCCCACACTGTTCGGCGCACATCGCTGGCGATGGCGCACGAGCGTTGCCCCGTTAGCTCAGTAGGCAGAGCACAGCCATGGTAAGGCTGGTGTCGCCGGTTCGATTCCGGCACGGGGCTCGCCGCTGCCCTGCGGCCCGCACGGCGGGATAGCTCAGTTGGTCAGAGCGCACGGCAGCGGCGGCCGCTTGCGGTCGTCGCATTGGGCGCAGCATCGTGAGGTCCGGGCGGCGGTCGTCGTCGGTGCTGTGAGTAGGCTGCGAGGCGATTTGTCGGCGGGATAGCTCAGTTGGTCAGAGCGCACGGCTCATAATCGTGAGGTCCTGGGTTCGAGTCCCAGTCCCGCTACCAGACTCCGCTCCAAGCGCCTCTGGACGCGACCCAGATCGCTGCCGGTAGCCTGTTGCGGCGGACATTCGCCAAGAAGGCCCGCACTGAGTGTCACCTGCGTATCGCACGCGATGCGCCGACGCTGAGGGCAGTAGCTCAATTTGGTAGAGCACCGGTCTCCAAAACCGGCGGTTGCGGGTTCGAGTCCCTCCTGCCCTGCGCTTCCGCCGGCTTGGACCGCCAGCCCGGCGGGCTGACCACGCCCGAACCCCCGACGTCAAGTCCCTGAGAACCCGAGGCCGGAGACACTCCCGATGGCCATGAACCGACGCACACGCCGTCACCTGCAGCGTCAGGGCGAGATGACGGCGGACGGCGCGCCCGCGGGACGGCGCGAGCGGCGCCAGGCAGCTCCGGCATCCCCGACAACGGAACGGGCGGGACCGGCTCAGTTCGTAGGCGAGGTCCGCTCCGAGCTGAAGAAGGTCATCTGGCCGACCCGCTCCGAGCTCGTCAACTACTCGATCGTCGTCTTCATCACGATCGTGATCCTGACGGCGATGATCGCGGGATTCGACTGGATTCTTGGCGAGGCTGTGCTGCGCCTCTTCGACGTGAACTGACTGAGACCGAGCTGACGAACATGAGCGATCTGACCGAAACCTCCACCGCACCCGAGTCCGACCCGATGGCCGCGGCTCGCCGCCTGCTGACGTCGCAGTCCGCGACCACCTTGGCCCCGCCAGCGCCCGAGGCCGCAGACGACACCGGCCCGGTCGAAGGCGTCGACGAGCCTGTCGGCGAGGGCGCCCTCACCGACGTGCTCACCGAGGACGAACTGCTCGCTCCCACCGAGCCCGAGCCGAAGCGCGTGTCGCCCTATGATCGGCCCGGCCGCTGGTTCGTGGTGCACACCCAGTCGGGCTACGAGAAGAAGGTCAAGCAGAATCTCGAAGCCCGCATCGGCACCTTCGACATGGAGGACCAGATCCACGAGGTTGCGATCCCCATGGAGGACGTGATCGAGTTCAAGGCCGGCCGCAAGGTGGTCGCCAAGAAGAAGGTCTTCCCCGGCTACCTGCTGATCCGCTGCCGCCCGAGCGACGAGGCGCACCACATGATCCGCAGCACGCCGGGCGTCACGGGCTACGCCGGGCCCGGCGGCAAGCCCTCGCCGCTGCGCCGCAGGGAGGTCGAGGCGTTCCTGGCCGAGCCCGACGAAGGGCCCGAGATGCCGCGCCGCACCGAGCCGTCGATGATCTTCGAGATCGATGAGAGCGTGCGCATCAAGGAAGGTCCGTTCTCGGACTTCCAAGGTCAGGTGATCGAGATCAACGAGGAACAGCTCAAGGTCAAGGTGCTGGTGAACATCTTCGGCCGGGAGACCCCCGTCGAGCTCGACTTCGTCCAAGTCGCAAAGATCTGAGCTGCAGCCCCGGCACAGACCCACCCCCAGACTCAGGAGCACAACATGGCAGACAACGCAGCACGGACACCGAGGCGCAAGCGTGTCGCTGCAGTCGTCAAGATCCAGATCCCAGCGGGCCAAGCCTCGCCCGCGCCGCCGGTGGGCACCGCCTTGGGCCCGCACGGCGTGGCGATCATGGACTTCTGCAAGGACTACAACGCCAAGACCGAGAGCCAGCGAGGCACGATCGTGCCGGTCGAGATCACGATCTTCGAGGACCGCTCGTTCACCTTCATCACCAAGACGCCGCCGACATCGGTGCTGCTGCGTCAAGCTGCCGGACTCACCAAGGCCGCCGAGAACCCCGGCCGCGAGACGGCGGCTCACGTCACCGAGTCCCAGGTCGCCGAGATCGCGAAGACCAAGATGCCCGACCTCAACGCCCGCGACATCGAGGCCGCCAAGCTGCAGGTGATCGGCACCGCACGCTCGATGGGCATCGAAGTCGCCGGCTGAGCTAGCTCGCAGCACAGGAGACACCAGATGGCAGGAAAGAAGTACGCGGACGCCACTCGCCGCTACGACCGGCAGATGATGCACGAGTCGGCTCAAGCGATCGACATGGTGAGGACATTCGCCACCGCCAAGTTCGACGAGTCGGTCGAGCTGTCGGTTCGCCTCGGCGTCGATCCGCGCAAGGCCGACCAAATGGTCCGAGGCACCGTTGCGCTGCCGTCGGGCACCGGCGGCGACGTGCGCGTTGCGGTGTTCGCGCAGGGCGACGCGGCTGCGGCAGCCTCCGAGGCGGGCGCCGACGTCGTGGGCGGCGCCGAACTCGCCGAGCGGGTCGAGGCTGGATACACCGAATTCGATGTGGCCATCGCGACACCGGACATGATGGGCGTGGTGGGTCGCTTGGGCAAGGTGCTCGGCCCGCGGGGGCTCATGCCCAACCCCAAATCTGGCACGGTGACCCCCGACGTGGGCAAGGCCGTCGGCGAGTTCAAGAGCGGCAAGGTGGAGTACCGCACCGATCGCTACGGCAACGTCCACCTCGCAATCGGCAAGGTCAGCTTCTCGGCCGAGGACTTGAACGCGAACCTCGAGGCGGTCATGGACGAGCTCACCCGCGCGAGGCCCGCCAGCGCCAAGGGGCGTTATGTCCGCAAGATGGTGGTCTCCTCCACGATGGGTCCCGGGGTCCAGATTGACCCCGCCGACTTCGGTTGATGGCCGCAGTTGGACACATCCGCGATCGCCGGTAGCGTTCTGGCTTCTACAACCTGCTCGCCGCAGATCTCCGGTGGCTCCGGCCTGAAATCGGCCCCGTCTGAACCCAGTTCAGGAGCTTGCTCGAATTGAGCAAGCGGCACGGGTCGAGCCCGATGAGGCGGACTGGCTTCCTGTGCGCGTCAGCGTCGGGGTGCGGTTCTGTCTGGTCTGCGGACCGGCGCCCGATCCGGGGCCGGGAGCGACCCAACCGCCCGAGCACCGCCATATCCGCACAGCACAGGAGATCTCCACAGTGGCCACAGCAACGACGGCTGATCAGCGTGCGCCGCGGGCCGACAAGGTCGCGGTGGTCGATGAGGTTCGCGAACGTTTCGCCGAGGCCGACGCGGTGCTGTTCACCGAGTACCGAGGTCTCGACGTGGCCGAGATGGCCGACCTGCGCGGCCGCCTCGTCGATGCCGACTGCCGGTACAAGATCTACAAGAACACCCTCGTCCGCCGGGCGCTGACCGAGCAGGCGCCCGACGGCACGCCTGATGGTGTCGCCGACCTGCTCTTGGGTCCCACTGCGCTCGCCTTCTGCGGCAGGGACCCTTCTGCGGCCGCCAAGGCACTGCGCACGTTCGCAACCGAGCATGACGCGCTGGTCATCAAGGGCGGCGTGCTTGCGGGCACGCTGCTCAGCGATGCGCAGGTGCGCGATCTCGCCGACCTGCCGTCACGCGATGACCTGATGGCGCAGATGCTCGGTGCATTCGCCGCGCCGCTCAGTGCGCTGGCGTCGATGATGAACAACCTGATCGGCGAAGTGTCGGGCCTGCTGCAAGCGCTGGCTGACAAAGCACCAGACAACCCGGCACCCGACGAAGCGTCCGACGGCCAAGACGGCGACCCGTCAACCTCAGCCCAAGCTGATCCCACCCAGACAAACGATCCCACTCAGACAAACACGGAGAACAACCAATGAGCACGTCCACCGAAGAGATCCTCGACGCCATCGGCAACATGACGGTGCTCGAGCTGGTCGAACTGAAGAAGGCGTTCGAAGAGCGCTTCGACGTCACCGCCGCTGCTGCCGCCCCGATGATGGTGGCTGCCGCTGCGGGCACCGACGGAGACGGCGAGGCCGCCGAGGAGGCTGCCGATGAGGTCACCGTCATGCTGACTGCCATCGGCGACAAGAAGGTGCAGGTCATCAAGGAGGTGCGCTCGCTCACCAGCCTGGGCCTCAAGGAGGCCAAGGACCTCGTGGAGGCTGCCCCGAAGGCAGTGCTCGAAGGCGTGCCCAAGGCCGACGCCGACAAGGCCAAGGAAGCCCTCGAGGGCGTAGGCGCCACCGTCGAGCTCTCCTGACCCCACTCAACTCGCAGCGGGGTTCAAGCGGGTGTTGTCAGCGGGGTGAGCGCATCCACCAACTCGGCGGCGCTGTCGAGATCGCCGTGCCGCAAGCGCCGCCGAGATCATCGGACGATCGGTTGGCTGCCGATTCGTCGGTCACGGAATTTCCTGCTGAACCAAGGCTTCGCCGTCGTTTGCCGCAGCGACCCGAGGTTCGATGTCGAGGATGGTCTCGATGCGGGCGAGCCGGTCGGTGTGGCCGAGCAGGATCCCATGGATCTCGGCATATCGTTGATTGACCTCGACGAACCGCTGGTCCACCTCCGAAAAGCGCTGGTTCATGTCGCTGCGGAGGGCGCCGATTTCGCCTGTCATGTCGCTGCGGAGGGCGCCGATTTCGCTCGTCATGTCGCTGCGGAGGCCGCCGATTTCGCTCGTCATGTCGCTGCGGAGGCTGTCGATTCTGTTGTTGGTGCTGTCAATTCTGCTGTTCGTGCTGGCGATGTCGGAGCGCAGGCCGTTGAGGCTGAAGAACAGCAAGCCGAACATGCCGGCCATCAGCGCGGCCACGACCGCCGTGGGGATCGGGATGGCGAGTTTGCGTGCACGCCGCGCTTGCGCCGTTGCCGCTGCGGGCGCCCCGGCTGCGGCGCCTGGGTGCGCCGTCGCTGACGCTGTTGGGGGAGCGACCGTCGGCTCTGCGCCGGGCAGGTCCGCGTCTGGCGCTGGCGGCGAGTCGCAGGGGGTGTCGCTCTCGGACACAGTGGAGATGGTACTCACGGCGGCTTCGAGGCGGGAACGCTCGGCTTCGGACACGGCGGGCTCCTTGACGGCGCAGAGCTTGAACGTCAGCAGACCGTAGGCCGCCGGATTGAGGAATAAAAGTTATTTTCAGTGTCTTTCGATCAGCGATCACGGGGCATTCAGCCGCTGGGGCATGGGACTGTCCGACAGACCCCAGCCTCCTCGGCCGAACGGAGATGCTTGGTTACCGCGTCGGCTGCCAGTACGTTGTGCACATGGATACGCCTGACGCTCTGCGCGACTACCTCGGTGAGATGTTCGGGCAGATCGGCGCGCGCTTCGACCACATGGAGCAGCGCTTCGACCACATGGAGCAGCGCTTCAGTGGCGTGGACCGTCGCTTCGATCAGCTTGAGCGCAAGGTCGATCAGCGCTTCTCCGAGGTCGAGACCGTCACGAACGCCTTGGTGGACGCCGTCGCCGACATCAACAGGAAACTGAACGAATCCTCCTGACGGAACTGTTGCCGCTAGGTGTCGTCCGCCGGTTGTGACACCGGCACAGGCGGGGTAGCGTTGTCCGAGTCGTGGCACAGGTGGCCCTCCTCTTCGCGCACCCACCAGTCCCCAGCATCGAACCCCACCAGCGGGGGACCTTCTTGCTGCGGACGCGTGCGACCGCACGCGCCTGCGGCCACTTGCCGCCTGCCGTGGGCAGGCACCTGCGACCCATCACCCAACAACTGAACCGCTAGGAGAGCCCGTTGTCGTCTCGTGTCGGCCGCGAACGTTATTCGTTCGGCAACCTCGACGAAGTCCTGGAACTCCCAGACCTCGTGTCCATCCAGAAGGATTCCTTCCAGAGATTCCTCGATGTCGGGCTCGCTGAGACCTTCTCAGACATCAGCCCCATCAGCGACTTCGGCGGGCATCTCCAGCTCGTCTTCTCGTTCGACCCCTTCGATGAGGATCTGCGCCCGCCGCCCAAGTTCTCCGTGGAGGAGTGCAAGGAACGCGACATGACCTACTCGGCGCCGATCTTCGTGCGTGCCGAGTTCAAGAACGCTCACACCGGCGAGGTCAAGGCCCAGACGGTGTTCATGGGCGACTTCCCGATGATGACCCCCAAGGGCACGTTCATCGTCAACGGCACCGAGCGTGTGGTGGTGAGCCAGCTTGTTCGCTCACCAGGCGTCATCTTCCAGCCCGGCGAGCGCTACCGGCTGCGCAACATGTCCAAGCACCAGCTGGTGACCGCAACCATCCACCCCTACCGCGGCGAGTGGATCGAGTTCGACGTCGAGCACAAGCCGGGCAAGGACCCCACCGCCGGCAGCCGTGTGGCCCGAAAGCGCCGGCTCAGCATCTTCTCGCTGCTGAGGGCACTGGGCTACGGCGAGGACCGCCATCCCGGATTGCTCGAGCGGTTCGTGGAGCACTTCGACTTCCTCGAGCCCCAGTGGGACAAGGACCGCCTGGTCGCACCCTCGCAGGAAGAGTCGGTCATCGAGCTGTACAAGCGTGTCCGTCCCGGCGAGATGGCGACTGCGGATGCCGCCAACACCTACTTCCAGAACGCCTTCTTCGACGAGCGTCGCTACTCGCTGTCCAAGGTGGGCCGCTACAAGCTGAATCGCAAGCTGAGTCCCGAGCTGGACCGCGTCGCCGAGCTGTTCGATCTGGACTTCGTCGATGCTGACGATGCGCGGGCAGTGGATCATCCCGAGCTGATCCGGCCCGATCCGGAGTCGACCGTGCTCACCCGCAGCGAGGTGCTGGCCACCGCCAGCTACCTGCTGCATCTGGCCAACGCCGAGCCCGGCTACCGGCTCGACGACCAGGATCACTTCGCCAACCGTCGCATCCGCTCGGTGGGCGAGCTCATCCAGAACCAGGTGCGCATCGGGCTGAGCCGCATGGAGCGGGTGGTGCGCGAGCGCATGACCACCCAGGACGTCGAGGCGATCACTCCCCAGACGCTCATCAACATCCGGCCGGTCGTGGCAGCCACCAAGGAGTTCTTCGGCACCAGCCAGCTCAGCCAATTCATGGACCAGGTGAACCCGCTGTCGGGCCTGACCCACCGCCGTCGCCTCTCCGCGCTCGGCCCCGGCGGCCTGTCGCGTGAGCGCGCCGGCTTCGAGGTGCGCGACGTGCACTTCAGCCACTACGGCCGCATGTGCCCCATCGAGACGCCTGAGGGGCCCAACATCGGTCTCATCGGGGCGCTTGCCACCTTCGCCCGCGTCAACGAGTTCGGCTTCATCGAGTCGCCCTACCGGGTTGTCAATGACGGCAAGGCGACCCACGAGGTGCGGTACCTGACCGCGGATGAGGAAGAGGAGTTCGTGGTCGCGCAGGCCAACGCGCCTCTCAACCCCGACGGTTCGTTCCGCAACCCCCGCGTGCTGGTTCGCAAGAGCCCCCAGGGCGCCAGCCTCGAGGACCTGCGGCTGCAGATGGAGCGCGACACCTACTTCGCCGCCACCACCGAGATCAGCTACGTACCGGCGTCGGAAGTCCAGCTCATGGACGTCTCGCCGAAGCAGATCGTGTCGGTGGCCACCGCGCTCATCCCATTCCTCGAGCACGACGACGCCAACCGGGCGCTCATGGGCGCCAACATGCAGCGTCAGGCGGTGCCGCTGCTGCGGGCCGAGGCACCCTACATCGGCACCGGCATCGAGGGCTTGGCGATGGCCGACGCCGCCGAGATGGTGCTGTCGGAGACCGACGGCGTGGCGACCGACATCACCGGCGACCAAGTCGTGCTCGAATCAGCCGACGGCTACGAGCACGTGTACCCGCTGCTCAAGTTCCGGCGCTCCAACCAGGACACCTGCATCAACCAGAAGGCACTGGTCCGCCCCGGCGACAAGGTGTCTGCGGGGCAGGTGATCGCCGACGGCCCCTCCACCGACCACGGCGAGCTGGCACTGGGCAAGAACCTCCTCGTCGCCTACATGGCCTGGGAGGGGTACAACTTCGAGGACGCCATCATCCTGTCCGAGCGTCTCGTGAAGGACGACGTGCTGACGTCGATCCACATTCACGAGTACGAGATCGATGCCCGTGACACCAAGCTGGGACCCGAGGAGATCACCCGGGACATCCCCAACCTGGCCGACGACATCCTCGCCGACCTCGACGAGCAGGGCATCGTGCGCATCGGCGCCGAGGTCGAGCCGGGTGCGGTGCTGGTCGGCAAGGTCACCCCCAAGGGCGAGACCGAGCTCACCCCCGAGGAGCGGCTGCTGCGGGCGATCTTCGGCGAGAAGGCCCGCGAGGTGCGTGACACCTCGCTCAAGGTGCCGCACGGCGAGAACGGCGTGGTCACCGACATCCGGGTGTTCAGCCGCGACGCCGACGACGAGCTGCCGCCTGGCGTGAACCAGCTCGTGCGCGTGTACGTGGCTCAGAAGCGCAAGATCAGCGTGGGCGACAAGCTCGCCGGCCGTCACGGCAACAAGGGAGTGATCTCGAAGATCCTGCCAGTCGAGGACATGCCGCACCTCGCCGACGGCACCCCGGTCGACATCATCCTGAGCCCGCTGGGCGTGCCCAGCCGCATGAACGTCGGTCAGGTGCTCGAAGCGCACCTGGGGTACGCGGCCCGCTGGGGCTGGAAGGCGACCGACGCGAACGGCAATGAGCACATGGTCGGCACTGAGCCGGTCAGCAACACTGCCCGCAAGACGCGTCCCACCACCCAGCCGTCGGTGTTCATCGCCACGCCGGTGTTCGACGGCGCCCGCTGGGACGAGGTCGAGGCCGCGGGCCGCCATCCCACCATCCAGCAGACGCTGGCGAATCTGCGTCCCGAGTCGGTCACCGGCGACCGGCTCATGACCGACACGGGCAAGACGACGCTCTACAACGGGCGCACCGGCGAGCCGTACGACGAGCCGATCATGGTGGGCTACAGCTACATCCTGAAGCTGGCCCACCTGGTGGACGACAAGATCCACGCCCGGTCCACCGGTCCGTATTCGATGATCACCCAGCAGCCGCTGGGCGGCAAGGCGCAGTTCGGCGGCCAGCGCTTCGGCGAGATGGAGGTGTGGGCGCTCGAGGCCTACGGTGCCGCGTACTGCCTGCAGGAGCTGCTCACCATCAAGTCAGACGACGTGCTGGGCCGGGTGCGGGTGTACGAGGCGATCGTCAAGGGCGAGAACATCCCCGAGCCCGGCATCCCCGAGAGCTTCAAGGTGCTCATCAAGGAGATGCAGGCGCTCTGCCTCAACGTGGAGGTGATGTCGACGGCCGGCCAGCAGATCGACATCCAAGGCCTCGACGAAGACGTCTTCCGCGCCGAGGAGTCGCTGGGCATCGACATCAGCCGACCCGAACGCGGCAGCGACGAAGAAGACGAACTGCGCCGCCAACGCGTTTGAGCGGCACTGACGACCACTGACCGAGGCTCGACGAGCCAGACACACGGGGCCAGAAACACTCACATGATCGACGTCAACGACTTCTCTGACATCCGGATCGGCTTGGCTACTGCCGACGCCATCCGCACATGGTCCAACGGCGAGGTGCGCAAGCCTGAGACCATCAACTACCGCACGCTCAAGCCCGAAAAAGACGGCTTGTTCTGCGAGAAGATCTTCGGTCCCACCAAGGACTGGGAGTGCGGCTGCGGCAAGTACAAGCGCGTCCGGTTCAAGGGCATCATCTGCGAGCGCTGCGGCGTGGAGGTCACCCGCTCCAAGGTGCGGCGTGAGCGGATGGGCCACATCGAGCTGGCCGCACCGGTCGTGCACATCTGGTACCTGCGGGGCACCCGCTCGTGGCTGGCGTACTTCTTGACGGGCCTCGATCCCCGTCAGGAGCTCAAGGCCAAGGCGCTCGAGCGGGTCATCTACTTCGCCGCCAATCTCGTCACCAAGGTCAACAGCGAGAAGCTGCACACAGATCTGCCCCAGCTCGAAGCGGAGAAGGCCGAGGAGCTCGCCGTCATCGACGAGGAGCTGGCCGAACGGCGTGCTGAGCGGCTCAAGGAGTTCGAAGACGAGCTCGCGTCGCTGGAATCCGAGGGTGCGCGCGACCGCGAGATGAAGTCCAGCCAGCGCGAAGCCGACCGGGACCTCGAAGCGCTGGACGAGGAGGCCGCCGAGGAGAAGGACCTCGTCGAGCGGACCTTCGGCGCGCTTTCTGATCTGCACGAGCGGATGATCGTCGACGACGAGGATCTGTGGCGCGAGCTGGAGGACCGTTACGGCGCGTACTTCGAGGGCGGCATGGGCGCCGAGGCCATCGCGCAGCTCATGGCCAACATGGACTTCGACGTCGAGGAAGCCGAGCTGCGTGCCGCAATCGAGGCGTCCGACGGTCGCCGCCCGCTGTCCGCGCAGCGCAAGCAGAAGGCGATCAAGCGGCTCAAGATCCTGAGCGCCTTCAACCGGCGCGACGAGCACGGCCGGCGCATCAACGACCCGCGGGCGATGATTCTCGACGCGGTGCCGTGCATCCCGCCCGACCTGCGCCCGATGGTGCAGCTCGACGGCGGCCGCTTCGCGACATCCGACCTCAATGACCTCTACCGGCGTGTCATCAACCGCAACAACCGGCTGAAGCGGCTGTTGGACCTGCGGGCGCCCGAGATCATCGTCAACAACGAGAAGCGCATGCTGCAGGAAGCGGTCGATGCGCTGTTCGACAACGGCCGACGGGGCCGGCCTGTGACAGGCCCCGGCAATCGGGCGCTGAAATCGCTGTCGGACATGCTCAAGGGCAAGCAGGGCCGCTTCCGCCAGAACCTGCTCGGCAAGCGAGTCGACTACTCGGGCCGCTCGGTCATCGTCGCGGGACCCACGCTGCGCCTGCACCAGTGCGGGCTGCCCAAGCTGATGGCGCTCGAGCTGTTCAAGCCCTTTGTCATGAAGCGGCTGGTCGACTCGGAGATCGCCCAGAACATCAAGTCGGCCAAGCGGATGGTGGAGCGCCGCCGCGCTGACGTCTGGGACGTGCTCGAGGACGTCATCAAAGAGCACCCGGTGCTGCTGAACCGGGCGCCCACGCTGCACCGGCTGGGCATACAGGCCTTCGAGCCGCTGCTGGTGGAAGGCAAGGCCGTGCAGATTCACCCGCTGGTGTGCGCTGCGTTCAATGCAGACTTCGACGGCGACCAGATGGCGGTGCACCTGCCGCTGTCCTCGGAGGCTCAGGCCGAAGCCCGGGTGCTGATGCTGTCGGCCAACAACATTCTCAGTCCCGCGGACGGCCGCCCGATGACGGTGCCCAGCCAGGACCTGCTGATCGGCAGCTACTACCTGACCGAGCGGCGCGGGCGCGGCGACGAGGACTCCGATGCCGGGGCCGCCCGCCCGGTCTTCCGCCATCTGCACCAGATCCAGCGGGCGCTCGAGGGGTCCCAGATCGGGCTCCACCAGCTGATCGAGTGGCGCACTCCCAAGCTCAGCGACGGCAACGGCGGCTACGAGCCCACCACTGCGGGCCGTGCGCTGTTCAACGCTGCGCTGCCGGCCGACTTCGAATACGTGAACCGGCCGGTTCGCAAGGGCGACATGGGCAGCATCGTTCGAGCGCTGTCGGACAACTACTCCACCAGCGACATCGCCGTCAGCCTCGACAATATGAAGGACCTCTGCTACGAGTACGCGAGCCGATCGGGCCTGACCATCTCGGTCGATGACGTGCGCACGCCGCCCGACAAGGCCGAGATCCTCGAACGGCACGAGAGCGAGGCGGAGCGGGTCGAGACCCAGTTCCGGCGCGGCATCATCACCGATGGCGAGCGGCGCCAGAAGGAAGTGGAGATCTGGACCGACGCCACCGACGAGGTGCGTCGTTCGCTCGAGTCCGAGCTGGCCCGCACGACGTTCAACCCGATCGACATGATGGTCGGGTCCGGCGCCCGCGGGAACATGATGCAGGTGCGCCAGATCGCGGCGATCCGCGGCCTGGTGGCCAACCCCCGCGGCGACATCATTCCCCGCCCGATCAAGTCGTCCTACCGCGAGGGCCTCGCCACCTTGGAGTACTTCATCTCCACGCCCGGCGCCCGCAAGGGACTCGTCGACACGGCGCTGCGGACCGCCGACTCGGGCTATCTCACCCGCCGCCTGGTCGATGTGGCCCAAGAGCTCATCATCAACAGCGAGAACCCCTTCGAGCGGTCCGGTCCCGTGAACGGGCTGTGGATCGAGGACGTCTTCGCTGACCGTCCCGACAAGCGCACCCACCTCGACACGCGGCTGTTCAGCCGCTGCTTGGCGTCGGAGGTGACGCTCAGCGACGGCACTGTGCTCGAAGCCGGTCGCCTCATCGGCGAGGACGAGCTGATCGCCCTGCGTGACGATCCCGAGGTCACCGGGGTGCGCGTGCTGTCCCCGCTCACCGACGACTCCGAGTTCGGCGTGTCGGCGATGGCCTACGGAGGCTCGCTGGCAACGGGCAAGCTCATCGAGGTGGGCGAAGCGGTCGGTGTGGTCGCGGCGCAGTCCATCGGCGAACCGGGCACGCAGCTGACCATGCGGACGTTTCACACAGGCGGTGTCATCGGCGGCGAGAACATCGCCGGCGGTCTGCCGCGCGTGGTGGAGCTGTTCGAGGCCCGCACACCGCGCGGCAAGGCCGTGCTGGCTCGCCGTTCGGGCGTCGTGCGCATCGGCGAGGACGACGGCCGGGGCCGCCAGATCGATGTGATCGGCGACGACGGCGCCGAGGACACCTACACGGTCCCGTCGATGTCGCGGCTTGCCGTGGTCGACGGTCAGGACATCCGTGCGGGCGACCCGCTCGTGGACGGCCCGCGCGACCCCAAGGAGCTCATCGAGATCCGCGGCGTACGCGAGACCCAGCAGTACCTCGTCTCCGAGGTGCAGAAGGTGTACCGCGAGCAGGGCGTGTCGATCCATGACAAGCACATCGAGCTGATCGTCCGCCAGATGACCCGGCGAGTGCTCGTCGGCGAGCAAGGCGATTCGCCCTTCCTGCCCGGTGAGCAGGTCGATCAGCGGAACTACCGCGAGGCCAACCGCGAACTGGTGGCCCAGAGCCGCCGCCCCGCCGAGGGCCGCCCGATCATCATGGGCATCACCAAGGCGTCGCTGGCCACCGAGTCGTGGCTGTCGGCAGCGTCGTTCCAGGAGACCACTCGTGTGCTCACCGAGGCCGCCATCGAGTCGCGCCGCGACGGGCTGAAGGGCCTCAAGGAGAACATCATCATCGGCAAGCTCATTCCGGCCGGCACCGGTCAGGACGTGTACCGCAACATCGACACGGTCGCACCAGAGTACGAGCCGATGGAGTTCTGGTCGTCCGAAGACTCCCAGGACCCCGCAGCGTGGCTGGCCTCGATCGGCGAGGAGACCGATCCCGACGGGGATGGCCTCGACGACAACGTGGCGCCGATCGTCGGCGCCAGTTGATTCGACCTCGGCGCGTGCTGTTGTCAGTTGTGGCACTGGGGCGCGCTGCCTAGCCTTGACTGCCGGTTTCGGCGCGTCACCGGTGGGGTGGCGTGCAGATCTGCCGAATCCCGTTCGTGAGCCTGTCCCGCTGACAGCCCAACCCGCAGAGGTCTTCGTGCCGACGATCCAGCAGCTGGTCCGCAAGGGCCGCAAGTCGAAGCCGACGAAGGTGCGCACGCCTGCGTTGAAGGGTTCTCCGCAACGGCGTGGGGTCTGCACGCGCGTCTACACCCACACCCCGAAGAAGCCGAATTCCGCTCTGCGCAAGGTCGCACGCGTGCGCCTCACCAGCGGTGTCGAGGTGACGGCCTACATCCCCGGCGAGGGACACAACCTCCAAGAGCACAGCATCGTGCTGGTCCGCGGAGGCCGCGTGAAGGATCTCCCCGGCGTCCGTTACAAGATCATCCGGGGTGCACTCGACGCTTCGGGCGTGAACTCCCGCCGGCAAGCGCGCTCGCGCTACGGCGCCAAGCGGGAGTCCTGACATGCCACGCCGAGGCGCAGCTCCTCGCCGCCACATCGACCCCGATCCCGTCTACGAGTCGGCGCTGGTCACCCAGTTCATCAACAAGGTGCTGCGGCGCGGCAAGCGCTCGCTGGCCGAGCGCATCGTCTACCAAGCGATGGACCTCGTCGGCGAGCGCACGGGCGGCGACCCGCTCGAGATCCTCAAGCGTGCGGTGGACAACTCCCGACCCCAGGTCGAGGTGAAGAGCCGCCGGGTGGGCGGCGCCACGTACCAGGTGCCAGTCGAGGTGCGGCCCCGCCGTGCCACCGCCCTGGCGATCCGCTGGATCGTGGGCTTCGCCCGCGAGCGCCGCGAGCGGACCATGTCCGAACGTCTTGCGAACGAGCTGATGGATGCCTCCAACGGCACCGGCTCGGCGGCCAAGCGGCGTGAGGACACGCACCGCATGGCAGAGGCCAACAAGGCCTTCGCGCATTACCGCTGGTGATCTGATCGGCAGACCTGATCAATTGAGGCACGTCTGAAATGGCTCGAACGCAACCCCTTGACCGCGTCCGCAACATCGGGATCATGGCCCACATCGATGCGGGCAAGACCACGGTGACCGAGCGGATCCTCTACTACACCGGCGTCAACTACAAGATCGGCGAGGTCCACGACGGTGCCGCGACGATGGACTGGATGGAGCAGGAGCAGGAGCGGGGCATCACCATCACCTCCGCAGCCACCACCTGCCACTGGAACGACCACGTCATCAACATCATCGACACGCCGGGCCACGTGGACTTCACCGTCGAGGTGGAGCGCTCGCTGCGGGTGCTCGACGGGGCCGTTGCCGTGTTCGACGGCGTGGCCGGCGTCGAGCCGCAGACCGAGACTGTCTGGCGCCAGGCCGACCGCTATGGCGTGCCGCGGATGTGCTTCATCAACAAGCTGGACCGCACCGGAGCGTCGTTCTTCGGCTCGCTGGCCAGCATCGAGGACCGGCTGACCCCCAACACGGCGGTGCTGCAGCTGCCCATCGGCATCGAGGCCGGCTTCGAGGGCGTGGTCGACCTTGTCGAGATGAACGCAGTGGTGTGGAAGGGCGACGACCTCGGCGCCACCTACGACACCATCGAGATCCCCGCCGACTTGGCCGATCAGGCGTCCGAATATCGCAGCCTGCTGCTCGAGCGTCTTGCCGATGTCGACGAGGACATCATGCTGGCGTACCTTGAAGGCGCCGACGTCGACGCCGCCACCGTGCGCCGCGCGGTCCGCCAGGGCACGATCGACGGGCAGATCGTGCCGGTGCTCACCGGCAGCGCCTTCAAGAACAAGGGCGTGCAGCCGCTGCTCGATGCGGTCACGGCGTACCTGCCCTCGCCGGTGGACATCCCCGCCATCGGCGGGAGTTCGCTCAACGGCAGCGAGGAGCTCGAGCGCAAGCCGAGCGATGACGAGCCGTTCGCGGCGCTCGCGTTCAAGATCATGACCGATCCCCACGTCGGCAAGCTGACCTACTTCCGGGTGTACAGCGGGAGCTTCGAGCGGGGCGGCCAGGTGCTCAACACCACCACCGGCAATCGCGAGCGCATCGGGCGCATCCTGCAGATGCACGCCAACAACCGCGAAGACCGCGAGAACATCGCGACCGGCGACATCGTCGCCGGCATCGGGCTGAAGAACACCCGCACCGGCGACACGCTGTGCGATTCGTCCAGGCCGATCGTGCTCGAGCAGCTCGACTTTCCCGACCCCGTCGTGCATGTCGCTGTGGAGCCGAAGTCCAAGGGCGACCAGGACAAGCTGGGCCGCGCACTGACGGCGCTGAGCGAGGAAGATCCCACCTTCCAGGTCAAGACCGATCATGAGACCGGCCAGACCGTGATCTCGGGCATGGGCGAGCTGCATCTGGAGGTGCTCGTCGACCGGATGCTGCGGGAGTTCAAGGTGGACGCGTCCATCGGCAAGCCGCAGGTGGCCTACCGCGAGACGATCACCGCGCCGGTGAACAAGTTCGAGTACCGCCACATCAAGCAGACCGGCGGCTCAGGCCAGTACGCGGTGGTAGTCATCAACCTGCGGCCGTCCGATCCGGGCGAGGGCTACGTCTTCGAGGACAGCATCCGAGGCGGCGTGATCCCTCGCGAGTACATCAGCTCGGTCGATGCGGGCCTGCAGTCGTCGCTGGAGAACGGCCCTCTGGCAGGATTCCCGCTGGTGGATGTGGCGGTCGATCTCATCGACGGCAACCATCACGACGTCGACTCGTCGGAGATGGCGTTCAAGATTGCCGGCACCATGGCCATGCGCGACGCGGCACGGCTGGCGCGGCCGGTCCTGCTGGAGCCGGTCATGTCGGTCGAGGTGGTGACGCCCGAGGACTACATGGGCGACGTCATCGGCGACCTCAACTCACGGCGCGGACGTGTCGGCCAGATGGAGCTGCGCGGCGTCAACCAGGTGATCGATGCCAAGGTGCCGCTGTCGGAGATGTTCGGTTACGCCAACGACTTGCGGTCGCGCACCCAAGGCCGCGCCACCTACAGCATGCAGTTCGACAACTACGAGCAAGTTCCGCCCAGCATCGCCGAGGAGATCATCAAGCGCATCCGCGGCGAATGACCCCGCCTGCTGCGGGCGGGCTGCGGCCGGTCCCGTTGCGGGCGACATCGGCCGGGCTTATTGGAACTGGGCCACGGCATCCCTAGCCTCACACCGTTCAGAGCGGTGAAGAAACAAAGAAAACAGACAACCCTGCACCTCACGCTGCCGCGGTAGGCGAGCAGAACCCCGAAAGGCGGGTACGACATGGCAAAAGAGCGTTTCGAGCGGACCAAGCCTCACGTCAACGTGGGCACGATGGGCCACATCGACCACGGCAAGACGACACTGACGGCTGCCATCACGCGCGTGCTGTCCGAACAGGTCGGCGGCCAGGCAACGGCGTTCGACGAGATCGACAAGGCGCCCGAAGAGCGTGAGCGCGGCATCACCATTTCGATTGCCCATGTCGAGTACGAGACGGTGAACCGGCACTACGCGCACGTCGACATGCCCGGTCACGCCGACTACATCAAGAACATGATCACCGGCGCCGCCCAGGTGGACGGTGCCATCCTGGTGGTGTCCGCTGCTGACGGCCCGATGCCCCAGACGCGTGAGCATGTGCTGCTGGCTCGCCAGGTCGGCGTGCCCTACATCGTGGTCGCGCTGAACAAGGTCGACATGGTCGATGACGAGGAGCTGCTCGAGCTGGTCGAGCTCGAGGTACGCGAGCTGCTCAGCGAGTACGAGTTCCCCGGTGACGATGTCCCAGTGGTGCGGATCTCTGCGCTGAATGCGTTGGAGGGCGACGCGGCCGCTGCTGAGCAGATCGTCGAGCTGATGGCTGCGGTCGACGAGTACGTGCCCGAGCCCGAGCGTGACACCGACCGTCCGTTCCTGATGCCGATTGAGGACGTGTTCTCGATCACCGGCCGCGGCACCGTGGTGACCGGCAAGATCGAGCAGGGCGTCATCAACTCCGGCGACGAGATCGAGATCGTCGGCATCCGTGACACCCAGACCACCATCGTGACCGGCGTGGAGATGTTCCGCAAGATCCTCGACCAAGGCCAGGCGGGCGACAACGTCGGTCTGCTGCTGCGAGGCACCGGCAAGGACGAGGTCGAGCGCGGCCAAGTCTGCACCCAGAAGGCTGCGATCACGCCGCACACCAAGTTCGAGGCCCAGGTGTACGTGCTCACCAAGGAGGAGGGCGGCCGGCACAAGCCGTTCTTCTCGAACTACCGGCCGCAGTTCTACTTCCGCACCACCGACATCACCGGCGTGGTCGACCTACCCGCAGGCACCGAGATGTGCATGCCGGGCGACAACACCGAGATGACGGTCGAGCTGATCAACCCGATCGCGATGGACGAGGGCTTGCGCTTCGCCATCCGCGAGGGCGGCCGCACCGTCGGCGCCGGCCGGGTCACCAAGATCATCCAGTAGCAACGGCAGGAACAGTCCAATGGCAGCACCTCGCATCCGGATGCGTCTCAAGGCCTACGACCACGAGATCGTGGACCAGTCGGCGCAGAAGATCACTGAGACGGTGCTGCGCACCAACGCCAAGGTGCGGGGTCCCGTGCCGCTGCCGACCGAGAAGCATCGCTACACGGTCGTGCGGTCGCCCCATAAGGACAAGGACTCGCGCGAGCACTTCGAGATGCGGATCCACAAGCGCCTGATCGACGTGATCGATCCCACCGACAAAACGGTCGACTCGCTCCAGCGTCTCGACCTGCCCGCCGGCGTAGAGATCGAGCTCAAAGTCCAGCCCTAGCGCAACGTTCCAATGTCGCCACAGTGTCGTGCCGACGGAGACGAAGCGCCCATGAAGTGTTCGGCAGCGTGGCCCGAATGTTGTGCAGCCTGGCGGCAAGCCAACCGACTGCACTGGAAGCAGCGCTCAGTGATGCCTACCCATGGGTGAAATTCTTGCCACCTGATGAATGCGAGCTGTTCGTACTGGAGTTGGCGGAGCAGCTGCTCGCGGTCGATTCGATTGACGACTTTTCCCCGGTTGATTTGCTCGTGGGTGCGTGCGCAGCCACCCGAGCGCGTCCATCGTGTCGGGATCGATCACCGTGTCTTCCTCTCTGGATGAGTCGTTACCTCCAGAGGCAGACGCGGTGATCACGCGCCCAAGGGATGCCCCCTCCATACACCACTACCAGGGACTCAACTTTGGGCCGACCCACTTGCGTCGAGCGCAAGCCGAGAAAATCACTTGGAGACCATCCGAAGGTCAGGGTTAGGCTGCGTTCATCGGTTCGAGTGCGGCGAGGAGGCGACCATGGCAGTTCGGAATCAGAGCGCCCGCAAGGAAACGGCTCGCCGCGGTGGCGAGATCTACGAGCGAGACATCAAGCCCAACCTCGCCGAGGATCAACATGGCCGCTGCTTGGCTATTGATGTTGACAGCGGCGACTGGGCCATCGCAGACGAGGTGGCTCGATGCGGCGGCTGACTTGAGAGTTCGACGTCCCGAAGCCTGTGATGTTTGGCTGATGCGGGTTGGTCACCGGGGGTTGTTCAGCTTCGCCGGGCGAGGTCTGCAACCGCCACGATGATCGAGGGTGCCGTCAACGTCGGCCTCGAAGCGGTCATCGCCTTGGATGTCTTGGGCACCGCTGGGCGCAGCAGCCGAGTGGCTGCTCGAATAGACACCGGCTACAACGGCGACCTCACTCTTCCTCCTGACGTGGTGAGCCGTCTTGGGCTTCTGCGTGTGGGCACCAGCAGTCTCGAGTTGGCAAACGGCCAAGAGGAGACCTTCGATACGTTCATTGCCAGCGTTGACTGGTCGGGCACCAAACCGGGCGGCCCAGCAACGGCCGCATCGAAGGCACCAACAACCTGCTCCAGGTCCTGCGCCGCAAAGCCCACGGCTTCACCAACTACACGAACTTCGAAGCCCGCGGCATCCTCACCACATAGCCTGACCCCGCCGAGCCAGCAGACCGAATCCCAAGAAAACGCGAAGGCGCAACATCATGCTGGCCCGCAGATGAGGCCGTACCTCCGCACGGCGACGAGCTGTGCCTGTCCATTCCCGCAGCGCCGCCCCAGTCGATCTCGGCGAATGTTGCCATGTGCTGTCCTCCGTCGAGGTCTGCTCATCCGTCTCGACAGGCCGCCACCGCCTGGCCCAGCTTCAAGCGTTCATCGAACAAGACTGCGAAGCGCGCCGCGAGATCCGCCGCCTCGAACGGCTCATCGACGACCTGCTCGACTGCCACGGCACCACCCTGCGCGACGAGCCCGGCATCGGCCCGTCTCCGCCGCCGTGCTGCTGCGCGAGGTCGGCGACCCCGCCCGGTTCGACCGCGAGACCCGAGCTCGCCCGCTGGTACGGCACCGGCGCCGTCGCCCTGTCCTCAGCCGACGCAGCCTGCCGCAAACATCTCGGCTGCGCGCTCACAGACGACGATGTTCACCTTTTGGGCGCTTCGCGTTTGCGCGTGGAGTGAGCCGTTGAGGGTGTGGGCGGCATAGGGAGGGATCCCCCAGAATCGGAGGTGGTTGGCATCTCTGAGTTCTGGAGGATCCCTGTGAGGCTTGACGCTATTCGCGCGTTGCATGCTGTTGTCGGCTTGGGCGCCGGCGTGGCGGTGACCGAGGTGTCGGACCGGCGCGACGGCCCGCTGTCGGTCGGGATCGAGCTGGTCCGGCGCCCGTGCTGTGAGGGCTGCGGGGGGCCGGTGTGGGCGCACGGTTCGGCCAAGGTGAAGCTGGCCGATCTGCCGGCGTTCGGTCGGCCGGTGCGGCTGGTGTGGAACAAGCGCCGCTGGCGGTGCCCTCACAGCGGCTGCGGGGTGTGCACGTTCACCGACCAGGAGCCGGGGATCGCGCCGCGGCGGGCGCGGATGGCCAGCCGGGCGGCGCGGCATGCGACCCGCCGCGCCGGTGCGGGAAGGACGATCAGCGAGATCGCCGCGGGCCTGGGCGCGGGGTGGCACACGGTGATGGCCGCGGTGCATCGCTGGGGCGGCGCGCTGCTCGAAGCCGACATGGCACGGCTTGAAGAGGTCACCGCGCTGGGCCTCGACGAGATCGTGCTGTTCCGCCGCGGCCGCTACCGCGAAAAACACTGGGGCACCACGATCGTGGACACCCGCCGCGGCAAGCTGCTCGACATCGTGCCCGGCCGCAGCGCCCAAGGAGCGACCAGGTGGATCGAGGCCCGGTCGCCGCGGCGGCGAAGACGGGTCCGCTGGGGCGTGATGGACCTGTCGGGGCCGTACCGCAAGACGTTCACCGACGCGCTGCCCCGCGCCCGGCAGATAGCTGACCCGTTCCATGTGATCAAGCTCGCGAACTCGGCGATCGACGACGTGCGCCGCCGGGTGCAGAACGAGACCACCGGCGGGCGAGGCACCAAGCACGACCCCCTCTATCGGACACGGCGGCTGCTGCTCACCGCCGCCGAGCGGGTCACCGACAAGGGACGACACAAGCTGCGGGGCCTGCTCGCAGCCGGCGACCCCCACAGCGAGGTGCGAGACGCGTGGCACGCCAAGGAGACCCTGCGCGGCGTCTACCGGATCCCCAGCCGCGCCCTCGCCGCCGAGACGCTCGACGAGCTCGCCCGCGACCTTCAGGACGACACGTTCTCCCCGGAGCTGAACAAGCTCGGCCGCACCCTCGCCGCCTGGCGCACCCAGAACGCCAACTGGCACCGCTCGCATGTCACCAACGGGCCGACCGAGGCAGCCAACAACCTCGCGAAGCTGATCAAGCGGGTGTCGTTCGGGAACGCCAACTTCGACCACTACCGCACACGAGTCCTGCTGTATGCAGGCAAACCCGACTGGACCCTGCTCGACACACTCACTCCACGCTAAAACGCGAAGAGCCGGCAACCTGTGGGCGTGGCACTACCTGATCTAGGTCTTCGCGCTGTTCAGCTACCGGCAGATGGACGACGACAGGCGCTGCGCGCAGAAATACGGCCCGGACATGTGGGCGGAATACCGGGAGCGGGTCCCCTACCGCATCGTTCCCGGCATCTACTGATCCGGCTAGCGAGCCGACTCAACGTGCGGGCATGGGCACGTCGGTGGGCGCTGCAGGACTCGAACCTGCGACCCCCTCCTTGTAAGGGAGGTGCTCTCGCCAGCTGAGCTAAGCGCCCCCGGTCGGCCGGGTCTCGCAGGCTACCGGCCGCCTCCGGACGGGGAGCCCGGCTGCCCAGCGTGTCTTGCGCGAGGCGCAGATGGGCGGGCCTTCACATCGCAGCACGTAGTGCTTCCCGCTCTTGTTCGCTGCGCTCACGGGCCACTCGGACCACGGCTTCGCCTTTCGGCTCAGCCTCTCAGCAGCGCAGCTAGTTCGGAGGTGCTGGCGGCGATGGGTCCCCGGCGCTCGCTGTGGCTGAGGTGAAAAAGCTCCCTGCCGCTGGCATCGCCGGTCCATGCGCCCGCTTCGGCACAGATCAGAATGCCTGCGGCGTAGTCCCAGACGCCGTGGTTCGAGTTGAGGTCGATGTACGCGTCGAGGCGGCCGCAGGCGACGGCGCACAGGTCGAGCGCCGCCGAGCCGAGCACTCGCACCTGCCAGACCGGCAGGTCAGCGCCGGGGCGACCCGACACGCCGATCACGGCCCGTTCACCGGTCGTCTGCCCGCTAGGCCCGATCGGGGCACCGTTGCGCTGCGCTCCCCCGCCGGCGCATGCAGTGAACTCTTCACCTGTCACCAAATGCCGAACGAAACCGGCGACAGGCGTCACGACCGTGGCGCCGCGGCGGGCCGCGGCAGTGCCAGCACTATCGCCAACCGGCGTCACCGCGCCGCTGCCGTCGTGGGCCGCAGGCGTACTGCTGGAGGTGTCCACCACGCACAGGCTGATGCAGTAGTGCGGGATGCCGCGTGAGGCATTGGTGGAGCCGTCCACCGGATCCACGATGACGGTCTCGCTGCCTGATCCAGCCCGCAGGCCGGATTCCTCGCTCAGCACACCGACGCCCGCCTCGTCGAGCACCGAGAGCGCCCCAGCGTCAGCCACCTGATCAAGCGCGTACTGGTCGGGCCGTTCCCCGCCGTCCTGCCAGCGGTCGAAACCGGCCAGCGCTACTTCGACAGCGTCGGCAGTACGCCGCAGCAGCTCCAGCCAACCGTCGCTCTCGGAATTCATTCGTCGAATGCTGCCACCCGGCGCTATAACCTCCGCGCATCACCTCAGCGCCGCATGGGGAGCATCCCGATGGCAGCGATCGACATCTCCGGCTACATGGCGAGCCTGAAAGACCATGCGCATGCGCACGGCTTCCACATTCACGACGAGCGGCAGTTCATCGAGACCTACAGCCTGCGCCAGACCTGGGAGGTCGACCTGCACCCCGCTGAGGCCTGCGGCGGCCCACTCGACCTCCACCTCACGCTGGAAGCCGATCCGCGCACGATGCTGTCATTCGAGGAGGTGCTGTGGGCGACGCCAGAAGACGAGCTGCCTCCCGATGAATTCTGGCTGCCCTTGATGTTCACCTGGGCGCTCCCGCCGCTGGATCGCAGCCCCGACATGCTCGTGCTGGCGACCGACCTGGCCGGTCTCGGCGGCACAGCCCTGCCGGTGGAGGTGTCGGCCATCGATTCGCTCACATCGGTGACCGACCCAGCGAAACGGACGCTGATGATCGTGGCGCGCAAGGACCTGTCGCTGCAGGCGCTGCTGCGAGGCGAGGACGACATGTGCGAGCCCTTCGACCGGTGCACCAAGATCTGCGACTACCTGCTGCACCACGCACACGACTGGTACGACGAGGCACCTGCGTAGCGCCGATTCGCTCCAGCCCGCCGCCTGTGCCGGACCGATGCGCTCGCCTCTTTGTGCATGTGCCGCTGCACTCCAACAGGACTGCCGATTGCGGTGCGGTTGCGAGGCCTGGTCGCTTGCGGGCGCAGGTTCTGCTGGTCGTGCTCAGTCTGCCTAGTCGGGAAGAATCGGCGGCGGAGCGCGGCGCGGGGTGCCGTTGGGTGGTGTGTCGATGACCCAGTGGCGTTGGTGGTGGTCGATGTGGCAGGGCTCGCACAGCATTGCGAGGTTCGGGATGTCTGTAAGTCCGTCATCCTCGTAGTGCTGGATGTGATGGGCGTGACAGCGTTCGGACTGGGTGGCGCAACCGATGCAGCCTCCGTCGCGGATAGCCAGCACGATGCGCTGGGCGTCGTTGGCACTACGAGCCCGCCCCAACGCCAGTTCAGACCAATCGCTCTTGAAGACCGCCGGCAGCACCTTGGCATCGGCTGCGAGTTCGGCAAGCTGTCGCGCTGACAACGGGGTGCCGTCGTCGAGCCGAGGGTTGTCGAGCTGGCCCGTCACGATGTCGTAGTCGGCAACGATCACCAGGTTCGCCTGAGACTTCTGGCGGCCCAAGATCAGATCGCAGAGTGCATCTGCATTGCGCTGTGGAAACGTGAGCTCGCCGACGTCGTCTTGCTGGCGCACTGCCCGCTCAGCAGCCGCGAGCTGCTGGCTGATCTGTCGGCCCGTGATGAAATCGAGATCCGCTCGCAGGTGCCACATCCCGTCATCGCCCAACAACATCGAGCAACGGCGCTCCTCGCGTTGCAGCGCCAGTTCGGCATCGGCCGGCGTGCGATCATCGGCTGCGGCCTCGGCTTCGAGATCGGCGTACACCTGCAGGCTCTCGTAGGCCAGCGTGTGACGAGCAATGACATCTGACGGATAGGCCCGGCACAGTTCCAAGAGGTCGCTCTCGCTACGACGGTGCTTCTTTGGCGATTCCCGTGCGATCACCTTGGCATGGGACATCTGAATCTCACCGGCGCGCAGCGCCTCGAGCGTGTCGGTGAACTCGTGCTCCACCAGTGCCTCCGCGAGCCGCGCCTCGCTGTGTGCCTGCGCTGAGTTCATCCTCGTGTATTGACGCAGTTGCCAGGCAGCTGACTGAGCACCGTCCCGGGAGACCAGCTCGCTAAGCACCGCCGCATAGCGGCCTTCCAGCCGAGCACGCTCGGCCACTAGATCCACCAGCTCTTCAACCAACTTGCCATGGCTCAAGGTCTCGAGGCCTGCACCGGTCGTACCGTTGACGCCACTGCGCCTATCCGCCGCCGCATCGCCTTCGAAAAGGGCTACCGGAGCGTCGACCAACATGGAGTAAGCATACATTCGTATGTACCCAAAAGCAAACATTCGCGCGACACAATTTCGGTGCCACGCCACGGTCAGGACGGGTGATCCCAGCTCTGAGTGAGATGGAGCGTGCCGTAGCGGTCGTACACCTCTGCTGTGCGCGAAGCCAAGTCGACGATGATCGGACGGCGGAGGTTTTCCGTGCGCCGTCCACCGAGATGGGTCTGCGCACTTGACCTATTCAGAACCACGCGCTGGCCCGAAACCTGAACGCCGAGCACGTTCCAGCCGCTACCGGTCAGCACCACAGGGAAGAACTCAACGATCTCGCCTGAGGTGCCATCTACACGAGCAAGCACATACAGGCGGGCGTCATGTCCGTCAGAGAACGCTACAAAGCCGACGACAAAGCCATCGCCAACGGGCACAATCAGCGTCGGGCAAATCAACGAGTCTGGACGGTCGAAGCAGTCGCCGTCGAAGTCGTCAGTTCGCGTGATGAAGGACACCTCGTCGCGGCTCTCTGGATCTGTAGCAACAGCTGAGTTCCACTGGCCACCATCGGTGCTGTTGAAGCCGTAGATCGCTTCCGGGGTGATCGCCTTTGGCTCAAACGCCCACTCGTGGCCACCCACATCGCCAAGTCGCAGCGAGTCAGTGCCCAGAAGCTCCCTCCGATAGAGCACCTCCAGGTAGTTGGGGTTGCAGCCGACACACTCATCTTCATCCTCGGGCCATTCGATGGTCGTGTACAGGACGACCGGCGAGTCCTCCACGACAGTGACGCCGAAGTAGCTCTCGAATCCCCCATCGCCGAACGTGAAGATGCCAGTCAGCAGTACCGTCGGCTCGTCGGCGCCTGCCGGCCACCATCGCAGCTCACGATTGTGCGTGGAATCACCGATCTGTTCGTAGACGACGCCCCCTCCGCCGTCGGCATAGACATTTTGGACCGGCTGATCAAACGCCCATTCGCGCTTCAGGGTCCCATCGCGTTCGAAGGCCTGCACCTCGCATGCGCCATGAAACACCAGTTCGGCACCGTCAAGTGGTTGCAGTGCAGCCGGTGCGATGGGCGCTTCGCCAGCGGTGAGACCGACGGCCTTGCGAGGGACAATGATCGGCGTTCCTTCCCATGTGTCACCGTCGTCGTACGCGACGAGAGGCGGAGGAACCAGCGGCTCGCACCGTTCATCGCGCGACGGCTCGCCCTCAGTGTCGGCAGTCTCAGGCTCTGCTTCGGACCCGGCACCAGTGGCACCTGGGTCTGTTTCTGGCTGGGAATCTTCGGTCTGGCCAGCCGTTCCTGCATTCGTGATCGACTCACCATGGGACTCGTCGGCTTCCGGTGACTCTGCGTCCTCAATGGGCGCCGGGACCGATGACACTGGCACCGGGAGAGAGTCCCGAGGGCTGCCGGCAGCCGGTCTTGCTACAGCACTTGTTGTTGTGGAAGCCGAAGGGGCTTCCGGCTGGCTGCTTACGGACGTATCCGGAGCGAGCGATGAGTCTTGCGGCGTCTCACTAGAACAACTCGCAACGAGGAAGATGCATGCACACAGGATCGTCCGCCAGCCCCATGACATCGCTACCGGGCCGTCGGCCATCGAAGGGGACATTTTGATCAATCGTCAGGTGGGGTTGATCACGACCCCGGCTTCGCTGACCCGGCCCGACGCGATGTTGCGCTCGAACGCCTCGGCCGCCTCGGGCGTGCCGACCGGGTAGAAGCAGCGGTATAGGTGCACACCCGTGGCGGGATCGGGCTCGCCGTCGTCGCCACTGTCGGTGATGCTCGATCGAGCGGGTGCTGCCTTGGGCACCTCGATGAGCGCCGGCTCCTCGGCGAAGCACAGATCTTGCGCGTACTTGCAGCGGGGAGCGAACTTGCATCCGGGCGGCAGATCGGTCATCTGGGGCGGCTGACCGCCGATGATCTCCAAGCGCGCATGGCTGTCGTCGGTGACCTTGGGGATCGACCGGAACAGCGCCTCGGTGTAGGGCATCCTCATGTCGCTGAACAGGGTTGACGTGGGAGCGCGCTCCACGATCCGCCCCGCGTACATCACGATGATCTCGTCGGTGCGGCCCGCCACGATTCCCAGGTCGTGGGTGATGAGCACGAGCGACATGTTGCGCTCGGCCCGCTGAGCTTCGAGCAAGTCCAGGATCTGGGCTTGCACAGTGACATCCAGCGCCGTGGTCGGCTCATCCGCGATGAGCAGGCGAGGGCTGCACGCCAAGGCGATGGCGATCACGATGCGCTGGCGCATCCCGCCCGAGAGCTGGTGCGGATACTCGTCGATGCGCCGGTGCGGCTCGGGAATGCCTACCTCTTCGAGCAGATCGAGCGCAGCGCTGCGTGCGGCACGCGCCGACAGGTCGCGATGCACCCGCAGACCCTCGCCCACCTGCTTGCCGATCTTCATGACCGGGTTCAGCGAGCCCAGCGGATCCTGGAAGACCATGGCGAGCTGCGGCCCCCACATCTCGAGCAGGTCGCGGCGGCCGAGCGACATCATGTCGATGCCGTCGAAGCTCACGCTGCCGGTCGAGGTCACCCGGGATTTGGGCAGCAGCCGCATGATGGACCTCGACATGACCGACTTGCCCGAGCCCGACTCCCCCACCACGCCCAGCCGAGCGCCCCGACGCAGCGACCACTCGACTCCGTCGACCGCGACCAGCGGGCCTACCGCGGTGTGGAAGGTGGTGCGCAGTTCAGCGATGTCGAGCAGCGACTGCTCGTCATTCCCCGTCAGATCCGGCGCCGAGGCGTCGCTCACGACTCGCCCCGCGAGGCCGACGCCATCTCGACGCGCACCGGCGCCTCTTCGCCGACGAGCGGCGTGTGACAGGCCACGAAGCGCCCAGGAGCGATCTCCCGCATCTCGGGCTCTTCGTCGATGCAGCGCTGCGCCGCGTGCGGGCAGCGGGTGCGGAACCGGCAGCCCGACGGAGGATCCATCGGCGAGGGCAGCTCGCCGCCGATGCGCCCCGACCCCAGCTCCGCCTCCGGATCAGGCTGCGGAATCGCCGCCAGCAGCAACTCCGTGTACGGATGGGCGGGCTCCTCGAACATGGCATCGGGCTCGCTGACCTCACAGAGCTTGCCCAGGTACATGACTGCCACCCGGTCGCTCACGTTCTTGACCACCGCCAGGTCGTGCGCGATGAACACCAGCGTCAGGCCCATGAGGTTCTTGAGGTCTTCGAGCAGATTGAGAATCTGCGCCTGCACCGAGACGTCCAGCGACGACACCGGCTCATCGCAGATGATCACCTGCGGCACGCTCACCAGCGCACGGGCGATCGAGAGCCGCTGTGCCTGCCCGCCGGAGAACTCCCACGGCCGACGGTCCATGGCGTCGTCGGGGTTGATGCCGACGTAGTCGAGCACCTCGCGGACGCGCGGCTCAGCCTGCTCGCGCTCGGCGTCGCGGTTCACCCGGTAACGCCGCAGGACCCAGCGGAACAGGAGGGCGTCGACGACCGCCGAGGCAACCAGCACCGCCAGCTTGATGCCTCCGTCAAGACCGGCGACGTAGAAGACCTGAAGGACCACCATGGCGCTCAGCGTCGTTGCGACTCCACTGGCACCCGCCCGCTCGGGCTTCGCAACAGACAGCACGAGCCATACCGCCAGCACGGCGGTGAGCAGGATCAGCCCGCCGGAGTTCAGCCATTTCGCCCAGCCTCCGAAACTCGACCAAGTGCGCCACAGCATGAAGGCGCTCGCGCCCGTGGTGACGACCACGCCCGCGAGCCCGACAGCACCGGACACCTCACCGAACTGGCGCGACATCAGGCCAAAGGGCAGCATCACTGCGAGCAGCACCCAGGTCAGGCCGAGCAACAGGGCAATTGCGCCGGCCAGCAGCAACAACGCGAGCGTCGGGAAGCCGATGATCGCTGCAGGCACCTGCGTCCAGCCCAGCCACCCCTCGGCGGCACGCTCCTCGACGGTCTCGGAGAGTATCCACAGCACGAAGGCCACCGAGGCCAGCCGGCCCACGATGCGCAGCGGGGCTGCAGCTCGCCGCAACAGGCTCTGCAGCAGCTCGCCGATGCGTTCCTGCCACACCGCCATGGCGGTCCGCCTCGACACGTTCTCCAAGGCGATGAACAGCGGCTCGGCCACGATGTCGCGCACGCGGCGCCGGGGGTTCAGTGACGAGATCGGATCCTGGTAGATCATCTGCAGCCGCGGCCGCACCTCGCGTATGGCGTCCTCGTCGAGTTCGGTCAGCTCTTGGCCGGCGAGCTGCACGGTGCCCGAGGTGGGCCGTGGCAGCTGCAGGATCGCCCGCCCAGTCGTGCTTTTGCCGCAGCCCGACTCGCCGACCAGCCCGAGGGTCTCGCCCTCGGTCAAGTCGAGCGACACACCCGAGACCGCGTACACCGTCCGTCCGCCGGCCGCGGGGAACTCGACCACCAGATCCCGCGCGCTCAGGAGCGCATCCGGGCGCAGATGGGCGTCTCCGCTGCCTGCCATCAGATACCAGCCCTCACAAGACCGATTCCCTCGGCTCGAAGTACTGCTGCAGCTTGTCGCCCACGAAGTTGAGCGCCAGCACCGTCACAAACATGACGATTGCGGGCATCAGGCTGATGTGGGCGGCCACGTCGAGGTTGGTGCGCCCCTTGTTGATCATGTCGCCCCAGGTGGGCGTCGGCGGCGGGACGCTCAGTCCCAGGAATGCCACCGAGCCCTCCACGACGATCAGGCCCGCCATGATGATGAGCGAGTAGCTGACGAACGAGGGCGCCACATTCGGCAGGATCTCACGGAACAGCACCCTGCCGTCTCGGGCCCCGAGAGTCCTGGCCGCGAGCACGAAGTCCTGCCCGGCCCAGCTCAAGGTGGCGGCACGCACCACTCGCGCTATCGGCGCGATCGACAGCAGCACGAAGGTGAACACCAGAATGAAGATGCGCCGCTTCGCTTCGCCGTCCAGGAACAGCACCAACGCCAAGAAAAGGATCAGCGGCGGGATCACCAGCGATGCGTTCAGCGTGGCCGTGAGCCAGCGATCGACCCGGCTGCTGAAGTACCCCGAGACCATGCCGAGCAGGCCGCCGATCACCAACGCCAGCACGGTGCCGACGGTCGAGATCACGAGGCTCACCTGCGCCCCGTAGATGACGCGGCTGAAGACATCCCTGCCGACCCCGTCATTGCCGAACCAGTGAGTCAGGCTGGGCCCCTGTTTCGAGGTGCCCGGGAAGGTCTCGGCAGGGTCCTTGATGGGCAGCACGTCGGCGAATACAGCCGCAAGGGCCAGCACGACGAGGTATGCCACCGCCAGCCAGAAGACGAATCCCAGCCGCTTACGCACGAGCGCCCACCTCCCGGCCGCGCAGCCTCGGGTCCAAGGACAGGTACAGGAAGTCGGACATGGTGAGCACCACGATGTAGAGCGTCGAGATCACCAGCACGCCGCCCTGCACGGCGATGAAATCGCGTTGGGTCACGCCCAAGAAGATGTACGCCCCCACGCCTGGGATCGTGAAGATGAACTCGACGATCAGCGCGCCGCCGATGAGCAGGCCGACGGTCAGCCCCACCACGGTCAGCAGCGTGAAGCTCGACGGTCGCAGCGCGTGGCGCCACAGGATCCGTCGCGTCGGCAGCCCTTTGCTGCGAGCCAGATCGATGAACGGCAGGCGCAGCGTGGCGATCATGTCCGACCGAAGCAAGCGCATGAACACGGCCGCTTGGCCCATCGCCAATGCCAGCGACGGCAGCAGCATGTGCTTGAAATGCAGCACGACATCCTCGCCGAGCGGCACATAGCGCGCGGCCGGCAGCACGCGGAATCCGATCTCGTTGCCTGCCACGCTGAGCCCGCCGATGGACAGGAAGAGCACGAGCATCACGGCGAGCACGAAGTTCGGCGTGGCCAGAAACCCCAGCATCACGTTGTTGATGGTGCCGTCGGTCTTGGTTCCCTGCCGGTAGCCGGCCCAGATGCCCAGCGGGATGGCGAAGCCCAGGGCGATCACGACCGAATAGGCCATGATCTGCAGCGTCGGGGTCATCGAGCGCGAGATGCCGTCGGCCACGTCCTCGCGCAGCACGATCGACGTTCCGAGGTCGCCCGTCAATACGCCGCCCAGCCAGTTGCCGTAGCGGTTGAAGAACGGCTCGTCGAGGCCGAGCTCGGTGCGCACGATCGCAATCTGGTCCGCCGTGGCCGCAGGGCCCAGGATGTTGATGGCGGGATCGCCCGGCAGGCTCGCCATCAGCGCGAACACCACGAACGACACACCGACCAGCACCGGGATCACACCGGCGATGCGACGCAGTGCGTAGCGGCCGTCGGCGATGCCGGCCCCGACGGTGCCGATGGCGACGAGCACGCCAAAGGTCCAGCTGAACGGGGGCCGCCAGAACCACGCCCACGCGATCGTGGCCAGCAGCGCTACCGCGACGATGCGGCCGAGCTGATCGCGAACAGCCTGCTTCATGCCCGTCGTGCCCCCCTTCGAGTGCCGTTCCTACACCAAGTCATCGCCTCAGCCCTGACAATCGCCGTCATCGCACCAGATCTGGGCGACATGGTGCGCCCCGGCGTTCACGGCGAACGCGCCGACATCGCTGCCCGGGATCGGCAGATCGGTGAGGTTCTGCACCCGGGGATTGGCGATGACGCCCCACAGCGTCCAGTGCGTCCACAGGTTCCAGACGTTGCGCCCGAAGGCCCGGTTCACCTCTTCTGCGGCCTCACGCCGAGCTGCCGGGTCGGGATTGTGGCGGATGACGTCGTATGCGGCATCGATGGCGGGGTCCTGGAAGCGCCCCACATTGAAGGCCAGCTCGGGCACGCTCGGGTCGATCGGGAGCGCAGTCGACGAATTCCACCAGAGCCACTGCTCGATGGGATCCACCCCGCCGTGGGCGCGCATTCCCATCATCTCGAACAGGCCGGCCAGCGCCAAGCCGAAGTACTGACCCTGCTCGATGGGCTGGATCGTCACCGCGATCTCGTCGCCGAAGGCAGCCCGCCACATCGACGCGATGAGCTCATTCGACTCCACGTTGAACGGGTCGTTGGTGGAGTTGAACCCGAACGTCACCGGGTTCTGGCCGCTGTCGGCCTTGCACTGGGCGAACTCGGCTCGCGCGGCATCAATGTCGTACGTCGGGTAGCCCGAGTCGTCCAGGTAGCCCATGCTGCCGGGCGGGAACGGCCCGTTCGCCGCTCGCACCAAGCCCCGGAGCCGCTCGCTGACGAACCGCTCACCGTCGAACGCGTGCGCCAGGGCCTTGCGGCAGCTCAGGTGCACCAGCGGGTTCGCCGCGTTGAGCCCGTGCGGGTCCATCGGGATCGGCTCGTCGAGACCCCGCAGCTCGGCGAGCACCGGATTCGTGCCCGATGCCACGTTCATGAGGCTGAAGTTGGTCTCGCCGAAGTCGTTGGCTTGCAGCAGTACGAAGTCGGGGTCGCCTTCGTACTTGGCGATCTCATCCGCGTTGGAGGTGTGGATGATGTCGAACTGGCCAGCTCGCAGTCCGTTGGAGCGGCCCACGATGTCCACCGACACCACGAACTCGATCTCGTCGAGGTATGGCAGGCTCTCGCCGGTGATGCCGTTGGGGCCGCGCCAGTAGTCGGGGTTGCGCTCGGCGATGAAGCTGTTGCCGTTGCCCGGCGTGTAGCTCACGAACCTGAACGCCCCCAGCCCCACCGGTGCCGAGGGATCGCCGGTGGCGGTGGCGAGCCCTTCCGCCCGCTCCTCAGACGATAAGGGCGAGAACGGCGACGTGTACATCGGGTTGTTGGGCAGCGTCTCCAGCCATGCCGGGGAGAACATGAAGCCGCAGCCCTGCGCCCTCGACGCGGGACCGGGCCCAGTGGCGAACGGGATGGAGGTCTCGTAGTGGACGTACTGGCCTTCGCCCCAGACGTTCTCGATGCCCAGGTAGCCGGGCCCGGTCTGCTGGCTGAAGCGGCACAGGTTGATGTTGTACGCCACGGCCTCGCCGGTCAGCGGCGTGCCGTCGTGGAACGTGATGCCGTCGCGGATCCGGAGCGTCCATGTCATGGAATCGTCGCTGGCCGTCTCGGTCTCCACCAGATACGGAACGATGTTGCCGTTGGCGTCGGTGACGTACAGCGACTCGGTGACAGCCCGCATGATCATGCGGCAGGAGATCGCGCACAGCGCCGCGTAGGGCGCGAACGGGTTGGCCGTGTCTGCCTCGATGCCGTACACCAGCCGTCCGCCGTGCACCGGGCCGGATGAGACGTCGCGAGTGTCTTCGCCCGTGGCCTCTCCGGCCTCGCGTGCCTCAACAACTTCCGCCTGCGACTCCCCCAGCGTCGTCGCGACCTCACCGGCTGCGTCGCTTGCCGAGTCATCGGCTGGGTCGGATGGGGTGCCAGAGCCCCCGCCGCCGTCTCCGGCGGAGCAGGCGACGGCAATCAGCGCGAACGCTGCCGCTGCTGCGAGCGAACGCGCTCGCGCCAACTGCCGCCTCCTCCTTCGCTCTGGTAGCCGCTCAGCCTTGGCAGTTCCCGTCGGTGCACCAGATCTGCGGCAAGTGGTGCTTGCCGGAGATCACCGGGAAGGAACCCTCCGCGTTGTCGGGGATCGGCAGATCGGTGATGTTCTGCACCCGCGGGTTGGCGATGACCCCCCACAGCGTCCAGTAGGTCCACAGATTCCAGACGTTCTTGCCGAATGCCCGATTGACCGCCTCTGCCGCCTCACGCCGGGCCTCGGGGTCGGGATTGTGGCGGATGACCTGGAAGGCAGCATCGATCTCGGGATCCTGGAAGCGCCCGAAGTTCAGCGCGAGCTCAGGCACCCCGGGGTTGACCGGACTCGCCGTCGCCGAGCTCCACCAGTACCACTGCTCCGCCGGATCCACGCCGCCGTGGTTGCGCCAGCCCTGCATCTGGAACACGCCGGCCAACGCCAAGCCGATGTACTGGCCTTGCTCGATGGGCGCGATCGACACTGCCAATTCATCTCCGAACGCCTCGGTCCACATCGACACGATGAGCTCGTTCGACTCGACGTTGAATGCGTCGTTGGTGGTGTTGAACGAGAACGTCACCGGGTTCTGGCCGCTGTCGGCCTTGCACTGCTCAAACTCCGCCTGTGCGGCGTCGAGGTCGTAGCTCGGGAAGCCCGAGTCTTCCAAGTAGCCCACGCTGCCGGGCGGGAACGGGCCATTCGCCACCTGCACCAAGCCTTGGTGGCGTTCGTTGGCGAAGCGCTCGCCGTCGAACGCGTGAGCCATCGCCTTGCGGCAGCTCAGATGCACCAGCGGATTGACTGAATTGAGACCCAGCGGGTCCATCTGGATCGGCTCCTCAGCGCCGCGCACGAATGTCAGCACAGGGTTCACACCTGCCGCGACGTTGATGAGGTTGTGGCTGGTCTCGCCGAAGTCATTGGCTTGCAGCAGCACGAAGTCGGGATCGCCCTCGTACTTGGAGATCTCATCGGCGTTCGCCGTGTGGATGATGTCGAACTGGCCGGCTTTCAGACCGTTCGAACGACCCTGGATGTCGACAGCCACGACGAATTCGATCTCGTCGAGGTACGGCAGGTTCTCGCCGGTGATGCCGTTTTCGCCACGCCAGTAATCCGGGTTGCGCTCGGCGATGAAGCTGTTGCCGTTGCCCGGCGTGTAGCTCACGAACCTGAATGCGCCCAGCCCGACCGGCGCCGATGGATCGCCGGCAGCGTTCGCGAGGGCCGCCTCGCGAGCGGCCTCAGGCAGCGGCGATGCCGGTGAGACATACAGCGGATTGTTGGGCAGCGTCTCCATCCATGCCGGGCTGAACATCTGGCCGCAGACTTCGGCGCGGCCAGCCGGTCCGACACCGGCAGCGAGCGGTTGGCCGGGGCTGGCCGTCACTGTGACTGTCTGTCCCTCGCCGACAACACTGTCGACGCCCAGCCATGCCGGGCCCGTGAGCTGACTGAGGCGACAGAGGTTGATGTTGTACGCCACCGCTTCGCCATCCAGCGGCGTGCCGTCGTGGAACTTGATGCCGTCGCGGATTGTCAGCGTCCAAGTCATGTAGTCGTCGCTGTGCTCCTCTGACTCCACCAGCAAGGGCACGATCTCGCCGTCGCTGTCGGTGATGTACAGCGAGTCGGTGATGGCACGGAAGATCATGCGGCAGCTGATCGCGCACGAGGTGGCGTAGTGGACGAACGGGTTGGCCGAGTCGGCCTCGATGCCGTACACGAGCTTGCCCCCGTGCACCGGGCCGGTCTCAGTTTCGCGGACGTCCTCGCCGGTGGCTTCGCCGGCCTCGCGGGCCTCGACCACCTCTTCATCCTGCTCGGACATCGTGGTGGAAGGCGCTTCGACAGCAGCCTCGGTGGTGTCCGGCTCCGCCGGTGCGGCGCCGTCGCCGGTGTCGCCGCCGTCGTCTCCGCCGCCGCAGGCGACTGCGATCAGGGCGAATGCGGCGAGCACCACGCCCAGCCGAATGCCGAACGAGCGCCCGACTCCTCTGCGGCGGCGCCTGCTCGTGAGTTGATCGGCATGGCGCCGCGATTGAACTGTGTGCATCGTGGATTCCCCTCCCCAATGGCGCCCGGCGGCGCTTTCGGCGAAACCTACTAGCCCAGCAGCCGGGCGCTGACCCGGCAGCGCTCTCCGATCGGGCACCACATGTCGCTCACGACCGTCGTGCTCGCTGGGCCGGTACGGTGCGGCCGGGCCGGTAGCTCAGTGGTCAGAGCAGGCGACTCATAATCGCTGGGTCGTGGGTTCGATCCCCACCCGGCCCACCCGCTGTCCGAAGTGCACAACGACCACGATGTCGGACGCGCACAGCAACCGCTCCGTCGGCGGCACAGGACGACCGCTCCGTCAGCGGCGCACCATGACTCAGTATCGTTGCTCCGCACGTTCGGGGCGCAGCGCGGCCCGTTCGGTCCGGGGTAGCTCAGTTGGCAGAGCAGCGGACTGTTAATCCGTTTGTCGTGGGTTCGAGCCCCACCCCCGGAGCACTCTCACCCAGTTGGCGCGGGTGCGCTCAACGAGTCAAGCCAGTCCCGCACGTCCTGGACCGCACCGATGCGCTTGTCGAGGTCCAGCAGCTCAGGCTCGCGCTCACGTAGCCATCGCAGACACTGGTGGCGGAACTCGAACTGCGCATCCGCCGAGAGGCTCGGGTCAAGCTCCATCCTCGGGATGTCGCCGCCTGCGCTGACACTGTCGATCGTCGCGCGGACGAAGTGCCACATGGCCATCGCCACGCGGTCTTTGGCGTCTTCTTCGCTCACATGCGCCCCTGCGACATCAGCATCGAGCAGCAATTCGGCAACAGGATCGACGGTTGCATCGGGCGGGTCGTCCTGCTCTGGGTCGCCTCCCGACGAGTTGGTTTGCGATGAGCGGCCTGCTGTCGCGGCACGCTCGCGCCAGCCTTCGTCGTTCGTCATCTGCGCGAATGCCTCGCGCCCCGCGGACGTCGCGAACATCTCTGGCACCATCAGACCGATCACATCGCTGTGGGGAGAAGCCGCCGCCGCCAGCAGTTTCAGGTCCGTCTCGGCTTGCTTGCGAGCGTCGGGTTTCCGCTGGCGTGCGCTGCGCCGCTGGGAGCGCGAGGTACGGGTTTCGACCGAGCCGCTGCCTGGGTCGCTCCCGTCGTTGGCGTAGGGAGGACCGTCCTTGGGATAGCCGGTGTCGTCGTAGTCGCCGCCCGGATAGTCGGAGTACCCCGCGTCGTCGTACCAGTCATCGGAGTAGGCATGATCGGCTGCCTCGTAGCTGCGCGCAGTTTCGCGTTGCCGCTCGGCGGCCGCGCGATCGTCCAGACGGTGTCGGGCCGCGTCGACGCGTTCGCGGAACTTCTCGACATCCATCGGGACGCGATCGGCAATCGGCCGCAGATCGCCGTCCAGCAGGATCTCCGGCGGATACACGGCGAACACTTCGGCCGCGTCGTCTGCGGCGCGATCGCGGCCTGAAGGACTGTCGAGTTCGGCGCGCTCCAGGATCCGCTCGGCCCGGAAGGTGTGCAGCGGTTGAGCTTCGTCCAATGCCCTGCGAAGCGCAGGCGGGTTGCTCGCTGCAAGATCGCCCGGATCGGATCCCGGCGGGAGCACTGCCACGAAGATGTCGAGTCCGAACTCCCGCTCCCATTGATGCACCCGCTCGGCGGCGGTCTGGCCCGCAGCATCCGCGTCGAACGCCAGCACGATGCGCCTGGCTGAACGTGAGAGCAGTTCGGCGTGCTGCTTGGTCAGCGCTGTGCCGCAGGTGGCAACGGCTTCGGAGATTCCGGCCGAGTCGCAGCCGATGACGTCGGTATGGCCCTCGCAGACCACTATTCGCTCCGATTTCCGGGCAGCCTGCTTGGCCAGGTGCAGCCCGTAGAGCACCTTGCTCTTGTCATAGACCGCTGTGCTGGCAGTGTTCTTGTACTTCGGAACCTTCGGCGGCGGCTCGCCGGACCGAGGCAGGACGCGCCCGGAAAAGCTGACTACCCGGCCGCCGGCGTCACAGATCGGGAACATGACACGGTCCCGAAAGAAATCCGATTCCTGTTCCGCCGACGCCAGCCCGGCCTTCCTGAGCAGATCCACCGGAGCGCCGAGGTGCTGGCACAGGGCATCCCAGAGTGGCGGGGCGTAGCCAAGACGCCACTTCACGACGGTCTCGCGGTTATATCCCCGTTTACGAAGGTACGCCCGCGCCTCTCCCGCATCGGGACTGCTCATCAGGCGCTCGTGGTAGTAGCGCGCCGCCAGCTCGAGCAGGTCCATCAGCTTCCTGCGGTGCCGATTGGCGTGCTGCGCACCGGGCGCGTCGTAGGCGAGTTCGATGTTCGCTGCTGCCGCCAGTTGCTCGACTGCCTCGGTGAAGCCCAAGTGCTCGGTTTCACGTACGAATGTGATGGCATCGCCCGAGGCCTTGCAGCCGAAGCAGTGGTAGAAGCCCTCGGCGCCGTTGACGCTGAACGACGGCGTCTTCTCTGTGTGAAACGGGCACAATCCCACGTGGCGGCTGCCTACACGTTTCAGGCTCACCCGACGACCGATGAGCGCGACAAGGTCGGTCGCCTCGCGTACACGCTGCACGTCGGAGTCCCGAATGCTCATCTGCCGATGACGCTAGTTACTGCCTGCAACACACCCCGGCGGGAGGATCGCCCACAGCCAAACCGCATGGCCTGTCAGTTCTGTGTGAACGTGCACGTCCGATCGTTGAGCACAAGCTCGAAGAGACTCAAGAAGTCCATGCCGAGCAGGACGTCGAAGTTGGGCGGTGCCGGCGGCGGCAGTTGCCACACGGAGAGCTGACGTCCGTGCGGGATCGCCTGGCCGTTCCCCGGATCGAGTTCGATGCCCAGCCAGAGCCAGAACGCCGGTGTCGACTGGGCAGAGCTTCCAATCCCGCCAACGTCGAGGTACTCAACTGGGTTTCCCGGGAATTCCACCGCGTTGATGACGCGCGCAGACACAGCCGATCTTTGGCTCCCAGTGTCTACGAGTCCTAGGAATCGGCGGCCCTAGGCCTCGGGAGTGGGAGCGACAAGTGTCTCGGTCAGAACCTGCCGGTTCTGAACGGTCACTGTCAATCCATTCAACGCTCCTGGCCCACCATGGGCAGGCTCACGAAGATGGGCTGGGCGCCGATCTCTTCGAACGAGAACTCGCCCGACCCGTACTGCGTGATGCCGACTGAGTAGGCGGATTCCCTGTCTTCGTAGATACCGACTACTGCACCGTCGTGCAACAGGGCGATCTTGCCGAAGTGGTCGGCCTCCATCTCCTCACGATGGAAGCGCTGGTATGCGTCGTGATTCGACAGCGCTTGGGAAGGCATACGCAACTCCGCGTCGGGCACATGCCGACATCCACACCTTGGCACAGCCGTCCCTCGGACACACGACAATTTCACATGGCGAGGAGAGCTTGGGCGGCGGCTAGGCGGGCTATTGGTACGCGGTAGGGCGAGCATGAGACGTAGTCAAGCCCTGCGTGCACTGCGAATTTGATGCTGGCCGGGTCGCCGCCGTGCTCGCCGCAGATGCCCGCGCGCAGGCCTGGATTGGCAGCGCGCCCTCGATCCATCGCACTGCTCACGAGTTCGCCGACGCCGGCAGGGTCCAGCGAGGCAAACGGATCGGCATTCAGCAGCCCATCGGCGACATAGGGCGCAATGACCTGCGTCGCCGTGTCATCGCGGCTGAAGCCGAACACCATCTGGGTGAGGTCGTTGGTGCCGAAGCTCGCGAACTCCACGCCGCTCGCCAACTCGCCGGCGATGAGGCAGGCACGGGGCGTCTCGATCATGGTGCCGACCGGCGGTGCCGCACCGGCATCGGCACCCTTCCACGCCGAATGCACCGCGCCCACTGCAGCCGCCAGCTCGCCGGCGGTGGACACGAGGGGCACCATGATCTCCACTCGGGGATCGCCGCCTGCGGCACGGCGGTCCGCCACCGCGCCTGCGAGCGCCTCGACCTGCGCGGCATAGAGCTCGGGCCGCAGCAGGCCGAGCCGCACGCCGCGCACGCCGAGCATCGGGTTGTGCTCGTGCCACTGCCCGGCCTCCTCGGGATCTGCGCCGGCGAGGAACTCGTGCATGGGCGCATCGAGCAGCCGGACGGTGACGGGCAGCCCGTCCATCGCAGCGAGCAGGTCGCGGAAGTCTGCTCGCTGGGCAGTCGCGAGATCGTCGATGTGCTCGTCGTGCCCGCGCAGCACGACGTGCTGCACGATCTCCAGCCGGTCGGGCTCCAAGAACATGTGCTCGGTGCGGCACAATCCGATGCCTTGCGCTCCGAGTTCGCGGGCCGTCGCCGCATCAGCCGCGGTGTCCGCATTGGCGAGCACGGCGAACCTCCCTGCCGTGACCCGATCCGCCCAATCGAGCACCTCAGCAATCTCCGCCGACAGCAGCGAACTCGGCTCCGTACCCGCACCAGCACTGCCAACGGTCGCCCCGGCGATCTCACGGCCGCCGAGCGTCACCTCACCGGTGGATCCATCAATCGAGATCGGCGTGCCATTGGCAATGCGCCGGTCACCGACCGCGAAGCAATCGACCTCCACGGTGATCTCGCGAGCGTCGCACACGGCCGGAATGCCCCAGCCCCGGGCCACCACCGCCGCATGGCTCGTCGAGCCGCCCCGGGCGGTGAGGATTCCCGCCGACAGGCCCATCGCCGCCACGTCGGCGGGGGTGGTCTCGGTGGCGACCAGGATCACCGTGCTGCCAGCGGACGCCAGATCCAGCGCTGCCTCAGAGCCGACCGCCACGACCCCCGACGCCGCGCCCGGCGACGCCGCCAGACCGGTCGTCAGCACCGCACCGGCATCGCCGGCGAACATCGGGTGCAGAGCCGCGGTCAGCTCCTCGAAGCTGAGTTCGGCAACGGCCTGCTGCTGGCGAGCGCTCAGCCCAGCTCGCGAGCCTGCGCTGCTCGGCCCACCCGCCTGCTGAGCCGTCACTGTTTCCCGCTCTTGCCCGCTGCGCTCACGGGCCGCTCGGGCCCAGGGCTCAGCCTCCGTACGCCCGCCATCACGCTCAGAGATCCAAGCGGGCGGTCAGGTGTTCGACGAGCGCGTCGATCGGCACACGGTTCTGGGTCATCGTGTCGCGGTCTCGGACCGTGACGCAGCGGTCGTCGATGGAGTCGAAATCGACGGTCACGCACAGTGGCGTGCCGATCTCGTCCTGGCGGCGGTAGCGGCGCCCGATGGCCTGTGTCTCGTCGTAATCGCACATCCAGTGCGGCTGGCACAGCCCGAGCACCTCGGTTGCCAGCGCGGGAAGCGGCTCCTTGCGCGACAGCGGCAGCACTGCCACCTTGTACGGCGCCAGGCGCGGGTGCAGGCCCAGCACCGTCCGCTCTTCGTCGTTGACGCTCTCGGTGCGGTAGGCAGCGAGCAGGAACGCCATGAGCGCTCGCGTCGCGCCGGCCGCGGGCTCGATCACATGCGGGACGTAGCGCTCGCCGCTGGCCTGGTCGAAGTACTCCAGCTTCTGACCCGAGTGCTCGGCATGCTGGCGCAGGTCGTAGTCGCCGCGGTTGGCGATGCCTTCCAACTCGCCCCAGCCCCAGGGGAACAGGAATTCGACATCGCTGGTGCCGCTGGAGTAGTGGCTGAGCTCGTCGGCGTCATGGGCCCGCAGGCGCAGCTGGTGGCCGGGGATGCCCAAGTCGGCATACCACTCGAGTCGCTCGGCCAGCCAGTACTCGTACCACTGCGGGGCGTCATCGGGCGGCACGAAGAACTCCAGCTCCATCTGCTCGAACTCGCGTGTGCGGAACACGAAGTTGCCCGGGGTGATCTCGTTGCGGAACGACTTGCCGACCTGTGCGATGCCGAACGGCGGACGCTTGCGGCTGGTCTCGAGAATGTTCTTGAAGTTGACGAACATGCCCTGGGCGGTCTCGGGGGGCAGGTAGGCGATGGAGCCCTCGTCGGCAACCGTGCCGACCTGGGTCTGGAACATGAGGTTGAAGAGGCGTGGCTCGGTCAGCTCGCCGCCGCAGCTGGGGCAGCGGACGTTGCCCGCCTCATCGCGCGCGGGCTCGCCGTACTGGCCCTCCTCGATGTGGTCGGGGCGGAAACGCTGGCGGCATTCCTTGCAGTCGACGAGGGGGTCGTTGAACGTCTCGGTGTGGCCGCTGGCGACCCACACGCGGGGGTTGGTCATCATGGCCGCGTCGATGCCGACGACGTCGTCGCGCTCGCGCACCATGGCGCGCCACCAGGCGTCGCGGATGTTGCGCTTGAGCTCGGCGCCGAGGGGACCGTAGTCGTAGGTGTTGGCGAAGCCGCCGTAGATCTCGGCGGAGGGGAAGACGAAGCCGCGGCGCTTCGCCAGGGAGACGATGGTATCGAGGTCGGGTGCGGGCACGGGTGGCTCCATTCTCGCGCTGGCTGCGCGGGGGTGGGAGGCTCACCTTCTCGCAGCGGGCGGTTAGGCGCCAGAGTCGAGGGCGGCGACCAGCATCTCGAGGGCGTGCTCGGCGATCTGCTCCATGATGGCGACACGGGAGCCCTCGAACTGGAGCTCCTCGCTGACGGCGCCATCGGGGCCGGCGAGGGCGAAGGCGACGCTGCCGATGGGCCGGGGGGAGCGGCCGCGGATGGGGCCGGCCATGCCGCTCTCGGCGATGACGTAGTCGGCCGCGCCGCGCGCAAGCACGGACTCGGCGATGGCGGTGACGGCGGCGGCGGTGACGGTGCCGTGCTCGCGCAGGAACTCGATATCGACGCCGAGGGTGTCCTGCTTGGAGGGCATCGTGTAGGCGACGAGGCCGCGGTCGAACCACTTGGAGGCGCCGGAGACGCTGATGAGGCGGGCGGAGATGAGCCCGCCGGCGGTGCTTTCGGCGACGGAGACGCGGGCCTCGCGGGCGAGGAGGAGCTCTCCGACGCGGGCGGCGAGGGGGTCGTGCTCTTGTATGGACATGGTCCGATGCTACGCTTCCGCGATGGCGGAGTACGAGGTCAAGATCGTCGATTCGTTCACGAGCGAGCGGTACGCGGGGAACCCCTGCGGGGTGATCACGCGCGCGGAGGGGCTCAGCGATGAGCAGATGCAGAACATCGCGCGCGAGCTGAACCTGAGCGAGACCGCTTTCGTCACGCCCTCGGAGGTGGCGGACGTGAAGGTGCGCTTCTTCACCCCGAAGAAGGAGATCCCGCTGGCGGGCCACCCCACGATCGCGACGATGCACACGCTCGTGGAGGAGGGGCGCGTGGAGGTGGGGGCCGGGCCGCGGCGGATCGTGCAGGAGCTGAGCATCGGCGTGCTGCCGGTGGACATCGAGCGGCTCGACGACGTGCGCGTGCGGGTGGTGATGACGCAGGCGACGCCCGAGTTCCACCGGCGCCTCGACCGGAGCGTGTACGCGCAGGCGCTGGGCATCTCCGTCTCGGACATGCTCGACAGCGTGCCGGCGCAGGTGGTGAGCACGGGGACGCCGCAGGCGATGCTGCC
>JAJDVQ010000040.1 GCA_022826045.1 Acidimicrobiia bacterium | reverse complement strand
AGCTCGACGCGGCGGTGCGGGCCTGCTTCGAGGACTCAGAAGGGACTTATGGGTCCCCCAGGGTGCGGGTGCAGCTGCGGCGAGCGGGGCGGGCGGTGTCGAAGAAGTCCGTGGAGGCCTCCATGGCCCGCCAGGGCTTGGGGGAGTGTCACGTTGTCTGTGTAAGGGGGGCGGCCGGTGGTCATGTTAGAGGCCGCGCGGATAGATCGGCTCTGAACGATTTCGAGCCGTGGAATCGCCTCTGGATGGGTCTCTGACCTGCAGCATCGACACGACAGACGATGCGATTGCATACAGTCGTTTTATCAATCCGCTAACGCTCTTAGTGTCCGCGTGAGGTGCAACTTGCTGACCATCCGACGGCGCCGAGAACGCCCGGCATGGGATCACCTCGGCCGATGGACCGGGGCGAGATGCATCTGAGCGCGTTCATCCAGGCATCCCCGAACCATCAGATCAAGGGGATGTGGAAGCACCCTGCCGACGAGACGTCGTGGGGGTACCGGACGCTGAGCTGGTGGCAGGACCTCGTGCGCACCCTGGAGCGGGGCTGCTTCGACGGGATCTTCTTCGCCGATGTGCTGGGCACCTACGACGTGTACGGGGCGAGCCGCGAGGCTGCGTTGCGCGGCGCGGTCCAGATTCCCGGCATCGACCCCACGCTGCTGATCCCGGCGCTGGCGGCATGCACCGAGCACCTCGGCTTCGCCGTGACCTTCTCCACCAGCCACCACGCCCCATACCACACGGCCCGGCTGTTCTCGACCCTCGATCACCTCACGGGCGGCCGTGTCGGCTGGAACATCGTGACCTCGTACCTGTCCGATGCCGAACGTCAAGGGCTCTGCCAGATCCTCGCCCACGACACCCGGTACGACCGGGCCGACGAGTACGTGGACGTCTGCCTCAAGCTGTGGGAGCAGAGCTGGGACGACGGGGCGATCGTGCGCGATGCCGAGGCCGACACATTCACCGACCCGGCCAAAGTGCACGAGATCGACCATGCCGGCGAATGGTTCACGGTGGAAGGTCCGCACATGGTCGAGCCCTCCCCGCAGCGCACACCGGTGCTGTACCAGGCGGGGAATTCGGCACGCGGCGTCGAGTTCGCAGCCAACACCGGCGAGGTCGTGTTCATGTCGGTGCCGGGCAACGACAAGGGCGCCGCCGTCGTGGCGTCGCTGCGCGAGCAGGCCGCGGCAGCAGGTCGTGATCCCGAGCACATCAAGGCATTGCAGGTGGCGCGGGTGGTGGTTGCCGAGACCGACGCCGAGGCCCGGGCGATGCGCGACGAGTGGTCACGGCTGTTCTCGGTCGACGGCTACCTGGCTCTGTACTGCGGCTGGACGGGCATCGACCTGGGCGGGCACCCGCCCGACACGCCGATCGATGACATCGAGGCGAACGCAATCCGCACCCAGGTCGAGCGCTGGAAGCTGGAGGATCCCGACAAGGTCTGGACTGTCGGCGATGTCGCCCGGCGGCTGTCGGACACCGTCGGCGGGCTGGGGTTCGTGGGTTCGCCCACGACCGTCGCCGATCAGCTGGAGGCGTTCATGGAGACCACGGGTGTCGACGGGTTCAACGTGACGACGGCACCCGTCCCCTGGGGTTTCTCCCAGATCGTCGACTACCTGGTGCCCGAGCTCCAACGACGAGGCCGGTTCCGCACCAGCTACGAGGGCACCACCTTCCGGGAGAACTTCTTCGGCCCCGGCCAATGTCACCTGCACCCCACCTACCCCCGCCCCCGCTGACGCGACGATGGGCACCGCCCCAGGTTCCGATTGGTGACCCCGTCCTCACGGAAAACGGCTACTGACCTCATCACATCCTGCGACATACTGATCCCGAACCGGCGTCCCGAACGACAATGTTCCCCATCTGGGGTACAATCGGAACACGGCGCAGGAGATCGCACCATGGCCAAGACCGAGACGATCCGTGCTCGCGTTGAACCGGATCTGAAGATGCAAGCCGAGCGCGTCCTTCGCGAACTCGGATTGTCGGCCACTGAGGCGATCACGCTGTTCTATAGGCAGGTAGTGCTCCGGCAAGGCGTCCCGTTCGAAGTCAGCATCCCAAACGCCGAGACGGTCGAAGCGCTGCGACAGGCCCGGGAACCCGACGAACTGACCGAATACTCAAGTCTCGACGAACTCAAAGCCACGCTGTAGCCCGCAGTGATCCTGCGGACCACAAGTCGCTTCGAAAAAGACCTCAAGCGCGGCAAGGATCTCAACAAGCTGTGGGCCATTCTCGAGGTGCTCCTAGCGGACGGCGAACTGCACTCCCGGCACCGGCCGCATCGCTTGTCGGGACAGTGGTCGAACTCCTGGGAATGCCACATCGAGCCTGACTGGCTGCTGATCTGGGATCGCCAAGAGGACGCTCTGGTGCTCGTCCGAACAGGCACCCACAAGCGATCTCTTCGGCTAGTCACAGGACTACAACGGCCCAGTCCGACTACTTTCGCCTATCCAATTGAGTTGAGTCCCTGGTAGTGGTGTATGGAGGGGGGTACCCCTTGGGCGCGTGATCACCGCGTCTGCCTCTGGAGGTAACGACTCATCCAGAGAGGAAGACACGGTGATCAACCCCAGCACGATGAACGCGCTCGGGTGGCTGCGCAAGCACCTGGACGAAGATGGCGGCAGTGACATGGTCCGCGAGATGGTCGCGGCGTTCGCGCAGCAGCTGATGTCTGCTGAGGCGGACGCTGTCTGCGGTGCCGGCTATGGCGAGGTGAGCCCGGACCGGGTGAACTCGCGCAACGGCTACCGCGAGCGGCGGTGGGACACCCGGGCGGGGACGATCGAGCTGGCCATTCCCAGGCTGCGCGAGGGCAGCTATTTCCCGGGCTGGCTGCTCGAGCATCGCCGCCGGGCCGAGAAGGCCTTGGTGGCGGTGGTGGCGGACTGCTACCTGCGCGGGGTGTCCACCCGCCGTGTCGACAAGCTGGTGCAGACGATGGGCATCGAGGGGATCTCCAAGTCGCAGGTGTCGCGCATGGCCGCCGAGTTCCGCAACCGGCCGCTGGACTCGGGCCCCTACACCTACGTGTGGGCCGACGCGCTCACCCAGAAGGTCCGCGAGGGCGGCCGCATCGTCAATGTCGCCGTGCCGGTCGCGGTCGGCGTGAACGCGGACGGCCACCGCGAGGTCCTCGGCGCGGACCTGACCGGCGCCGAGGACGGGGCCGGCTGGCTCGCCTTCTTCCGCAGCCTCGTCGCCCGAGGCCTGTCAGGCACCGCTTTGGTGATCTCCGACGCCCACGAAGGGCTCGTGGGCGCCATCGAGGCGACCCTGCCCGGCGCCTCGTGGCAGCGATGCAGAACCCACTACCTGCGCAACCTGCCCGCCAAGGTCCCCAAGGCGTCCCAGCCGATGGTCGCCGCCCTCGTGCGCACCATCTTCGAACAGCCCGACTCCCACAGCGCCTGGGCCCAGCACGCCCGCGTCGTCGAGCAGCTCACCGACCGGTTCCCGATCGCCGCTGACCATCTCGCCGACGCCGCCGCTGACGTGCTGGCCTTCGCCTCGCTCCCCAAAGCCCACTGGCGACAGGTGTGGTCCAACAACCCCCAAGAACGGCTCAACAAGGAACTCCGCCGCCGCACCGACGTCGTCGGGATCTTCCCCAACCGCGCCGCCGTCATCCGCCTGGTCGGCGCCGTCCTCGCCGAGCAGCACGACGAACGGGCCGTCACCCGCCGCTACATGGCCGCCGAAGGACTCGCCAAGGCACGACTCCACGTCATCCACACCGACGCCCCAGACCCCCACCACACCGACCCCCAGGAAGCAACCGGCACCAAACTCGACCAAGCCCGACAGAACAACCAGCCAGAGGCAGACCCGACGATCACCGCGACCGTCCGTTACACCACCTCACGGGACTTGACAGGCGAAGCCAAGCCACAAGACCCCCGACACCACCGCGCATTTCAGTGAGCGCAGAACGCGACTACCGCTGAGCGCTCACATGCAGCGTGCGCATGGCTACCGGCACATCCTCGTGAACGGGGTCGAGACATTCCGCGACAACGAATGCACCGGGGCAACCCCCGGCAAGCTCCTGCGCCACGGCCGCGGCTAAGGCCTCTGTGCCGCCCGGCGAGGCGGGTCCTGTCACCACTGAGTTCCCTGTGTGGGCGCAAGCGCCCGCGCACCCCGCGGTCCTCGCAAACCTTGGGCTGCGGGGGCTCCGCTCGGTGCCGCCCACCCCGCCTATCCGGCCGCGGTGATGCCGCGTAGCTAAATCTCGGCGATGACTTGTGCGAGCGCGGCCACGCCCTCGCGGATGTCGTCGTGGGAGAGGCTGCCGAAGCACAGCCGCATCCGGCGGGCTCCCCAATCGGGGTCAACCGACCACGCCGCGCCTTCGTTGAACTGGATGCCCCGCTCCGCCGCGGATGCCAGGTACACCGCGGTGTCGGTCCCAGCGGGGAAGGTCAGCCACACGAAGATGCCGCCCTTGGGGTCTGTCACCTGCACCGGTCCGCCAAGCTTGATCGCCACCTCGGACAGTGCGCCCATGTGGGTGCTTACGGCGCGACGCATCACCGCGCATTTCTCTCGCAGCGTTTCCCGCAGCTGGGCTACGTGGTCGTCGAAGTGGGCCGCTGCGTACTCGGCGAGCACGAGCTGTTCGATTGCGCCGGTGCCGGCATCGTCCTTGAGAGCCGTAAGTTGCCGGATGATCGGGACGTCGGCCGCGATGTAGCCCACGCGGAGCGCGGGAGCGATCGACTTCGAGAACGAACCGCAGTAGATCACTGCGCTGTGCCCCTCGGCTTCGGCACAGTCCAGCGCACGCAGCGTCGGCGGCCGCTCGCCGGTCCACTGCAGGTCCGAATAGCACTCGTCCTCGAAGATCGGCACGCCGAATTGCCGGGCGATGGACAGGATCTCCCGCCGGCGCTCTACCGGCATCACTGAGCCTGTGGGGTTCTGGACCGTCGGGATGGTGTAGATGAACCGGGGCGGCGTGCCGGCTGCTGCCAGCTCATCGAGCAGGCTGGCGAGTCGTTCCGGAACAATGCCCTCGTCGTCGAGTTCGACGCCGACACATCTGGCGCCTCGCCGGGCGACCTTCGAGATCATCCCTCCGTACGTCGCCTCTTCAGCTACCACGATGTCGCCCGGGCGCAGGAACGCCGCATTGACCAGATCGAGCGCTTGCAGCGAACCCGACACCACCAGCACCTGCTCGCTGCTCGTCGGCATGTGCGCATTTGCGTCCAGCGATCCGGCGATGAACTCGCGCAGCCCCTCGAACCCTTGCGGATTGCCGCCCAAGTTGTAGGTGGCGAGCTCGGAGCCGTGCTTCGCGAGCGCTGCCATGGCCGCCTCCGTCAGGCCGCCCACCGGCACGCTCGGCGAGTCGTTGTTCCCGCCGACGAAGCTGAAGCGTGGGATGGGCGTCCACGCCCCCGCCGGCTGCGGCAGGCCCTCGGCCAGCTTGGCTGCCATGTCGAATCCGGACATCCGCGTCAACCTACTGCGGCGCGGGTCGCGCAGATGTGGCCCTCGGGGTGCCTGCACTTGGCAGGTGTTAGCTATACCTATCGAGTTTCAGCAGGCATTGTCACTATCGAGCATTCAGTGTTCTGGATACAGGCTGAATCCCTTGCTTATACTTCTGCTGGTGCGCACGGTCCGGGCATTTCGGTCAAGGCGAGACCGGCGTTACGCCGATCCTGCTGCGCCGGATGACTTGGCCCGGAACGGCCGAGATCGGCACTGGCCGGGGGCGCGCTCAATCATCCTCGAGGGCGTCACCCATTCGTATGTCCATCCTCAAGCAGCCGACTCCCCTGACGGGGCTGGCCCGACCGGCGAGACTGCCCGAGACGGCTACTCGGTGCAGGACCTGTCACTGCGTGTCGAGCCCGGCGAATCGGTCGCGCTGCTCGGCCCCAGCGGGTGCGGCAAGACCACGCTGCTGCGCCTGATCGCGGGGCTTGAACGCCCACTTGCCGGCACCATTCAGCTCGGCGAGCGTTTCGTCTCAGGACCGCCGGGCCGGGGCGGTTCCTGGGTGGCTCCCGAGTCGCGCCGTGTCGGGATGGTGTTCCAGGACTGGGCGCTGTTCCCGCATCTCACCGTGGGCCGGAACGTCGGCTACGGGCTCGAACGGTCGAAGCGGACTCCCGGCCGCATCGCCGAAGCACTCGACTTGGTCGGCCTGTCCGGCTTCGCCGAACGCATGCCCGCCACGCTGTCGGGCGGCCAGCAGCAACGTGTTGCCCTGGCGAGAGCGCTGGCCCCTCGTCCGGGCGTGCTCTTGCTGGACGAGCCGTTTTCCAATCTCGACTCATCCCTGCGCGAGGACGTTCGCAGCGAGGTCCGACGGCTGCTCATCGAGCTGGGCATCACGGCCGTGTTCGTGACCCACGACCAGGACGAGGCCTTCGTGGTCGGCGACCGGGTGGGTGTGCTCTGCGAAGGCCGCCTCGCACAGGTCGACACACCCGACGGTCTCTACCGTCGGCCCGCCGATCCGTTCGTGGCCGACTTCGTCGGCACGGCATCTTGGGTGCGCTGCAGTGCCTCGGATGGCTTCGCGCACACCCCGCTCGGGCTCCTCCCCCTCAGCAACGCAGCCGGCTGCGACGGCAACGGTGCTTCAGCGGCCGGCACTGAAGGCGCCGTCAACGTCATGTTGCGCCCCGAGCAGCTCCGCCTGGCCCGCGGCAGCACCGCCGAGGTCGAACTGGTGGAGTTCTACGGGCACGACTCGATGGTCGTGGCGAATCTCGACGGTGCGCTCCTGCGCGTGCGCTGCGGACCTGATCCCGAGGTTCGGCGCGGTGACTCTGTCGCTGTCGAGTTCACCGGCACCAGCGTCGTCGCGTTCAATTAGGCGAAGCTCGCACGCAGCGGGGCCATGACCTGCTCGGCAAAGCGGTGTGCCGGCTCGGCGCTGTCGGGGTTGCCGAAGTCGAGCACGAAGTGCCGGATCCCCACATCCACCAGCGAGGCCAGGAATTCGGCGTACTCGGCCGACTCGCTGTCGGTCGCGGGCAGTGCCCGCTCGACAGTGGTCGACATCTCCAGGCCTGCCGGATCGCGTCCGAGCCGCTCGAGCTCGTCCAGCACGAGGCCGCACTTGCGTCTCAGCGCTTCGAGATCCCGCCTCCACGGCGTGTTCCAGATGTCGGCATGGCGGGCGGCCACCTTCAGGCCGATCTGCTCTCCCGAGGCTCCGATGCAGATCGGCGGCGGCACGTCCGGCAAGGGAGGCGCCGCTGCGCCCTCGATGCTGTAGTGCTGGCCTTCGAAGCTGGGGTCATCCTGCGTCCACATCAACCGGCAGATCGTGACCACCTCTTCGAGCTGGGCGAATCGCACCTTGGGCGAGGGGAACTCGTAGCCGTACGCCTCGTACTCGTCGCCCCGCCAGCCCGCCCCGATGCCCAGGATGAACCGGTTGCCCGACAGGTACTGCAGCGTCGCCGCCATCTTGGCTGTCAGTGCCGGCGGCCGGTAGCCGTGCCCGAGCACGTGGTGGCACAGCTGCACGTCGGGCAGGCGAGCCGCACACCAGGTGATCGTTGTCCAAGCTTCGAGGAACGGATCGGTCTTGGCGTCGAACCCGTAGAAGTGGTCGGCGATCCACAGTGAGTCGAAGTGCCCGATCACCTCGGGCAGGAGCCACTCCACCTGGTCGGCCACGATCGGCCGGTGATCGCTCCACCGGTTGCCGATGCACGGCGACAGCCACCCGAACCTGAGCCCATTTCCCGAAGTCACGACGTCACGCTAACCGTGCGGCTGGTCCGAGCTCGTCGGGTGATGTGTAGAATTAGAAGAAACATACACATCAGGATCTGGGGCGCACACCGACAAGTATTCCGGGCGCCGGCAGTCAGCCGCGGGAGGGCAGCGATGCGTACCAACATCGAAATCGACGACGAGCTCATGGCCGCGGTCATGAGCGATGGCAGCTTTCGCACCAAGCGAGCTGCTGTGGAGGCAGGGCTTCGCCTGCTGGTCCGAACGAGATCACAGGGGCGCATCCGGGGCCTGAGGGGCAAGCTGGCGTGGGAAGGTTCGCTTGACGAGATGCGAACCGATCAATGATCGTGGTCGATTCATCCGTGTGGATCGACTACTTCAATGGCATCGGCACCACGCAGTCCGACCTGCTGGACGAGCTGCTGGGAGCGCAGCCGATCCTCACCGGCGACTTGATCCTGGCGGAGGTGCTCCAAGGGTTCCGAAACGATGCTCACATGCGCCGCGCCCAAGAGACCATGGACGCCCTGTTCTACGAGTCGATGGTGGGACGCCACATCGCCATCGCCAGTGCGCTCAACTACCGCAAGCTGCGCGCGAGAGGCATCGCCGCACGCAAAACCATCGACATGCTGATTGCCACGTTCTGCATCGAGAACGGCCACCAGCTGCTCCACACAGACCGCGACTTCGACCCCATGTCCGAACACCTCGGGCTGCAGGTGCTCTGACCCACGCCCCGGTGCATCGTGGCCTTGCGCTCTGCGGCAGATCCCAGCATGAATCCGGGCATGTCCAGAAAGATCAGCATCGGCAGGTTGAATGCGTCGCACAGATCGACGAAGTGCGTGTACTTGTCGGCGTCGGCACCGTCCATGGCACCGGCCAGCCGCACCGGATCGCTGCCGACCACGCCCACGCTGTAGCCGTCGAGCCGGGCGAACTGGTGCGGGATCTTGTGGACGTTGTGGGGCTGCCGCCCGAGATCGTGAAGTCGTCGCCGATCGCCACCGGCCGCCTTGATGCTGGCGGTCGATGCGGTCGGGCCCGCCCATCTCGGCCGCGAACTCTTTGAGGTACGCGATCTTGGCGATCGCATCCTCCCGGGACATTCCCGGCTTCCACGTCTCCCGATCCGGATCAACTGGCATCCGTGCGCTCCGATCAATGGTTCATCAGCGAGGCAGGCATGTCCGTCATGGCTCCGGCGCCGAGCCTCGCTTCGCACTGAAGTCCCGGAAGAATGTACGAGCCAGCACCTGCGACTGTCCCGACAACTCCCTCATCTCTGCTGCCGCGCCGCGGCAACCGCACTAAGTTGCGGCGGTGAGGTGCCAGCCTCTGTGGCACCGCTGAGCCTGACAGGGGGCCACCATGGAGTTGGGAACGTTCACGATGCCGAGCCACCCGCCCGAGCGCGATCTGCGTGAAGGCTGGGAATGGGACCTGCAGGTCATCGAATGGGCCGACGAGTTCGGCTTCTCCGAGGCGTGGGTCGGCGAGCATCACGCAGCGCGCTGGGAACCCCACCCCGCTCCGGATCTGCTGGTGCTCGAAGCGCTGCGACGCACCGAGAACATCCGCGTCGGACCGGGGGGCTTCCTGATGCCCTATTACCACCCGGCCGAGTTGGCCAACCGGATCTCGCTGCTGGATCACATCTCGGGAGGTCGGTTGAACTTCGGGGTCGCCGCCAGCGGCCTGCCCAGCGACTGGGAGATGTTCGGCGTGGACGGCATGGCCGGAGAGAACCGCGAGATGACCCAGGAGTCGGTCGAGTTCATCCTGAACCTGTGGACCCAAGAGCCCGGCTGGACCCATGAGGGCAAACACTGGAAGGGCTCGGTACCCCACGGCATTCCCGAGTTGGATCTCGTTCAGCACCTCAAGCCGCTGCAACAGCCGCACCCGCCGATCGCCGTGGCCGGGCTCAACTCGCCGTCGCCGACACTCGAGATGGCGGGCGAGAACGGCTGGATCCCGATGAGCCTCAACCTGAACCCGCAGTACGTCAGCGGGCACTGGGACTCATACGAGGCCGGTGCTCGCCGGGCGGGCCGGGAGGTCAGCCGCAGAGATTGGCGGATGGTCCGCGAGGTCTTCGTCGCCCCGACTGACGAGGAAGCCTGGGAGCTGTCCTACGGCGGGATGATGGGCCGGATGATGACCGAGTATTTCATCCCGCTGCTCGGCGCCTTCGACTTCCACCAGTTCCTCATCGACGAGCGCAACCCACCGGCGGACGGCGTCGTCACCGTCGAGTACTGCGCCCGCAACAACTGGTTCGTGGGATCGCCCGAGACCGTCGCCGCGTCGATCGAGAAGGTCTATGCCGACGTCGGCGGCTTCGGCCACCTGCTGCTGTTCTGCTTCGACTACTCCGAGACACCCGATGCGTGGCGCCGCTCAATGGACCTGCTGGCCAACGACGTGATGCCGCGGGTGGCACACCTCACCGGAGACTGAACCTGCGCAAACGCTGATTGCAGCCTCGGCCCGACGAGTCCGGCGACTGGGACGAATACAGTGACAATCCATGGTGTCAGCACCGCGGGCGGCCACTTCGCCAGCGCTTCGGACGCTTCGAACGGAGGCCGAGGCGCTGGTTGAGCTCGGTCGGCGTCGCATCTCCCAGTATTCAGGCATCGGTGCGCGGCGTGCGGCCCGACGGCCGCCGATCTGGCCGCCGACCCCAGAATTGCCCAAGGGCGACCCCCGTCTCGGACTGCGGGATCGCTGGTATTTGCTGGGTGTGACCGACTTGGTGGGCGCCCAGCCAGTGCCGACACGGCTCCTCGGCGAGGACTTGGTGGCGTGGCGCGACGGTGACGGCGCGGTGCGACTCATGGCCGACCTCTGTCCGCACCGGGGCGCTCGGCTGTCCGTCGGCGATGTCGTCGGCGGCCAGTTGCAGTGCGCGTATCACCACTGGCGGTTCGACGGCGATGGCCAGTGCACGTCAGTGCCGTCGCAGGGCGGCGCCTGCTCGCTGGCGGAGCGCACCCGCGTCAGCGTGAGCTATCCCGTGAGCGAACAGGCTGGCTATCTGTGGGCCTGGATCGGCGAGAGTGAACCTGCGCCGCTCAAGCTTCCGGCTGAGTTCACCGACGAGCGCTACTCGACGTTCCCCGAAACTGTGGAGTGGGGCGCCAACTGGCTGCTGGCGCTCGAGAACCTCGTGGATCTGATGCATGCGCCGTTCCTGCATGCCCGCTCGATCACCCTCAATGAGGGGATCACCAACGACCGTGTGGTGGTCGACGATCACGACGACGGCTTCGAGGTGCGCCGCCGGGATCAGGCGGGCACCAACTTCGACTGGATCGACATCCACACCGGAGCGCTCTCATTTGTGCGTCTGGACATCCCGCTGCCGCCCAGTGCCGGGCCGGGCCCGCCGCTGCGGATCCTGGGATTCCTGACGCCGCGTGACAACGCCGCGACGCTCGTGCACTTCCCCCGGTTCCGTGCGGTGTCGGGCCGCGAGCGCCGCATCTGGCGGACGCTGTACCGGCTGCGACTGCGCGGCACCCACCTGCACGTGCTCAACCAGGACAAGGAGATGCTGGAGGGCCTGCGCACGGTCGAGGAAGCCCGCCGCGACGAGCATCTCGCTCAGGCAGACCGGCCCGTGGTGCACCTGCGTCGGGCGCTTGAGCCGGACTTCGAGGCGCAACGACAGCGTTTCGGCCTCAACGAGCCGACGCCCCCGGAACCTCTTGCCCTGGCTGACTGATGCCGGGCCTCACGTAACCTGCGACCGTCGACCACCACAGGACACCAACCATGAGCCAGACCGCTGCCGACACGGCTCCCCGAACCGAGACCGCCGAGCTGGAGGCTCGGATCGACGACATGTGCGCCATGCGCGACAGCCGCCGGGAGGACTGGGACACCTTGGCGTTCCAGACCAAGGCAGGCCCGCAGTACCGGCGCGCGCAGATCCGCTACATCGGCTCGGGCGGTACCGGCAACCACGAGGGCGACGAACGGGCGCTGGCGGCCGAGCACTTCACGTTCTCCAACATGCTGCTGCCGCCGGGCGCGGAAGGCCCTGAGCACACCCACCACGACGTGGAGGAGGCGTTCTTCGTGCTCGAAGGCGAGCTCGAGGTGACGATTCACGACGGCGATGATTCGGCCAGCCGGCTGCTCGGCTATCGCGACCTCATCAAGATCCCGGCCGGCACTGCTCGGTCGCTGCGCAATGTGGGCGAGACCGACGCACTGTTCGTCGTGATGCTGGGTGCATCGAAGCCCCAGCTACCCACCTATCCCCCGCATTCCCCTATGGCGGGGATCACGCGGGACTGATCGGCTGGGTTCCCGTACGATCGGCTCCGACATGAGCCTGCACGGTCGCCGCGTCGTCGTCACCGGCGCCGGGCGCGGTCTCGGCGAGGCCATGGCGCATGCGATTGCGGCCGAGGGCGGGTCGGTTGTCGTGGCCGAGCAGGTACCCGAGCGCGGCGAGCGGGTCACGAGCGACATCAGGTCTGCCGGCGGTGCTGCCGAGTTCGTCCCGACCGATGTGAGCGACGAGTCGTCGGTCGCCGATCTCGCATCTCATGTCTCGGGCAGCGGCGGCCTCTGGGGCGTCGTCAACAACGCCGGCCTGGCCGACGCCGTGGGCGGCAAGACGTTCTGGGACATCACGCCTGACGAGTGGGATCGGATTCAGACGACCAACGCTCGGGGGCCGTGGCTGGTGAGTCGGGCCCTCGCCCCGCAGTTGATCGGCGCCGACGAAGGCCGGATCGTCAACATCGCCTCGGATGCAGCGCTGTACGGCTCGCCCCGGCTGGCGCACTACATCGCCTCGAAGGGAGCGCTCATCGCTCTCACACGGGCCATGGCCCGCGAACTCGGCGACCATGGCATCACCGTCAACGCCGTGGTGCCGGGGCTGACCGAAGGGCCGTCAGCAGAACGGATCCCCGCGGAGCGCCACGCGCTGTACGCCGCCAACCGGGCCATCACACGGCCTCAGCAGCCTGCGGACGTGACGGGCACAGTGACGTTCTTGCTGTCGGACGAAGCCGCCTACATCACCGGGCAAACCATCACCGTCGATGGCGGATTCGTGATGCGATGAGCACAGGGCAGTCTCGAAGCGGCGGTGCCTTGCTCGTCGAAGTGCTGAGGGCACTCGATGTTGACGCTGCATTCGGCGTGGTGAGCGTGCACAACCTGCCGCTGGTCGATGCCCTGACGCATCAGCTGCGATGGGTACCCACCCGCGGCGAAGCGGCAGCCGTCAACGCCGCCGACGGGTACGCCCGTGTGAGGGGCACACCTGGCTGCGCGGTCACCTCCACCGGCACCGGTGCAGCAAATGCAGCCGGTGCACTTGTCGAGGCCCTGACCGCGGGCACGCCAGTGATGCATGTCACCGGCCAGATTCCCAGCGAATACCTGGGGCGCGGACGTGGTGTGATCCATGAGACCCGTGACCAGCTCGGAATGCTGCTGGCCTGCTCGGTGTCCGCTGCAACCATCGAAGCAGATGCTCAGTCCGATTTCGCTGCAGCCGTTCATCGCCTGGGTCGCCATCCGCAAGGCCCGGTCAGCCTCGAATGGCCGATCGACCGGCAGTACAGCGAGCCGGGCCTGTTCGAACCGGACGTGGACGGCGCTGTGCCTTGCATGCCGGGTTCGCCCAGCATGGGAAGGGCCGCAGATGCAGCGCCCGATCATGCCGCAGCCAGCGATGGTTGGGGCACCCCCGATCTGCCCGGGCCGGATGACGACGCGCTGGACCGCGCCGCCGAACTCATTGCCGCTGCGGAACGGCCGCTGGTGTGGGCGGGAGGCGGCGCCGTCGCTGCCAGCACGCAGCTCGACAACCTGCTGCGCCTGACCGGAGCTGGCCTGTTCACCTCCAACGCAGGCCGCGGCGTGCTGCCGGAGACCGATGACCGGGTCATCGGCAACTTCGCGGCCTCCGCTTCCGGCGCAGAACTGCTGACTCAGGCCGATCTGCTGATCTCGGTCGGCACCCATTTCCGTTCCAATGAGACACGCAGCTACCGGCTCGCAGTGCCCCCCGTGCACATCCAGATCGACATCGACCCCGCTGCCGTCGGGCGGGTGTACCCGGCCGATATCGGGGTCGTGGGTGACGCCGGTGTCGTGGTCGATGCGATCGGCCAGCGATTGGCGGGTCGTGCGGCCGTGGCGCAATCCGCATGGAGTGCAGCGATCACCGCTGCCCGCGACCAGTGCCGGGAGCAGCTGCGCCGCGACATCGGGCCGTATTCGAAGATCTGCGACATCATGGCGAGCGTGCTCAGCGACGGGGCACCTCGTGTCCGCGACATCACCATCCCGAACAGCTCGTGGGGCAACCGCCTGCTGCCGATCATCGATCCCGCCACCAACGTGGTGCCCCGCGGCGGCGGTATCGGTCAGGCTGTGGGAATGTCGATCGGCACCGCAGTCGCCCGTCCCACTGAGCCGACCATGGTGATGGTCGGCGACGGCGGTCTTGCGCCGCAGCTCGGCGAGCTGGCCACACTCGCCCAGGAGAACCTGCCGGTGACGGTCGTGGTATTCGACGACGGCGGCTACGGCGTGCTGCGCAATACCCAGGACCAGCACCTCGGCCGACGCTCAGGCGTCGACCTGCTGACCCCTGATCTTGCTTCGGTAGCAACGGCATTCGACATGGGCTATTCCGATGCGTTGACGCCCGACGACTTCGCCCGTGCATTCGAGGCAGCCATGAATACGGGAAGCCCGCAGTTGATCCGGGTGGACTGCGAGGCACTCGGACCGATGCCGGTGCCGTTCGTGCCTCCAGTTGAGATGCCCGCGGCGGACCGATGACGACTCCTGCAACCAGCCCACATCGAGGCAGGCTGCGATGACCGTCGAGCCAGAAGCCGCACAGGATTCGTCATCGAGCGGGCTGATCTCGCGTAGCCACCTGGGAATCGAGCCGTTCACGCTGTTTCGGCCGGAGTCGCTGGCCGACGCAGCGGTCAGCGTGACCAACGGGGCGTGGGCACACGCAGGCGGCATCGACGTTGCGCAACGCCTGCGGAACGGCGAGAAGGCGCCGGCCCTCGTCCCCTTGCGTCAAGCCGGTCAGGGATCCGGCAGCGAATTGGGTGTGCTCACCGAGATCTCGCTGCGCGACGGCGCTCTGTTCATCGGGGCGGCGGTCACGCACGCCCGCATCGAGTCCGACGCGCTGGTGCGTGCCCATCGGCCTGATCTGGCTGCCGCGTGGCGGACGATCGGCAACATACGCATCCGCACCGCCGGCACCGTCGGCGGCAACCTCATGTCGCTTGACGCCGGCTACGACGCGGCACCGATCCTTGCAGCGGCAGGCGCTGAGCTGATCTTCCTCGACCGCAGCGGCACCGAGCAGCGCTGCTCGGCGGCCGATCGGGCCGTTGGCCAGCTGCTGGTGGGCTGCGAGGTGCCGCTTGAAGGCCGTGTCGTGTACGACCGATCGCTCAAGCCCGTCGCTTCAGTGGCCGTTGGCGACCGGTATGCAGCCATCGGCTGCGCGTATCGCAATGTCGAGATCATCGAACTCGAGTTCGATGCCAACAGCGCTGAGAGAGCCGACGGTGCCCACGGCACCGATGGAACTGTCGATCTCGACGCCGTGCGTGCAGCATTGGACTTGCTCGGCGAGCCGCTGGATGACGCCAATGCCTCATCCGGATACCGGCGCCGCGTGATCGAGGTGCTCATCGAGCGCTGCGTGCAAGTGCACGCCGCAGGCGGGTCGGCGAGCCCCGGCCATGACGCCGGACAACTGTCGCCCAGCGACGATCCCCGGCGTGAGAGCGCGGCGCCGACAGCGCAACCCGGCCAAGCGACAACACGACGAGGCGACGGTCATACGGCTGGCAACGCCGGCTCAGTAGAACTTGAGATGCATCTGAACGGCAGCCCGTTCGAAGCGGCTGCGCCGGCATCGGAGATGCTGGTTGACACGATCCGCTCCCGGGTCGGCCTCGGCGGTACACGCGTCGGATGCGATCAGGCAGTCTGCGGCGCCTGCACGGTGCTGGTCGACAGTCTGCCCACGGCCTCGTGTTCGACATTCGCCTGGCAGGCCGCCGGGCGCGACGTCCACACGATCGAAGCGGCCAACGAATCCCCGAGCGTCGAGCCGGCGGGGGGCCTTCCCGCCGTCATACGAGTGGTGCAGCAAACGTTCGCTGACACCAGCGCATTCCAGTGCGGCTACTGCACACCTGGCCTGATCCTCACGGCCAGCTCCCTGCTGACGCACCATCAGGATCCCGACCGCAGCACGATCGTGGACTGGCTCGACTCGAATGTGTGCCGCTGCACTGGCTACCTGATGGTGATCGAAGCCGTCGAGGCAGCGGGGGCTGCACTGCGTGACCGGGCCGACGCACACCGGGAACCGGCGACATGACCCGGTCGGACGCGTCGCTGAAGGTCTCCGGCACCGCGCCGTACGCCGTCGACGTCGCGCTCGCAGGGATGCTGCACGCCAAGGTGCTCCGCTCGCCCCATGCCCATGCGCTCGTCTCCCGCATCGACACCACAGCCGCCGAACGGGCTCCGGGCGTGCGGGCCGTGCTCACCCGCCGTGACCTGCTCGACGGCGAGCACCGTGACCGGTGGGCCGCCGCTGACCTCCAGCACCGCCCATCGGATGCGCCGCTCGTCGCCGCGCACAGCTACGGCTACTTCATCAAGGATCAGCCGATCCTGGCGCTCGACCGCGTGCGCTGCATCGGCGACCCGGTGGTCGCCGTCGCTGCCGAGACCGAGCTCGATGCAGCCCGGGCGCTCTCGCTGGTGCAGGTCACCTACGAGCCGCTGCCGGCAGTCACCAACTTCGACGAAGCGCTCGCAGATGGGGCGCCGGAGATCTTCCCCGAAGCGCCGCTGGGGATGACGCCCGCCTACGGACAGGGTGCAAGCGGAGGCGCCCGGCCGCGTCCCAATGTCTGCTACCGCTTCGGCTACGAGACCGGCGACCCAGCGGCTTTCGACGGCTGCGACCACGTCTTCACCGACGTCTTCGCTTTCGACGGCCGCCAGCAGCATCTCCACCTCGAACCCTTCGTGGCCGTGGCCAAGTGGTCGGCGCAGGTGACCAGCGACGACAGCCGGCTGGAGCTGTGGTCGAGCTGCCAGAACCCGTTCCCGGTTCGCAAGGAGATGGCTCGCCTGCTGGGCATCGGCGAGCAGCGGGTACGCATGCACGTCGGCTATCTCGGCGGCGGTTTTGGGGCCAAGAACGGCTGCAAGACCGAACCCATCGCGGCACTGCTGGCGCTCAAGGCCGGTGCGCCGGTGCGCTATTGCCTGACGCTCGACGAAGGCTTCTGGACGATGCGCCAGCACAACGCCCGCCTCACGCTTCGCACCGGCGTCATGGCCGACGGCACGCTGGTGGCCCGCGACGCCGAAGTGCTGCTCGATGCCGGCGCGTATGCAGACGCCAGCCCGCTCGTGGCCGAGAAGGCCGGCTACCGGGTCGCAGGGCCATACCGCTGGCAGCACATCCGCTCGGTCACCGATGCGGTGCTCACCAACACCACTCCGGCCGGCCCATTCCGGGGCTTCGGAGGCACACAAGCCAACTTCGCCTGCGAGAGCCAGATCGACATGATCGCTGAGCGGCTCGGCATGGATCCCGTGGAGCTGCGCCGCCGCAACCTGATCGGTCTGGGCGAGTCGTACGTGCCGGGCGAGTCAGCCATGGACTCCGATCTCGTCGAGGGGCTCGAGCTGGTGGCGTCGCACATCGGGATGGACAGCCCTCGTCCGGCGGGGCGAGGTCGCGGTGTCGCGGTGGGTTTCAAGGACTCGGGCGGGGTGAACAAACCGGCACAGGCCCGGGTGAAGGTGGCCACTTCGGGCGACGCCTGGGTGCAGTGCGGCACCGTCGAGATGGGCCAAGGCGCACAGACCGCCCTGCGAGAGGTGGCCGCTCGCATTCTCCGGCTGCCCCGGTCTCGCGTGCATTGGTCCGACATCGACACCGACCACACCCCGTTCGACCAGGGCACCAACGCATCGTCGGCGATCTCGGTGATGGGCCAGGCCGTCCAGAAAGCCGCCGAGGCCGCGCGGCTGCGGGTTCTGCTCTTCGCCAAGACAGAGCTCGGCGTACCGCTGGAGCGTCTCGATTTCGCGGACGGCTTCATCCACGTGACTACCGAGACTGGCAGCGGAGGCGAAGATCGCAGCGACGACAGGAATGGGCCTGAGCCCCGTCCTCTGGCACCGATGGTGATGGGCGTCTACGGCGGCACCGGCTACGAGTTCACCGGCGAGGGATTCTTCAAGGCACCCACCGAGAGCCGGGCCCCGCTGGAGTCGCCGTGCGTGTCGTGGGAGTACGGCTGGGGCGCCGCGGAGGTGTCGGTAGACGCCGAGACCGGCGCAGTGACGGTGCACCGGTTGGTTGTCTCGGGCGATGCAGGCACGGTGTTGCACGAGGGCGCCTGCCGGGGCCAGGACGAGGGCGCGGCGATCATGGGGCTCGGCGGTGCCCTGTTCGAGACCATGCGCTTCGACGGCTCCGCGCTGACCAACGGCAGGCTCGTCGACTACCGGGTGCCACGGGCCAGCGACCTTCCAGCGGAGTTCGTGTCGATCACCCAGGAGCAGGGCCACGGCCCGGGACCGTTCGGCTCGAAAGGCCTCGGCGAGGGAGCGATGCTGCCGATCGCATCGGCCATCGCGAACGCTGTCGCCGATGCCACGAGCGTCCGTGTCACCTCCATGCCGCTGACGCCCGAAACCGTGCTCGCCGCGCTCGACGAAACGAGGACTGAGCGATGAGTTCAGCGTCGTGGGCGGTCACTCACCTCCGTCACATTTCGCTGCGCTGCGCGGCGTTCGACGAGAGCGTCGACTACTACTCAGGGCCTTGGGGCCTGCAGCGGCTCGCTGATTCCGATGATGGCACCGCCGTGCTGCGGGCAGCAGGCCCGGAGCATCACGTGCTCGAACTGCAGCGAACAGATCGCAATGGCATCGACCACATCGGCCTCGGACTCGCCGACGACCGGGCCGTCGACGCTGCGGCAGCCGGGCTGGCAGAACGCAACGTGGCACTGCTGAGCGAGCCCGCCGAGTTGGATCGTGCCGGTGGCGGCTATGGATTCCGGATCGCGGACCCAGAAGGGCGTGTTGTCGAGCTGGCTGCCCGCACGGAGGCGGTCAGGCCGCTCGACACCAGTGCCACGCCGGTCAAGCTCGCGCATGTCGTGCTCAACACCGCAGACATCGAAGCACTGTGCACCTGGTGGTGCGACGTGCTGGGTTTCCGGGTGAGCGACTGGAGCGAGCGCCAGATGGTGTTCCTGCGCTGCAACGCCGATCATCACTCCATCGCGTTCAACCGGGCCGAGTGGGCCTCGCTCAACCACGTGGCGTATGAGGTGCCGTCGCTGGATGCCTACATGGCATCGCTGGGGCGTCTCAATCGGGCGGGTCACACGGTCGGCTGGGGCCCCGGACGCCATGGGCCGGGTAACAACGCGTTCGGCTATTTCGTCGACCCCGCCGGCACCGTTCCCGAAATCACCGCCGAGGTCCAACAAGTCGACGAGGCCACGTGGGTGCCGCGTACCTGGCCCCGCACGCCCGAGCTGTCCGACCGCTGGGGCACGGCTGGACCTCCCTCGCCCGAGATGCGCCAGCACATGACCGGAGCGCCCGAATAGCCGCCGGGCCCGCGCACCTCGCCCTTCGGCTAATCGAGATTCCGCAGGGAGACGGCTGCGCCGTCGACGGCTTCTTGGGAACTGCAGATCAGCACGATCGCCGGGGCGTGCGCGCTGGCGGCAGGCACGATGCGCCAGCTCCTGCCCACGGCCTGCACCTCGTGGCAGCCTCCTTCAGAGCTGGCGAACCAGCCTTTCGCCCGCATCAGGCCCGGCGGCGGCGATTCGAACCAGCGTGCGACTTCGGCCACCTCCCACGGTCTTGCCGGTGTCACGACAGCACTCGCCACCTCGAAAGGGTGCTCTCCTGCGTCGGATGGGAAGGTCGCGCCTCGCAAGGCAGCGCCGAGCAGCAGCCGGGGGTCGATGCGTCCGTGAGCCGCAGGAACGACCATCCGGCCCGGCGCAAGCAGGCTGAGTTGATCCGTCAACCCTGCAACCTCGTCGCCGCCTGCCAGATCCACCTTTGACAGCACCACCAGGTGAGCCACATCGATCTGACGACGCACGGCGGGTCCGACGCGCGGGTCGCTCAGCTGGGAAGCCAGTTGCTGCGCATCCACCACGGCAACAACACCGTCCAGCGTGCAGCCTGTGGCCCCCTCGACGGCCAGCGCCAACGTGACGGGATCGGCGACTCCGCTGGCTTCCACCACGATGGCATCGCTCGCTTGGGAGCCGGCCAGCCCTTCCAGCGTCTCGGCAAGATCGTCTACCAGTGCGCAGCACGCGCATCCGTTCGTGAGCTCGACCCGGTCGGGCGTTCGTGACGCGACCCGCAGCCCCTCGAGAGCAGCAGCGTCGATGTTGACAGGCCCGATGTCATTCACCACGGCAGCGATGCGCAGCCCAGCCGGCTCAGTCAGCAGCCGGCGCAGCACCGTGGTCTTGCCGCTGCCAAGGAAACCCGTCAGAACCGTGACGCCGACGGCTTCTGCACCGCCGTCGCCGGGCTGTCGCCGCGCCGCTGCGATCGAGCCGACGGTGGCCTGCCACGCAGCGTCGAACTCGTCGATGCCCCCGGGCTGCGCTCGCAGAGGCCCCCGATCGCCCGAGTTCGTCTCGGCGTTCATGTGCCTCAGTAGATCCGGGGCACGATGCGCCACCGCACCTCGCTGCGGTACCGCTCCCACAGCTCGCCGTACTTGGCCGCGCAGCGCCGGTCGTCATCGCGTTCACGCGGCACCAGCAGCGCCACGTAGTACAGGGGGTACAGCCACGGCCAGACCACGCCAGGCCACCCCAGGGCCAGCGCGAGCCCGGTCGCCATGGCGATCTCGCCCAAGTAGTTGACGTGCCGGGACAAGCCCCAGAAGCCGCTGGCGAGCAGGCTGCGTTCGCCGTCGGACAGCGCCCGGGGCGCCAGTCCCAGGAATGACCGCTCGGGATCTCGCTTGAAGCTGTACTTCTGCATGTTCGATCCGCGCGCCAGCGTCCATCCGAACAGGAATACGACGGCAGCCACGACTATCAGCCAGACGGGCGCCTGCGGGTTGGGGCGATCAGCCACCGCCCACAGCCCGACGGCATAGAAGTACGGGTACCAGCACAAGCAGCCCCACACGAGTTTGAACCCCACCCGTTCCGCGAAGAGGTCGTAGGTGTACAGATGGACGTGCTCAAACACCAGGTAGTCGCACACGAACCAGCTGAACAGCACCACATACAGCACGACCCCCGGTGACACGTCATCGAGGTACGTCTCGAAGTGGTGGGCGGCGAACGAGAGCAGGTTGAGCTCGAGCAGCGTCGCGCCCGCCAGGTACAAGTACATCTTGGTGTCGGCTCGGCCCCTGAATGGCTGCGGGTTGGCCTGGCGTCCCAGGTACAGCTCGACGAGCAGCCGCTTTCCCCCGGGCGGTGCCCCCAGCACCACTGCAGCCGATGCCAGCAGCCCCAGCGTCAGCGCACCTGCGGCCCCCGACCAGCGGTGGTGCCACAACCAGTCCCACTCCATGACGCCGCTGGCACAGCCGATGCACCAGAGCGCCACGGTGACCGCAAACACCAGCAGGCCGTTGATGCGGTAGGTCAGCGCTTCGCCGCTGCGTTCGTGGCGTGCGTAGCCGGTCACGCGCCGCGCCGGAAGCACGAGGTGCAGCACGCCGATGACGGCAAAGGCGGCCCACGGGGCGAAGAAGCCCGCCAGGAAGTCGATCACGTCACGTCGCTCGTGCTCCTGCCGATGACGCGCACGGCGCTACGGCGGCTCAGCAGCCGCCCCATGAGCACCGCTGTCATGCGGTTGACGGTTCCCGGCACGAAGCGAGGCCCCCGGCCGAGCGCGTCGAGGGTCCGGCGGGCAGCCTCCTGCGGGCTCAGCATGCCGGGCACCTTCTTGCCGAAGTTCTTCAGATATCCCGGTGTGGGCATGGCCCCGGCGCAGCAGGCGACGACATCGATGCCGTGCGACCGCAGCTCGTACCACAGGCTCTCGGCGAGGTGAGTGTTGAAGGCCTTGCTCGCTGCGTACACGGCGATGTGGGGCGTGCCCTGCAGGCCCGACAGCGAGGACATCAGCACCACCGCTCCCCTGCCCCGATCGCACATCGCCGGAACCAGCGCCTGCACTGCCAGCATCGGGCCGCGCACGTTGACATCCACCGCTTCGGTGATCCCGGGTTCGGAATTGTCCAGGAACGGGCCCAACGGCGCGAACGCCGCGTTGTAGATCACGACTCCCACGTCCAGGCCGCTGGCTGCGCTCGCAAGCTGCTCGACGAAGGCCGGATCAGCCAGATCGGCCACCACGCAGCGAACCTCGATGCCGTGCCTTCCCGTGAGTTCTTCGGCTACTTCGGCGAGCAGGTGGCCCCGGCGCGCCAACAGCACCAAGTTCATGCCCCGGGCCGCCAGCTCGGCTGCGAACGCTGCCCCCAGTCCCTCCGAGGCACCGGCCACCACCGCCCACGTCCCGTATCTGTCCGGCAGGGAGCGGGGGCGTCGCCTCACGAGGTGGGCTCGCCCGCGAGCACCGTGTCGACCACACCGATGTCTCGCAGTGACATCGGGTCGACCTCGTAGGGATCGTCGTCGAGCACGGTGAAGTCGGCCAGCTTGCCGGCCTCGATCGATCCCAGCCGGTCGTCGCGGGCCAGCACGTGAGCTGCGTCGATGGTGACCGCACGCAGCGCCCGATCCACCGAGATCCGCTCCCCCGGCGCCATCACGGTCTCGCCGTCGGCGCCCACCCGGTTGACGGCGCACCACACGGCCAGCAGCGGCGACAGCGGCGTGACGACGAGGTTGAAGTCGCTGTGCAGCGCGAACGTGGCGCCGGCCCGCTCCAGCGAGCCCAGCCGGGCCGTGGCCTCGCTGCGGTCCGGGCCGAAGCCGTGATCGGCATGCAGCTGCGCACGGAAGTGCACGAAGTAGATGTTCACGCTGGCCAGCCCGCCGAGTGCTGCGAGACGCTTCGCCTGCGCCGGTGTCGAGATGCAGTAGTGCTCAATCGTGAAGCGATGGTCGAATCGCGGCTGCTCGGCCTGCAGCGCAGCGAGCGTGTCGAGCGTCATGTCGACCGTGCGATCGCCGTTGGCGTGCGAGTGGATCTGCACCCCCGCCTGCCAGAACGGTCGCATCCGCTCCACCATGTCCTCCCAGGGCACCTCACCGGTGTGGGCCGTGTCTTCGTCGAGGTATCCGGGCGAGTTCATCACCAGCGTCATCGACGGGTACGAGCCGTCGTTCACGTACTTCACCCCGTGGGTGTTGAGCCGGTCGTCGCCCTCGGCCCCCTTGCTGGCCAGGAAGTCGAGCATCTCGGCGCCGTAGGTGCGCACCAGTTTCGGCTCGAAGGGAATCATGTAGATGCGCAGTGGGAACGTGCCCTCGGCGATCGCCGCCGCATGGTCGTCCCACTCGGGCTCGAACCCGTCGGCCATGCCCCACACCAGATCCGCCGTGGTGGTGACCCCGGCGGCGCGGGCCACCGCTCCCATGCGATCGATGGCAGCACGGCCGGTGCCAGGCCCGAAGATCGAGGCGGCAACGGGCCGACTGGCCCGTGCGGTCGCCTCGGTTTCGACGAACCAGCCGTTCAGCCGGCCGTCGGCGTAACGGCCTAAGCCGTGACCGATCGAGTCGTCGTCCACGCCGATCAGCTTGAGCATCGGGGAGTTTGCATAGACGATGTGCGGCGCGTAGGCGCAGACCCACAGCGGCACGGTGTCGCTGATCTGGTCGAGCATGTCGCGGTCGAGGTGGCCGTCCTGGCTGGCCGGGTCGTAGCCCCATGCCGTCAGCGGCTCGCTGGGATCGGCATGCTCGGCCACCAGCGCCCGCAGCTGATGCAGCACGGCATCACGGCTCGGCAGCCCCTTGCGGATGCCGGTCGGCGAGGCCGAGTCGATGGGGCCGACGTAGTGCAGCCCCATGTAGGTGCCGCTCAGCCGCAGATGGGTGTGCGGGTCGATGAAGCCCGGAAAGATGACGTTTCCGGCGTAGCGGTCGTCGACGTCGTAGGGGTAGCGCCGCAGCCAGGGCTGCATCGACTCCATCGAGCCGACCGACACGATGCGCCCGTCTGCGACGGCGACGGCGCTGCCATGGGGCCTGCCGGGGTCCATCGTGTGGATCCGGGCTGCCGGGTACACCGTGATGTGTTCCATGCGCCATCCCGTTCGTGCTGTGGGCGTCCTACGCGGTTCTCGTTCAGCGCACCGATGAGATGAAGGTCTCCAGTGCTGCGATGTGCTCGGCCGTGTTCTGCAGGTTGGCAGCCGGATTGCCGCCCCACTCGCATGTCGTGCTCTGGCAGTTGATCGAGAAGTGGCTGAAGCCCGCAGCCCGAGACTCGTCGACGAGCGCCGTCCAACGGTCCGCCCCGATGCCGTAGTTGGCCTCGCCCTCCAGCGCGAACCGATCCGGGTCGCGCCCCTCGTCAGCAAGCAGCTCCCGCAGCCGTTCGGCCAGTGCGATGGTGTCGGGCCCGGAGTCGCCGAAGGTGAAACCGTCGCCAAGACGCGCTGCGCGCCGCAGGGCCGCCGGGGTGTAACCGCCGAACCAGATCGGGATGCGCCTTGGGGGCCGGGGCTGGATGCCGGCCCGGTCGATGCGGTGAAACTCGCTCGTGTAGTCGATGACGTCGTTGTGCCACAGCGCGCGGATCACGGCGATCTGGTCGTCCAGCAACGCACCGCGCCGGTCCCAGTCGGCGCCGAGCGACTCGTATTCGACATAGTTCCAGCCAGAGCCCACGCCCAGGCGGAAGCGCCCGCCCGACAGCAGGTCGACTTCGGCAGCCTGCTTGGCCACCAGGGCAGCCTGTCGTTGCGGGAGGATGACGATCCCGGTCTCGAACTCGATGGTGCTGGTGGCACCGGCCAGGTAGCCGAAGAGCACGAACGGCTCGTGGAAGTCGTCGCGCTCGGTGTAGGGGCCCCAGAAGGCCGGCTCTCGTCCGGCGTGCTCGGCACCGAGCACGTGGTCGTAGGTGACGATGTGGGAGTAGCCGAGCGATTCGGCGGCCTGCGCCCAGTCGCGCAGGGCGAGCGGGTCCGAGCCGATCTCGCACGTCGGCAGGACGGCGCCGAACTTCATGGGCCGAACTTCATGGACTTGTTGCTTCGCCGGGTCAGTCCAGGATCCGGATGGGCACGCTGCGGGGGCCGCGGATCGGGCCCACCGACCACTTCACCTCATCGGGCTCGACGGCCAGCTCGAAGTTCGGGTAGCGCTCCAGCCAGGCAGTGAGCCCCACTCGCAGCTCCATGCGCGCCAAGTTCGAGCCCAGGCACCGGTGTACTCCCACCCCGAACGCCATGTGCCGGTTGTTCTGGCGGTCCAGGATCAACTCGTCGGGATTCTCGAAGTAGTCCGGGTCGCGATTCGCCGACGGGTACGACAGCAGCACCCGGCGGCCGCCCGATACGGGGCAACCCGCGATGTCGGCATCCTCGGTGATGTACCGGGCAATCGTGACCGGGCTGTAGTAGCGCAGGAATTCCTCGATGGCCGTGGGCATCAGCTCAGGCTCGTTCACCAGCCGCTTGAGGTCGTCCGGGTGCGAACCGAGATGGAACAATATGGAACCCAGCGTCGACCACGTCGTGTCGATGCCGCCGAGCATCAGCACGAACAGCGCGCCGATGCGCTCCTTGCGCCCGAACGGGCGGGTGCTGCCGTCGCCCAGCTCAGCTTCGGCGTTCAGCACCATGGTCACCAGGTCGTCGGGCGCGTCGTCGCCCATTGCTTCACGATCCGCCAGTTGGGCCGCGAAGAACTGCTGCACTTCGCTAGCGGCTTTGCGGGCGATGTCCAGGTCGATCTGGCCCTCCTTGAGCATCCCGTCCACCCATTGCCGGAATGTCGGACCCATCTCTGCTGAGACCCCGAACAGGTGGCCCATGACCTCGACGGGCAGCAGTTGTGCGAAGTCGAGGGCGCCGTCCACCAGCTTGCGATCGCCGACGTCGTCCAGCAGTCGTTCGGCCATGGCGACAACCGTCGGCTCCAGCTCGTCGGTGGCCTTCGGGCTGAACGACGGCAGCAGCGGCCGGCGCACCGGGCCGTGCTCGGGCGGATCCAGCGTGATCGGGGACAGGTCGAGCTTGATGTTGTCGGGATGATTGGTGTTGACCGCGGTGATGCAATTCGAGAACGTGTCGGTAGCACGGGCGGTCTCGACGATGTCGTCGTGACGGGTCACCAGGTACGCGCCGTAGAACCGCTCGGTCTGGGCGACTGGGCAGCGCTCTCGCAGGTCAGCCAGGATCTCAGGTCCCTTCGCGGCCCACTCCTCGCTGAGATGGTCAAAATCTGTCGCCCAGTCGGTGACAGGTGGTCGTTCTGACATGTCGGTTGGCGCTCCACTCCTGGCAACCGCCGCGGATTCGTGACGGTACGCACGGACGCAGCCAGCGATCCGCACGGGTACCGATGGTATTCCGACCGAGGTTCGCTGCGCCGGAGTTCCCGGGCGACGGTCACTGCGTACAGCTCCTGCGTGAGCGCGGCACTGCATCGGGTCGACACGACGCAGGGCCGCTGCGTCGCTTCGACACGGCGCGTACCGTGGTGACGTGCCGCTCGATGTCATCGGGATGATCGGCGTATCGCCGCCCAAGGACGACTCGACCGTGCACGTCATCGAGGGTGGGCTGTCTCGCCAGTTCCTCGGGGACTTCAGCCGTGCACATGACGAGGCCGGCTTCGACCTGGTGCTGGTGGGCTACACCTCCACCTCGGCCGACGGATGGTCGGTCGCCACCCACGCCGCCTCGGTCACCGAACGGCTCGGCTACCTCGTGGCACACCGTCCGGGCTTCGTGGCCCCCACGCTGGCAGCGCGCAAGGCGGCCACGTTCGACCAGCTCAGCGGCGGGCGCTTCGCACTGCACATCATCGCCGGGGCCAGCGACAAGGACAATCAGCGTGACGGCGATTACCTGCCGAAGGCCGAGCGCTATGCCCGTGCGGGCGAGTACATCGACGTGATGCGCCGCACGTGGACGTCAACCGAACCGTTCGACCACGAAGGGCCGTACTACCTGTTCAGCAACGTGCGTGCCGACGTGCAGCCGCTGCAGCAGCCATCGCCGCCTGTCTTCTTCGGGGGTTCCAGTGAGGAGGCGCTGGAGATGGGGGCACAGCGATGCGACGTGTACGCCATCTACGCGGAGCCACGCGCCGCGGTGGCCGAGAGGTTCGACGACTTCCGCCGCCGGGCCGCTGCCTACGGGCGCACGCCGCGTTTCTCGATCAGCGTCCGGCCCATCCTCGGCGGCACCGAGGCACAGGCATGGGACCGCGCTCATCGCATCCTGGACGGCATCGAGGCTGCCGGCACCGACAAGCTGACCGTGGCGGGCAGTCACCGGGGCAAGCCGTACGACCATGGCGGCGAGCGGATGCTGGGCTATGCCGCCGCGAGCGACGTGCACGACGAGCGGCTGTGGCTCAAGATCGCAGAAGCCACTGGTGCTCCCGGCAACACCTCATGCCTCGTCGGCACGCCCGAGCAGGTAGCCGACGCGATCCTGCGCTACTACCGGCTGGGCATGCCTGCGGGCGGCGGTGTGAGCGATGTGGGCTACGTGCTCATCCGGGGCTTCGACCCCTTCAACGACGCCGTTGACTTCGGCCGCGAGCTCATCCCCCGGATCAAGCAGGGCGTAGCCGAGCTCGATGCGGCTTCGAGCCACAGCGAGGGCGCTGAGAGCCCCGGCGAGACTGCCCTGGCCGCAGCCGACTGAGACCTCAGCCATTCCCTCGGCCCCGTCACCCACGAGATCGTCGAACAACGAGAACATCTGACTGCGGAGGACGCAATGCTGGACATGGACCTGTCAGGACGAGTGGCGCTGGTGACCGGTGCCAGCAAGGGCATCGGCGAAGCCGCCGTGCGGCTGCTGGCCGACCACGGAGCATCGGTGGCGTTCTGCGCGAGAGGCAGCGAGGCCGTGGAGTCGCTGGCCTCCTATTCGCCCCCATCGGGCACCGGCGCGGTCCGGGGGTACACCGCCGACATGGCCGATGCCGAGTCCACTCAGCAGTTCCTCGATGCCGCCACTGCCGATACGGGTCCGGCAGACATCCTCGTCAACAATGTCGGCGCATCACCGTCGCGCAATTTCTTGTTCATGTCCGACGACGACTGGAGTGATCTGCACCAGCTCAACCTGATGTCAGCGGTGAGATGCACCCGGCACTGCTTGCCCCACATGCGCAAGCAGAAATGGGGACGGGTCGTGATGGTGGCGACAGGTGCCGCATTCTCACCCAACCCTGCCCTCATCGACTACGCCGCAACCAAGGCTGCGATGGTCGCGACGGCCAAAGCGCTGGCCACCAAGTACGGCGCCGACAACGTGCTCACCAACACCATCATCCCGGGCTTGATCCGTACCGACATGTGGGAACGAGCCGCAGCGGAGATCGCCGAAGCGAACAACACCGATGCCGAGGCCATCTTCGCCCGCAACTCCACCGGCGTTCCCCAAGGCCGCTACGGCACTCCCGAGGAGGTGGCGTCGGGGATCGTGTTCCTGGCCAGCAACGCCGCCAACTACATCAACGGCAGCTGCCTGACCATCGATGGCGGCGTCGCCAGCTACATCTGACCTTCCACAGCCTGATCTGCCGCGCCGCGCCGCGCACGTGGGTCAGACCTGCTGTTGCCGACGGACCGTCCCGGCCCTGAAACGTCGCACGACCGCGGGCTAGCTTTCGTGACGCAATGGCACCCGCTTACCGAAGGGTGCCGACCTCGCCCCACCTCACCGACGACACGGGAGCACCGACATGGCGCACGCCTACACCGACAAGGGCCTCGAAATGCAGGAGGCCGTCAAGTCGTTCATGGATGACCACATCTATCCCAACGAGGAGGAGTACAACGAGCAGTACGAAGAGCTCGTCGCCGCCGGGCAAGTGCACGCCACCCCGGCGATCATGGAAAAGCTCAAGGCGGCGGCGCGCGAACGCGGCCTGTGGAACCTGTTCATCCCCCACCTCGACCCGCAGGCGCCCGGCACCAAGCTCTCCAACCTCGACTACTCGCCGATCTCCGAAGAGCTCGGCAAGGTGTCGTTCAGCTCCGAGGCGCTGAACTGCGCGGCGCCTGACACCGGCAACATGGAGATTCTGAACCTGTACGGCTCCGAGCGGGTCAAGCAGCAGTACTTGGCACCGCTGCTGGAGGGAGAGTTCCGCTCGACCTTCTCCATGACCGAGCCCGAGGTGGCCAGCTCGGATGCCTCCAACATCCGCCTGCGGATCGACAAGGACGGCGACGAGTACGTGCTGAACGGGCGCAAGTGGTTCTCCTCGAACGCGCTGCGGCCCGAGTGCAAGGTGCTCATCGTGATGGGCAAGAACGACCCTGACGGACCGCGCCATCGCCAGCAGTCGATGATCGTGGTGCCCCGCGACGCCGAGGGCATCACGGTGGAACGCGATCCGCTGGTGTTCGGCTACCACCATCGGGGCGGTCACCCCGAGTTGGTGTACGAGAACGTGCGGGTGCCCGAGGACCACATCCTGGGAGGCGAGGGCGAGGGCTTTGCCATCAGCCAAGCCCGGCTGGGCCCCGGACGCATCCACCACTGCATGCGTTCGATCGGCGTGGCCGAACGGGCACTCGAGTACATGTGCAAGCGGGCGCTCGAGCGACACACTTTCGGCAAGTCGGTTGCCCAGCAAGGCCTCATCCAGGACTGGATCGCCGAGGCTCGCATCGAGATCGACCAGGCCCGCGAGTACGTGCTGCATGTGGCACATCTGATGGACACCATCGGCAACAAGGCCGCCGCTCAGGAGATCTCCGGCATCAAGGTGGTGGTGCCCAACATGGCGCTGAAGATCATCGATCGGGCCATCCAGGTGCACGGCGCCGGCGGGGTCACCCAGTTCTTCCCGCTGGCCGAGATGTACGCCCAGATGCGGACGCTGCGGATCGCCGACGGCCCCGACGAGGTCCACAAGATGACCATCGCCCGCCGCGAGCTCCGCCGCCACGACCCCGATTTCCGGATGTCCTAATCCGTTCTCGCTACCGAAGGACTCTCGTGCCAAAGGCTGACTACTACGAAGGGTTGACGTTGGCGGATGCCCTACGAGCATTCGCCGATCACCACGGTGCTCCGCGCACCAGGCACATCACTGCCGACGAGACAACACTGCTCTACCGGGCGGCTGATCGGCTCGAGCAGGTCACGACCGTCCCGGCGAGCGACACCGCGACCGATGGAGATCTCGCTCGGATCACACCCTTGCTTCGTCGCGCAGCTAGCCAATAGCGGATCTCGCCACCCACGGCCCTTAGAGGCCGCGCGGATAGATCGGCTCTGAACGATTTCGAGCCGTGGAATCGCCTCTGGATGGGTCTCTGACCTGCAGCATCGACACGACAGACGATGCGATTGCATACAGTCGTTTTATCAATCCGCTAACGCTCT
>JAJDVQ010000057.1 GCA_022826045.1 Acidimicrobiia bacterium | reverse complement strand
CCAACGAATCCGCGCATCATGGCTGGCCTCTGCCGCAGACAGTGCTGCTGTGAATGCCGTCAACGCAGCCGACAGCAGTTCGACAGTGACTTCACCCCCGACTCGCAGGCGAACCTCGTCCTCGCGCATGACGCGGATCGTGTCCCGCGTGCTCAGCTGCGCAGTTCGGGAATTTTCTCGTGCTCCGGCGGGAAGCGTCCGCGCGAGCGACTCGGCGGCCTGCTGCTTTCGCTGCTCGGCGTCGCGGCGGGCGCGGCGTTCGGGGTCGGCGGCTCGCTCGGCTCGGCGCTCGCGCACCAGATCGCATATCTGCTCGCGTTGGCGGGCGTCGAGCCGGTCGCGGGGGTCGGGGGCCTGTTCGCCTGTCATGGCGTCCAGAATGGCCGCGCGTCGCCGACGGGGCACCTCAGCGGGCCGCTGCGGAGCACTGCCGGCAGCAGCAGCCCCAAGTCTGAGGCGCCGCCCGTCCCTCGTCGCCGGACGTCGCTCGCTGAGCGCATCGGAGTCGGAGAGGCCGCGGAGTGCGCGCCGACAGCCCGAGCGCAGCAGCCGTCCCCGGCCGGGTCCGCGCTTCGGGCGAGCTGCGGTGCCGTCCGGACGGCGCCGCAGCCGCGACAACAGCAGACCCCAGCAGTCGCCCAACGGCGCTGCGAGGCGCAGCAGACAGAGCACGGTACGTCAGCGTCGTCCCGAACCGAGAAGCCGCAGGTCAGACGCGCAGACGGGTCAGGCAGTCGACCACCACGGCTTGTCGGACACGTCAGGGCATGTCGCTGTCAGCTCGGCTGAGAGCACCCATTCCGACCACGGCGACCAGCCGCCCGGCCCGGACACCCGTGCCCGCACTCGTCCTTCGTGCACGACGGTCCAGCCGGAGAAAGCGATGCCGTACGGGTCCGGGTCGGGGCCGTGCACCAAAGCGACGTGCACCCGGTGCGCCGAGCCGGGATCCCACGGCAACCAGACACCCCACTTGTAGCAGGCTGCTGAAAAAGTGCCGCATTCGCGATATCGCGAATGCAAAACCGCAGGTCAGAGAGTTGGGCGGTTGGCGAAAACCGACTTTTTCAGCAGCCTGGTAGAGGACGGGGTCGGAGTGCCGGTCGCTGCTCGGGTCGTCCCAGTCCACGGGCGGATGCCGCCAGCCGTCCCAGGCCGGGGGAACCCAGCCACCGCCAGGACGTCCTTCGAGCGCCTGCCCGGTCGCGGTCGTATTGGGATCAGGCGGGTCGTTCGTCCACCAGTCGGGCGGCACGAGCCGCCAGCGGATCTCCGACGTTGCCGCCCTGCGGGATGCCTTTGATCGCCGCGGTCACGGCTTTGCGGGACGCCGGCGCGACGACGAAGCTGTATCCGTTGCATTCCGCTTTCGGGTCGATCGCTTTGTAGGACAGCACCGCCGACGCCTGGTCGTCGTCGACGACGGTCAGCGTCGCGTCGCGGGGAGCGGTCGGCGCCCAGGCCGCTGTCGCGGCGGGGACGTCGTCGAGCACTGACATCTGGTAGAACCCGGACGCGTTCGGGACGGAGTCGTCGACAGTGCCGACAAGCAGCCACGCGCGGTCCTTGCCGTCGGGGATCGTCACTGTGCGGGTCCCCCGCTGACCCTGCGCGACCTTGTGCACGTCGCCGATGTACACGTTGTTGCTGTCGAGAACGGCTTCAACGTTCACTGCGACGTCGACGTCGTCCGCTGCGGCGGCATCGAGCTCGACGGTGAACGTCGCTGTGCGTCCCTCGTCGACGACCGCTGCGGTCGGGTCGATGCGTGCCTGCGGGACGCCGCTGCCCTGCGGCGGCGTCCCGCAGACGCCGCCGGTGCGCACCTGCCCGGCGGGGCACTGCTGCGGCGGTTCCGGCGGCGGGTCGATCACGGTCGTGCCCGGCGGCGGGGTGATCTCCTTGTCCTGCGGCGGTGTGACCTGCGGATGCTTCGTCGGCGTGAAATCGGCCGCGTCGGGGTCGCAGCCGTCCTTCGCGTACTGGATGTCCGGGCCGGTCTCCATCACCGGACGCAGCCCGGTGCTGCCCCCGCCGGAAAGACGCTTCGGGTCGCGGAACCCGCCGGTCGTGCAGTACACCTGCGGGCAGCCGCCGCGGGTCGCCGCGGCGATCGTCGGGCCGTCCGGATCGTCAGGGTTCAGGCAGAACCCCTGAACGGTGCCCTTCACGCATTCCCCGGTCGTGGTCGTGAAGGAAGCTCACCTATCCGGCTTGGTCGCTTGACCGACTGCGCAGCATCGGAGTGCCCACCGCAGACAACCCGGGATGGCCAGCGCTGCTGGCTGCATTCGAGGCATGCGCCTGCACGGAGATCCTGCCGCTGCGCGACAGCGACGTCTGCGCAGTCCGCCGTGTCATCGACGCAGCGGCCGCCGAAGTGCTCGGCGTACCCGAAGACACCGCCGACGAATGGCGTCGGCGTCTCGCCGCGGAGCCGACAGTCACAGGCAGACCCGCTTCGCGCAAGCGGTAACGGCGCTGCGGCCAGGCGTCTGCTGGCATCCTTGTGGGCATGCCGTCGTCGGAAGTTCTTCTTGCAGCGCAGCGCAAAGCTGCCGCTGATGCTGAACGGACTCGTCGCGCTCATGTGTTCACGGACCGCCGCAAAGAGCGGTCGCGGCGGGCGTGCCGTGGGGCGGGCGGCGGACGACGGCGCGACATCGACGAGTGAGACTGGTTCCGTCAACCTCTAGTGAGACGGGTCGGAGCGTTGCCGAAGTCCGGCTGGAACGGATTGAGAGGCTGATTGTCGCTCATCGAAGTGCCAGTTAGCGCGTTCTGCTGCGTGTTTTTATCATTTTAGGCACCAACTGGCACCAACTGGCACTAGCCGGGCAGTTTGCAGCCCGCACGCCGACCGTGCCGCTGGTCGTCGGTTCAGTTCGTCCCGAGAACGCCTGGCATAAATGGTGGAACTGTCCACATGATGCGACGTTAGTGTGATTCGCATGTCCAAGTGGCACGAAGTATCACTCGAAGCCGCTGCTGCCATACTCGACGTCAGCAGCGAGCAAGCCCGCCGGTACGTCCAGCGCGGCCTGCTCCCCGCCCGCAAGATCGCGGGCGTCTGGCTCGTGTCAGCCGCACACGCCGACGGACTCCGCTGGGGTCGGCCACGACCAGGACGACCACTAGCCCCCGCGGCTGCCTGGGAACGCATCATCGCCGGCGACATCGACCTCGACGACCCCTGGCGGTACGTCAACCGCGGCGCCATCAGCCGCTGGACCGGCACACCGCCCATGATCGAAGCCATGCTCGCCCACGACGACATCATCGTCAGCGGCGTGCACGCCAGCCGACCCTACGGAGGCCTGCTCGCCCCGCACCCCACTGAAGCCGCCGTGTACCGCCGGCGACCCGCCGAACCCGACCACAGCTCCTACACGGCCCGAGGGACACCCACACGCGGACTCGTGCCGGACCCGCTCGGCGGTGTCGCCATCCGAACCGTCCCCGACCACATCTGGGACCTCGCCAAACCGCACACGATCCGCGACGACGCAACCGGGCTGCGCGCCGCCCCGGCCGCAGCAGTCGCGCTCGACCTCGCCCTGTCCCCCCACCCGAGAGAACGAGACATAGCCGACCGCATAGCGAGCCATCTCAATGACGGTGCCCATGACTGAGATCGTGCTGCCGCCGCTGACCGGGGAACAAGCCGCCGCTTGGGATGCGCTCGCAGCACTGGCCCCAGAACTGGGCGACGGATGGACGCTCATCGGCGGGCAGATGGTGCTGCTGCATCAAGCCGAACGAGACAGTGACCAGCAGAACTGGGCACCGCGGTGGAGCTACGACCTGGATGTAATCGTCGACATCCGCGCACGTCGGGGGCACATGGACGCCATCGACACGGCGTTGCGACAGCATGGCTTCGCGCAGACCCCGCAGAGCATCGAGCACCGTTACCAGCGGCCCGCCGACAACGTCGTCATCGACGTTCTCGCCCCGGACCACCTCGGCCCGATCTGCCGCGACTAGGGACAGGGCACACCCTGCAAGCCGCGGGAGGAACTCAAGCCTTGAAACGCACAGAACGCGTCGACGTGCAACACGCAGGACAACGGCTCGTCATCCCACGCCCGAACTTGATCGGCGCGCTGCTCATCAAATACGCGGCCGCGTCCGGGCTGCCAGGACGGCGCGGGTCATTGCGCCACGTCAACGACCTTGCTGTCCTAGTGGTGTGTCGGCACTTTGCTTGCGGGGTACAGCGACACATTTGCCGAGGTCAGACGGTTGAGATGCCGCGCAGCCAAACCCGCGACACACCACTAGGGGCGATGCTCGAGCCTCGCGACGCCGAGTCGTCTCGTCTCACCCGCAAGGAACGCAAGCGCCTTCGGAACGCAGCCGACCTGATCGAGAGCGAAGCGTTCAGCGACCCCGAGATGCTCGCTTCTGCCACCGCCATACGAGATGCAACCACAAGCCGTTCAAGGACGACCACGACGTCAGGTAGCAAGCGCAGAGCGTCCTCACACGGCGAACCGCCGCGGACACCTGTGGCCTGCCGTCAGCCGCTCGGCGAGAAGCGAGTGTGTCAGCGTCGCCTGGTGAACGCCCCGTGCCCTGTGAAGAGCCACAGCAGCAGTCCGGGCAGTCTCATTGTGAAGGAACGGCTGCGACGAGAACGGACCCGTCAATTGCCTGACGGTGCCGGCGACGCGATTTGACATCACCGTTCGTCCGCCCTGAATCACGCCGGGTTTGGCAGAGGCTGTTTTGTTGGGTCCCGACCGAGGCGACGATGTCGTTGTCGTCGAGCCTTTGGCTGTAGCGGATCGACAGGTACTGCGATCCGCGGTCGCTGTGGTGGGTCACTGCCTCGACGCTGTGAGCGCTCAGCGGTAGTCGCGTTCTGCGCTCACTGAAATGCGCGGTGGTGTCGGGGGTCTTGTGGCCTGGCTTCGCTTATCCGCCTTTGGGAGCGGTGACTCCTCCAGCGTGTCGAGCGACCAAGCATCGACTGCGCTGGAGGAGTCGCTCTCCATGATGAACCAGGAGACCTGCGTGGATATCGAGGGCCTGCGCGAGCAGGGTTGGACGTTGGAGGAGATCTCGGCGGAGACTGGTTGGCATCCGGCGACGATCTCGAAGCGGCTGAAGCAGGGGTCGCCGCCTCGTCGGCAGCATCGCTCGTCGGCACAGCCGGCATGTCAAGATCAGCCGCAGACATGATCCTCCCCGGCCCACAGCCCACGGCTGCGGCCCCTCAGATCACGCCGGTTGCACAAACTTTCCGAGTGTCACTGTTGGGGTTGCCGGGGCCTTCTGCCAAGGGGTTACGGTCCGGTCCCGTGCTCAGCGATGCCGTGCCCGGCAGCCCCCTGCATGCCCCAGCGATAGAACACAGCGTTTACGGGCACGCGGCATCCACTTGCCGCACACCGCGGACGGACTCGAACTTCCTGACAGACTGGGGGTGCTGTCTGGGCCGTAGCGCCATGGATCCGTGCCGCCGCCGTCCATGTGCTTGTCGTCGGCCTGTTCCACATAACGGCGCACTTCGGGTGCTCGTCGCGCAAGGTAAGCGAGCGTGTTCTCGTGCAAGTCTTCGAAACGGTCGTCGCGTAGCAGCCGTCCGGGATTTTCGATGAGGTCGATGATGCGCCGGATGACTCGGGGCCGCGGGTACAGGTCGTACCTGTATTTGAGCTTGTAGTAGGCGATGCCCAGTTCGAGTCCGTGTGAAGTGAGCCGGTCGATGCTGGCCAGGTCGATGTAGTCGCGGATGCGTGGCCTGTACATGATGACATCAAGCTTCGATACGAGAATGTCGGGCACAGAGCCGACAGGCACGCCCTCGACGTTGACCGGCGGAGCGAGCCATCGCATGACGTCTGCTGTGGTGCTTTCGCTGGGACGTGCACGGAACACGTCGACCTTCACCCCGTCCAAGAGCGCGAAGTAGCCGTCTTCCTCGGCGGTCTGTATGTGAATATCGAAGTCGGCTGTGTTGCCGTAGGCATCGGCGATGTGCCGTTTCATTCGCTTCGCTAGCTGCCGCCCTGAAAAAGTCTTGAACGTCATGATGTCAAGGTCTTCGCTGACACGGTGCCGCAGATGCAACGCCAGCGCGGTGCCGCCCATCAGCCTCCCGTCGAGCTTGTCGGCGAGCAGTGCCGTTAGCGGCCACAGCCGCCGCAGCCGCTCGTCGAGGTAATGCTCGAACTCGGCGAGAGGCTCAGACGGCATGAGCCCGCCTCGCTAGCTCAGCGTCGAGAGCGCGGGCAGAGACGCCTTCGTCGTATCCGCGCATCGCTCGCAGTTCTCGCAGGTCCGCGGTCGGCGTCCGTCGCAGCGCCCAGCATTCAGCAGCGATGTCCCGCCCGCCGATCAGCATGCCTGCTATGTGCAGCCCGTGCTCGCTGAGCCGCAGCTCGCGTCCTGTGGGGCCAGACCAGAACTGTGCCCAGAATCGCGGCGGGATGCTGTCCGATTCGTCTGAGGGCAGCGGACGTGTTGCGAGCGTCGGCATAGCGTCGAGCATCTCGAAGCACCTCGAGGAGTAGCTCATCTTCCACACTGGCACCACCGCAGCCACATGCCCGTCGACAACCGACTCGCTGGCCTGTTCGCAGAATCCGAGATCGGCGAGTTCGCGCAGGCAGCGGCGTGTATGCCGTTCGGACATTCCGGCCACGTCGGCAAGCTTCGCTACGGTCGCCCCAGACGGTCGCCGCCGCAACGCGTTCATCACAGCCAGTTCGCCTCGCGTGACGCCTTGCATCCGGCCGTCGTGCTGCCGGTCCGTCGGGCGCGGGCTGTAGCAAGCTGCGGGTTTGCGGCGGGTGCCGTGGAGGTGGGTGCGTGTGACGGCGGTGAATTCGCGGCGGCAGTCGCGGCATCGCCATTGCGGCCATGTGCGATCAGGTCGTGGTTTGCGGGGGGTGACTCTGCGGCTGTCGCAGTGTGCGCAGCGGACGCCGTCGGGCCAGCGTTGCTCAGCGAACCGCTGGGCGGCTTCGAGATCCGTGATGCCGTCGTCGGCACGAACTGCTGCGTGTGTCAGCGTGGACGGGTTCACGCCTGCGGTCTACCCCTTGATGGGTACTGAACTGCCCGAAAATGTCCGCCCTTGTGTCAGGCAGGTTCAGCTTGCGGCCGTCGGACAGGGTTATCGTGGTGACACAGCCGACGTCGCAGCCGAGCACTTCGCTGTGTTTCAGCGTCTTGAGCCGTTCAGCGCTGGGCGGCGGCGGGCCGGGCCGTTCGATGATGAGGCGCGCTTCCCAGCGGCGATGCTGCGGCTGTGTCTTGCGGGTCACCCGAGCGGTGGTGTCCACGATCTGCGCCGCCTGGGCCGCCCGGTACCCCTCGGGCAGGCTGCCGCCGACTGCGGGGTCCCGCACTGTGCCGTCGGCGAGCGTGACAGGGCCGGGTTCGAGGTCGAGCCGCAGCCCGCCCGGCAGCCGTATCCGGCCCCCGTCGAGCGTGACGTTGTCGTTGAACACGACCGCTTGCAGCCCCTCGGGACGGCCCACGGTCCGCCGGGCGTGCTCTTTGGCGAACAGCGCGACTTTCTTGCGCACGAAGACCGGCACTGACCTGCGGCTTGGCACTACCCCGTATAACTCCCCAAAGTTCCACGCGAACAGCAGTCGCTGCTTGCTGCGACACTTGCTGGCGCGACGATCAGGGGGACTCCCGGATGCCGATTTCGACTATGCAAGATGATGTCCGCAAACCTGCTGTCACAGCGGGACAGCGTCGCGCGGAGCTACGGACCGAAACCGGCACACTGCTACCGGCGGATCGGGTGGGTGATCGGGGTGCTGCCCTTGGCACCGGGCACCCAGCCCTCGATGATGGCGCTGAAGCCGCCCGCTCCCCCGCCGGCCCGAACGACCATGGGCGACCACGGCGGGAGCTTGCGCAAGCCGCCGCCGGCATCGCCCTCGGCCGAACCGAACACATGCCCGCCGTCGACTGAGCCGTCTTGGTTGCCCCCAACCTCGGCGCCCTGGAGCCGCTGCACGAAGCCCTCCGGCAAGCCCTCGGAGATGCCGCCCGCACCGCACACTGCGAAGTCCAGATCCATCTGCAGCAGCGGCTCCAACTCGTCGTAGAAGCGCTGCTTCGTCCAGCCCGAGTCGGCGAACGTCGACATGTGCTCGGGCGTCATCACCACCATCGCCTCGGTGGGCAGCTTGCGATTGCCGACGCACAGCAGTTGCTGCGCGAGCGTGCGGATCAGCGAGCCGGGCGTGCGGGAGACCTGGTCGATGCAGCCGATCGGGCCGTGCCCCGCGAACAGCGTCACCGTGTCCTGGCCGGGCTCGAACCCGCGGGTCACCGACAGCGGCGGCCAGCCGTCGGGCAGCCCCTCCTCGTCTTCGGCGAAGCACCAGCCGACTTTCGATGGCGACCCGAGCGCCGAGCGATCTATGCCGCCGATGCCGGGCTTGCCGCCGCCGACGTTGCGAATCACGAGCTGCAGGGCCCGCCCGATAGTGGAGTTGGCGCGATTGCCCTGGCCGAGGGCGTTCTTGTCGGTGTTCATGCCGATGCGATGCCGGATCGGGCCGTTCACGATCACGATCGGCCCTGAGAACCACAGCGTGCACAGCAGGCCGTGCATGTTGAACGTGTCGGTACAGGCAGCTTCGACCGCGGCCAGCACCACCGGCAGGTACTCGGGTTTGCAGCCAGCCATGACGGCGTTGACAGCCACCTTCTCGACCGTGCATTCGGCCAGCGTCGGCGGCACCACTGCAACGATCTCGTCGGGCGCCCGGCTCGTTCCCGCCAGCATGGCGGCCACCCGCGCCTCGGTGGGCGGCACCACTGGCAATCCGTCTGACCAACCGCGGTCATACGCCGCCTCGACGGGGTCCTCCGCCGATGCCAGCTCCACCTTGCGGCTTGCGAACGATGTGGCGCCGAAGCGCAGTGCCAGCTCGTCGGCCAGCAATGGGTCGGCCGACATCGAGCCGCAGCCCGGTCGCATTTCCGGCAGCTCGGCGCCGAGATCGTCGGCACCGCTGAGTGCCTCCCAGCTCGTGCGATCCCAGCCCACGGTGCGTGCCATCTCACGGCCGTCCATCACTGCCATGAGCGTCGGCACGGTGTCGATCTCGTGGTGCCACGACATTGCCAAGTCGTGGTCGTGCACCACCTCGGAAGACTGCCCGCCGAGCCCAGCCATGAACTCGGGATCGTCCTGGATGAACACCGTCAGGCGAGTGCCGCTGCGCACGGCGTGGTCGACGAGTTCGGCGAGCACCGGCTCCACGTCGCGGCAGGTGGGGCAGTCGCGCTTGACGAATGCCACCAGCCCGTCGGCCAGGCTCGGCCGGTCAGCGCCGGACACCCCCATCGGTGAGCTGTCTTCTTCAGGCACGCTGCGACTCTAGGTCCGAGCGGCAGCCGGATTCTCAGGCGGGGCCACTGGGCCGAGTCCAAGCGGCCTGCGGGCGAAGCCAGCCAGAGCAGGGCTGCGGCACGAACGGCCCGAGCGGCCCGGGAGCCCTCACGCGCCTTGGCCTAGCTACGGACTCCCGGCCGGCGCCGACGCGGGAACGATGCCCTACAGGGCCAGCTACAGGGGACGCGCCGCGAACTGCTCAGAGGCCGTGGCATAGGCCTGCAATGCCACTGCGGGCCGGCGACGCGGGTCGAGCAGATTGCTGCCCATGGCATCGAGGTCGTCCGATGCCGGCATGACGATCTCCACACGCTCACACTCCGTCAGGCTCCATCGCTCGCATTCGGTGGTCATCCGGCTCGCGATGCGCAATGCGCTCCAGGCGAGTGTTGTCGCTCCGAAGTCCATCGCCGCGGCAATCGGCATCGCCCAGGGCCGTGTCCCGGAGGGCATGCCGGCGATGCCCATCGGCGAGCTCACCACCACGAGGTCGTAATGCTCACCCTGGAGCACGTCGAGGTTGTCCGACGAGTGGACGCCGGCATCGATATAGGACGTTCCGTCGATCTCGACGGGCTCGAACACCGCCGGCACAGCGCACGATGCAGCCACAGCCTGCTCGGGCGTCGCAGGACCCGTCTCGGAGAACACCACCCGCTGGCCCGTGTCGAGCTCGACGACTGGCACTCGCAAGTCGACGCCCGACGGCCACTCGCTTCCGAACAGCGCACGGACGATGTCGGCGACGTGCGACGTCGGCACCTTGCCCTTGGGCAGCATCGAGGCCATTGCGGTACCGGGCGACACGCTCCCCGGCATCATCATCGCGAGCATCCCGACGTGCGGCGCCATCGGTGCGCCGATTGCAGCGGTGGCATGGCGCTTGGGCCCGCGCCGGGCCCGTGCCGCGCCCAGCAGCCCTGCCCCATCAGGGCTGAGCGGCTGGCGGGTTTCGCGGCGGAACAGGTCGCTGGGGCTGAGCCCGGCGGCCACGAGCGCCCCCGAGATCGACCCGGCCGACGTGCCGACGATCAGGTCCACATCCCGGGCGTCGATTGCCCAGGTGTCCTCGAGCGCCTTGAGCACGCCGGCATGGAACGCCCCGCCGACGATGCCGCCGGAGCCCATCACCAGCGCCACGCGCTGGCCCGCCCGAGGGCGCCCCGATGTGGCTGTCTCGCTCACGGGCTGCAGCGCCCCCGACTCAGGCTCGGCTCTCGGCCACGGGCGGCGTCGACTAGGCGTCGACTAGGCCTCGACGTCGCTGTGCTCGAGCATCCAGCCGATCATCGAGGGAATCGAGCGCTTGCGGGCGCCGTTGCCCACGATCAGCCCGACGTGGCCGGCGGGCAGCCGCATCTCGGTGGCGTCGTCGGAGCCGACCAGCTCATCGAGGCCGTAGGTGGACTCGGGCGGCACGATGTGGTCGCGCTCGGCGATCACGTTCAGGAACGGCACCGTGATGTCGGCAAGGTCGAGTTTGCGACCGCCGAGCATCAGGTCGCCGGTGATGAAGCCGTTGCCCTCGTGGAACATCTCGACGGTCTGGATCATCGTGGCGCCGGGGAACGGAATGTGATTGCGGGTCCACGACGTCATGGCCTGGTACGAGTTCAGGAACTTGTCGTCGTCGAGGTGCTCCCAGAAGTCCATGACCGTGCTGAGATCCGACGTAGGCGTGAGCAGCGTGAACGAGGCCCGCACGGCTTCGGCGGGCACGTTGCCCGTGTGGTCCATCAGGTGTTCGGGATCGATGCCGCCCTTGCCGACACCGGTCATGGCGGCCGGCATCTTGGTGAAGTCGACCGGGGTGGCCATCACGACAAGGTTGCGAACGGGATCGCCGGGATGGCCGGCCGCGTACAGCAGCGACAGCAGGCCGCCGTAGCAGTAGCCGAACACCGTGACGCCGTTGTCGCCGCCTATCTGGTTGACCTTGGCCACCGCCTGGGGCAGCAGCTCGTCGCAGTAGGTCTCGAGAGTGTTGATGGCCTCTTCCTCGTCGGGCACGCCCCAGTCGAGCAGGAAGACGTCGAAGCCCTCGGCCACGAGGCGTTCGATGAAGCTGTTGCCTGGCTGCAGGTCCAAGATGAACGAGCGGCTGACCAGGCTCATCACCAGCAGCAGCGGCGGGCGCACGGTCGGGCTCTCGCTGCGGTAGCGGTACAGCACCGCCTTGCCGTTGCTCCACACGGCGTCGCGGGGCGTCTGGCCGACCGGGGCACGGTCGATGCCCATGACGTGGCGGGTGAGGTTCCACCAGCGCCGCATGCCGGTCTCCCACATCTCGGCGTAGGGGGCGAGCAGGTTGGGCAGCCCGGCGTCGCGCTCGGGCGGCTCGCCGTTGGTTCCAGAGGCGAGCTTGGGCTTGATCATCGTGGTTGCAGGCATGGATGCTACTTCAGTGAGAGGGGGTAGATCAGGAAACTTCGACGGCGGCGGCAGGCTTCTTGGCAGCCGACTTCCGAGCCGGCTGTGCCGAGCCGTTCGTGGCCGGCTCGTCGCCGGCGGGAGCAACGGCGGCCACCTCGAAGACGAGGTTCTTCAGGCCCTTCAGCTCCCGATCAACCGCAGCGACCTGCTGGCGCAGCTTGCGCACATCAGTGGCCGCAGGCAGGTTCCAGAAGTGCAGCCACCGCCGGCTGGCACGCTCGAATTCGGCGGTCAGCGCGCTGGTGACCTTGGCGCTCGCCGCCATGAAGTCGCGGAAGCCGTCCGAGGCTGCGAACTGCTCGAGTCCGGGCGCCACGGCCTTCTCCCATTCGTTGTAGATCTCACGCCATTGCTTGGCCATGTGTATCTCCTCCGGAATAAGGGGGGTGTCCGGGTTGCTGTCACGGGGTCCGGCGGCGCACGAGACGCCTGCCGGTGCGAATTGAACCGCTGGCGAGACAGGCTCCTCCGCCATTCAATTGCATGACGCTATGCAATCATATAGAGGTTAACGCCCTGAAACAAGACAGTTTCGCCTAGAAAAATTGTGTGACACGCTGCAATGACCTGCGGGCGGCAGGCGGGCGGATCGGCTAGGCTATGAAGACAGCCGATGAACATGATCGATCTGGACCAGCAGGGTGCGGGAGACCCAGCGCAGTCCCTTGACAGCGGCACTCGCCGCACGCTCGGACTGCCTCGTGTTCGTGACGCGCGACCTCACAGCGATCCCACGTCCACCGATTGGGGTGACGACTGGGACCTCGATCACAAGGTCGCCGCGCTGTGGCGCGCGGCTCGACTGGGGCCCACCGTCGAACGTCTGCGCCGCCACGTCCTCGGCGGCGGATCGCAGTCCATCGAGCCGGGCCAATTCCGTGCGCTCGACGCCGTCGCCGGCAACGGGCCCGCAACCATCCGCACGCTCGCCGACATCATGGACGTGGAGCCCAGCACCGTCACCCGTGCGGTCACCAGGCTCGAGACGGACGGACTCGTCTACAAGCAACGAGCCGAACGCGACCACCGGGAGGTGCTAGTCGAGCTGACCGACCTCGGTGCAGCCCGCCACCAGTACTTCGTGGACCGCGCCTACCGCATCTACGAGGAGATCTTCACCGTCTTCGACACCGGCGAGCGTGAGGTGCTTGCAGACTTGCTCGAACGCATGCTCGTGTCGACCGACGCCGCGCTCGCACGGCTCGACGCCCGGGCGCTGTAGCGCCCGCTCTCCCAGGAGACCTCACACCGAATGGCCGCCGCTCCCACCGACGCTCAAGCAGGCAGCCGCCCGCCGGAGGGCCGCAGGCCGAGGTCGCCGCTGCGCGTCGGCTGCCGGGCGGCGGGGTCGGTAGCCGAGTGGATCCGGGGACACAACGAGGACGACCTGCCCGCGGTGCGCCAGACACCCTCCGCCGCGTGGAAGTGGATGATCGACGAGTGGGCGCTGCAGTTCGAGCTGGCGACGGCCCGCATGCGGATCCCCGACGGCCCGTTCCGGCAGCGGCTGCGCTCGGAGCTGGCCGAAGCCCACCGGCTCTATGCGGACTGCGGCTGGCTGGACGACCCCGCCGCCTACCACCGCACTCCCCCACCGCTCGACTCCGGCGTGGACGTGCGCGCCACCTCTGCCGGCGACGCCGACTTCTGGCACGTCCGCTTCCGCAGCGAGTTCGAGCCGTGGCCCGGCGAGCCCGGCCGCGACCGCTGGATGAACTACCGGCCGGTTCGCACCACCCACGCGTGGATGCTGCAGCACGCCGACCGGCCCCGCCCGTGGGTGGTGGCCGTCAACGGCTACCGCACCGGCGAGGCCGAGCTGGACATGTGGATGCTGTACGCGCACCGCCTCCACCGGCGCTGGGGGCTCAACGTGATCGCCGTCGTGCTCCCGCTGCACGGCCCCCGGGCCATCGGCATGAGCGGCTCGCGAGTCATCCACGCCGGTGCCATGAACACCGTGTTCACCGTGGCGCAGGGTGCGTGGGACATCCGCCGGGTGATCGGCTGGGTGCGCGACCAGCACGAAGCGCCTGCCGTCGCGGTCTCAGGCGTCTCGCTGGGCGGCTACATGGCAGCCATGACCGCCGCGCTCGAAGACGACTTGGCGGCGGTGATCGCCGGGGTCCCCGAGAGCGACCTGGCGCGCGGCACCCGCCGGCAGGTCGAACCGCTGCTGCCCCCGTTCTACGAGCAGTGGGGACTGTCGTGGGAGCCGTACGAGCAGATCCTCTCGGTGGTGTCGCCGCTGTCGCTGCCGTGCCTGGTGCCCCGCGAGCGCCGCTACATCTATGCCGGACTGCTCGACCGCTGGGTGCGCCCCGGCAACATCAAGACGCTGTGGGAGCACTGGGAGCGTCCCGACATGCTGTGGTACCAGGGCTCGCACCTGTCCTACCCCTTCGAGCGCGACGTCACCCGCTATGTCGATCAGGCAGCGCTCGAGACGTTCGGCCGCCAGCCGGCGTCGCCGCCGCGCTGAGCACATCTCGCGCGCTGAGCGCTGCTAGACACGATCCGGCTGTCCCAGCACGGCCAGCCGGTGCCGCACGACCTTGCCGGTCGTCGTCATCGGCAGCGCATCCACGAAGTGGATGTCGCGGGGAACCATGAAACTCGGCAGCCGCTCAGCGACCCACGAACGCAATTCGTCCGGATCGACCCGGCGACGAGGGCGCACGACGACAAACGCGGCGACGCGCTGACCGAACTCGGGGTCGTCCACGCCCACCACGGCCGCCACCTCGACGCCAGGATGGCGGCCCAGCACCTCTTCCACACCGGAGGGGAAGACGTTCTCGCCGCCGGTCACGATCATGTCGTTGGCACGGCCCGAGATGTGCAGCCGACCGTCGGCATCGAGACTGCCGATGTCGCCGGTGGCCATGAGCGTGCCCGCGCGTTCACCGTCGCTGCCGTCGGTGTAGCCGAGGAACTGCGCTGTGCTGGCGAGGTGCACCCAGCCGAAGGTGCCCCGCGGCGCCGGCATCCCGTCGTCGTCGAGAATCGTGAGCATGACGCCGTCAGGCGGCCGACCCACAGTGCCGGGAGCAGCCCGCAGATCGGCGGGGTCGGCAATGGTGCCGATGGCGGTCTCCGTCGAGCCGTAGATGTTGTAGAGGCAGTCGCCGTAACGGTCCATCCACTCCCGGGCCAGATCGCCTGAGAGCACGTTGCCGCTGCTGAGCACCATGCGGGGTTGCTGCATCTGGGATGGTTCGATCGGCAGATCGAGCATGCGACGCAGCATCAAGGGCACCACCACGAGCGCGTCGTACCGCCGCTCGCACATCAGCCGGACAACTTCCTCGGCGTCGAAGCGCTGGCGCATCTCGATCGTGCTGGCGGCAGCCAGGCCGACGACGAGCTGGCTGAGACCCCATGCGTGGAACAGCGGCGAAGCGACGAAACAGCGATCGCCGAGGCGATAGGGAACTCGCCGCAGCATGCCGGTCCCGCCGACGCGAGTCGTCTTCAGCGGCCGGACAGCGCTCTTGGGCGCGCCGGTGGTGCCCGAGGTGAGCAGCACGAGCTTGGGTCGCCGCGTCGGCGGCGAGCACGGCAGGCCCTCGGCCGCGATGCGGGACATGGAGTTCTTGCCGTCGCCGTCCGCCGCGAAGACGGCGGCCGAAGTGCCTGCCTGCTCGATGACGTCAGCGAACTCGTCGTCGGCGACGATGGCCGCGATGCCGTCGCGGGCACACACCTCGGCGAGATTCGAGGCCGGCAGCGCGGTCGACAGCAACACCATGTCGCAGCCGGCGCGTTCTGCGGCGACGAGGGCCGTCACGAACCAGCGGTGATTGCGGCACAGGATGCCGACCGCTCCGAGGCTGCCGTCGGGCCTCGTAGCCGCGGCTCGCAGCCTCGCTCCCACGCTCGTCGCGGCACGGTCGAGCGTGCGGTAGTCGAGGGCGCCGACATCGTCGACGATCGCCGTGCGGCCGCCGAACCGCAGCGCAGCGGCTGTCACCGCGGCGGCGCTGCCCGCTCCCCACCTGATCGATGCCCACCACCGCGCGGTGTTCAGCGCAACGTCGGCAGCCCCCATGCGCAGGGCCACGTTCCACAGGTGGTCGCCGGCTTCGAACCTGCCGTGGGAACGGATCGCTGTGGTCACGGTGCTCAGGATTCGCCGGTGCCGAAGCTGCGGTACACGCCCAGCAGGGCAGCCTTCTGCTCGTCGGTGAGATTGGGATCGGCTTGGATCGCCTCGACGACGGTGGGCACGTCCTCGCGGTCCATCAGGCCCGCATACGACAGCAAGGTGGCAGCCCGCACGTTCAGCGCCTCGGCCAGTGCCTTGAGCACCCGGACGGACGGCTCGTGCAGCCCCCGCTCGATCTGACTGAGGTACGGATTGGACAGGCGCGCCATCTTGGCCAGCTGGCGCTGGCTCAACTCCATCAGCTCACGCTGAGCCCGGATGAAGTCGCCGAGCTGGTCGAAGCCCGGAAATGGATGTGCCGACCGCTGATCGTCCGCGTCTGCAGCGTCAGCGCCGGAAGCGGCCATCAGGCCTGGGCGTCCTCGCTGGCCCGCTCCCACGCCGCAGCGATGCGAGCGGCGCAGTCCTTGTTGGCCTCGTGAACCCGGCCCAGGAAGCCGAAGTAGGTGTCGATCATCTCGGTCGGCTTGGGCAGGTACTCCGCGAACGGACCGGCGACTGCGGGCACGGCGGCGAGCCATGCTTCGGCGACACGCTCGTTCATCGAGACGAACTGCTCCTGGGCAGTCTTCATCTGTTCGAGGGTGCGATCCTGGACTTCGCGGATGGAATCGAGAACGGCCATTTGGCTTGCTCCGGTACTCAGAGGGGGACGCGCCGGAGGGGGTCGCCGACGCTGTTAGAAATAGTACCCATTTCGGGAACAACTTGCAACTTGTTGCTAGAGGGCGGCTTGGACTATTCGGGCGAACTGGGTTGGGTCCAGCGACGCGCCGCCTACCAGGGCGCCGTCTATGTCGGGCTGGGCCAGGAGCTCTTGGGCGTTGGCGGGCTTGACGCTGCCGCCGTACTGGATGCGAAGGTGCTGGCCGGCGCCTCGGCGGATGTCGTCGACTACCTGGCGGACGGTGGCACACATGTCTTGGGCGTCTTGGGGTGACGCGTTCCGGCCGGTGCCGATCGCCCAGACGGGCTCGTAGGCGACGACCAGGGTCTCGAAATGGGCTTTGGTGAGCTTGGCGAGGCTTCCCTGCATCTGGGCGGTGACTACCTCGGCGGCCCTGCCGGCTTCCCGGTCGTCGATGGTCTCGCCGACGCAGACGATGGGTGTCATGCCCGCCTTGGCCACGGCTGCTGCTTTGGCGGCGATGAATTCGTCGGTCTCGCCGAACAGTGCCCGGCGCTCGCTGTGGCCGACGATGACGTAGCTCACGTCCAGCTTGGCCAGCATTGCGGGCGAGACCTCGCCGGTGAAGGCGCCGTGCGACTGGTCGTGGCAGTTCTGGGCTCCCAGTTTGAACTCGAGGCGGTCGGCGTCGATGACGGTCTGGCACGAACGCAGGTCGACGAAGGGCGGGTGCAGGCTGACCTCTACTCGGTCGTAGCGGTGCCAGGCCAGCTCGTAGCTGAGCTTCTGGCAGAGCTGGATGGCCTCCAGGTGATTGAGGTGCATCTTCCAGTTGCCCGAGACCAGTGGCGTTCGGCTCATCGTCGCTCTCCCCTGCTGGCTCAGCGATTCGGCGAGTCTCGCAGCGCAGCGAGACCGGGCAGGTCGCCGTGCTCGATCAGCTCGAGTCCCGCCCCTCCCCCGGTCGAGATGTGATCCATGTAGGGCGCCAGGCCGAATTGGGCCACGGCTGCCGCGCTGTCGCCGCCGCCGACCACGGCGAACGCTCGGGAATCCGCCATCGACTGCGCAACTGCACGGGTGCCGGCGGCGAATCGCTCATCCTCGAACATGCCCATCGGGCCGTTCCAGAAGACAGTTCGGGCACCGGCGATCACATCGTCGAACTCGGCCGCTGAGCCGGGGCCGATATCGAGGCCGCGGCACCCAGCGGGAAGGCTGCGGCCCATCTGGCGCACGGTGCCGCCGGCATCCAGCGCGGTGATGTCGCCGGGCAGCACGATCCTGGTGCCGCCCTCCAGCAGCCGGCCGCAGGTCTCGATGAAGTCGGGCTCGCACAGCGAGTCGCCGACCTGGTGACCCATCGCAGCCAGGAATGTGAAGCACATGCCCCCGCCGATGACCAGCGTGTCGACAACGCCCGTGAGTGCCTCGACGACGCCGAGCTTGTCGCTGATCTTCGCTCCCCCGAGCACCGCCACGAACGGCCGCCGGGCATCGGCGCGCAAGCCGCCGAGCACATCGACCTCGCGGGCCAGCAGCCGGCCGGCTGCGCTCGGCAGGCGCCGCGGCAGACCCACGATGGACGCGTGGGCCCGGTGGCTGGCACCGAACGCGTCATTGACGTAGCCGTCGAAGGGGGCTGTCTGCGTCCCGTTGCCGAAGCGCACCACGATCTCACCCGCAACCAGGGCATCCGCGAACACGGCGTCGTTCGCTGTCTCGCCCGCATGGAAGCGAAGGTTCTCCACCAGCGCCACGCCTGGCGCGGATGCGGCCAGCCGTTCGGCCACCGGAGCGAGCGAGAAGCGCTCGTCGGGGGCTCCCGCAGGCCTGCCCAGGTGCGAGCACGCCGTGACAGCAGCACCTCGTTCGGCCAGCCACGACAGCGTCGGCAGTGCCGCACGGATGCGCAGGTCGTCGGCGATCTCACGGCGGCCGTCGGCACCTTCGCGCAGCGGCACGTTGAAGTCGCAGCGCACCAGGATGCGGCGGGCGTCGAGCCCCCCGAGCTGCTGTTCGAGATCTTCCAGCGTCGGCAGGGCGCCTCCGCTCGCCTGCGGGCTCATCGATTGCAGGCGATGCCCACGAGGTCGACGAGCCGGTTCGAGTAGCCCCACTCATTGTCGTACCAGCCGAGGACCTTCACCATGTTGCCCATCACCATCGTCAGCCCGGCGTCGAACACGCAGCTCGCCGGATTGCCGACGATGTCCGCGCTCACCAGCGGATCGGTGGAGTAGTCGAGCACGCCCGCCAGCGGCCCGTCGGCGGCCGCCTGGGCGAAGGCTGCGTTGACCTCGTCGGTGCTGGGGCTTGCATCCAGCACGGCGGTGAAGTCGGTGATGGAGCCATCGGGGATCGGCACACGCAGCGACGTGCCGTCGAGCTTGCCGGCCATGGCCTGCAGCACCAGCCCGGTCGCCCGCGCCGCGCCGGTCGAGGTGGGGATGATGTTGACGGCCGCGGCCCGGGCACGGCGCAGGTCGCCATGAGGGCCGTCCACCAGCGACTGGTCGCCGGTGTAGGCGTGGATGGTGGTCATCAGCCCCTGCTGAACGCCGAATGCCTGGTCCAGCACCTGCACCATCGGCACGAAGCAGTTCGTGGTGCAGCTCGCGTTCGAGACGACCTTATGGTTGTCGGGGTCGAAATCGGCGTCGTTCACGCCGACGACGAACGTGGCATCCGCACCCGATGCCGGAGCGGAGACGATCACGAGCGGCGCACCGGCGTCGAGGTGCATCGCCGCCTTGTCGCGGGAGGTGAAGATGCCGGTGGATTCCACCACCACGTCGACGCCGTAGTCGGCCCAAGGCAGGTCGGCAGGGTTGCGCTCGGACAGCACCGGCAGCACCGCGCCGTCGATCGAGATGCCGCCGTCGGTGGCGGCGATGTCGTGCGGCAGGTTGCCGAGCACCGAGTCGTACTTGAGCAAGTGGGCCATCGTGGCGGTGTCGCCCAAGTCGTTGACCGCCACGATCTCGATGTCGCTGCCAGGGCGGTCGGCCGCCCGATAGAAGTTGCGCCCGATCCGGCCGAAACCGTTGACGCCCACGCGCACGCTCATCTGCTGCTGTCCTCTTCGTCACGCGAGCCCGCCGGGCCGGCAGCCCCGACTCGATCTGTCGCTAGCTGTCTAGCGGGCAAACGGTGCTGAGAGAACGAACGGGCTGTCGAACCTTCCGTCGAACCGCCAGTTGCTTCCCGCTCTTGCTCGCTGCGCTCACGGGCCGCTCGGGCCACGGCTTCGCCTTCGGCTCAGCCTCATCGGGCGATGTCGCGGTGGCGGCAGTGAAGGTCGTGGCCCCGCTCGACGAGCAGTCGGGTCACCTGCTCGGCAATCGCCACGCTGCGGTGTCGGCCGCCGGTGCAGCCCAGCGCGATCGTGAGGTACGACTTGCCTTCGGACCGGTAGGACGGCAGCAACGATTCGAGCATGGGCATGAGGTGCTCGAGGAACGCCGCGGTCGCCCCTTGGCCGAGCACCCAGTCGCGCACGCCCGGGTGCAGACCGGTGTAGGGACGCAAGTCAGGCACCCAGTGCGGGTTGGGCAGGAACCGGCAGTCGAACACCAGATCGGCATCGCGCGGCACGCCGTGCTTGTAGCCGAATGACATGACCGCGGTGCGCATGCCGAGCTCGTCGCCGGTCGCACCGAACTCATCGTGCACCCGGTCTCGCAGCTCATGGACGTTCAGGTCGCCCGTGTCGATGACCACATCGGCCATGTCGCGTACATCGGCCAGCAGCTCGCGCTCCAGCTCGATGGCATCGATGACTGAATCCGCTACGGGCTCGGCATTCGGCGCTGCGGCATCGGCCCCCGCGTCGCCCACGGCCGGCAGATCGCCGGTGTGCAGCGGGTGCCGTCGGCGTGTGTCGTCGTAACGCCGCACGAGCACCTCAGTAGGGGCATCGAGATACATGACACGCACGGCGGCGTTGCGCTCGCGTAGCTGCTCGATCGCGGTCACCAGATCCTCCCGGTACTCCCGGGTCCCGGCCACCAGCGCCACGCGACGCAGCCGCGCTCGGGGCGAAGCAACCATGTCGGCCACGTCGCCGATCAAGTGCGGCGGCAGGTTGTCGATGACGAACCAGCCCAGATCTTCGAGCGCGTTCGCAGCCGTCGAGCGGCCGGCACCGGACAGGCCCGCAACAATCGCGAATTCTGGCCCCCCAGCCACGCGACCGAGGGTACGGGCGAGGCGCACGACTCAGGAACCGGTCGCGACCTCACCCGGGTGGGTGGCGGCGAACACCGCCTCGGCCACCGCATCGGGCAGCCAGCTCAGTGCTCGCAGATCGTCGAGCGTCGCCGACTTGACTGCGCTGACACTGCCGAACTCCCGCACCAGCCGGGCCCGCCGCTTGTCCCCCAGGCCCGCTATCCCTTCGAGCACGCCGCGCTTGAGGGCCTTGCTGCGCAGCTTGCGGTGGTACGACACGGCGAAGCGGTGACTCTCGTCGCGTACCCGCTGCAGCAGGTACAGCGCTTCGGACTGCCGGGGAATGCGCACCGGGTCCGAGCGCCCGGGCACGAACACTTCCTCGAACTGCTTCGCCAGCGCACACACCGGTATCTGCGAGCGCAGCCCCAGCTCTTCCAGCACGCCCGCTGCGACGCCCAACTGCCCCTTGCCGCCGTCCACCACCAGCAGCTGGGGCGGGTAGGCGAAACGGCCCTGCTCGGAGGCCGGCAGATCGCGCTCGGCGAGGTAGTTGCGCAGCCGCCGCCGCAGCACCTCGTCCATCGCCGCATAATCGTCGTTGCCCTCGACGTTGCGGACCCGGAAGTGCCGGTACTCGCTGCGACGCGGCAGACCGTCCTCGAGCACCACCATCGAGCCGACGTAGCTGGCGCCCTGGAGGTGGCTCATGTCGTAGCACTCGATGCGCAGCGGCGGCGTTGCCAGATCCAGGTGCTCAGCCAGCTCGTTCAGCGCACGGGCCCGGCTGTTGTGATCTGCCCCCCGGCGCAGTCGATGCCGTGCCAGCGATTCCCGTGCGTTGTGGCTCGCGGTCTCCATCAGCGCCCGTTTGTCGCCGCGCTGGGGGACCCGCAGCGTCACATGCGAGCCCCGCTGAGAGCTCAGCCATTCCTCGTACACCCCTACCTCCGGCGGGAGCGTCGGCACGAGCACCACCTTGGGCCAGCCCAGCGGATTCTCGTCGTGGTACAGCCCCGAGAGCACACGGGCGACGAGCTGCGGCCCGTCCAGCTCCTCCACCTTGTCCACTACGAAGCCTCGCTGGCCCATCACCCGACCCTTGCGCACGAAGAACAGCTGCACGGCGGCTTCGAGCTCGTCGTCGCCGATGCCGATGACGTCGAAGTCCTCGTTGCGAGTTCCGGCGATCTGCTGTTTCTCGATCGCCCGCTTGACGCTGGCGAGCCGGTCGCGCAGCCGGGCTGCCAGCTCGAACTCGAGCTCGGTCGACGCATCGGCCATGCGCTGGGTGAGATCGCTCACCACCTCGTCGGTATGGCCTTCGAGGAATCGCACCATCTCGCGCACCAGGCGGTCGTAGTCGTCCCGGCTGATCTTGCCCACGCACGGGCCCGCGCACTGCTCGATGTGGTACAGCAGGCACGGTCGGCCGAGCCGCTCGTGCGTCGCGAGCTTGCTGTCGCTGCAAGTTCGGATCGGAAAGGTGCGCAGCAGCAGGTCGAGCGTCTCGCGGATCGCATAGGCATGCCCGTAAGGCCCGAAGTACCGGTTGCCGCGCTTGCGCCGCCCCCGTATCACCATCGCCCGCGGCCATTCGTCTGCGAGCGTCACGGCCAAGAACGGGTACGACTTGTCGTCACGCAGCCGAACATTGAACCTGGGTTGATGCCGCTGTATGAGGCTGTATTCGAGCATCAGCGCTTCGACCTCGGTGGACACTTCGATCCACTCGACCGAGGCGGCTGTGGCCATCATCTGGGCGGTTCGATGGTGCAGCCCAGCGGGGTCGCCGAAATAGCTGTTCAGGCGAGACCTCAGGCTCTTGGCCTTGCCCACATAGATGATGCGGCCGTCCGAGTCCAGGAACTGGTAGCTCCCCGGTGCATCCGGTACCGATCCCCCCTCAGGACGCAGGCCCACACTCGCAGGCTAAGGAGCTGAACTCGATAGGTGGGCCTGGTAGGTGGATACGGCGAGGGCGTGTAGTAAGTTTCGTCGTCGAAAGGTCTGATCTTGAGCTGCCCGTTCTGGCATGCCTCGGGATCGGCATGATGCGGTCAGTCCGCATCTCGTAGCTGCGCAGGAGGCTGCACAATATGGAACTCGCACAGGAGCGGGACTCAGGCACCAACGTCATCAGTCCCGCGGGCCGGGTTGATGGATCAAATTCCGCCGACTTCCACGAAGCGCTCGCCGCAGCCATAGCTGACGACGACAGCCGTGTCATCCTCGACATGGGCGGGATCGATTACATCAGCAGCGCCGGGCTGCGCGTCTTGCTGCTGGTCGCCCAGCGCCTCGGCGGCAGCTCGACACCCTTCGCCGTCTGCTCCCTTGCCGCATCGGTCGACGAAGTGTTCCGCATCAGCGGTTTCAATCAGATCATCACGGTGTACGGGACGCTCGACGAGGCGAAGGCGCAACTGGCCTAGCCGCCCCGATGTCCGAACCTTGGCGCATCCTCGTCGTCGACGACGAGCCCGACCTCGAGCCGCTCGTCCTGCAGCGGATGAGACGTGAGATCCGCGGCGGCAAGTACCAGTTCGAGTTCGCCGGCAACGGCTTGGAGGCACTCGAGAAGCTGCGTGCTGACGACACGATCGACTTGGTCCTGTCTGACATCAACATGCCCCAGATGGACGGTCTCACGCTGCTGTCGCAGCTCAGCTCGCTGGATCAGGACTTGCGAGCGGTGATCATCTCGGCGTACGGCGACATGGGCAACATCCGCACGGCGATGAACCGCGGTGCGTTCGACTTCGTCACCAAGCCGGTCGATTTCGACGATCTGCAGATCACGATCGACCGCACCGTCGAACATCTCCGGCAGTGGCGGGAGGCGACAGCCTCGCGGGACAAGCTGGTCACGCTCCAGAACGAGCTCGACATCGCCACCAACGTCCAGCAGTCGATCCTGCCGTCGGATTTCCCGGCAACGGCGAAGTACGAGATCAACGCCAACATGGTGCCGGCGCGCAATGTAGGCGGTGACTTCTACGACTATGTCGGCGTTCCCGACGATCGGATGTTCGCGACCGTCGCAGACGTATCGGACAAGGGCATTCCGGCGGCACTGTTCATGATGTCGAGCCGGACTGCGCTCAAGGGCGCGGCGATCGGCACTGGCTCTCCCCGCGAGGCCCTCATCGAGGCAAACCGGGTCTTGCAGGCCGACAACCCGACGCTCATGTTCGTCACCGTCATCATGTCGGTCTACAACCCCCACAACGGCGAAGTGACCTATTCGAGTGCCGGCCACGACCCGCCAGTCGTCATCCGCGGCGACGGCAGCGCCGAGCAACTGCCCGCCATGGGAGGCATCGCGTTGGGCGTAGCGCCTGAGGAGATGTTCGGCGCCAACCTGAAGGAGCACACGTTCACGCTCGCACCCGGCGAGACGCTGCTGCTCTACACCGACGGCGTCAGCGAGGCCATGAACGTCGAACATGAGGAATTCGGCACGGCCCGGCTTCTCCATCTCTTCGAGGGCAATGCGCCAAAGAGCGCCGACGAAGCAATGACCGCCGTCTTCGATGCCGTTCACGAGTTCGCCGGGGAGGCCCCCGCCTCAGATGACATCACCTGTTTGGCCCTGCACCGGAATGCCGCGCCATGAGGCATGGACTTCGTATCGTCGAGGTTCTGACTGATCAGCTGCTCGACGCCGCATCGTGCCGTCGAGCCCTCACCACGGAGCGCCGTACATGCGACGTTCGCTGAACATCAATCCGGTGCCGGGCGCGGCCGCCGCCGAGGCACTGCCGCGCATCGTGGCGTTCGTCGAGGAGATGGCCGAACTCGATGACTGGGCGCCCGATCTCGTGCTGCGGTCGAATCTCATCTTGGAGGAGCTCATCCTCAACACGCTGACCCATGGTCGCACGAGCGGTCTCAGCGACATCGAGATCACGCTGGAGAGCGGCGTGAACTCGGTCACGATCACCGTGGTGGACGACGGCGCCGCATTCGACCCGCTCAACGACAAGCCCTCGCCGGACACCGAACTGCCGCTCCAAGAGCGGTCGATAGGCGGCCTCGGTCTGCACTTGGTGCGCACCATGGCAGAAGACCTGGGGTACAAGCACGCCGACGGCAAGAATCACCTCACGCTGGTCGCTCGGGCTGGTGCCTGACGGCTCTCGACAGCGCCTGCGCCTGCGCCTGCCGTCCAGACGGCGCGTCGGCATTTCGACTGCGGTGCTCACGGTAGCGCTTGCCGTGGCGGCAGCCGCATGCAGCGGGTCGAGCACGGACTCGATCGGCGGCAGCGGCGGCGGCGACTTCGCCGCACCGGCAGCGCCGACCGTGCCTCAGGGGGGCAGCACCGAGACCGGCGTATACGGCGATCGCGTGGTGTTCGGGCAATCCGCTGCACTGAGCGGTCCCGCCGCGGAACTCGGCGTCGGCATGCGCTTGGGGATCCTGGCAGCTTTCGAAGAGGCCAACCGGGCCGGGGGCATCAACGGGCGGCTGCTCGAGCTGAGATCCCTCGACGACTCATACGAGCCCGAAGCCGCCATTGCCAACACAGCAGAGCTCATTGACAGCGACGAAGTGTTTGCCCTGATCGGCGCCGTGGGAACACCGACATCCCGCTCCGCAACCCCCGTGGCGGCCGCCGCCGACATTCCCTACGTGGCGCCGTTCACGGGCGCCGGGTTTCTGCGCAACGACGACTGGACCAACATCGTCAACCTTCGTGCCTCTTATGCTCAAGAGACCGAAGAGATGGTGGAACGCCTGACCGTCGACTTGGGCATCGAGCGCATCGCCGTGCTCTTCCAAGACGATTCGTTCGGCCGTGCCGGGTACTTCGGCGCACTTGCCGCACTCGAACGGCGCGGCATGGAACCCGTCGCGATCGGCTTCTACCCACGCAACACCACAGCCATCAAGACAGCGCTGCTGGATCTGAAGGCCGGAAATCCCGAGGCCGTGATCATGGTCGGCGCGTACGAGCCCGTCGGCACCTTCATCTCCTGGTCGCGCAACACCGGCTTCGACCCGGTCTTCATCACACTGTCGTTCGTCGGCGCGAATGCGCTTGCCAACCAACTGGGCGCAGTCGGCGAGGGCGTCCTCGTCACCCAGGTCGTGCCGTTCCCGTTCGACGACTCCACGCCCGTCGTCGCGGCCTACCGGGCCGCCCTGGAGCACCTGGGAAGCATGCACGCCGACTTCGATCATGTGGATCCCGACCCGGTTCCCGGCTTCGTTTCGCTGGAGGGCTACATCGCAGGCCGGCTCGCCATCGCCGGACTGGAGCAATGCGGCGCATCGGTGACGCGCCAGTGCTTCTTGGACTCCATCTTGGGAGCCGACGATCTCGACGTGGACGGTTTCGTGCTGAGCTTCGGCGACGGCGCGAGCATCACCGAGGACAACCAAGGCTCTGACGCTGTCTTCGTCACCCGGATCGGATCCGACGGCGCCTACCGCCCCCTTGACACGCTGACGAGCACAGATCCATGACCGATACAGCGTCCACCGAAGAGGCGCCGCCGGGCAGCGACGGCGCAGTCGAACCGGCCGCCGAGAACGGCGAATCGATGGAGAGTGCGCCCGGGGGCGACGCCACCCCCAGTAGCGGCGGGTTCAAGCACCGCAAGCCGTCGCTGCATCTGCGGATCTCGACGCAGATGTATGCGGGCATCGCCGTGCCACTGCTGCTGGTGCTGGCCGGGAGCGTGATCGCGTGGATCTCGTTCACCCGGGTCGGCGAGGCCGAGCAGGAAGTCGCCCAAGGCGCAATTCCCGAACTCGACGCTGCATTCGGGGTCGCCGAGTCCAGCAACCGTCTTGTGGCCGGCGGGCCCGCACTCGTGTCCTCCACCCCTGAGGACTTCGCCGACGTCGTCGAGGGCATCGCAGCCGCGCGGTCAGAGTTCGAAGTCCAGCTGGATCTGCTGTGGAATCGCGGCACTGGCTCGATGTGGCTCGGCGAGCTGCGCGGCTACGCAGCGCAGCTCAATTCCAACATCGCCGCCATCGAGTCCGAGATGCCCGAGTACTTTGCACTGGGCCTCGAGGCCGATGAGCTCAGGGCCGACGTGGATGCCGCAGTGCGCGAGCTGGAGCGCGGGATCGTGCCTGCACTCGACGACCAGCTCTTCTTTCTCGTCCAGGGACGGCGGCACCTGTGGACGCCCCCGGCGCCTCCGTCCATCCACAGGTCCGACGATGAGGTGCTGCTGTACCGGCGCTGGTCGGCATTGAGCGGTGATGTGTCGCAGGCCGACGCCTTGCTGACGGGCGCATTCAGCGCCTCGGATTCGGCGCTGATCGAACCGCTGCGGGAAAGCTTCGAATCGGCCAGGGACCGCATCGAGATCAACCTGGCCGGGCTGGACGATGCAGCCGGCCCCGAATTCCAAGCTGCGGTCGACCGGCTGATCGCGCTCGGACTCAGCGACGGCAGCGTCTTTGACGTCACACAGCGGCGTCTGCAGATCGAGGAGTCCCAGCGCCGGCTGCTCGCCGAGAACCAGGACTTGGGAGTGGCACTGGTCGGTGAGATCGAATCGCTCGTCGGCGCGGTGCAAGCCGACGTGGACGCCACCACCGCGGCCTCGGCGCAGGCGATCAGCACCGGCCGGCTGCTGCTGGTGGTGATCAGCGTTGTCGGCATCGTGGGGGCGCTGCTGTTCAGCTGGCTGTTTGTCGGCAAGCGGATCCTGCGCCGCGTCGCCGGGCTGTCGGACCGCATGCGGGCCTTGGCCGGCGGCGATCTGGAGACACCCGTCGAGACCGGGGGCAGGGACGAAGTGGCCGAGATGGCGGATGCGCTCGAGCAGTTCCGCCAGGCGGCGCTCGAGGTGCAGCGGCTCAACCTCGTCGAAGAGCTCGCCGGCCAGCTCAGCGAGCGCAACGAGCAGCTGTCCCAGACGCTCGCCGACCTCGACCGCGCACAAGACCAGATCGTGGCGAACGAGAAGCTGGCGGCCCTGGGCGAGGTGACCGCCGGTGTCGCCCACGAGATCCGCAACCCGCTGAACTTCGTCAAGAACTTCGCCGAGTCGTCAGACGAGCTGCTCGAAGAACTGCTCGAAGCGATCGCGGATCCCGAGCCGCCCGACGACCAGGCCGACTACATCAGCGAGATCACCAGTGACCTCAAGGAGAACCTGACCCGCATCCGCGGGCACGGCGACCGGGCCAACCGCATCGTGGAGAGCATGCTGATGATGGGCCGGGGCGGCGGCGAGTCACGTCCCGTGGAGATCAACGCCCTGCTCGAAGAGCACGCCATGCTCTCGTACCACAGCGCCCGGGCGCAGGATGCCGACTTCAACGTGACCATCGAGCGCGACTTCGACCCCGACGTGGGCGAGCTGGAGGTCATCCCCCAGGACATGGGCCGCGTGTTCTTGAACCTGGTCACCAATGCCGGCTACGCGGCGAACGAACGATGGCGAGACCTCGGCGGCGAGCCGGGCAAGATGATCACGACGGGCGACGGCGACGACACGCCCTACTTCCCGACGATCTGGCTGAGCACCCAGCGCACCGAGGAGTCGGCGGTGATCAAGGTCCGCGACAATGGCACGGGCATCCCGCCGGATGTGGTCCAGCGGATCTTCGAGCCGTTCTTCACCACCAAGCCCACCAACGAGGGCACGGGCCTGGGGCTGGCGATGTCGAACGACATCGTGCGAGGCCACGGCGGTCAGATCTCGGTCGACAGCGAGCCCGGCGAATACACCGAGTTCACGGTGGAGCTGCCGCTCGAACGCGCGGCACCTGTCGAGCCGATCGAGACCCCCGAACCGACGTCGGCGAGCTGATCGGCAACGGGGCGCTGCGTCGCTCAGCCGACGAGCGGCGCGAGGTAGCGGCCGGTGTGGGACTCGGGCGTTGCGGCGACCTGCTCAGGCGTGCCTGCGGCCACCACGGTGCCGCCCCCGATGCCCCCCTCGGGACCCATGTCGATGATCCAGTCGGCGGTCTTGATGACGTCGAGGTTGTGCTCGATCACCACCACGGTGTTGCCGCCTGCCACCAGCCGGTCGAGCACGCCCAGCAGCCGCCGGATGTCCTCGAAGTGCAGGCCGGTGGTGGGCTCATCGAGGATGTAGATGGTGTGGCCGGTCGACCGCTTCGACAGCTCGCTGGCCAGCTTGACCCGCTGCGCCTCGCCGCCTGACAGCGTCGTCGCGGGCTGTCCCAGCCGGATATAGCCCAGCCCGACGTCGACGATGGTCTGCATGTGACGCCGGATGGACGGCTGCGCGCTGAAGAACTCCAAGGCGTCCTCGCAGGGCATCGCGAGCACGTCGGCGATGGTCATGCCCTTGAACCGGATCTCGAGGGTTTCGCGGTTGTAACGGGCGCCCTTGCACACCTCGCAGGGCACGTAGACGTCGGGCAGGAAGTGCATCTCGATCTTGATGGTGCCGTCACCGTCGCATGCCTCGCAGCGTCCGCCCTTGACGTTGAAGCTGAATCGGCCCGGCAGGTAGCCGCGCACCTTGGCCTCGTTGGTCGCTGCGAACAGCTTGCGGATGTGATCGAAGACCCCCGTGTAGGTGGCCGGGTTGGAGCGAGGCGTGCGCCCGATGGGTGACTGGTCGATGTCGATGACCTTGTCGAGCGCCTCGACGCCCTCGATGGAGGTGTGGAGCCCGGGCACTCCCTTGGAGGAGTAGATGCGCTGCATGAGCGCCTTGTAGAGGATCTCGTTGACCAGCGTGCTCTTGCCTGAGCCCGACACGCCTGTCACGCAGACGAAGCACCCCAGCGGGAACTCCACGTCGATCTTGCGCAGATTGTGCTCGCGTGCGCCACGCACGACCAGGTGGTCCGTTCCCGGGGGACGGCGCGACGGCGGCACCGGGATCTCCCGGACGCCGGCGAGGTACTCCCCGGTCACCGACCCGGGTGCCGATGCCAGCCCGTCGGCCGGGCCGCTGTAGACGATCTCGCCCCCGTGCTCGCCGGCGCCGGGGCCGATGTCGACCACCCAGTCCGCCACCGAGATGGTCTCGAGATCGTGCTCGACCACCAGCACGGTGTTGCCGAGATCACGCAGGTGCAGCAGCGTGTCGATGAGCCGCCGGTTGTCTCGCTGGTGCAGGCCGATCGAGGGTTCGTCGAGCACGTAGAGCACGCCTTCGAGTCCGCTCCCGATCTGGCTGGCCAAGCGGATGCGCTGCGCTTCGCCGCCGGCCAGCGTTGCGGCCGAACGGTTCAGCGTCAGGTAGTCGAGGCCCACATCGAGCAGGAAGTTCAGACGAGCGTCGATCTCCTTGATGATCGGCCCTGCGATGATGCGCTGGCGCTCGGTGAGCTCGAGACCGTCGATGATCTTGGCTGCCTCGCCGATGGAGGCCGCGCAGAGCTCGTGGATGGTGCGTCCCGCGACTCGCACCGCGAGCGACACCTCATTCAGCCGGGCCCCGTCGCAGCCGCCGCATGGCACCTCGCGCATGTATCCCTCGATGCGGTTGCGCGACCAGTCGCTCTCGGTATCGGCGTGGCGGCGGCGCAGGAATGGAATGACCCCCTCGTAGCGGGTGGTGTAGCTGCGTGAGCGGCCGTAGCGATTGCGATAGCGCACAGTGATCTGCTGACCTGACGGCGCACCTTCGAGCAACAAGGTGCGATGGTCCGGTTCGAGCTGCGACCACGGCACGTCGAGCGGCACGCCGTACTCCTCGCCGACCGCTTCGAGCAGCCGGGTGAACCACTTGCCGGTCGCCCCGGCCCACGGAGCGAGCGCTCCCGACGCCACGGTCAGCTCGGTGTTCGGCACGACGAGTTCGGGATCGACCTCATAGCGTGTGCCGAGACCGTCGCAGGTCTGGCATGCACCGTAGGGGGAATTGAACGAGAAGTTCCGCGGCGCCAGCTCCTCGAAGGATCGGCCCGTCGTCGGCGAGTACAGGTGCTGGCTGAACGTCAGCATCCCCTCAGCGTCGTCCCGGGCGCCGTTCGAGCCTCGCGGCACGACATGGATCCATACGTGACCGTCGGCCAAGCCGAGCGCAGCCTCCACCGACTCGGTCAGCCGCTGGACGATGTCGCCGCGCATCACGAGCCGATCGACGACCACCTCGATGTCGTGGTTGACGTAGCGATCGAGACGCTCGATCTCGTCCACGCTGCCGAGATCCAGCACCTCGCCGTCGACCCGGACCCGTGCGTAGCCTTGGCGGGCGTAGTCGCCGAGCTGCGTGTGGTAGTCGCCCTTGCGACCGCGCACCACCGGCGCCAGCACTTCGAAGCGGGACCCCTCATCGAGCTCGGTGATCCGGTCCACGATCTGCTGGGCCGTCTGGCGCTGAACGACTTCTCCCGTTTGAGGGTCGTGCTGGATGCCGATGCGGGCGTAGAGCAGCCGCAGGTAGTCGTACACCTCGGTGATCGTTCCGACAGTCGAGCGGGGGTTGCGGCTGGCGCTCTTCTGGTCAATCGAGATCGCCGGCGAGAGGCCCTCCAAGAAGTCCACGTCGGGCTTGTCCATCTGGCCCAGGAACTGCCTGGCGTAGGCCGACAGCGATTCCACGTAGCGCCGCTGCCCCTCGGCGTAGATGGTGTCGAATGCCAGCGACGACTTGCCGCTGCCCGACAGCCCGGTGAACACGATCATGTGATCGCGTGGCAGCTCGACGTCCACGTTGCGCAGGTTGTGCTCGCGCGCACCGCGGACGATCAGCTTCTCACCCATCGGGGCGAGCCTACCTGTGCCCCTCTGCCGCATCCCGGACACAAACACAAGTTCGAAGACGCCGTCGTAGGCGGCTTGACAGTGGAGCTGGCGAGCAGAACTAGGGTCGCGACCACGCACATGCGTGCACCGCGGGCGCCGACGATGGGCGCCCGCCCCAGACAGTCGCGAACAGGGAGCGGTCATGCCATACGAAGTACGAGGCGTCGTGGCGAAAGCTGTGGGCGAGCCGGTCAGCGTCGAGACCATCACGGTTCCCGATCCCGGAGCCGGCGAGGTGATCGTCGACGTGCAGGCATGCGGCGTCTGCCACACCGATCTGCACTACCGCGAGGGCGCCATCAACGACGAGTTCCCGTTCCTGCTCGGGCATGAAGCAGCGGGTGTCGTCTCGGAGATCGGCGACGGCGTCGACGGCGTTGCTGTAGGCGACTTCGTGATCCTGAATTGGCGCGCGGTGTGCGGCAACTGCCGGTCGTGCAATCGGGGCCGGCCCTGGTACTGCTTCGCGACGCACAACGCCGCGCAGAAGATGACGCTGGACGGCATCGAACTCTCCCCTGCGCTGGGCATCGGCGCGTTCGCCGAGAAGACGCTGGTGGCTGCCGGCCAGGCCACCAAGGTGGACCCGGCGGCACCGCCGGAGGCAGCGGGGCTCATCGGCTGCGGCGTCATGGCGGGTCTCGGCGCGGCGATGAACACCGGCGGCGTCGGCCGCGGCGACAGCGTGGCCGTCTTCGGCTGCGGCGGTGTCGGCGATGCAGCGATCTGCGGGGCGCGGCTCGCCGGGGCGCACACGATCATCGGCATCGACATCGACGACCGGAAGCTGAAATGGGCGAGCGATTTCGGTGCCACGCACACGATCAACTCCTCGCAGATGAGCAACGGCGAGGTTGTGACGGCAGTGCAGGAACTGACCGGCGGCAACGGTGTCGACGTCGCCATCGAGGCCGTCGGCCTGCCCCAGACCTACGAGCAGGCCTTCTATGCCCGCGATCTGGCCGGAACCGTCGTGCTGGTCGGCGTGCCCAACCCCACGATGAAGATCGAGCTGCCGATGATCGAGATGTTCGGACGCGGCGGCTCGCTCAAGAGCTCGTGGTACGGCGACTGCCTGCCCAGCCGGGACTTCCCGATGCTCATCGACCTGCACCTGCAGGACCGGCTTCCGCTCGAGCGATTCGTCAGCGAGACCATCGGCATCGACGGCGTCGAGGAGGCGTTCGAGAAGATGGAGCGCGGCGAGGTGCTGCGCTCCGTCGTCATGCTCTAGGCCGCCATCGTGTCGCGTGTCCGCTTGTGCGCTAGGCGCTGGCGTCTCGCAGATCGCGCCGCAGTTCGCGCAGCTCGTCTCGCAGGCGGGCTGCGTACTCGAATCTGAGGTCGGCGGCGGCCTCGGACATCTCCTCCTCCAGCGAGGCAATCAGCCGGGTGAGGTCGTCAGCGGGCAGATCGCCGTACGCAGCCTTCATCCGTTCTGCGGTCACCCGTCCCGACACGAGTTTCTCGGGCACCGGAGCCTGCTCGGCCGGGCCCCGCAGCACTTCGAGGATGTCGGTGACCGCCTTGCGGATGGTCTGGGGGTCGATGCCGTGCTCGACGTTGTAGGCCTGCTGCAGGCCGCGGCGGCGATTCGTCTCGGAGACGGCACGCTGCATTGACGGGGTGATCTGGTCGGCATACATCACGACCTGCCCGTCCACGTTGCGCGCGGCGCGCCCGATGGTTTGGATCAGCGACGTCTCGCTGCGCAGGAACCCCTCCTTGTCGGCATCGAGGATCGCCACCAGGCTCACCTCGGGCAGGTCGAGGCCCTCTCGCAGCAGGTTGATGCCCACGAGCACGTCGAAGTGCCCGAGCCGCAGATCCCTGAGGATCTCGATGCGCTCGATGGTGTCGATCTCGCTGTGCAGGTAGCGCACCCGCACACCCAGCTCGAGCAGGTAGTCGGTAAGGTCCTCGGCCATCTTCTTGGTCAGCGTGGTGACCAGCACGCGCTGCTCGCCGGCCGTGACCCGCTCGATCTCCCCCATCAGGTCGTCGATCTGCCCGCTCGTGGGGCGCACCACGATCTCAGGGTCGACCAAGCCGGTCGGCCGCACGATCTGCTCGACCACCTGGCTGGAGGTCCGCAGCTCGTAGTCGCCCGGAGTCGCCGACAAGAACACCACCTGGTTCAGCCGGTCCATCACCTCCTCGAAGCGCAGCGGCCGGTTGTCGCGTGCCGACGGCAGGCGGAAGCCGTGCTCGACCAAGGTGTCCTTGCGCCGCCGATCCCCGGCGAACTGGCCGTGGAGCTGGGGCACAGCGACATGGCTCTCGTCGATCACCAGCAGGTAGTCGTCGGGAAAGAAGTCGAGCAGCGTGTACGGCGGCTCGTCGTAGACCCGGCCGTCGAGGTGCATCGAGTAGTTCTCGACGCCGTTGCAGTAGCCCAGCTCGGCCAGCATCTCGAGGTCGTACTCGGTGCGCATCCGCAGCCGTTGTGCCTCCAGCAGCTTGTTCTCGCGCTCGAACGACTGCAGCCGCTCGGCCAGCTCGACCTCGATCTTGCCGATCGCTGCTCGGAGCTTGTCACCGCCGGTCACATAATGCGAGGCGGGGAAGATCGTGACCTCCTCGAGCTCGCCCAGGCGCTCGCCCGTGACCGGATCGATGCGGCTGATCCGGTCGATCTCATCGCCGAACAACTCGACCCGCACGAGGAACTCCTCGTATGCGGGATGGATTTCGAGTGTGTCGCCCCGTACCCGGAATCGACCCCGGACGAGGTTCATGTCGTTGCGCTCGTACTGCATGTCGACGAGGCGGCCCAGCACCGAGCGCTGGTCGACGATCTCGCCCACCCGCAGGTACAGCATCTGGCGCAGGTACTCAGAGGGGGCGCCGAGCCCGTAGATGGCCGAGACCGATGCCACGACAATGACATCGCGGCGGGTCAGCAGCGCGGCCGTCGCCGAGTGTCGCAGCCGGTCGATCTCGTCGTTGACCGTGGAGTCCTTCTCGATGTAGGTGTCCGACGCCGGCATGTACGCCTCAGGCTGGTAGTAGTCGTAATACGAGACGAAGTACTCCACGCGGTTGTCGGGGAAGAATTCGCGGAACTCGTTTGCGAGCTGCGCCGCCAGCGACTTGTTCGGCGCGAGCACCAGGGTCGGCCGCTGCGTGCGCTCGATTGTCCACGCGATCGTTGCGCTCTTGCCCGAACCGGTGATGCCCAGCAGCGTCTGGAACCGGTCACCGCGATTGATTCCCGCTGCCAGCTCGGCCACGGCGCGCGGCTGATCGCCGGCCGGATCGAAACCGGCAGTGACCCGGAACGGATGCGCGGCCGTCGATTCGGGCAGCCATGAACGGGCCCGGCGACCGTCGGCGTCGGTTGCGTCGGTTGCGTCCTGCTGCGACGGGGCCGCCGAAACCGATGCCATGCCGGAGAGGCTACGGCCGTGACGCCGGGCCATTCCGCCGGTCCAATCCACCAGCGATGATGCGCTCGCACGCCCTGGGGACGGCGGTGCGGGTGCAGTGCCTCCCTGTGACCGGCCGGTGTGGTTATCCTGCCGCGCTGACCGCCCGATCGACGAATGCTGGATTCGCCACCCGCCCGAGAACGCTCATGAGCCGAGACGACACCGACGCAGACGCGCTTGACGACGACGCGCCCGACGGCGCGCTGCTCGACAACGACCTCGAACCCCTGGAGGAAGACCTCGAAGCGGAGGAGTTGGGGGTCGACGAACTCGATGACGATCCGGACGACGACCCCGACGATGCCCCCGCGAACGACGATGAGCAACCCAGCAGCCGCGAAGTCCCTGCCGGCGTGCGTCCGACAGACGATGAGGACGACGATGACGACGAGGAGTTCGAGGCCGACCTCGGCGAGATCCTCAAGGAACGTCTGGCGTCGGAAGACGACGACGATGACGACGACGATGACGAGATCGGCATCGTCACCGGCACGCGCTCAGGTTCCAAGCAGGAAGACGAGATCCTGTGCGAGGGCTGCTTCCTGCTCGTCAAGCCCTCACAGTTCGACACTCGATCGCCCGAGCCCAGCTGTCCCCACTGCGGAACCCCGATCGTCTTCTGACTCGACGTCCCGGCGATCCAGCACTTCGCGACGTCGCAGTGACCTCGGATGCTCCCCCGACTAGTCGTCCTGTGCCGGCACGTGCGGGAGTGCGCTGGCCCACGCGAAGGCCGCGTCGATAGCGACCTCCAACTCGTCGACGCTGCCCGAATTGTCGATGACCCAGTCCGCAACGGCCAGACGTTCGTCGCGTGACAACTGTGCAGCAATGCGCGCCCGCGCATCGTCGGCAGAAAAGCCACGCGCTGTCACGAGCCGCTCGACTGCAAGATCGGTCGGTGTGTCCACCACCAGGATCCCGCTCGTCGGGTAGCGCGGCGGTCGCCCCTTCGCCAGGCCCTCGCCTAGCAGGGGGATGTCAAGCACAACCAGACCATCGGTCCCCTCCAGCTCGCCGAGCCTGCGTCGGATCTCGCGCCCCACGGGCGGATGGGTGATCGAATTCAGATCAGCGAGGGCGTCGGGATCGTTGAACACGATGGCCGCAACCGAGCCACGGTCGAGCGTCCCGTCGGGCGCCACGATGTGATCCCCGAAGCGCTCCACCATCTCCGCCAGCACTGGACTGCCGGGTGCTTGCTGTTCGCGAACGATGGCGTCAGCGTCGATCAGCACGGCACCGCGTCGCACGAACCCTGCTGACACAGTGCTCTTGCCGCTGCCGATGCCGCCGGTCAGCCCGACCGCAATCATCGAACGGCGCTCTTGGCGGCGCGAGCACCGAGCGCGGCCCGCATGACCGCCTGACGACCGTCTCGAAGCGAGCTATACGGCGGCTGGGACGCCAGCGGTGCCGTCGTCGCCGTCATCCCCCTCGGCGGCTGCGGCGGGCTCACCATCAGCACCCTGGTTCTCGTAATGCGCAAGCGCTTGGCGGTAGGCCTCCTCGCCATGCTCCTCGTAATACTCGCGCCAGGCACGCTCGGCTTCCGATTCCTCGCCGTCGGACGGGGTCTCGTAAGTGAACTCGCCGATGAAGTTGCCTTCCTCGTCGTACGCGTGATCGCCGAATGCCTCGCGGTATTCCTCCGCGACAACGCCGCCTTCGGCCGCTTGCTTGATCGACAGGCTGATGCGACGGCGCTGCAGGTCCAGATCGATGATCTTCACCCACAGCTCCTCGCCTGGGGTGACGACCTGTTCGGGCAGCTCGACATGGTGCGCCGACATCTCCGAGATGTGCACGAGTCCCTCGATGCCGTCACCGACCTGCACAAACGCGCCGAACGGCACGAGCTTGGTGACCCGCCCGTACACGAGCTCTTCGACCCGGTGGGAGCTGGCGAACGCTTCCCAGGGATCCTGCTGTGTGGCCTTGAGCGACAGCGAGATGCGCTCGCGTTCCCGGTCGATCTCGAGCACTTCGACGGTCACCTCGTCGCCGATGTTGACGACCGAGCTGGGATGATCGACGTGCTTCCAGGACAGCTCCGACACGTGGATGAGGCCGTCCATGCCGCCGAGGTCGACGAAGGCGCCGAAGCTGACCACCGACGACACCCGTCCGGTCCGCCGCTCGCCCTTGCGGAGATCGCGCAGGAACCCCTCCCGCTCTTCCTTGAGGCTCTCCTCCAGCCAGGCACGCCGACTGAGCACCACGTTGTTGCGGTTCTTGTCGAGCTCGATGATCTTCGCTTCGAGCTCACGGCCGACATACGGGGCGAGATCGCGTACCCGGCGGAGCTCCACCAGCGACGCCGGCAGGAATCCGCGCAGCCCGATGTCGACGATCAAGCCGCCCTTGACCACTTCGATGACGGGGCCCTTGACGACCCCGTTGGACTCGCGGATCTCCTCGATACGGCCCCAGGCTCGTTCGTACTGTGCCCGCTTCTTGGACAGGACCAGCCGGCCGTCGGGATCTTCCTTCTGCAGGACGAGCGCCTCGATCTGGTCGCCGACCTCGACGACTTCGGAAGGGTCGATGTCATGACGGATCGAGAGTTCTCGCGACGGGATGACGCCCTCGGACTTGAAGCCGATGTCCAGCAGCACCTCGTCGCGATCGACCCGCACGATGGTGCCGGCCACGATGTCGCCGTCGTCGAACTCGACGATGGTCTGCGCGACTGCATCCTCGAACGGGGTATCGCCCAGATCGTCGATGGTGACGGTCCTCGGCACGTATTCGCCGGCATCGGTGAACGTGCCGAACTCGCTGTCGGGAGCGCCGTTCGCCCCGTCGCCGCCGCTGCTCGCCGCTGATTCCGGGGAAGCTTCGAGGGGATCGCCAGCGGCTGGGTCTTCGGCGGCCGGGTCTTCGAGGTCGGGAGCGGGGGCGAGTGCGTCTGTCACGGCGGGGGGTGCTCAGGTAGGAGGTACGGGCGCCGACGGCCGAGCGTGCCGCTCACAGCGCACGGCAAGGCTATCGGGACGCTCCAGATCAGCCCCAGGCGGCGCTGCTGCTCAGCCCTTGGCGTCGGCCCAGGTGGCGCCGAGCGCCACATGCACCTCGAGCGGCACCGCCAGATCGGCCGCGTTGCGCATCACCTCGACCGTCAGCTCGGTCACCTCGTCCGATTCCGACGGGTGAACCTCGAGGATCACCTCGTCGTGCACCTGCAGCACGAGTCGGCTCGCCGCGGAGCGGGCTTGCAGCGCCGCATCCAGCCGGACCAGCGCAACCTTGAAAATGTCCGCTGCAAGGCCCTGGATCGGTGCGTTCATGGCCTGACGCTCGGCGGCTTGGCGCACCCGAAAGTTGCGCGAGCTCAACTCGGGCAGGGTGCGGCGCCGGCCGAATGCCGTCTCGGTGTAGCCCTGCTCACGGCTCTGGTCGACGACGTTCTCCATGAAGGATCGCACGTGCGGGAAGGCCTCGAAGTAGGCGTTCAGGATGCCTGCCGCCTCGTCGGTCGGCACTCCGAGCCGTTGCCCGAGCCCGTAGGCCTCCATCCCGTAGGCGAGTCCGTAGCTGACCATCTTCGCAACGGACCGCTGCTGGGATGTGACGTCGCCGTCGGAGATGCCGAACAGCGATGCCGCAGTCGCGCTGTGGATGTCGTGGCCTGCCTCGAAGGCGGACACGAGCCCGGGGTCGCCCGAGAGGTGCGCGATCACCCGCAGCTCGATCTGGTTGTAGTCGGCGATCAGCAGCTCGAAACCGCCGGCCGGCACGAAGGCGCGCCGGAACAGCCGGCCCTGCTCGGTGCGCACCGGGATGTTGTGCAGGTTCGGGTCCTCGGAGCTGAGCCGACCGGTGCGGGCCACCGTCTGGTTGAACGTGGCATGGATGCGGCTGTCCGTGCTGACGCATTCGAGCAGGCTGACGCCGTAGGTCGACCGCAGCTTCTCGACTTCCCGGAAGGCCAGGAGCCGATCCACGATCGGGTGCTCGCCCCGCAGCGACTCCAGCGCAGCCGCGCTCGTGGAGTAACCGGTCTTGGTCTTGCGCTGCGGCGTGAGCCCCAAGTCTGTGAAGAGCACCTCGGCGAGCTGCTTCGGCGAGTTGACGTTGAGGTCCTCGCGACCGGCCAGCCGTCGCACATCGGCTTCCAGTGCGCCGACCTCGTCGGTGAGATGATCGCGCAGCGACTCCAGCTCGGAGCGGTCGACGCCGATCCCGGCATCCTCCATGCGCGCGAGAACCCCGATCAGCGGCCGCTCGATGTCCCGGTACAGATCCGACATTCCCAAGTCGGCGAGCTGTCGGGCGAGCACCGGTGCCAGCATCGCCACCGCGAGAGCGTCCCGTCCCGCCGCCGTGCTGTCGAGCGGGCCGGCGCCTTCAGGATCGTCGAAGCCCAGCTGTCCCTCGGTGTCGGCGCCCTCGATGTGCACACCGCAATGGCGCCTCAGCAGCGAGCTGAGTTCATCGCGGCCTTCGGCCGGCTCGATGAGGTACGCAGCGATCGAGGTGTCCATCTCGAGCCCCCCGAGCGCCGAACCAGCGTCGCCCCGTGCGTCGAGCAGCGCGAGTGCCCGCATGAGCGGTTTTGCCTGGTGGACGTTGACCCCCGGGCCATCGGTTCCCACCACGGACGCGAATGCGGCGGCGATCTCGGGATCGGAGAGGTGTTCGGCGGCCAGAGCGAGCACCGCTCCCGACGGGGGGTCAACGGCAATCGCGAGCGCATCAAGCGAACCGTCGAGCGCTAGCGCGCATCCGAGCGCAACCGGTTCGTCGCGCTGGACCATTTCGTTGAGCACCGACACGGTGTCGGCACGGTCATCGGCGGCCACGAGGTGCACCTCGGCAAGCTGCAGGGTGTCAGCGCCGACGGGCTCCGGTGCCAGCACGCCATCCAGCGCCGTGCCGATCAGGGCCTCACGGAGCCTGGCATGGAGGGTGCCGAACTCCAGGAACTCGAATGTGCGCGTCACGTGCTCGGGGTCGAATCCGTCCCACGCAAGATCTGAGGGCGTGATACCGACTGGGGCATCGACGCGCAGCGTCATCAGCTCGACGTTGCGGCGCACATCATCGCTGTGCGCCGCCAAGTTCTCGGCCAGCTTCGGGGTCTGCTCGGCCGCTGCAGCGAGCAGCGCTTCGGTGCTGCCGTACTTGTTGAGCAGCTTGGCGGCGGTCTTCTCGCCGACACCGGGGACGCCCGGCAAGTTGTCGGAGGGATCGCCGCGCAGCGCGGCGTATTGCACGTACAGATCCGGCGTGACGCCCGTCCGCTCGGCGATGCCCGCCTCGTCGTAGAGCGCATAGTCGGTCACGCCGCGCCGGTTGTAGAGCACGCGGACGTGCGGGTCGGCCACGAGTTGGTACACGTCGCGGTCGCCGCTGACGATCAGTACGTCGTCCCCGCGCCCGGACGCTTCAGCCGCCAAGGTGGCCAGCAAGTCGTCAGCCTCGAAGCCCGCGCAGTCCACCGCCGGGATGCTCAACGATTCGAGCACCTGCCGGACAAGTCCGAGCTGGTCGATGAGAGTGTCCGGCGTCTCGTCGCGATGCGCCTTGTAGTGCGGCGCAGCCTCGTGCCGGAACGTCGGCTCGGGCCGGTCGAAGCACACGGCGATCGCGTCCGGACGGTGGTCCCGCACCAGGTTGATGAGCATGGAGGTGAACCCGAACACGGCGCCGGTGGGTTGGCCGGAGCGGGTGGCCATGTCGGGGGGAACGGCGTAGAACGCCCGGTAGGTGAGGGAGTTCCCGTCGAGCAGCAGCAGCTTCGACATCGGGTTTCTCCCATCTTGACGACGCCACGGTCGCCCCGGGTGCTCGGGCTGAATCGATTCGGGCTGGCTCGGATCGGCGGTTCAGGGTGTCAGCAGACCGTCGATGATCTGCTGCGCGATGTCTCGCATTTTCGCACGGTTGGCCATCGCTGTACTCCGGATGAACTCAAAGGCGTCTTGTTCTCCTAGACCGAAGTCGTCCATCAGCAGGCCCTTGGCGCGCTCCACAGCTTTGCGGGTCTCCAGCTTCTCCTCGAGGCTCTCCACGGTGTCTTCGAGCTCTCGCATCTCGGTGAATCGGCCCCATGCCACCTCGATGGCTGACACCAGTTCTTCTCTCTGGAACGGCTTGACCAAGTATGAGAGCACGCCAGCGTCTCGTGCCTCCTCGATGAGGTGCCGCTTGCTGAACGCCGTCAGGATGAGCACTGCGGAGGTGCGATCGCCGGCGACCTCTCGCGCCGCATCGAGGCCGTCTCGGCCGGGCATCTGGATATCGAAGATGCACACCTCGGGCTGGTGCTGGTGAGCCAGCTCGACTGCCTCGTCCCCGCGTCCGGTCTCCGCTACGACGACGTATCCCTCGTCTTCGAGCATCTCGCGCAGATCGAGCCGGATAATGGCCTCGTCCTCTGCGATCACGACTCGCTTGGACACTCACGCTCCCCTCGCGGCTGGATCGAACGGGTGGGCAGTACCGGTCCGGCGGCTGCGGATCGGTCAGCCTACCGGTCGGGCTGTGAGCCCTCCGGGTGCCCGGGGCGGGATTCGAACCCGCACGCCCGCGAGGGCAGAGGATTTTGAGTCCCCCGTGTCTGCCGTTTCACCACCCGGGCCGTGGGGCGGCTCAGGCTACCCCAAGGCCCGAGCGGCCCGTGAGCCCGTGTCCAACAGAAATCCCGTGTTCAACAGAAACAAGGAACACGAGTGGGGCCATCTGTTCATTGTCGCTGTCGGCCCGCATTGGCACCTACCCTTTCGGGAAGTTCAGTTCAGCGCGTCGCAGCCCGGGCATCGGCCCGGTCTTTTCGTTCCGGCGCTCTGGGGGAGGCCGAGTGCTCGCATTCACATTCCCGGGCCAGGGCTCACAACAGCAAGGCATGGGTGAACCGTGGAAGGCACATGAGTCGTGGGAGCTGGTCGAAGAGGCTTCAGACGCCTGCGGGCGCGATGTCGCAGCACTGTTGCTCGAAGCTGACGCAGAGGAGCTGCGCCACACGCGCAATTCGCAGCTCTCTACCTTCGTGCTGTCGATGGTCGTGCTCGACGCCGTCGAGCGGACCGGCGCCACCTTGGGGTGCGCGGCCGGTCACTCACTGGGCGAGTACAGCGCGCTGACTGCGACGGGTGCGCTGGCCTACGACGACGCGGTCCGGCTGGTGGCTGAACGGGGCGAAGCCATGCAGGTCGCCGCTGACGAGCACAAGGGAACCATGGCCGCCGTGCTCGGTCTCGACGACAACCTCGTCGCGGAAGCCTGCGATGCCACGCCAGGCGACGTCTGGGTCGCCAACTTCAACGCCCCCGGGCAGGTGGTGATCGCGGGCGCTCCCGACGCCGTGGCCGTGGCAGGCGACACCGCCAAGGAGGCCGGTGCCAAGCGGATCATGGGTCTGCCGGTCGGCGGCGCCTTCCACACACCGTTCATGCAGCCGGCACGAGATCGCCTGCGCAAAGCGCTGGCCGAGGTCGAGATCCGCGCCCCGAGCGTGCCGGTCGTGGCCAACGTGGACGCTGTCCCGCGAGACGGCGCAGACGAGTGGCGCACATTGCTGGCCCAGCAGCTCACCAGCCCGGTGCTCTGGCGAGCCAGCCTGCACGCTCTGGCCGACTCCGGCGTCTCCGCCTACACCGAACTCGGCCCCGGCAAGGTGCTGACTGGCATGACCAAGCGCACCCACAAAGGCGCTACTGCCTTGTCGGTGAGCGCTCCCGCGGACATCGATGCGCTGATGGGGGCGCTGGCCGTCGACGCCCCCCCAGCACCGACGGTGCTGGGCGGCGAGAACCTCTACGTCACCGAACGGCTCATCGTCAGCCCCTGCGCCGGCGTCTTCACGCTGGCGGCCGGCGTCAGCGACGGCCAGCAGATCGGTGTCGGCGATGTGATCGGGCAAGTCGCAAGGGAGGAAGTGCGGTCTGCGTTCGCGGGTACTGTCATGGGGATCATGGCCGTGGAGGGCGAACGCGTCACCGCACGGCAGCCCGTCGCGTGGCTGCGCACACCGATTCGCAACTAGACGGCGGCAGCTGAGAAGGGGAGGCCACAGATGACGCTCACCGTGGGCAGTGCATCCAGCGCGCGCATTGTCGGCATCGGGACGGCGCTCGGCGAGCGCGTCCTCACCAACGACGACCTCGCAGAGATGGTCGATACCTCCGACCAGTGGATCTTCGAGCGCACCGGCATTCGCCGGCGCAACATCGGTGGCACCACGGCGAGCCTGGCAGCATCTGCCGGCGCCGCCGCGATGGAAGTCGCCGGCGTCGATCCGTCCAGCATCGACATGCTGATCCTGGCCACCACCACGCCGGATCGCTGCGTTCCCGCCTCGTCCTCACGGGTGCAGGAGGCCCTAGGCCTCGACTGCGGGGCCATGGACGTGAACGCGGCCTGCTCAGGCTTCGTGTACTCGCTGGTGGCCGGTCACGGCATGATCGCGATGGGCCACGAGCGGGTGCTTGTCATCGGCGCCGAAGTGCTGTCGCGCATCACCGATTGGACCGACCGCGCCACGTGCATCCTGTTCGCCGACGGCTCGGGCGCCGCCGTGCTCGAGCGCAGCGAGCAGGGCTCTGACCTGCTCGGCTGGCATGTCGCAAGCGACGGCTCGATGGAAGAGCACCTCTACTGCGAGCACGACGGGTACATCCAGATGGCCGGCCAAGCAGTGTTCAAGAAGGCCGTGCTGGTCATGGAGGAGTCAGCCCGCCAATCGATGAAACAGGCCGGCCTGACCGCCGACGACATCGACGTCGTCGTCCCCCACCAAGCCAATGTCCGCATCGTCGAGACTGCCTGCAAGCGTCTCGGCATCCCCTACGACAAGGCCGCGATGGTCATCGAGCGCACTGGCAACACGTCGTCCGCCTCGATTCCGCTCGCTCTCGACGATGCCGTTCGCAGCGGAAGGATCAACCAAGGCCACCATGTGCTGCTCGTCGGGTTCGGCGCCGGCATGACATCGGCGTCGGCACTGCTGCGCTGGTCGGGTGCCCCCGCCCGCGCCTGCTGAGCGGCACCGCAGAATGATGAACCTTCCCGTCGTCACACCAGTTGCTTCCCGCTCTTGTTCGCTGTCGCTCACGGGCCGCTCGGGCCGCGGCTTCGCCTGCCGGCTCAGCCTCTGATCGCCCCCGAGCGTCACGTACACGGCTCACGATGAATCAGCCCACGAGCCTGCCTCGACTGCGCCCCGCGACAGCACGCACCGTCCTCGTCACCGGCGGCAGCCGCGGCATCGGCCTGGCCACAGCCCGGCTGTTTGCCGATGCAGGCCACCGCGTGGCCGTGACCAGCCGCACCGAGGCCCCAGACGACAGCCGCCTGCTGTGGGTGGCATGCGATCAGGCCGACAGCGACGCCGTCGATGCTGCTTACGGGTCCATCGAGGCTGAGCTGGGTCCGGTGGAGATCCTGGTGGCCAATGCCGGCATCACCCGTGACCAGCTCGTGCTGCGCATGGCAGACGACGACTTCGCGGCGGTCGTCGACACCAATCTGACCGGCGCCTACCGGATGGCCAAGCGGGCGGCCCGCCCGATGCTGCGCGCACGCTGGGGGCGGCTGATCTTCGTGTCCTCAGTGGTCGGATTGCTGGGCTCGGCCGGACAGGTCAACTACGCAGCATCCAAGGCAGGCCTGGTGGGCATGGCCCGATCGCTGGCCCGAGAACTCGGTTCGCGCGGCATCACCGCGAATGTCGTCGCTCCCGGGCCGGTGGCCACCGAGATGTTCGGGGCATTGAACGACAACCAGCAGGCAGCGATCACCGATGCGGTGCCGCTGGGCCGGGTGGCAGAACCGTCCGAGATAGCCGCTGCGGTGGCGTTTCTCGCGTCCGACGAAGGCGCGTACATCACTGGCGCCGTGATACCTGTCGACGGCGGCCTGGGAATGGGTCATTGAGCCATGCCCAAATCGGCTCAGCCTCTACACTGCGCATTCGCACGGCCGTCGGGGGCTCGTGCGGCGACCGCCCACACATGAGGGGAACAGCATGAGCGACACGTTGGATCGATTCCGGGACTGCGCCGTCGAGGTGCTCGCCGTGGATCCCGACCAAGTCACGCCCGAGGCCAGCTTCGCTGACGATCTCGACGCCGACAGCTTGGACCTGGTCGAGCTGGTGATGGCTCTGGAAGAGGAGTTCGACATCAGCGTGGACGAGGAAGAGCTCGAAGACGTTACGACCGTCGCGCACGCAATCGAGCTGGTCGAATCGAAGCTGTGAGCGCCAGACAATGAGCGATGGCCGGCGGGTCGCGGTCGTCGGCCTCGGCGTCGTCTCGTGCGCCGGGTCCAGCGTGGACGACTTCTGGCAGGGACTGAACTCCGACCCGCCAGAAGGCGAGCGCCGCGTCGTCGACTTCGATCCCGCCCCCTTCTACGACAACCCCAAGGAAGCACGACGGGCTGACCGGTCGGTCCAGCTCGGCATGGCATCGGCCGTGCAGGCCATGTCCGGCGCCGGCGAGCTGGTGTCAGATCCCGACCGCTGCGGGGTGATCTACGGCACCGGGGTCGGCGGGCTGCAGACCTTCGAAGATCAGGTCTTGGTCCTCGATCGCAAGGGCGCACGCCGAGTCTCTCCTTTCATGGTGCCGATGATGATGCCCAATGCGCCTGGGGCAGCCATATCGATGCGGTACGGGCTGGCCGGCCCTTGCGAAGTGCTCACCACGGCCTGCGCTGCGGGAACGCACGCCCTGGGCTACGCGGCGCGCCTCATCCGGCTGGGAGTGGTCGATGTCGTGGTGGCGGGCGGCTGCGAGTCGGTCATGACACCGGTCGGCACCGCGGGCTTCGTGAACATGACTGCACTGTCCACCAGCGGTATCTCGATGCCCTTCGACAAGAATCGCGACGGCTTCATGATGACCGAGGGTGCCGCCACTTTGGTGCTCGAGGAATGGGAGTCTGCCGTGGCACGGGGAGCCACCATCTGGGGTGAGATCTTGGGCACGGCCTCCAACGCCGACGCGCACCACATCACCGCACCCGCCCCTGGGGGCGCTGGTGCGCTTCGGTGCATGCAGCTCGCCATCGACGACGCCGGCCTGGAGCCGGGCGACATCGTGCATGTGAACGCCCATGGCACCTCAACCGCGCTCAACGACGCAGCCGAAGCCGAGGCACTCAACAAGCTGTTCGGCCCCAACGGGCCGCTGGTGACCTCCACCAAGGGAGTCACCGGTCACGCACTGGGCGCTGCAGGCGCCCTGGAGGCCATCGCGGTGCTGCTGTCGATGCGCCACCGCAAGATCCCGGCCACCGCCGGCTGGACGACGCCCGATCCCGAGCTCGCCGAGTTCCGGCTGGTGACCGGAGAGGCTGCCGACTGGGAGCCGGGGCCGTCGCTCAGCAACTCGTTCGGCTTCGGCGGCCACAACGGCTGCATCGTGATCGGCCCCACCACGATCGAGCGCTGAGTGTCCTCGCCTGTTGCGCTCCCAGCCGTGCCCACGATGCACCATAGCCGAGTAGTTGCACGTCAGGGTCGGCCTGTGATGTCGACGCGCGCAGCCGGACTCGGGGTGGGTCGGGTTTCCCGATCCCTCACCTGAGTACCACATCCGCAGTCTCGCTCTCACGCGGCACCGTCACAACGCATCGCGACGACAAGGGCAACTTGAAGCTCTTGCAGCTATGTGCACGTGTCACCGCTTGCGCCGAAGTCGCCCGATATGGCATTACCGAGCGAGCCTCCGCGAACACCAATGCCAACGACTGGAGCGCTTCGCGCAGCCGCTCCGGCCTACACAATCACACTTGGGCATTCCGAGCTTCCAGACTATTCCGACATACCTTCCACGTAGAAGGAGCCATCTCATGCGCAAAATAGCAACTACGATTCTCGCGCTCAGTACTATGTGTGCGACGATACTTGTTTTGAACACAGCAACTGCTGCCGCTCACGACCCCGCACCGTCGAAAGTCATGGAGCTGGCAATGCTCTCACCAGAAACCGACGACATGCCTGACAACTATCAGATATTCAACAGCTTCCGCCGCTACTGGAACGTCGCAAGAGCAATCGTCAGGGCACAAGGTCCGGGATGGGCATCCGGCAGTCGACACTCGGGACTCGGAAATCTCGCATTCGACCTTGCTAACAACTTCTTCTTCGGTTATCAGCCCAACTACACCTTTACCAATTCATCAGGTGCCTTTGGGCCTTCAAACGTTGATCGCATCTTCGATCAGTAAGCGGCATACTCACGGCCGAGCACTTGTCCTGGGAAGCCCTCGCTGGCTCATAAATTTCTTTGACATCATGAACCACTGGCGAAGTCGACGAGGATGCAGTCCGAGAAGCGTACCGATTCAATTTCCGCAGCGCGATTGATCAGCAGTTGCCTCGTGCTTGTAGCATTGAGTCTGCATTTCTTCGCCATAGTGCTCTATGCGATGCCCATAAACCCTGTTAGCGTGCGAGCTCAGAATTCAGTATCACGCTATGTGGAACCCATATTCTACCAAAACTGGCGATTGTTTGCGCCGGAGCCGGTGGACTCGGAGCGGGGCATCCTTCTCAGAGTCCGATTACGGAGAGATCGCCATAGTATTGAAACTACCGATTTCATCGACATTACGAGTCCCAAGATTTCGGATCTTCAAGCCACTCGCTTCTTTCCCAACTTGCGATATCGTATCGTCGCATCGATGCTGGCTGCCATACACTATCGCGACCCGGTGCGCTTGCGACTCCAAGACCTTGACGAATATACTGCTGAATGCTACTCACATGTCGAGAATATCGACCTAAATGGTGAAGTTTCGAACGAAGAATGCGCTGTTGATGCAGATGCGATTTTTACACCGCCAATCCGGGAATTAATGCGCTCCTTCGCTTATGCTGGGCTACGCCATATTGCACCAGAAGTTCTCGATGTCGCCCTGAGCGAGCTGGATACAACGGTCCTTGTGGAAGCTCAGCTACGGATAGTGCATAGCGAGCCCGTTCCATTCTCGCGGCGAAACGAGACATCACACGCCAGATATCCAATAATCATGGACTCTCCGTGGCTCCAAATCCTGCCGCTGTGACTGTGCGCCCGTGGATGCGCAACTTCCTAGCTGATGTCCTACAGAGGCTCTGGTGCCAGCGCTATTGCATGTATGGAATTTCACTACTTCGCATTGGCTACGGAGTGTCGTGGCTGATGATCGCCTTCACAAACTATCGCGATAGACACTACCTATGGGGCCCAGATGGTTCGTATTCGTATGAACTATTTCGACAGTCGGCGCGATTCCCTAATTATAGTCTATATCAGCTCAGCAGTGACCGCCTGTTCTTCGAGTTGGTTTACCATATGGGCATTATAGTCACTCTGCTGTTTATCTTTGGTACGTTCGGGAGATCCATTAGCCTTCTGCAACTCGTGTTTGTAGCCTCCTTAAACTATCGCAACCCTATCATTCTAGATGGCGGTGACAATATCGCCTTTCTAGTTCTGTTCTGGCTCGTTTTGGCTGATTCAAGCGCCATTTCTACAAGGCTTAAACGCCGAACGAAACCATGTTCAACCCCATGCATCCCAGTGATCACACTACTGCATAATGTGGCGATAACAGCGATTATCACTCAACTCGTGCTACTCTATTTTCTCTCGGGACTATATAAGGCGCAAGGCAGCCCGTGGTACGAAGGCACAGCTCTGTACTACATCTTTCAGGCACTTGAATTCTCTTGGCCGCCCTTAACAGATGCCCTTCGCGATAGCTTAATCTTCGGACTCCTTGCATCCTATGTAACAATATTCTTTCAGATCTCGGTGACGGTGGGTCTGCTCCGGCCCGATACGTGCAAGCAAGTGCTTGATACTGCTTGCACCCAGGTTGCGAGTTCGGCAGAGCACCGGTCGGAAGAACCCGACGCTTGCTTCGAGATCGTCGGATCGAACACTATGTGGTCCTCGGCCTTCGTCATTGATGCGCACAAGAAGCAAGCGGCTGCCGCCGTAGCGAATGACGGCCGCAGCCGCGTTGTAAACACAGTTGCGCAACTCGCCCGGCGACTTGTCGTTGAATCCACGGCTGCCTCTTGAGGTGCCGCGTCGCCTCTGTTGAATCGAATGGCACTTCCCCCCGTTGACCGGTCAGGTGGATCAGGCGGGAGCGGTTCCCGCGGCGTAACGGTAGTGGGCCTCGTATTCGTCGGGTGTTCGGAAGTCCAGACTGGTGTGGCGTCTGGCGGTGTTGTAGCGGGCGAACCATTCGAAGATCGACCTGCGCGCTGTGGCTCGGTCGCGGTAGCCGTGCCGGTGGACGAGTTCTCGTTTGAGGCTGGATAAGAGGCCGCGCGGATAGATCGGCTCTGAACGATTTCGAGCCGTGGAATCGCCTCTGGATGGGTCTCTGACCTGCAGCATCGACACGACAGACGATGCGATTGCATACAGTCGTTTTATCAATCCGCTAACGCTCTAAGAACG
>JAJDVQ010000061.1 GCA_022826045.1 Acidimicrobiia bacterium | reverse complement strand
ATGGAGGGTCCCTCCGGTGCGGAATCAGCGAATGTGTGCCATTCACAAACCGCGCAAGCCGCAGGGAGGGACCCATGCAACTGATATGCCGCCCAGGCGGCTTGCACGGCCCGCAGAGGACCGCGGTTTGTGAATGGCAGGGGCGACTCTCGCGCGTCGGCTGACTCGTGTCAAGCGCGTGTTTGTCGAGCGCTCACCGTCGAGGCCGCGGTTGGTGGTGGTCAACGACGCGGCGTCGCGGCTGTTGCCGGTCAGCAGCCCGCGAGCATCCCTACTCGATGCCCGACAGGCACAGTTGCATAGTCAGGTCGCCGTGAACCGTCGTGTTGCGGGCCATGTCGACGATCACCGCATACGGCTTGCCTTCGGAGGCTCGCAGCGCCCGCCCGTTGATCTGCCGATGCAGGCTGAGGCTCTTCGTGGGCCGCAGATGCACCACCACAGCGCAATCGGGGACATCGAAGCCTTCGGTGGACACCGCCACATTCAGCAGATGCATCAGCCGGCCGTGCCGGAAATCTTCGACCATCCGGCGCCGGTCGCTCTTCGCCGTTTTCGCGGTCAGCACCGCAGCGTGCTCGTCAGCCTCGTACAGGACTTCTGCGAGGCGTGACGCTGCGGTGACGGTGCAGGTACCAGACCGTGCGGAGGTCCACCAGTGGCGCTACAGCGGCCCGCCATTCGGCTACCACCACGTCGATGCGCAGAAGCTCTATGACCGCCGCTCCGGCTGCTCGGCTGTCGATCTCGCCCATGTCGTCGACAGGCAGATTCGCGGGCAGCCGCACTGTCGGCTCGACCATCCGGAAATCGGCCAGCCAGCCGAGGCTGCGAAGCTCCCCGTAGTCGGGTCCCTGCACGAGCGTGTCCCAGATGTCGTCGAAGCCTTCGTAGTCAGACATCCGCCACGGCGTCGCCGTCAGCCCCAGCCGATACCGCCAGCCGCACGCCAGCAGCTTGCGGTAGGTAGTCGAAGTCGAATGGTGTGCCTCGTCGACCACGCAGAGGCTCATCTGTCCCGCAGTCAGCTTGGGGGGGCAGCTTCGTGCCGACGACGACAGCAGCAGAACCCGACCGGCGAAGTCATCCCAGCGTCGCCGTTCGGCAGCCAGCTTCGCCCACGAACCTGCTTCGACGCCGACACGCTCCAAAGCTGCGGCAGCCTGGTCCAGAAGCTCGTTGCGGTGAGCTACCCAGCCGATGACAGCCGTCGGGTGCTTGTCGAGCATCCGGCGCACGAACTCCGCGCCTACAGCGGTTTTGCCGCCGCCGGTTTCAAGCTGCACCATCGGGCGCAGACCGTCAGCCATATCGCTATGAACTCGGCGGATCAGATCGTTCTGATACGGTCGCATCGCGAACATTGCGAACCCTTTCTGTCACCTGCCGGCGGTGCTGGGAGGCGCGGCGGTGCTCGTCGAGCGCGCGTTCGATGTCGGGCAGTTCCTCGACGACGTCGAGCAGTGGCAGCCGACCTGGACTGTGCTGGTGCCCGCAGCGCTGACCGCCGTTGCGGCCCACCCGCGCTTCGCCACCGCCGACTTCGGTTCGCTGCGCGGCGTCATGACCGGATCGTCGCCCGTGCCGGCTGCTGCCACCCGGCCCTTCTTCGACCGGGGTGTGCCGGTGGGCCAGATCTACGGCTCCACCGAGACCGCCCCGATCGCGGCTCACCTGCGCTGCGACGAAGCGGCCGAACATCCGGGCTCGTGCGGCAAGCCCTCGACCATCTGCGAGGTGCGGATCATCGGCGAAGGCGGCCGCGATGCCGCGGCGGGACCGTGGTGGGCGTGCCCGACGAACGATGGGGCGAGGTGCCCGTGATCGTGGCCGTGCCCGCAGCGGCGCCTGCGGACGCCCAAGGCGACACCGGCAACATCGACACCCTTGCCGCTGAGCTCCTGGCGCTGTTCGATGGGCGCCTGGCACGCTTCAAGCACCCCAAGGCGGTGTTCTGGACCGATCAGCTTCCCCGCACAGCGCTCGGCAAAGTCCGCAAACACGAGGTACGAGCAATGCTCAACGAGAACCAAGGAACCGGCCGTGCCGTCTGACGTCGCATTCATCGGGCTCGGCGTCATGGGCTTCCCCATGGCGGGCCACCTCGCAGCGGCGGGCCACCGCGTGACCGTCTTCAATCGAACCGCAAGCGCCGCGCAGCGGTGGTCAGCCGAGCACCAGGGCCAGGCGGCCGCAACGCCTGCGGATGCTGCGCACGGCGCCGACATCGTGTTCATCTGCGTCGGCGCCGATGACGACGTGCGAGCAGTGGTCTACGGCGACCGCGGGGCGCTCGCTGCCATGGGCGAGGGCGCCGTTCTGGTCGACCACACCACAGCCTCGGCCGACCTGGCGCGGGAGCTGTCCGCGGCGTGTGCCGAGCGTGGCGTGGGCTTCGTCGACGCACCCGTCTCCGGAGGCGAGACCGGGGCACAAAACGGCGAGCTGACCGTCATGTGCGGGGGCGAGGCCGCCCACTTCGAGCGAGCCCGGCCTGTCATGGATGCTTACGCGCGGGCCATCACGCTCATCGGCGGCGCCGGATCGGGTCAGCTCACCAAGATGGTGAACCAGATCTGCATCGCCGGGCTGGTGCAGGCGCTGTCGGAAGGCCTCGAGTTCGGCCGCCGTGCCGACCTGGATCTCGACGCCGTGCTCCACACGATCTCTCAAGGCGCCGCCGGCTCGTGGCAGATGGCCAACCGCGGCACCACGATGACCGTCGGCGAGTTCGACTTCGGCTTCGCCGTGGACTGGATGCGCAAGGATCTCGGCATCGTCCTGTCCGAGGCCGAGCGCAACGGCGCTCCCCTGCCGGTGACTTCGCTCGTCGACCAGTTCTACAAGCGCGTACAGGAACTCGGCGGCGGGCGCTGGGACACCTCCAGCCTCATCACACTGCTGCTGCCGCCGGAGCGTCGCCCCTAGCCCTCCGCCAGGCGCGACAGGTCATCGCTCGCTGAGCCCCGCGACCGGCAGCACCGGCCCGCGGGGACGCCCGCTCAGGGCGTCGGGTGCAGCGGCAGCAGCTCTTGGCCCAGCGCGGCCCGGTACGTGTTGTGGAAGTGATGCAGCGCCGGCTCGTTGCGCCCGAACACGACGTGTTCGAGCGCCCCGCTGTTGGCTGAACGCTGCTGGCTGGCGCTCATCACGTAGTCCTCGTCGCGGATGACGTTGCCGAATGCCCGCGACGCCTCGGCCATGAAGTCGAACTCGGCATCGTCGCGTGCGATGCCGGGCCGCAGGTAGAAGGAGATCTGGCTGGTGTGACGGCCGGGCTCGGTCGGGTGGGGGTATGCCCGCACCAGGAACAGCACCTCGCGTGACGGGATCAGCTGCACATTCGGGAACAGCCAGTACACCGGCAGTCCATAGCGGGTGATGTCCCACTCCGATGGCGGTCGCTCGCGTGCGTCCTCGATGGAGCGGCGGCACAGGATCAGCCGGTGATGGCGCCCGAACTCGTCGTAGCACTGCACGTTGCCGTAGAAGTCATTCGACAGCGTGTCCGAATGCAATACGGGGAAGTGGTAGGTCTCACCGAACGTGTCCATGGCGAGCTTCCAGTTGCAGCCCACCTCGTATGTGTCACTGCCCAGCCACTGCAGCTGGCCGAAGTCCCATCCGGCGATGTCGGCGGTGAGCTCGTCGCCCAGCAGCGCATCGGGGTCGAGCGTGCCGCCGGGCTGCGGGTGCACCCACAGCAGGCCATAGCGCTCGACCGCCGGCAGCTCCACCAGCCCGAGGTCGTCGCGGTCGAGCTCGCCGAAGTGATCCGACTTCGGCAGGCCGACCAGCGCGCCGTCGGCGTCGTAGGTCCAGTTGTGGAATGGGCAGGCGAACCGGCGCTTGCTCCCGCGCTGCTCGGTCTCGATGACCACGCCGCGGTGACGGCAGGCGTTCACGAAGGCCCGGAACCCGCCGCTGGGCGACCGCACCAGCAGCATCGGCGTGCCCAGATCGTCCTGGGTCATGAACGAGCCGGCTTCGGGCAGGTCGCCCGACAGCCCCACCATCTGGGGGTGGGTGTCGAAGAACTCCCGCCGCTCGATCCGTGCGAGTTCGCGGTCGGTATAGGAGGACGTTGGGTTGTAGCGCACGCCGCCGGCATCCACGTTGGTGCCGGAGTCGAGCCGTGCCAGCAGCGTCTTGATGTGGCTGACCTGTTCGGCGTGCTCCACGGCGGAAGTATGCCATCGCCCGGCTTTCGCCCTGCGTGCCGACGAGGCTCCTCAGCTGCTCAGCCGCTCAGCCACTCGTTGAACTCGGGCTGCCGCTTGGACAGGAAGGCCGAGACGCCCTCGGCGGCGTCGGGCAGGTGATCGGTGATCGCCGTCTTGGAGGCAATCTCGTCGAGCGATTGCTCCCAGGTCATCTCCGCGGCCAGCAGGATCGACCGCTTGAGCATGCGCATCGATATCTGCGGGCCGTCGGCCAGCTCCGCCGCGAGCTCCGCAGCGGCTGAGGGAAGCTCGTCGTCGTCGACCACCTCGTGCACGAGCCCCAGCTCGTGCGCAGTTTCGGCATCCACGATCCGCTTGCGCATCATGAAATCGGTCGCCCGGGCGACGCCGAGATGCTGCACCAGCAGCCACTGACCACCCTCGTCGGGCAGCAGCCCGAAGCGCAGCGTCGCAGAGCCCATGCGGGCCGAGCGTGCCGCGACGCGGAAATCGCACGCCAGGGCGAAGCTGAAGCCGGTCTGGATGGCGAAGCCGTTGACGGCGGCGATCGTCAGCTTGTCGAGCCGGCGCACGGCGGTATTGACGGCTTGGGAGATCGTCCGCAGGCTGTTGTAGGTGCCGGCGGCGTTGTGATGGCCTCCGAAGATCTCGGGCATCGCCGAGGGATGTTCCGCCTCGTAGCCGCCCAGGTTGTCTCCGGCCCAGAACGCACGGCCCTGCCCGGTGAACACCACGACCCGCACGGCATCGTCCATCTGCACCTGGGTGATCAGCTCGATCAGGTCCCGCTTCATCGAGTGGTTCGAGGCGTTCATCGACTCGGGCCGGTTGAAGGTCACGGTCAGCACGCCGCTCGCGCCGAGCGCCTGCTCGAATCCGAAGTACTCGGTGTCCAAGTAGCCGGCTTGCTCGCTCGGCTGGGCTTGCTCGCTGGTCATGGCTCATTCCCCCTGTGCAGGCAGGCCCGCCACCGGGGCGGGTCGCATGCTGAACCTAGTGAAATGTCGGCGCATGGGTACGCTGCCCGCCATGGCCGCAGAGACCGGCGAAGCGGGCGATACGCCGGTAGCGCCCGGTGCGCCGTTTGCTCCCTTTGACGGGGTGCTCATGCTCCGGCTCGACACCCAGACGCCGACCGGCGAGCAGACCTACTACGTCACGCCGTTCGTGACAGACGGCGTGCGGCTCTTCGTGTTCGACGAGCCCGGCGATCGCAGCGACGCGCTGGAGGAACTGCTGGTCGGCAACCGCACCGCCGTGAGCTCGAACGCGACGGGTGCGCTGCGGGTCGGTGCAGTCGGCGATCTGCCCACCCCGGCGGAGGAGGCATGGGCACGCGACGCGTGCGCCGCCCGGTTCTTCTACGACCAGGCGCTGCAGGACCTCGCCCAGCTCGGCGGCCTCGTCACGCTGCATCCCGCCTGAGCTCCCGCAAACTGCCGGGGAGCAGGGCTCTAGTGTGCGCTGGATGCGCACAGCGATCGGATTCGGAGGGCCGGCGTCGGGCAAGCGGCGCGACTGGCACGAACAGGCGGAGTTTCTGCGCGAGGCAGAACGGCTCGGCGTGGACATCTTCTGGTCCGCCGAGGCGTGGGGCATGGACGGTGTCTCGACGCTGGCGTATCTCGCGGCGGTGACCGAACGGGTCAGGCTGGGCACCGGCATCCTGCAGATCTCCGCTCGGACACCCGTCATGACCGCGATGACCGCGCTCTCGCTGGCGGCCATCACCGGCGACCGGTTCATCCTGGGGCTCGGCGTGAGCGGGCCACAGGTCGTCGAGGGCCTGCACGGCGTGCGCTTTGCCGATCCGTTGGGCCGGCTGCGCGAGACGGTCGACATCTGCCGGCAGGCGTTCGCCGGCGAGAAGATCAGCTACGAGGGCCGCCACCACGTGCTTCCCCTGCCCGACGGGCAGGGGAAGTCGCTGCGGCTGGCGCAGCCCGCCAATGACTCCATCGAGATCTGGCTGGCGACGCTCGGCCCGCGCTCGCTGCGCTACACCGGCGAGGCCGCCGACGGCTGGGTGGGCACCTGCTTCGTGCCGAGCCACCCCGAGGTCACTTGGGGCCAGGTGCTCGATGGGGCGGCAGCCGCAGGGCGCCCGCCAGGCTCAGTCGCCTGTCAGGCCGGCGGCGCCGTCGAGTTCGGCGACGATCTCGAAGCCCTCATCGAGCCGCGGCGACCGGGCATCGCCTTCACGCTGGGCGCCATGGGATCGGCCACGGCCAACTTCTACAACGAGGCCTACCGGCGCGGGGGCTTCGACGAGGAATGCCGCCACGTGCAGCGCCTGTGGCTGGACGGCGACCGGGCCGCAGCAGCCGCAGCGGTGCCCGACCGGCTCGTGACCGAGACCAACTTCCTGGGCACACACGCCCAGGTCACCGACCAGGTGCGGGCGTACCGCGATGCCGGTGTGGATGTATTGCGCCTGCAGCCCGAAGGGCCTGCGGCAGCGGATCGGCTGGACACGCTGGCGGAGATGATCGACATCGTGCGAGCCGTCAGCGACGAAGCAACGGCGGCGACCCCAGCAACGGCCTGAGGGCGCCCATCGATCGGGTGCTGGGCGACATCCGGCATGGCCGGCGCATCACTACCGTGGTGCCCATGGCTGGGCAATCCGAGACAGGGCGCGCTGTCACGTTCACCGAATCCGAGCTGCGCGAGCGGCTGACGCCGATGCAGTACCACGTCACTCAAGAGGCCGGGACTGAGCGCCCGTTCACGGGCGAAACATGGGACAACCACGACGTCGGCGCGTATCACTGCGTCGTGTGCAGCGCCGAGCTGTTCGACTCGGAGACCAAGTTCGAGAGCGGTTCGGGCTGGCCGAGCTTCACCCAGCCGGTCTCGGCCGAAGCGGTGGACACCGAGGTCGACCGCTCGCACGGGATGATCCGCACCGAGGTGATGTGCAAGGCCTGCGGTGCTCACCTGGGACACGTGTTCCCGGACGGTCCCCGTCCGACTGGCGACCGGTTCTGCATGAACTCGGCGTCGCTGCAGTTTGCGCCCGCTGACGACGACTGACGACGACTCAGGCTGAGGCCGGCTCAGCGCCTGCCCGCTCGGCCGTCAGTCCAAGTCGAGGCTGAGCTGGGTCGCGAGCGGCTCGTCGGGGAACAGCTTCACGACGTCCGCATCGAGCTCGCGTCGCACGCCCGCCACCGGCACCACCGTGAGCATCGCCGCCTGACCTTGGCGCAGCAGGCTCAGCACCTGGTCTTCGTCCACCAGCAGCACGTCCGTCCCGCTGATGACGATGTTGGCCGAGGCGACCTCGCCGCCGAGCTGGTCGCGCAGGTACTCGAAGGCACGGGCGATCGAACGCAGGTCGATGCCCTGGTCGCGCATCTTCTTCGCGATCTTCAGCTCGACGAGGTCGTTGTAGGAATAGCGGCGCCGCGAACCACTGCCTGCTGCGTCCGCGACGGACGGCTTGACCAATCCCTTGCGGGCCCAATGATCGAGCTGGCGGTAGGTGATCCCGACGAGCTCGGCTGTCTGCGGGCCCGCAAATCCCTCCGAGAACGCCGCTGCGTCCGACGGTCCAGCCGGAGACTCTGAGGGAGGTATCGGCGGTGGCTCCAGCCTCTCTCCGGCCTGCGGCACCCCAAGGGCGGGCGCAAGCTGCTCGTTGGCCATCGGACGCTCCTTCGGGTTGTGAATCACGATGCGAGTCGCCGCACGAATCACACACCGTGAACTACTGGAGTGTGATCTGCAGTGCCACAGAGCGTACGGGGAGACGTCACCGCCGCGCAAGGGGCCAGTCAGAGGGCACGCCCGGCGGCCGGTCGCCGGGCGTCACTCGGGGTCGCTGGCCTCCGCCGTCGGCCCGAAGTCGTCAGGCTGCACGTCGTCGAGGAACTGCTTGAACTCGTCGAGAAGCTCGTCGGGGTCGACATCGGTCGGCTCGTCGGGCGGCAGCTCGATGATCTGCCCTGCCTTGTCCAGCACGGACTCGCTGGCGAAGATCGGCGTGTCGGCGCGCACGGCCAGCGCAACTGCATCGCTCGGGCGGGCAGAGATGGTGTGGGTGGACGACCCGATGGTCACCTCCATCTCGGCGAAGAACGTGCGGTCACGAAGGTCGGTGACGGTGACCTTGGTGAGCGTCGCGCCGAGGACGTCCAAGATGGCTGCCATGAGGTCGTGGGTGAGGGGCCTCGGCACGCGGATCTGCTCGATGCCGCGGTAGATCGCCTGCGCCTCTGGCGTGTCGATCACGACCGGCAGCACCCGTTGCGAGCCGCTCGTCTCCCGCAGCAGCAGCAGCGGACTCTGCGAGGGCATCTCCACCTGCACGCCAAGAAGCTCCATCTCGACCATGGAATGCACCCTACTTCGGCCCTTGTGAGGCCTGAGTCGGCGGCAGCGGCGCTCTCAGTCCCAGTAGCGGCGGAGCGTTTCGCCCATCACCTGCGCACGCAGCCGCTCGCACAGCGCCACCAGCCTTCCCAACGAGCGGCGCGCGTCGTCGGCGGCGGTCGGTCCGGCAGCGTGAATGACCGGTTGGATCCCTTGCTCGAACATGGCTGCGTCGCGCGCTGCGGCATTGCGGACGACCCGCAGATGGCGGGCCTGCAGGCCGTAGGTGGCGAATTCGCGCGAGATGCGAGCGATGAGCAGCGCACCGCTGCTGTAGCGGGGCTCGGGAGGTTCGAGTGCGAGCGGTGCCTGGGGGTCGCTGCCGACCGGGGGCGTATCGACATCGGTGAGCGGCACCAGCAGGCCGTACTCGGTCAGCTCGGCAACCTCGGTCAGGCTGAGCCCGCTCTCGGCGCTCAGTTCGGCAGCGCTGTAAGAGGCCGCGCGGATAGATCGGCTCTGAACGATTTCGAGCCGTGGAATCGCCTCTGGATGGGTCTCTGACCTGCAGCATCGACACGACAGACGATGCGATTGCATACAGTCGTTTTATCAATCCGCTAACGCTCTAAGT
>JAJDVQ010000102.1:75000-77239 GCA_022826045.1 Acidimicrobiia bacterium | reverse complement strand
CAGAGGATAGGGACCGAACTGTCTCACGACGTTCTAAACCCAGCTCGCGTACCGCTTTAATGGGCGAACAGCCCAACCCTTGGGACCTGCTTCAGCCCCAGGATGCGATGAGCCGACATCGAGGTGCCAAACCTTCCCGTCGATATGGACTCTTGGGGAAGATGAGCCTGTTATCCCCGGGGTACCTTTTATCCGTTGAGCAACGACGCTTCCACACGCAATCGCTGGATCACTATGCCCTGCTTTCGCACCTGCTCGACCTGTATGTCTCACAGTCAAGCTCCCTTGTGCCATTGCACTCGACGACTGATTGCCAACCAGTCTGAGGGAACCTTTGGGCGCCTCCGTTACCATTTGGGAGGCGACCGCCCCAGTCAAACTACCCGCCTGGCACTGTTCCCGAACCCGATCAGGGTCCTAGGTTAGAGTTCCGACATGAGCAGGGTCGTATTTCAAGGGTGACTCCACGCATGCTGGCGCACACGCTTCCTAGTCTCCGACCTATCCTACACAACACGTGCCACAACCCAATACCAAGTTATAGTAAAGGTCCACGGGGTCTTTCCGTCCTTCTGTAGCCAACGAGCATCTTTACTCGTACTTCAATTTCGCCGGGTCTGTGGTTGAGACAGTGGGAAAGTCGTTACGCCATTCGTGCAGGTCGGAACTTACCCGACAAGGAATTTCGCTACCTTAGGACCGTTATAGTTACGGCCGCCGTTTACCGGGGCTTAGGTTCACAGCTTCGCTCCGAAGAGCTAACCGTTCCCCGTAACCTTCCGGCACCGGGCAGGCGTCACAGCGTATACATGGTCTTACGACTTCGCACGCTGCTGTGTTTTTAGTAAACAGTCGCTTTCCCCCATTTTGTGCCACCCTTTCCGGCTCAAGCAGCTAGTGCTGTCACCATCGCAGGGTCATCCTTCTCCCGAAGTTACGGATGCAATTTGCCGAGTTCCTTAACCACAGTTCTCCCGTTCGCCTGAGTATGCTCTACCTGCCTACCTGTGTTGGTTTAGGTACGGGCACCACGTGAACTCGCTAGAGGCTTTTCTTGGCAGCATGGAATCAATGACTTCGCCTGTAGCGGCTCGGCATCGCGTCTCAGACTTCATGGGGCCCGGACTTACCTAGTCCCCGTCCTACTCGCTTACCCCAGGTCTACCATCGCCTGGGCTCACCTATCCTCCTGCGTCCCCTCATTGCTGTCCGCGGTGCGGTGGGTCGGTTCGTCATTCCCCGTAAGGAAGACAGCCCCTTAGCAACCGCATTTTGGACTGGGCGCGCACGCGGTGGTACCGGAATATCAACCGGTTGTGCATCGACTACGCCTCTCGGCCTCGCCTTAGCTCCCGACTAACCCTGGGAGGACCAGCCTTCCCCAGGAACCCTTGGGCTTACGGCGGAGGGGATTCGCACCCCTCTCTCGCTACTCATGCCAGCATTCTCACTCGGACCCGCTCCACCGGCGCTCACGCTCCGGCTTCGCAGCAGGCACGACGCTCCCCTACCCCTCAAGTTCACTCGAAAGCGAACTCAAAGACGCGGCTTCGGCGGTGTATTTAGCCCCGTTACATTATCCGCGCAGGACCACTCGACCAGTGAGCTATTACGCACTCTTTCAAGGGTGGCTGCTTCTAAGCCAACCTCCTGGCTGTCTGGGCAATCCCACATCGTTTGCCACTTAATACACACTTAGGGGCCTTAGCCGGCGCTCTGGGCTGTTTCCCTCTCGTCCAACGAAGCTCATCCCCCGTGGACTCACTGCCGCACTCTGGAGCCATGGCATTCGGAGTTTGACTGGGGTCGGTAAGCTTGTGGGCCCCCTAGCCCAATCAGTGCTCTACCTCCATGGCTGAACGTGCGACGCTGCACCAAAATGCATTTCGGGGAGAACCAGATATCACCGTGTTTGATTGGCCTTTCACCCCTATCCACAGGTCATCCGCCCAGTTTTCAACCTAGGTCGGTTCGGGCCTCCACGGAGTCTTACCTCCGCTTCACCCTGCCCATGGATAGATCACACGGCTTCGGGTCTACAGCATGCGACTATGCGCCCTATTCAGACTCGCTTTCGCTCCGGCTCCCCATCGCTGGTTAACCTTGCCACACACCATAACTCGCTGGCTCATTCTTCAAAAGGCACGCTGTTGCGCACGGACACGAGTGTCCGGTAGCGCTTCAACTGCTTGTAAACCAATGGTTGCAGGTACTATTTCACTCCCCTCCCGGGGTACTT
>JAJDVQ010000102.1:0-72500 GCA_022826045.1 Acidimicrobiia bacterium | reverse complement strand
TGATGGAACGGCACGAACAAGTTGGTTCCCGATCATGGGTAGACCGAGAACCGGCTGTGTGGTTCGACCGGCGGCTGGAAACCAGCAGCCGATCGCCCGCACTGGCGTTTTCGTCCTCTGTTCTGTTGTCAAGGAGCGCTGCACAGGCGAGGCCGCCGACAGCTGACACTCGATCGGCGCTTGCCGCTCTCCTCGAAGGAGGGCTGCGAATGACGCCGCCGGAGGTGTCGGAACCCTCAGAGCGGCAATGCCGCTCGTGAGGGGGATGTATGACACTACAGGGGGCAGACGCGGCCCGCAACCATTCTCGGGCACTTCTTGGCCTGCCGCGGGCACGTTCGCAGGATCGTCAAGGAGCGGTCGCAGCATGCCAGCGCTTTTTGCCCCGTCGCAGCAGCACGTACCTGCCATGCAGCATGTCGCCTGCGTCCACGACACGCTCTGGATCACTCGTCCGCTCGCCGTTGATGTACACGCTGCCCTCGGCCAGCGCACGGCGCGCCTCGCTGCGGCTCCGGGCCAGATCGGCGTCGACCAGCACGTCGACGACCGACGTTCCGAGCGCCCGCAGCTGACCGGAGGGAACTTCCGCGGCGACGAATGCGAGCGCGGCGGCAGAGGCCTGCCGCACGGGCACCGCGCCGCCGAAGAGCACCTCGCTGGCACCCGCTGCAGCAGTGGCCGCTTCGTCGCCGTGCACGATCCGGGTGATCTCGGCCGCCAGCCGTCGCTGACCCTCGCGCCGGCCTGGATCGGCCTTGTGCGCCGCCGCGATCTCCGACGCCTCGTCGAGGTCAAGGAAGGTGAGCTGCGCCAGCAGCCGGCCCACATCGGCATCGTCCACGCCGATCCACGCCTGGTAGAAGCGGTACGGGCTCATGTCGTCGGCGCTGAGCCAGAGCGTTTCGCCGCCGGCAGTCTTGCCGTACTTGGTGCCGTCGCTGCGCGCGAGCAGCGGCCACGTCAGCGCATGGGCGGCACGCCCGAGGCGTCGCCGGATCAGGTCGATGCCGAGCACGATGTTGCCCCACTGGTCTGAGCCGCCCACCTGCAGTTCGCATTCGACGTTCTCGGCCAGCCACAAGTAGTCGTACGCCTGCAGCAGCATGTAGCTGAACTCGGTGTAGGACAGGCCGTCGCCGTCGTCGAGTCGGTTGCGAACCGATTCCTTGCCCAGCATCTGCTGCACGGTGACGTGCTTGCCGACCTCGCGCAAGAAGTCGAGCACGCCGACGCCGACAGTCCATGCACGGTTGTCCAGCAGCCGCGCTGCGTGCGGTCCGTCGTCAAAATCCAGGAATTGCCGCAACTGGGGCACGATGCCTTCGAGATTGCGGGCAAGGGCGTCGTCGTCCAGCAGATTGCGCTCGGCCGATCGCCCGCTGGGGTCGCCGATCATGCCGGTCGCACCGCCGGCGAGAGCGATCGGGCGGTGCCCGCCGATCTGCAGCCGTCGCAGTGTCAGCAGGCCCATGAGATTGCCCACATGCAAGCTGGCGGCCGTGGGATCGAACCCGCAGTAGACAGTGATCGGGCCGTTGTCCAGACGCTGCGCGAGGGCGCGCCGGTCGGTGGTCTGATGGATCAGCCCGCGGGCGTCAAGGTCTGTCAGGACATCCACACGGCAAGTCTGCCCGACCGGTCGCGTCGGCATGCAGCCCGGTTGTGCGCTGTGACTCAGCCCCGCGGAGTCCAGCGGAACCAACGAAGCGTCACGAGCACACCGAACACTCCCCATGCGGCGATGATCAGCCAGCGCGACACCGGCATGGGTATGCCTTCACTGAAGGGGTCGAATGTGTGTCCCAGCGCGTGAGCCAAGTGCTTGATGGGGAAGATGTCGCCGATCACGACCATCCAGCGCGGCGCCCCCTCCGAGGGGATGAAGACATCGGAGACGAAATAGAGCGGCAGCACGCACATGTTGGTGATCGCAGGTGCGGCCTGCTCGCTGGGGCAGACGCACGTGACCGCCAGGCCCAAGGCCGAGAACGCCGCAGCGCCTGCCAGCAGCGAGATGAGCAGGCTCGGCAGCGCGGCAGGCTGGACTCTGACGCCGTAGCCCACCCAGCCGATGCCGATCACGAGCACGGTCATGAGTGCAGTCAGCGCCAGCGATGCAGCGACCTGCCCGCCGACATAGATCCATGGGGGCAGCGGCGTGGCCCGCATGGCCTTGAGCACACCGGTCTCGCGCCTGATGACCGTGACGATGGCCGCGTTCATGAAATTCGCCGAGATCAGCGCGAGCGCCAGGATTCCCGGGACGTACAGGGTTGCGACACGCGCCCCGGTCGAGCTGATGATGTCATTGCCGAAGATCGAAGTGAAGATCATCAGGAAGATGAGCGGCAGCACCACGGTGAAGAAGGTGGCGGCAGGGCTGCGCCGGAAACCCAGAAGATTGAATTTCGCCTCGCTGGCGAGCTGACCCAGACTCCTCACGACTGATCTCCGGCGAATCCGTCTCCGGTCAGCGCCAGGTAGGTGTCCTCGAGTGTCGGCGGCCGCACCGCCAGCGAGTCCACTCGTGTCCCGACGCTGCGGGCCGCTGCGAGCAGCTCTCGCACGACGCCGTCGACATCCCCGGTGGCGATGGTGGGCCGCGCCTCGACACCCGCCGAGACCTCTGACGGATCTGCCGGCCCTGACGCAGCAGGTGCTGCCAGCAGTTCTCGCAGCCGCTCGGGCAGTTGGTCGCGGCTGAGTTCTGCGGCATCCCAGCTGACCCGCGTGGGCATCGCGGCGTGTCTCGCCAACTCCGCCGCCGTGCCGTCGGCCACGATGCGCCCGCGCGAGATCACCACGATGCGATCGGCGAGTTGGTCGGCCTCGTCCATGTAGTGGGTGGTCAGCATGACCGTGACCCCCAGCGAACGCAGCCCTGCAATCGTCTCCCAGGCCTCCCGGCGTGCAGCCGGGTCGAAACCGGTCGTCGGCTCGTCCAGGAAGATCAACTCGGGATCGCCGACGAGGGCCAGAGCCACTGCGAGCCGCTGCTGCTGTCCGCCCGAGAGGCGCCGCGTCCTGGTACGGGCAGCATCGCGAAGCCCCACAAGCTCGAGCACGTCAGCCACCCGGCGTGGTGAGCGGTAGTACGCCGACCACATCGTCACGATTTCGGATGCGGTGAAGTCGCCTTCGTGCTTGGCGCCCTGCAGGACCACTCCGAGGCGCTCGCGCCACGCACCAGTCGCCTCGGCGGGATCGATGCCCAGCACGCGCACATGGCCAGCAGTCCGGCTGCGCAGGCCCTCGAGGATTTCGACCGTGGTGGTCTTTCCGGCTCCGTTCGGTCCGAGGAACGCCAGCACCTCGCCCGCCGAGACCGACAGGTCCACACCCGCCACCGCTTCGTTGTCCCCGTACCGCTTGGCAAGCCCGGTGGCCTCGATAGCGAGGTGTGCGGCGTCGCTCATCTTGCCTGCTCGCCGATAGCGGCACTGCCGGCATCGCTGAGGAGGCCGTCGGCGGGGTCACCGGCAGGAGAGTCGAAGCTCTGGTCGGCGTAGCGCTCGGGATGGGTGACCTGAGGCCGCATCGCGCCCGCATAGAGAAGCACAGCGAGCGGCCCGAACGAGATGATCAGCAGAACCCAACGCCAGCGGCGCGTGCCGGCCGCCTCGAACCGCTCTCGGTCCAGCCGAGCGATGTCGACGATCCCGCCGACCATGATCAGCGCCGACAGCGCGGCTGCGACGATCAGCACGACGCCCGAGTCCACCGGGTCACGCTAGTGGTGCGCCTCATTGTTGAGCGGCCGCTGCCGGCACCGCATCAGGTTCCCAAGGAACCCACCAAGTCTGCGACATACACGCCCGCGCCCGCGGCGCCGGCGACGACGAGGCCGATGCCGACGGTCCAGATCGTGCCGCTGAACAGCAGGCGGCCGCCGACGGCCAGCACGACCGTCGCTGCCATGGCGGGCAGCACCGCGCCCGGAACGTAGGACACGACAATCCAGCCCGCTGCCAAGCCGCACAAGCCCAAGACGACGTCTTCGACCAGTCGCACCGCTGCGCGCACGGACTCACCGTACGCGCGCCCCGTGCCCGCGGAGTCCCTCTGGCCGTTTCCTCAGCGCTTCGCAGGCTGACGGGACCCGATCACGGCGCGGGCGACCCGGAACCCGTACCGGGCCAGCCGCCGCGTGCTGGCATCGAGGCCCAAGTCGGCATCGGTGAGCTGATCGGAGGTCACCCACCGCAGCGCATCGGACTCGTGATTGGGATGCGAGGAGGCATCGGGCGGGCACCGGACGACATAGCGCACATCGAAGTGCAGGTGAGAAGGCTCCGGGTGGCGGCGGTTGACGAAGAGGTGCACATCGACGTCGACGGGCTCAGCCCAGACTTCCAAGCCGTCGATGCCGGTCTCCTCGGTGGCCTCGCGCAGCGCGACACCCCAGAGCGAGGATTCGCCGTCCGCATGGCCTCCTGGCTGCAGCCAGCGGCCGATCTTGGCGTGCAAGAGCACCAGGGCGCGGGTTGCGTCGTGATTCACCACCCACGCGGAGGCCGTCAGATGACCGGCTTCGCAGGAGCGGTGCAGGGCGTCAGGGTGGCGGGCCGCGAAGGCGAGCAGCCTGCGCCGGTACTGAGCCTGCATGCGATCTCGCGGCATGAAGCACTTGACCGTCTCGATGGCCTCAGCGAGGCCGCTCGGCTCATCGGCGTCGACGGATTGCTGCGCCGCCGCTGCGGCACCCAGCCAGCACGGCGTCGGCGGGCTTGCGCTGCGTCCCCCAGGCACGTTGCGAACCTCTCTCACGGCGCGCTCACATGGGCGTTCCCGGCTACGTACCAGCGCCACAGCAGGTCGGTGCCGCGGCTGATCCCGATGCGCGATGACTGCGCCAGGTTCGCCGGAGACCAACCGTCGTCGCAGATGCTCAGACCGCCGGCCGTCGTGAGGTCGGCGCCGTCATGGGAACCGTCGATGCCGAACGCCTGGGTCAGCTTGGCGGGACCCGAACAGAGTTCGGAGAACTCAACGGATCGGCCGCCGGCGCCTCGGCGGGCCGTCATGACCTCGGACCCCCCGACGGGTTCCAGCGCGCGCAGCAGCACCGCATCTCCGGTGCCCGCCGGCGCGCACACCGCGTTGGCGCACCAGTGCAGTCCGTAGATGAGATACACGTACAGATGCCCCGCCGGGCCGAACATCGTGGCGTTGCGAGCCGTCGGGCCGCTGCGTGAGTGAGCAGCAGGATCGCCCTCTCCGCAGTAGGCCTCGACCTCGACGATGCGGCCGGCTCGCACTGGGCCGTCGTCGAGCACCAACAGCTTGCCGACGAGCTCCGGGGCCACCTCGGTTGCGGGACGCTCGTAGAACTCCGGTTGCAGCACGCGAGCCGCCCAGCGGCGGTCCGTGAGCTGCTGGGCGGTCAACCGCTTGCCTCAGCGAGTGCGGCGTCGAGACGGTCGAGCTGCGGCGCGACCGCGTCGGGGCCGCCGGCGCCCGGCGTGGTGCGAGCGCGGTACGCGCCCCCCGGCGCAAGCCGTCGCGCCGCAGACGGTCCCAGGTCCGGGTGCTCGGACACCAGCTCGACCAAGCGATCGGCGCCGGTACCCGGATCCGGACTCTCGAGCGCCTCGCGCACAAGCCCCGCCACGAGCGCATGCGCATCACGGAAGGGCATCCCCGCTGCGACGAGCCATTCGGCCACATCGGTAGCGGCAGCGAAGGGATCGTCCGCGCCACGCGCCATCGCATCGGCGTTGAAGCTGACCGTGCGCAGCAGGCCGTCAAGTGCCATCACAGTGAGGCGGACCGTATCGACAGCGTCGAAGAGCGGCTCCTTGTCTTCCTGAAGATCCTTGTTGTAGGCAAGCGGCAGGCCCTTGAGCGTCGTCAGGAACCCCGCCAGATGTCCGATCAGCCGTCCCGCCTTGGCCCGGGCCAGTTCCGCAGCGTCCGGGTTCTTCTTCTGCGGCATCATCGACGAGCCGGTGGCGAAGGCGTCGTCCAGCTCCACGAATCCGAACTCCGCGCTCGACCACAGGACAATCTCCTCGCCGAGGCGCGACAGGTGCATCCCGGCCATCGCCAGCGCGTACAGCGTGTCGGCAACAAAGTCCCGGTCGCTGACGGCGTCGAGCGAGTTCTCGAACACGGCGGCGAAGCCGAGCTCTGCAGCGGTGCGGTGCGGGTCGAGCGGCAGCGACGATCCCGCCAATGCCCCGGCGCCCAGCGGGGACACATCAGTGCGGCGCCTCGCTTCTTCGAGGCGTCCCAAGTCACGCAGCAGCGCCCATGCATGGGCGGCCAGATGATGCGCGAGGCCGACCGGCTGCGCTTGCTGGAGATGCGTGTAACCCGGCAGGCGCAGGCCGGCCTCATGAGCGTGGCGAGCGCGTTCGGCCAGAGTGCGTGCGAGGCCGCGCATCGACGCCGCCACCTCGTCGATTGCCGCACGTGTCCACAGGCGAAGGTCGGTGACGACCTGATCGTTTCGGCTGCGGCCCGTGTGCATCTTGGCTGCCGCGGCGCACAGCTCGGTGGCGCGGCGCTCGACGGCAGTGTGGATGTCCTCGTCGGTGGGGGCCCACTTCATGCGGCCCTCCGAGATCTCTGATTCCGCCTGTGCGAGCGCCTCACTGATGTCGTCGCGCTCGGAAACGCTCAGCAGCCCGACCTCGCACAGCATGGTCACATGGGCGCGCGATGCGGCGATGTCCTCGGCGAACATTCGACGATCGAATGGCAGCGAATCGCTCAGCGCCGAGAGTGCACCGGCAGGCCCGTCGGCGAACCGGCCGTGCCACAGCGTGGTCGCGCCGCCCCAGGAAGCTCCACCGTCGGCGGCGTCCGCCGCAGCGGGCTGTTCGGCTTGGGCTTGTTGGGCTGTCTCTTCAGCGGGCATGGTCTCAGCCGTTCACGCGCTCACAGATCGGCCAGTTCGCGGCACAGTCCGGCGACTGCATTCCCGCCCGGTTCGGCGGCTGCCACGACGAGCAGCGTGTCGTCGCCGGCCACGGTTCCGATCACGCCATCGAGGCTGCTGCGATCGATGGCCGCCGCAACCACGTGGGCTGAGCCGGGAGGCGTGCGCAGCACCACGATGTTCTGCGAGGACTGCACCTCGAGGACCCAGTCGCCGAACACGCGTCGCAGCGTGTTGGTGGGCATCGTCTCGGGTACGCCGACTTCTGGCACTGCGTACACCGTGCGGCCTGCGGTGCGCATCTTGGCGACACCCAATTCGTCGAGATCGCGGCTCACCGTGGCCTGGGTGACCTCGATGGCGTGCTCCCCCAGCAAGGCCACGAGCTGAGCCTGGCTGCCGATCTCGTGGCTGGCGAGCATCTCGCGGATGAGGTGCTGGCGCTGTGCCTTGGTGGTCATGGCCCCGCTCCGGGTCCCGCTGATTCTCCGAGAAAGGCGAGCAGTCCGCGTGCCGCGTGCATCCGGTTCTCGGCCTGCTGCCAGATGCGGCTGGCCGGACCGTCGATGACTTCTGCCGCCACTTCTTCGCCCCGATGCGCCGGCAAGTCATGCAAGAAGATGGCACCGTCGGCAGCGAGCGACATCAGCTCCGGCGTGACTTGGTACGGAGCGAATGCTGCCAGGCGCTCGGCCTGCTCGTCTTCTTGGCCCATCGAGGTCCATACATCGGTGTAGACGACGTCGGCGCCCGTCGCCGCCGCTGCAGGGTCGTCCGTGACGGTGCACTCGCCGCCCAGTGCCGCTATGCGGTCCAGCGTCGCCCCTGACGGCCCGTAGCCGTCTGGCACCGCGAGCGTGCTCGGGATGCCTGCCATGGCGCAGCCGATGGCCAGTGATCGCCACACGTTGTTGGCGTCGCCGACGAATGCGACGCGCTCGGTGCGGTCCAGACCGATGCACTGCGAAACGGTGAGCAGGTCTGCCAAGGCCTGGCACGGGTGCGCTTCGTCGGAAAGCAGATTGACGACCGGCGCCGCCGCGCATGCCGCCATGCGCTCGAGGTGGCTGTGCCGAAAGACGCGCACAGCGATGATGTCGTGGAAGCAGGCAAGCGTCCGCGCGATGTCTTCGGCAGTCTCGCGAACGTCCATGCCCACTTCTTCGGGACGGATGTAGACGGGATGCCCGCCGAGCTGGCGGACCGCCATCTCCATCGAGTTGCGCGTGCGGTTCGAGGGCTTCTCGAACACCAATGCAACGCCGCTGCCCCGCAGGACTGGCGGCGCAGATTCCGGGGCGCGCGACGACATGTCGAGCACCCACCGCAGCTCGTCGGCCGACAGATCATCGACTTCCAGGAAATGGCGCATCAGCCCAGCTTCCCGTTGCCGGCGAGCACGCTCGCGAAGATTGCGAGGCCCTCGTCGATCTGCTCGCTGGACACCACGAGCGGCGGCGCGAAACGCACGGCCGTCGGCGTGATCCCATTGATCACGAGGCCAGCTTCCAGGCACGCTGCAGCGATCTCCGGACCGCTGCGACCGGCGGCATCGGTATCGATCTCGGCCGCGATGAGCAGGCCGAGGCCGCGGGTGTCGACGACGCCGGGAACGCCCATGAGCTTGCCGGCCAGTTCTTCGCCACGGGCAGCAGCCACCGCTGGCGCATCGATGGCCTCCATGGTGCGCAGCACGGCACGCGCCGCGCTCGCGGCCAGCGGCTGCCCGCCGAAAGTGGTCGCGTGATCGCCCGGCTGGAACGCGGCGGCGACCTCGCGGCGCGCCCAGACTGCACCGATCGGCACACCGTTGCCCAGTGCCTTGGCCATGGTCACGATGTCGGGTCGAGCCGCGCCGGTCGGTCCCCCGGCCGGATCGAAGTGGTGATGCCACCCAAACCACTCGCCGGTGCGCGCCAAGCCAGTCTGCACCTCGTCGACGATGAACACCATGCCGCGCTCGTCGCAGATCTCACGGACGCGATGCAAGTAGGCGCTGTCGGCGACGTTCACGCCGCCCTCGCCCTGGACAACCTCGAGCAGCACGGCGCAGCAGCTGGGATCCAGCGCCGCCTCCAGTGCATCTGCGTCGTTGTAGGGCACATGCCGGAATCCGTCCGGCAGCGGCTGGAAGGTCTCGTGCTTCTCGGGCTGTCCCGTGGCGTGGAGCGTCGCCAGCGTGCGCCCGTGGAACGAACGCAGCGCGCTGACCACGACGTAGCAGCCGCGGCCGCCGTGCTTGCGCGCCAGCTTGATCGCCCCCTCGAGCGACTCGGCGCCGCTGTTGCAGAAGAAGACCTGCCCGCCGCCGCCCTGCAGCCGGTCGATGGTCTGGGCGACCTCGACCTGCGGTTCGGTGCCGAACAGATTCGACACGTGCAGCAGCGTGCGCGCCTGCTCACCGACCGCGTCGGCGACTGCCGGGTGGGAGTGGCCGAGCGACGTCACCGCCAGTCCCGCCAGGAAATCCAGGTAGCGCTTGCCGTCGCGGTCGTAGAGCTCGCAGCCGCTGCCGCGTACGAACTGGACCGGCGGCGGCCCGTAGGTGGGCATGAGCGGGCAATGCTCCAGCTCTGCGGCGCCCATGGCGGCGGCGTGGGGCGACAGCCCGTTCGTTGCACTTGTCGCCGTGGTCGTCTGTGTCATGAGATCGTGGCTCGCTCTCGATATTTCGGGTACTCAGCGGTTCGGGTTGACGGGTATCTGGGTTACACGGTCTCTGGGCTAGGGGCCGGCTTGCAGCGTTGTCGGCCGATCACGGGTGATCATGGTGCCGACGCCGGCATCGGTGAACAGTTCGACGAGCACGACGTGCGGAACGCGGCCGTCGAGCAGGTGTGCGCTGTTGACGCCGTTGCGCACCGCGCTGATGCACGCCTCGATCTTGGGAATCATCCCGCCTGCGATCGTGCCGCTCGCCAGCCGGGCATCGAGCGAGTCGGCCGTCGTCCGCGGCACGAGCGATTCCGGGTCGTCGACATCGTCGAGCAGTCCCGCCACGTCGGTGAGGTACACGACCTTCTCGGCTTCGAGAGCCGCGGCCACCGCGCCGGCCACCGTGTCCGCGTTGATGTTGTATGCCTGCCCCTTGGCATCGGCGCCGATCGTGGAGATCACCGGGATCAACCCCTCGGCGAGCAGGCGCTCCAGCAGGTCGGTGTTCACATCGGTGACCTCGCCCACGAATCCCAGATCAGGGTTCCGGGCGGTCGCGGTAATGACCCGGCCGTCCTCGCCGGAGATGCCCACGGCCAGCGGCCCGTGCACGTTGATGGCGCCGACGATGTCGCGGTTGACCTTGCCGACCAGCACCATGCGTGCGATGTCCAGCGTTTCCGCGTCGGTGACCCTCAGCCCGTCGCGGAACTCCGAGGTCTTGCCGAGGCGAGCCATGAGATCGCCGATCTGCGGGCCGCCGCCGTGGACGACGACCGGCGCCAGGCCGATCTGGCGCAGCAGCACCATGTCGGCGGCGAAGCCGTCGGTGAGCGCAGTGTCGACCATCGCATTGCCGCCGAACTTGACAACCACCACCTTGCCCCGCCATCGGCTGATGTACGGCAGCATCTCCACGAGCAGCTCGGCACGCTCGACCTGCGCGGCATGTTCGCCGCGATCATCCCGCACGAGTCCGGGATGATCGCGGCCTGCGGCATGCGTCCGACCCGACGATGCATCATCTGCGCGGCCTCGCGTTTCTTCGTCGCCTGTCATGGCATCAGACCGGTCGTCGGCAAGCCCGCCGTCTCCGGCAAGCCGAGTGCGATGTTGGCGCACTGCACCGCCCCGCCCGAAGCGCCCTTGACCAAGTTGTCGATTGCGCTGAGCACGACCAGCCAGCCAGTGCGGGGATCCACTCTCGCGCTCAGATGGCACGTGTTGGCGCCGAGCGTTGCCTTGGTATGGGGGGCGTCACGATGCACCACCACGAACGGCTCGTCCGCATAGAAATCTGCCAGCACGCCGAGCGCGTCATCGGTGGACAGGCCTCCAATCGAATCCGACAGCGGTCGGGCGTAGCAGGTCGCCAGAATGCCGCGCACCATCGGCGCCAAGTGCGGCGTGAACAGCACCTGGCATCCGGTTGCCTGCTCGATCTCCGGCGTGTGACGGTGGCTGAGCAAGCCGTAGGCCACGAAATCTTCGTCGACGCTGGAGAACGTCGTGTTGGGCTTGGGCGCCCGACCCGCGCCGCTGACCCCCGATGCGGCATCGATCACGACCCCGCTCGTCGAGATGTGGCCGCCGCGGGCGAACGGCGCCAGGGCCAGGGCAGCAGCCGTTGGGTAGCACCCGGGCACGGCGACACCCGCGGCGCCGCGCAGCGCCTCACGGCCGAGCTCGGGTAGCCCGTAGGGCAATTCGCCCAGCAGTTCCGGCATCGGATGGGCTGCGCCGTACCACTGCGGGTATAGCTCCGGGTCGGTCAGCCGGAAGTCCGAGCCCAGGTCGACCACGCAGCCGACGCGCTTGTACAGGTCGGCAACGACAGGCGCGCTGGCCATGTGCGGCAGGCCCAGGAAGACCACGTCGAGCCCGACGAAGATCTCAGGGTCGTATGCGCAGTAGCGAAGATCGCCGTAGTCGGCCGCCAGGCTGGGATACAGGTCGCGGACCGCAGCACCCGCCTGCGTGTCGCCGGTGACGGCGACCACGTCGAACGACGGGTGCGCTGCCGCCAGTCGCAGCAGCTCCGCGCCGGTGTAGCCGGACGCGCCCACGATGCCGACGCGCACCGGCGCCGCAGCGACAGTTGCCGCGAGCAACGGCGAAGCCGATGCCGAACCGCTGATCGCATTCGGAGCGTTCTCTGTGTCCATAGCGGCGTGCCTGTCTGCGAGATCGGCACTTACGCTACCAGGCGCTCAGCCGAAATATGCGCTCAACTGCAATATTATTCACCCACTGGACTGATATGGCCGAATCGTTCTCGCTCGCCACAGGCAACTTGGACATGTGGGAGGCAAGCCAGACCACGGCCTCACCATTTTCGACCTGTTCGAGGCTGCCGAACGAATGATCGAGGCCCGGCTTCGACGTGAGAATCCGGCAGTCACACCCACGAGAGTCCGTGCTGCCATCGATGAACGGGCCTCGGGCGGTGACCGCCACCTCGACGCCGACGGCTACCTGCGCGAGATCCCGGTTCCCCCGCACTTGCAGTGACACGCCTCGACGACGCACTCGTGCGCGCGGCTGAATGGACGGTGCGCACCACCAAAGTGCCCTGCTCCGTCGAGGCACGCATCGCCGGCTATGCGGTCGAGCTCGCCGAATCGGGCCGCCGCTCAGGACACCGGCATTGACCTCGACGCACTGCATGTCTGGCGCTCGGCTGCCGCCTGCTCCGCCGACCTGCCGGAGGAGCACTTCAACGAGGAATCCCTGCGAGCGCACGCGACAGCAGCGCTCCGGATTGCCGCACACGCAGCGAATTTCTTCCGCAGCCACAACCTCCCCGAGGCAACCCTCGATCGTCATGGCCGCGAGGTCACAGCACTGCGAACTGCGCTCGACCAACCTCTCCGCTGCCGGTAATCCGATCCCGCGAACGCCTCAGAACGTCACTCATGACCCTGTGGGGTTCGCCCAAGATCGGCGTTGCCATAGCCGGCAGTGGCGCCTGCAGCTTGTGCAGTTTGACGTCCCCCACTCCGGAAACGCGCTCGCGGAGGTCCGCGGCAACGTCGGCGGCGGCGCACGCGGCATCTGCTGTGCGCAGTTCCTGCGGCACTGTCACCTCCTCAGAACGCTTGTTTCGACTCAACCTCTATTTACCCAAACCGAGGGGCAACCGTGCGCATGGGGCGGCACCTCTGATGGTGGTCAGTTGAGCTGGGCCCACAGGCGTGTGGCTGCTCGCCGAAGCTGGTCGGCGTCGCTGCCGCCGAACCGGCCTGCGGCGCCTTCCAGCGCTCGCGCACCCTCGTCTGGCCGTCCCAGCGTCGCGAGCGCTTGGCCCAGTCGCATGTATTCGTCGATCGGGCACCCGGGCAACCGGGTCAGCAGTTCCAGCACGGCCAGCATCGAGGGCGCATCGGGCTGGCGCAGGTGCAGCGTGCGCAGATTGTTCAGCATGCGCAGCAGAATCGCCTCGGGCGGTGTCGGCCGCAGGAACGAATCATCGAACGCCTGCCGTGACTCGAAGCGGGCAAAAATCGCTGCAGCACCCGCCCGGTCGATGACGCAGCCGTCGAAGGCATCGATGAACACCTCTGGGTCGGGTGTGCCGGCCAGGAAATGGCCCGGCATGCCGACCCCGTGCAGCACGACACCGGCGCGGCGAGCCACCTCGATGGTGACCACCGCCAGCGTGATCGGAATGCCGAGCCGCCGCGAGACGACCAGATCCAAGTAGCTGTTCGCCGGATCGGCGAAGCGGCCCCGGTTGGGGCCGAAGCCCTCTTGGCCGAAGAGCAGATCGACGACGGCGTCCGGCGTGGGCTCACGCACCGCTGCGCCGAGGCGGTCCAGCTCGGCCAGCGCGGCAGCTTCGTCGACCGGGTCCGCCCGGCAGTGGGAGGCGATGGCCAACGCCGCCCGGTCGAGCGGTACCGGTTCGCTGGCGGCCCACCTGGCGAAGGCATCCACCGGCGACCGGTGACCGTCTGGGGGGTCAGGTACTCCCGCGTCGCCGTCTGGCATCGACGTGACGGTACCGGTGGCAGCACCCGGCGCCATCTCGGCAGCTGCACCGTTGCTGCGCCTCGTCGGCCGATGTATCAAGCAGGCGAGCGGCGATACTTGCGCTGTGACGTCGCAGCATCCGTACCTGGACGAGCCGGGTCCGGTGCCGATAGCCCACCGCGGCGGCAGCGCGGTCTGGCCGCAGAACACCATGGCGGCCTTCGAAGGCGCCGTCGGCCTGGGCTACCGCCACCTCGAGACCGACGTGCAGGCAACCTCCGACGGGGTGCTGGCCGTGTTCCACGACGACATGCTCTCCCCCACCTCGGACCTCGACGGGCGCATCTCGGAGATGACCTGGAGCGAGGTGTCGCGGGCATGCGTCGGCGGCGAGCCGATTCCCCGGCTCGAGGAACTGCTCGACGCCTTCGACGACGTGCGCATCAGCATCGATCCCAAGACCGACGCCGCCGTCGAGCCGCTCATCGAGGCACTGCGGCGGCCCGGCGTGCTGGAACGTGTGTGCATCGGCTCGTTCTCCGACGAACGGTTGGAGCGGGTGGATCAAGCCTTCGGCGACGCAGTGTGCCTGAGCTTTAGCCCGCAAGAGATCGCTCGCCTGCGGATGCTGAGCATCGCGAGACTGCCGGTGCGCAAGCGCCGCTCGGCGCGGGCAGGGTCGGCAGGCCGCACGTCGCCCGGCCGTCCCTTCCGGGGGCGAATCGCGTCGATCCCGTTGCGGCGGGGTCCGATCCCGCTCGCAACCCGCCGGCTGGTCGACTATGCGCACCGGACCGGATTGGCTGTGCATGTGTGGACCATCGACGACCCGGCCGAGATGGACCGGCTGCTCGACATCGACGTCGACGGCATCATGACCGACGAGCCCACGGTCCTGCTTGAGGTCATGGCGAAGCGGGGCGCCTGGCCCGCAGGCGACGAGGCCGGCACATGAGTACCGGCGTCATCGATCCTGGGCTGATCGACGAGCTGACGGGAATCGTCGGGGCGGCACACGTGCTGCACGACCCGGAGATGACCGTCGGCTACAGCATTGACTGGACACGCCGCTTCGCCGGCGCGACGCAGCTGGTGATCCGGCCCGGCGACACTGCAGAGACCGCTGCCGTCATGAGTGCACTGGCGGCTGCTCAGGTGCCGGTGGTGCCCCAGGGCGGCAACACCGGCCTCGTCGGCGGCAGCGTGCCCCTCGTCGGCGAAGCGGTGCTGTCGATGCGGCGGTTGAACATCTGCGAACCGGTGGATGAGCTCGCGTCACAGGTGACGCTGGGTGCAGGCGTGACACTGGCCGATGCCCATGCGCACGCGGCCGCGTCGGGTCTCAGCGTCGGTGTCGACCTTGCGGCTCGCGACTCGGCCACGATCGGCGGCATGGTCGCCACCAATGCGGGCGGCATCAACGTGCTCCGCTACGGCGCCATGCGAGCCCAGGTCGTCGGCATCGAGGCGGTGCTGGCCGACGGAACGGTGGTGAGCCACCTGGCAGGCCTCGAAAAGGACAACACCGGCTACGACCTCGGGAGCCTGCTGGCGGGCAGCGAGGGCACGCTCGGCATCATCACGCGGGTGCGGCTGCGACTGCACCCCACCCAGCCCGAGCGCGCCACTGCGCTGCTGGCATTCGAGACAGCGGCCGATGCCGTCAGCGCAGCCGCGGCGCTGCGCCGCGGTGTCGCCTCACTGCACGCGCTGGAAGCCGTTTTCGAGGAGGCCATGGCGCTCGTGTCGGAGCACTTGGGCACAACCCCGCCCGTCGGCAGCCTCGGCAGCGATCCGCATCGCAGCCTGCCCGACCGGCGCACCGGCGGCACGTCCGACAGCGCTCCGGGCGAAGACGGCGGCGGAGCGTGGCTGATCGCCGAAGCCGCGGCACGCACCGATCCCAGCGATGAGCTCGGCGCCGCAGTCGAAGAACTGGCGGATCTCGTCGTCGATGCGGCGGTAGCGCTCGATCCCGCAGCCCGCCAGCGGCTGTGGGCGTTCCGCGAGAACGTCACCGAGGCGATCTCGGCAGCCGGCATCCCCCACAAGCTGGACGTGACCTTGCCGGCGGCCCGCCTCGCCGAGTTCGTCGACGGCGTGCCCGATGTGGTCCGAGCGACCGACCCCGACGCCCAGCCGCTGCTGTTCGGCCACCTCGGCGACGGCAACGTGCACGTCAACGTGCTGGGTCCCGGCGGCGCCGAACCGGCCGACGAGGTGGATGACGCGGTGCTGCGCTACGTCGCCGAGCTCGGCGGCAGCATCTCGGCTGAGCACGGCATCGGCACCGCCAAGCTCTCCCAGATGCATCTCAACCGCAGCGAGGCCGAGTTGGCTGCCTTCAGCGCCATCAAGCGGGCGCTCGACCCGGCCGGACTGCTCAATCCCAACGCCTTGCTGCCGCCGGTCGCTTGACGCTTCCGATCACGCGTCGACGAGTTCGGCAATGCGGTGATTCTCGATCTGATGCTCGACAACGTACGGCGAGGCGCCGAATTCTTCAGCCAAATCAGCGACTTGGTCCCGGTCGACGAATTGATCAGATGCAGTGAGCCTTCGGGCCACGGTCTCAATCAGTTCAGAACAACTCCGCAAGAACTCGTCGCGATCGATGTCGATTGAGCCGGAGTTGCGGAACTCAAGCCTGCTTCGTTCCGCTGTTCGGCTCCTCCAGTCGATGTTGATTCGCCCTCCAGCAGCACTGAAGCGAACGTCCGGAAGTGCGTACCCCTCAGAACCAGTCGGCAACCAGGTCACGGTCGTTGTGCCCACGCGGACACAGCGAAGCGTCACCTCGAGGCCGGGGCTGTCCCGCGAACGTCGGCTCATCCTTGTGTTCCGGGCTGCCGGTGCAGCGCGGTCGGCAAGCGCGTCAAGATCCGTACCGGGCGGAACGTCAACGGTACGCCGTCTGGGTCGCCTCCGACGGGGTGACTGCATGGTCAGATGCTAGGAGCCAACCTAGAGCGGGCGACGAACTGCTCACGCCTGCCGCATCCGGCGTTTACGCCCGACCCGCGCTCGCCCTGCCGTTGAGTCCTCGACTTCGCGCCGCATTCTTCGCTCATGTTCCGAGGCTGGCGTGCCAGGGCCCACCGCTTGCACGGGCGCGTTGGTCGCTGTGCGGGTCTACCGTTCGCTCCATGAGCCGCTCCCGACCGCAGGTCCCTTTCGCGACTCGCTACGCCCGCAGCGGCATGGTGTGCAGCGTCGATCACCTCGCGAGCGACGCCGGAGTGGCGCTGCTGCGCGCCGGCGGCTCAGCAGCAGACGCGGCAGTGGCCGCCTCGGCCGTGCTCGCGGTCACCACCCAGCACATGTGCGGCATGGGCGGCGACTTGTGGGCACTCGTCCACCACGCCGACGGCGAACCGCCTGCGGCGCTCAATGCGAGCGGCCGCGCCGGCAGCGGCGCGGACGCATCCGGTCTGCGCTCCGAGGGCCGAACCCGCATGCGATTCCGTGCCGACATTCGCAGCGTCCCGATACCGGGGTGCGTCGACGGGTGGCTGGCCCTGCACGAGCGGTTCGGGCGTGCGCCGCTGGCAGAGGTGCTGGCCCCCGCCATCGATCTTGCCGAGGGCGGCTTCCCCCTCTCGCCGCACGGGGCCGCCGCCACGGCGCTGCTCGACGGAGCCGCCAACTCCGGGGACTACCCGGCGGGCAGTCGGCCAGGCGATCTCATCCGCCGGCCCGGCGTCGCCGCCGCATTGCGCGAGATCGTCGAGGGAGGGCGGGAGGCCTTCTACGAAGGCGACTTCGGAAGCGACCTCATCGAGCTGGGCCGCGGCGAGTACGCGGCGACCGATCTGGCACGCTCCCAAGCGGATTGGGTGACGCCGCTGCGCACCACCGCCTGGGATCACGCGATCTTCACGGTCCCCCCCAACTCGCAGGGCTACCTGACCTTGGCCGGAGCATGGATTGCCGACGGCCTGGACCTGCCGTCCGATCCCGACGACCCGCTGTTCGCCCACTTGCTGGCCGAGGCCGCGAAGCAGGCAGGGTGGGACCGGCCCGAGGTCCTCTCCGACGGCGCCGACGGCGACGCTCTGATCTCGCCCGACCGGCTCGCCCCGCGCCGGTCCGCTATCTCGCCAGACGTCGCTTCCTCGCTCGGTGCGGGCACCGGCACCGGCGACACGATGTACCTCGCGGCGGTCGACGCCGACCGCATGGGCGTCTCGCTCATCCAGTCGAACGCTTCGGGCTGGGGCGTGGGGCTGTGGACCCCAACACACCGGATCAGCCTGCACAACCGCGGCCTCGGGTTCAGCCTCGACGAGGGACACCCGGCCGAGTACGGACCTGGGCGCCGGCCGCCGCACACGCTCGCGCCAGCGCTCGTGCAGCACGCCGACAGCTCGTTGCGCGCTGTTGTCGGGACGATGGGAGGCGATGCGCAGCCACAGGTGTTGCTGCAGGTGCTCGCGCGCGCGCTCGCCTGTGGCGAAGAGCCGGCACGCGCTATCGGCTCGGGGCGCTGGCGCTGGGGCGCGGCTGCCGGAACGGGCTTCGACACGTGGGCCGACCCCGAAAACCTCGAACTCCGCATCGAGGGCCATGCCGCGTGGGCGACGTCAAGAGGGCTGGCCGATCTGGCACAGCGAGGCCATCGTGTCGGTGCCGACGCTCCGCACGACAACGCCTTCGGGCATGCGCACCTCATCGAAGTCCACGACGGCGTGCTCGCCGGAGCCGCCGACCCACGAGCCCTGACCGGATCCGCCGCGGGTTACTGATCCGCCGGCGGCGCCGTCTGTGGCGCCGTCCGCTTCAGAACCCGCCTGACTCCTCGACGGGCGGGTGCCGCTGTCCCGGCGGCGCTGCGTTCAACTCGGGGATTCCAGGAGCCAGGAGCCGCAGGCATCAGTCTCGAAGTACTCGCCTTCATCGAGTTCGACTCGCCTGCCCCATGCGTCCCCGAAGTGAGTGGTGACGACGGCGTTGAGCGAGCCGCTGAGGTCACTCACTGCGGCGTAGTAGCAGGCGGAGCCGGTGCCAGTTGCGACATAACGGCCAGGTGCCACGTCGGCGCCCACCAGGTACATGCCGTCGCGCTGCATCAGAGCCGGCAAGCCCGAAGCCGTCCGCACCTCCAGCTGAGCAACTGGCGTCAGCTCGGCACCCGCGAAGGTGCTGACCTGCGGCTGCTCGTCGGGAGTGGGCAGAGGTCCCCACTGCACCGCTGCGAACCAGCCGACGCCGATGCCGATCACGAGCACCGTTGCGAGCGTGACCAGGAAACCTCGGCGGCGAATCATGGCGTCAGGCAGGCGCCGCAACTCGACGATCTCGTGGGCAGACGGCTGCCGCTTGTCGGGCGCCTCGCGAGCGCGGCTGCCCGTAATGCGTCGCACCCTGAAGGATCGTAGCTCCGGCTGCAGAGACCTCTGCGTGAAGTCGGCTTCGTGTTCTCGCAGGGCGCTGACCGCCGCTCGACAACGCATAGCTTGCGGCTGTGAAGCGCGGCCACGCTCGACGAACAACGGCACGAGCGGCTGCTGCGATGATCGTCGCCCTTGTTGCGCTGATGCAGCTGCCGGTCGGTGCTGCCGCCGGCCCAGAACAACGCCCGGTCGTTCGCGCCCTGTCCTATCCCGGCGACCTGCCGCTCAGCGACTCTCGTGCGGCCAAGACCACCGTCGAGTCATCGTTCCGTCGCGACGCGACCCGTGAGTCAATCCGGCGCGTCGCCCTCGACGTCGGCGTGGCGTACTGGGTCACCGACCTCAAGCACGAGCCAAACCTCAACGAGCTGTCAGTGCACTACGCACCGCCACCGCACAACGGCGGCGAATCCGGCGCTTCGGCACTGTCCCGTCTGGTCAGACTCGCCAGCCGTCGCCAACTCAGCGCTGCCGAAGCATGGCAACAGCACACCATGCGCCTGCTGGCAGACGACGCAGGCTGCCCGAACGGCCCTGATGCGCAACAGTGTCCCAGTTTGCAGCCGTGGCTGGTTCCGCTCTTTGACCCTGCCGCCGACGGCGCCTTGGAACTGCAGGCAGACAGCCGCACCAGCGGCACCGCCGTGAACCCGTTCGACTTTCTCAATGTCGCGTTTGAGATTGACGCATGGAGGCCCGTCGGCGTCCATCCCATGCTCGCCGAGGCCGCCCGCAACAGCGCCGCTGTCATGCGGCTGCGCACTGCCTCGCACCAGTACCCGTGCGGCGTGACTGCGCTGTGGGTCGTGGCTGCTGTCACCGCTGACATTCCGGAGATCACCCGCGTCGGAAGTGGCGAATGGCACCGACCCGGCAGCGTCGTCGATCTGCGGTCGGTCACCCGAAACGCGGCCGTGAGCGGCTGCCGCGCTGCTGCGGCGCTTGCCGAGCAGTACGTCCGACTCGGCGTCGAGGCGCCGGCGTGGCCATTCTGGGAGCAGCATCTCGTCGAGACAATGTCCGACGCTGCAGCAGCGGGCATTGCCGACACGCTCGACCGCATGACAGCAGGCGCGCTCAGATCGGTTCCGAGATCGCCGCTCAGCGGCGACGCGCCGGCACTGATGCCGTACCGGGCCTGCGATCAACTGCCGCCGGTACTGCCATTCTCCGAAACGGTGGTCGTCAGGGGCTTCAGAGTTGCGCCGTGCCTCGCGGACTCGCTGCGCTCGCTGCTCGACGCAGCGTCCGCCGAGGGCATCGTGCTGAAGGGCTGGGGCTGGCGATCCACGCTCACTCAGATCCGGCTCCGTCGCCAGTACTGCCCGCTGCCCCCTGCCAGCTCGGACCAGTACTGGCTGCAATTGTCGCTCATGGAGTCATATGAGTGCTCGCCGCCTGTGAGCAAGCCGATGACGTCAATGCACGAAAACGGGGGCGCCGTCGACTTCGCCTGCGGCACCCGCGGTGTCTCGCTGCGTCCGGGGAACGCCTGCTTCGAATGGCTTTCCGACAACGCACACCACTACGGCCTGTACAACTTCATCCTCGAGCCGTGGCACTGGTCCATCAATGGCCGCTGAATGGTGAGACACAGTGGTTAACCCGCGCAGAGAGATCCGAGGCAGGCACCCACTGACCGCAGCGGCGCTCTCGGCCCTGGTGCCAGGCTTCGGTCACTTCGGCTTCAACAACCGCCGCGCATATGCACTCATCATCACGTCGGTCGGCGTCACCTTGGCTGCGCTGGTGTTCCTGGCGACGCGCGGTTCAACCACGCTGCTGATCTGGAGCGTGAGTCCTTGGCGCCTTCGGCTCGTGATCGTCGGTGCTGTGGTGCTGCTCATTCTGCGCATAGCGATTGTCGTCGACGTCTACACGACCGTCTCGCGGATGCGGCTGTTGAAGGACCAAGGCGCGCTCCGACTCTGGTCAGCGGCCAGGATCGTGGTGCTCTTCGCGATTGTCCTGGTGCCGCACCTGCTGGTCATTCGCTACGCCGCGGCACAGCTTCATCTGCTGTCACGCGTCTTCTCTGCGGCCGAGACCCAGGCAGCCATACCGAGCCCGACTGCCGAAGTCACGATTCCGCCTGTCACGACCGTCGCTCCCGAAGCACCGCAAACGCCGGAAACTGCAGCGCCGACGACCACCGTGGCACCGCGTACCTGGGACGGCGCCGAGCGCCTGACCCTCGCCCTGCTCGGCGGCGACGGGGGATTCGACCGCGTGGGCGTGCGAACCGACACCATCATCGTCGCCTCCATCGACGTCGACTCTGGCGAGGCAGCCGCATTCAACGTCCCGCGCAACTGGCGGCACCTCACCTTCCCCGACGGGACACCTGCCGCCATGCGCTGGCCCGACGGCTATCCGGAGATCGCAAACGAGATCTACGGCCTGGGGCAGCGGGCTCCTGAGGCGTTCCCCGACGTCGAGGATCCGGCGGGCCATGCAATCAAGTCAGCGCTGGCGGAGCTGACCGGCATGGCGATCCAGTACTACGTGCTCATCGACATGCAAGGGCTCGTCAAGGCCATCGACTTGTTCGGCGGCATCGACATTCACGTCACCGAGTCGATCAACGATCGCATCAGACCCATCACGGAGGGGGGACCGCCCATCGACATCGTCGTCGAGCCCGGTGAGCACCGCTTCGACGGCTTGACCGCGCTCGGCTACGTGAGGTCGCGCAGAGGCACCTCGGACTATCACCGCATGACCCGGCAGCGCTGCATAGTGGAAGCCCTGATCGACCAGAGCTCTCCGTTGGAGATACTCCTGAAGTACCCCGCGCTCACCGACATCATCTCCGAGCATGTGCTGACCGACATTCCGTTCGATCGCCTTGATGAGCTGCTCACGCTCAGCCGCTCCGTCGACACGTCGAGGATCGTCACCGTCAACTTTGTTCCACCCGAGTTTCCCCGCGGGAGCGCGCCGATCGCCAAAGTGCGGGCCGCCGTCGCGCGGGCGCTCGGGGGCACCTCAGAGGCGGCGAACGTCTCGTTGGCTGACAGCTGTCGAGCGACAGCGTGACGTTTTGCGCCGGACACTGCCCACATTGGATTGCCGCACAGTCAGTTCGGCGCTATGCCCCGGAGTCGGCTACCTCGAGCCGGGAGGGCCCGAGCGACCGGGCCACGAACAGCGCTGCGTAGGCGCGGTCGCGCAGCTCTGCGGCTTCCAGTGCGTGCGTGGGATAGCTCGCTACGCCCATCGAGAGCGTCACGCCGGTGTGGTACGAACGTGCGGCAACCTCGCGACGCACCCGATCAGCGGCCCACACGGCACCGCTGTGCGGCGTGTCATCGAGGATGGCGGCGAGGACGCCGTCGGTGCAGTGGCAGACACTGTCGGACTCGCGCAGCGTGCCCCGAACCAGCCGCGCTGCGAGCCGTTGGGCGACGCGAGCCTGGGTGCGGCTGAGCTCATCCCATCCGTCCACCTCGAAGAGGACGACCGAGAGCGGCTGCAAGGCCCGCCGCGCCAGCGCCAGCTTGCGATCCAGCAGCACAGCGAAGACGCGCATGTCAGGCAGCCCGGTGACCGGGTCATGCACAGAGTCGAGTACGCCGGGGGTTTCGCCCCCGGCGCCATGGCGAGCCATGGCGCGCCAGAGTGCCACTGATACGTGCTTTGCACAATGCCGAAGCACGATCTCCCGAATCGGCACTGCTGCGGGCCGAGCATCGTCAGCGCGTCCACCGCGTCCCGTGTGCGGCCTCGCACTAGCGTCGGCGCATGCGCATAGGGAGACATCTCGTAGACGGACAGCCCGCTCTGGGCATCGTGACTGACGAAGGCATTGCGACCCTGCAATGCGATCACACAGATCTGCCGTCGCTGCTCGAAGCGTGCGACGGTGACGTGGTGGCCGCCGTCGAAGCGATGGCCGCTGGCCCCACCACGGCGCTCGACGAAGCGAACCTGCTGTCCCCCGTCGGCCGCCCGCCGACCGTCCTCGCCGTGGGGCTCAACTACCGGGCCCATGCGGCCGAAGGCGGCCGCGAGCCCCCGTCGGTGCCGATCATCTTCAACAAGCACCACAACTGCATCATCGGGCCCCACGAGCCGATCCATATCCCGGCCGCGGCGCCGGACATGATCGACTACGAGGGCGAGCTGGCCGTCATCATCGGACGCGCTGCTCGTGCGGTGTCAGCCTCTGAGGCGCCGGACTACATCGCGGGCTACACGATCATGAACGACGTCAGCGTGCGCGACTGGCAGCGAGCGAGCCCGACGATGATGATGGGCAAGTCGTGGGACACCCATGGGCCGTGCGGACCGTGGATGGTCACCAGCGACTCGATCGATCCGCATGTGTGCCGCCTGGTCACCGAGGTGAGCGGCGAGGTCCGCCAGGACGCCAAGACCGACGATCTGATCTTCGACTGCTACGAGATCGTCGCGCACCTCTCGACGGCATTCACGCTCGATCCGGGCACCGTCATCGCCACGGGCACTCCTGAGGGAGTGGGGGCCTTCTGGAAACCCCCGGCGTTCTTGAGCGACGGAGACGACGTGTCGATCACCATCGAGGGGATCGGGACGCTCACGAACCCGGTGATCGCGGAGCCGGCCTGCTAGGCGATGCCCTGATGCGATCCGGCGTCAGGCCGGGGCCGGCCGCGAACGTCAGGTCGCCCGATCTGCGGCAGCGCTTCGAGTTCGACTACTCGCTGGACGCCGGCAGGTCGCTCGGTCGGGTCGGCGGCAAGGGAGCGCTGGGTCCGGTGCTGTATGCGGGCCCGCACATCTGGCGCGCCCAGGACACACCTGCCGGCGAGGCCACGCTGCGCATCACCCGCAGCGGGCACAGCGCGGAGGTGATCGGCTGGGGACCGGGTGCATCGGAGGCTGCGGCAAGCGTGCCCGCGCTGCTCGGCAGCGGGGACGAACCTGCTGCACTCGTCCCCCGCGACGCAGTAGTGGCCGGATGGGTGCGTCGCTGGCCCTCACGCAGGCTGACAGCCACCGGCACGATATGGGAGCACGTCGTCCCCACCATCTGCGGCCAGAAGGTTCCCGGGCTGAACGCCAAGCATTCCTGGCAGGGAATCCTGCGGCGCTGGGGTCGCAGGCCGCCTGGACCCGCGCCCGAGGCACTGCGGCTGCCGCCGGCGGCCGAGCTCATGGCGTCGCTGGCGTACCACGAGTTCCACCGCTTCGATGTCGAGCGCCGCCGCGCCGAGGCGATCATCGCGTTCGCCCGCCGCGCCTCGACGCTGGAACGCGTGGCCCGGCTCGCGCCGAAGGCGGCTCGCGAGCGCCTGCAGACCGTCGGGGGCATCGGCCCGTGGACCGCGTCGATCGTCGTGCTGCTCTGCCACGGCGACCCCGACTCGGTCATCGTCGGCGACTACCAGATCCCCAGCTACGTCGCCTGGCACCTGGCCGGCGAACGACGCGGAGACGACGACCGCATGCTGGAGCTGCTCGAGCCCTATCGCGGGCAACGCGCCCGTGTGCAGGCGCTGGCCAAGTCGGCTGGGGCGCCGCCCCGTCGTGGCCCGCGAATGGCACTCCAGGACCTGCAGGGCCGCTAGGGAGACGGGTCCTCTACGGCAGCAACGCCTCGGGAATCTCGACGACCTTGGCCCGCAGGTACTCCCCCAACGCCTTGGCTTGAGGATCCTGCCGCGTCGACGCTGCCACGCCTTCCTCCAGCAGGCCGTGGAAGATGAAGTTGAGGCTCCAGATGTTGGGCAGGTCGTAGCGATCCACCGTGTGCTCGGCTGCCTCGGGCATCAACTCCGCGAGACGGTCCACTGTCAAGTAGTCGGACAGCCACCAGTAGGCCCCGGCCGACCGGGCGAAGATGCCGAGGTTCGCGTTCGGGCCCTTGTCGCCCGACCGGGTGCCGAACAGCGTGCCGAGCGGGGCGGCTCTGGTCGGCCCGCCCGGCGGATCGACCCGGTCGGGCGTCGCCACCTCGACGCTCTCGAAGAAGACCTCCGGCGGGGTGCTGTCGACCACCGTGCGCCGGCCGTCCACCACGACGTTCACCGGCACGAGCTCGGCATCGACGAGCGCCGGCCAGTACACGCCGAACGGCTGGCCGGGGCCCGGCCCGCCTCCGGTGCCGAACATTCCGGGAATGGAGCACAGGCCGATCTCAGTACCGGCGTTGGAGAACGCCCGGCCGACCTTGCGCTCGTCGGGGTCCTTCACGATGATCTTGTAGACCGCAACTGCCTCCTCATTGGAGGCCGGATCCATCTTGTGGGTCGGCAGGAACTTGCGCACCACGGTCTCGTAGTCGTCGGGGCCGTACGGGCACGCGTGCCAGAACTGCCGCTCGATCAGCTCGGCCTTGGCCTCGATGTCAAGCCCCGTCAGCCCAATCGAGATCTGGTTGCGGTACCCGCCCTGGTAGTTCATGGCCACCTTCAGCGTGGGCGGGGCCGGCTCGCCCCGCACGCCGCCGATGCGCACCCGGTCCGGCCCGATCTGAGAGAGCTCGATGGAGTCGAAGCGGCTCACCACGTCGGGGTTGAAGTACCGCTCGCTCTGAATCTCGTACAGCAGCTGTGACGTCACGGTGCCGACCGAGACCTCCCCGCCGGTACCAGCGTGCTTGCCGATCACGCTCGAACCGTCCGCTGCGACCTCGGCCCAGGGAAACCCCGGGTAGGTCATGTCGGCTATCTCGGTGAAGAAGCTGTAGTTGCCGCCGGTGGCCTGCCCGCCGCACTCGATGACATGACCGGCGACGATCGCCCCGGCCAGGGCATCCCAGTCGTCGCGGGTCCAGCCGTGATGCCACGCCGCGGGACCTGCCACGACGGCTGCATCAGTCGCCCGCCCGGTGATGACGATGTCAGCGCCCTGGTTGAGCGCCTCGACGATCCCCCAGCAGCCGATGTAGGCATTCGCCGTCACGATGCGGTCGGCCAGATCGCCGAGCGGCTGGCCGGTGTCGAGATGCGCGAAGTCGTTGCCCGATGCGATCAGCTCGGCGAGCCGATCAGTCAGATCGTCGCCGTCCACATACGCGATCGACGGCTTCAATCCCAGCCGATCCGCGACATCAGACACCGCGTCGGCGCAGCCCGCCGGGTGCAGCCCCCCGGCATTGGAGACGACCTTGATTCCGTGGTCCAGGCAGGTCCCCATCACCTCCTCCATCTGGCTGACAAAGGTGCGGGCGTAGCCGGCGCCGGGGCGCTTCGCGGCGATGCGCGACAGGATCAGCATCGTCAGCTCGGCGAGCCAGTCGCCCGTGAGGGCATCGATCGGACCGTCGGAGACCATCTCGCGGGCAGCGGAGAGACGATCTCCGAAGAAGCCGCTGCAGTTGGCAATCCGGATGGGCGGTGCAGTCGTCGTGCTCATAGTTCGCCACTCGCTCTGGGTGTCGTTCAGCGGGACGTGGGTGCCCAACGCCCCGGTGCAGGGTATGTCACAGCCCAGAGGCTGAGCCGAATGGCGAAGCCGTGGCCCGAGCGGCCCGTGAGCCCAACCACATGGACACGGGAAACAAGAGCGGGAAGCAACAGGTGACCCGACGGGAGGGCGTGTGAAGCCGCGCAGGTTCCTTGGCAGACTTCCCGCCATGGCGAACCCTGTGCTCCTGCTTCACGGCTTCACCGGCTCGGTGGCGAGCACGTGGCAGCCGACCGGCATCTTGGACCTGCTGGCCGACGGCGGGCGCGAGGTCATCGCGTGGGACCTGCCAGGCCACGGATCGGCGCCCAAGTCGCACGATCCTGCCGACTACGCAGAAATGGAAGCCAAGCTGGTCGAGCGACTGGCCGAAGAAGCGGGCGATCAGACCGTCGACGGCGTGGGCTTCTCGATGGGGTCGCGCACGCTGCTGGTGATGGCGTCGATGGCACCCGAACGATTCGGTCGCTTGGTGGTCTCGGGCGTCGGCCGCAACCTGTTCGAGCGCGATGACGAGCAGGCCGAGCGCATTGCGCGGGGAGTTTCGGGCGACGCCCCGGCCGATGACGTGCACGCACAGACCTTCGCTCGCTACGCGGCCGAGCCCGATCAGGACGGTCTGGCCCTGGCCGCGTTCATGCGCCGCAGGCACGCGCCGCTCGGCGACGACGAGTTCGCACGCATCACCCATCCGGTGCGGGTGGTGCTGGGCACCGAAGACTTCGCCGGCCCCGCAGACCCGCTGCTCGACGCCTTGGCAGATGCTTCGTTCACTGAGCTGCGCGGCTGTGACCACTTCGCGACGCCGAAGAACTTCGGCTTCATCGACGCCGTGATGGAGCACCTCGAGGTGTTCTGAGCCGCCTAGGGTGCCTGCCTCGGGCAGGCTCACATGCGATTGTCGGCCCGGCGGGCATTGCGCTGACGCAAGCCGGCCGCGCGCAGGCGAGCTACCAGTTCGCGGCTGTTGACCGCTACGGCGCCAGCAGCGAGGGCAAGCTCCCGCTCGGCCTCGTCGACGTCGTAATGGTCGCCCTGAAATGCCGCCCGTCGCTTGCCGATTGACGCAGCGAACAGGTGCAGTTCCTCGTAGCTCTCGTCGGAGACGAGATGCGCCCAGCGTCGACCTCGCCATGGCCACCGGGCGTCGTCAACGAGGACCGCCATCACCCGGCTGGCGGCGATCCGGAATCTGCCGCTGGGCCCGCATCAGCGTCCACAGACTCGCCTGAGTCCACGACAGCCAGCTCATCGTGGCCGTCAGCGACGTCCGCTTCGCTCTCGTGGGTCTCGAACAGTTCTGACTCGATGAGCTCGTGCCGCTTGATATAGGTGGACACGAAGGCCTGGATGGTCGCAGCCGCGGGAACTGCGAGCAGCGCTCCGGCTGAGCCGAGCAGCGCGGCGCCCACGAGAACCGAGCCGAACGCGACGGCGGGATGGATGTTCATCGTGTGGGCGGTCACCCGGGGCGCGAGCAGGTAGTTCTCGATCTGCTGGTATGCGAGCACCACGATGAGAACCCACAAGGCGCTGATCGGCTCGTCGAGCAGAGCGATGAGCAGCGGCAGCACGCCCGCTAGGTAGGTGCCGACGACCGGGACGAACTGCGACAGCACGCCCACCCACATCGCGAGCGGCAGCGGGAACGGCACGCCGATGATGGCGAAGGCGGCCCAGTGCACCAGGAACGCTGCGATAGCGAGCAGCGTCCTGGAGTAGATGTAGCCGCCGGTCTTGTCGATGGCCAGCTCCCAGCCGCGCATCACGGCGGCCTGGCGGGACGGCACCAGCGCGGAGCAGACCAAGCGGCGCAGCCGCGGGCCGTCTGCGACCAAGTAGAAGGTGAACAAGGCAACGGTCAGCATCTGGATCGCGACGTTGACCACAGTCGAGCCGACCGACACCAGGTTGCCGGCAACGTCACCCAACAGCGATGCCGCCGTGCCGCCCTCGGTGAACTGGGCTCGCAGATCGTCGGTGCTGAGCTGGATGCCGAACTGGTCGTCTGCCCAGCGCTCGATATCGGCCAGGTAGCCGGGCGCAGCATCGATCAGCTTGGTGATCTGGTCGGCCAGGACCGATGCCATGGCAGCCAGAAACCCCAGGGCCGCCGCGGCGAAGACACAGAAGACGACCGCGGTGCCAAGCCCGCGTTTCCATCCCCGGCGCGCCAGCCAGTTGACGGCCGGCTCCATGGCAAACGACAGGAACAGCGACACCAGCAGCACCACCAAGAGGTCGCGCAGCCGGTCGAGCAGCCACGCCGCCGTCGCCAGGCCCACGACGCCCAGCAATGCCAGCCCGATCGCACGCGGCACCCAGCGGGGCATCCGATCGCGCTCAGGCAGCTGGAGTTCGGCCCTGCGGCGGGCGTCACTCGGCATGGCTGTTCGGGGGGCGGGCGGCCATAGCGTCGACGACTTCCTCGTGGAGCACGCCGTTGGTGGCGATGCCGTTGCGGTTGCGGTACTCAGGCCGGCCATCGACATCGGTGAAGATGCCGCCGGCCTCCGACATGATCACCGGCATCGGGGCGAGGTCCCATGTCTCGCATACCGGATCGATCATCGCCTCAGCCTGCCCGGTGGCGACGAGGAAGTAGCCGTATGCGTCGCCCCACGTGCGCATCATCGCACCGCGGGAGCGCAACGCCTCGAATTGGGTCGGTTCGAAGGTGTTGTAGTCCGAGGTGTTGACGAGCGCTCCGCTGAGCTCAGCGTGATGGCTCACCGTGCAGCGATGGTCGTCCCGCCAGCAGCCGGTGCCTCTCCCGGCGGCGAGCGTCTGCCCGAGCACCGGCAGGTCGATGACGCCCACCAGCGGACCGTGAGGATCGACCAGCGCCACGAGCGTCGCGTACAGGGGAACGCCTCGCACAAAGCCCCGCGTCCCGTCGATGGGGTCGACGATCCATGTCCGACCCTCAGGCCGGATTGCGCCGCCCTCTTCCTCGCCGAAGATCGCGTCATCGGGAAACTGCTCACCGATCCGGTCCCGGACGAGGCGCTCCGCCGCCCGGTCGGCTTCGGTCACCTCGGTGCCGTCCCGCTTCCAGGTGACACCGAGATCGCGACGGCCGAACCACCGCAACGTGAGCGATCCCGCGTCCGCGGCGATATCGCGTGCTGCCCCGACCAGCGCTTCGGTGGCGTCTGGCGGATCCGCTCCCGCCGGGTTGCCGGCCGGCTGGCTCACTCGCCCCGCCCCGGGCTCTGCCACGGCAACCGGCGAGGCCGCGGCGGTTGGTCCTCCTCCGGCAGGTTCAGCGGGAAGGTGAGTACCGGCACCGGCAGCTGGCGCGCGATGCGCTCGGACGGCAGCAGCACCAGCCGGGAGGCTCCGGCCGGCGGGCGCGGGGCGAACAGGACGACGAGGTCCGCCTGGTGCTGGCTGCGTGAGCGCACCACCGCACCGGTGAAGCTCTCGTTTCGCAGTGAACGGAACTCGAAGTCCACGTCGCGGCTCCCGCATCGTTCCCCGATCTGTGCCGCGTGGGGCTCGTCTCGCTCCCCTGGCATCAACACCACCAGCGACGAGCGCCACCGGGCCGCCTGGTCGATCAGCCATTCGGGCATCTCCACCGGGACCGGAGCTGCCACCAGCACATGTGCGGGCAGCTCGAACTCTTCGGGAGCAGTGCCGGAGTCGTCCTCCTCGGACGACCAGTCACGCAGGTCCCGCGCAACGAAGAGGGGCCCGATCAGCTCGAACAGCACGACGGCGCCGAGCACCACGGTGGCGGCCTCGACGCCGGCATCGGAACCGACGTCGCTCAAGCGTTCGGAAGCAAGGACCGCAAGGCCGACAGCCACACCTGCCTGAGGCGTCAGGTTGACTCCCAGCCGAAACGATCGCCGCCAGCCGAGGCCCCCGGTGAGGCCGCCAGCGAGGCCGCCGACGATCTTGGCCGCCACGCGCACGACGATGTAGGCGACGCCGACCAGCCCGACCTTGGGCACATCGGAGAGGTGGATGGACGCACCGGCCAGCGCGAAGAACAGCAGGTAGAGCGGCTGCTCGATGGTCTTGATCGTCCTGAACAGGCGCACCGAGAATGCCTGCGGCGACACCGTCGCCGCCGTGGCACCCGCGACGAGCGCTGCCAGCGGCAGCGAGATCTCGGCGAATCCGGCAACGGTCCACGCGATCACGATGTGCACCAGCACGAACAGCAGCAGCTCGCCTGACGTCTCGATCTGGAAGCCGAGCCGCGAGATGAACCAGCCCAGGATCAGTCCCAGCACCGCGCCTCCGATGCCGAGCTGGACGAAGTTCACCAGCGCGCCGCCGATGTCGGCGGCCTCGTCCGACAGCAGCAGCGCTATCGGGAGCACCGCAGCGAACGTCGTGGTCGCCAGCGCGTCCGACACGGCATGGGTGCCCACGATGCCGGTGGGATAGCCGCCGCGGGCACGCACGGAAGTCACGATGTGCGCGATCGTCATCGGTGCGCCGGCACCGGCAAGCGCGCCGAGCACCAGCGCGACCGGACGGTCGGCGCCGAGCCTGCTCGTCACCCAGAACACCGCGACTGCGCTCAGCACGAACTGGATGACGCCCGTCGTGAGCGTCCATCTCGCGGCTCTCAGTGCCCGCACCGAGACTCGCTCGCCGATCACGAACATGAGCACTGCCAGTGCCACCTCGGTGACGGGTCGCAGCGCGATCAGCGACGGCTCGTCGATCAGCTGCATGAACGGCGGCCCCGACGGGCCCAGCAGCGCACCGACGATGAGGAATGCGACCAGCTCGGGCAGGTGATGCCGCGCCAGCAGCCGGCTGGCCAGGTACGCCAGCCAAGCCAGCACGGCGAACGCGACGAGCGTGTCGTTCACCGTCGCGTCACCGCCCCGGCAGGTGCCAGAACCCCTGGGCAGGGAGTCGATCAGATCCCAGCTGACTCAGACCCAGATCAATCAGAGGCAGCCGAGACCGGCTCGAAGTTGGGGTCGCGCTGCTCCACGAAGCTCTGGACGCCTTCCTTGAAGTCCGGTCGAGTGAGCGACTCCCGCATGATGGCGTTGGACTCCTCCAAGGCCTCGCTGCGTGCCTCGTCGAGATGTCCCCATACTTGGCGCTTGATCTGGGCCATCGACCACGGAGCGCTGAAACGCCCCAGGTCACGCGCGTAGCCGACTGCCTCGTCGAGCACCTCGTCGGGCGGGAAGACCCTGCTGACCACGCCCATCTCCTTGGCCTCCTCGGCCAGGAAGACGCGGCCCGACATGAGAATGTCGAGAGCATTCGACGGGCCGACCACGCGGGGCAGCATCCACGAGACGCCGTGCTCGGCGATGAGGCCGCGGCGCACGAATGCACTCGTGAACTTGGCCCCCTGAGCCGCGAACCGGACATCACACATCATTGCGTGGACGAAGCCCAGCCCGGCGCATGCCCCGTTGATCGCGGCCACCACCGGCTTGGGGATGGAGAGGGCGTAGTCGTGGCGCTCGTTGCGCAAGCGGGGCGGGGCCTCGTCGGAGCCTTCGCCTTGCCCGCTGCTGATCCCCTGCAGGTTGTCCATGTCGGCCCCGGCGCAGAATCCCCGGCCCGCTCCGGTCACCACGATGGCGCGGACGTCAGGGTCGGCGGCAGCCCGATCAAGCGCGTCGAAGTAGCCGGTTCCCAACTCGCCAGTCCAGGCGTTCAAACGTTCGGGACGGTTCAGCGTGACAACCGCCACGCCATCGTCAACCTCGTACAGCACTGTGTCATTCATCCGGCTTCTCCTTGCTGGTGCCGCCGCGGCCACGCTACTCGCGCTAGTCGCGAGCCATCTCTTCGACGGTGACCGTGTCCATCGTGTCGCCGACCGCTATGGCGAGTGCAACGTCCATCCCCTCGGTCACATAGCCGAACAGGTTGTAGGCGGGCTGCAGCTTGGCACGGCAGTCGTCGATGCAGATGAAGAACTGGCTGCCGTTGGTGTCCGGCCCCGCATTGGCCATAGCCACGGCACCGAGCGTGTAGTCGCCCGTCACGGGCTCGTCAGCGAATCGGTACCCCGGGCCGCCCCGGCCCGACCCCTCCGGGCAGCCGCCCTGGATGACGAAGTCGGGCACGACTCGATGGAAGGTCAGCCCCGTGTAGTAGCCGTCCTGCGCCAGGTTGACGAAATTGTTCACCGTCACCGGGGCGAGTTGGGGGTCGAGGTCCATGACGATGCGGCCCTTGGACGTGTCGAGGGTGACACGCCAGATCGCATCGGTGTTGATGTTCATTGCAGGTGCAGAAGCCATGAAGCATCGACGCTACCTGCCAAGGGCCTTTTCGTGTGAACGCCGGCGAAGCCTTGGCGTTCGCACTAATCAGTGGAGCGCAGGGTCTTTCCGGTGAGCGAACCGGTGTGCTCGCCGTCGCGCATGAACACCTGCCCGTTCACCAGCGTGGCGTCATAGCCGCTGCCGCGCTGGATGTAGCGGCCCGCGCCGCCCGGGAAGTCATAGACGTACTCAGGACCCGACAGCGAGAGGCCGTCGACATCGATGACGTTGATATCGGCGAACCGCCCGGCTTCGATCCGGCCCCGGTCGACCAGCCCGAACAGGTCGGCGGTGTCGGAAGTGATCCGGCGGATGCCCTCGGGCAGCGAGAAGAACCCGTTGTCGCGCACCCAGTGGCTCAGGAAGAACGTGGGCTGGCTGGAGTCCATGATCTGCCCCACGTGAGCACCCGCATCGGCGAGGCCCATCACGATGGAGTCGTGGGAGAGCATCCGCTCGATGGCATCGAAGTCCTGGTTCAACACCGGCAGGCTCAGCATCACGGTTCCCTCGGAGCGGTCGGTGGCGTCCAGGAACAGCTCCACCGGCGACACACCGGCTGCCGCAGCCTGTGCCTCGAGCGTGCCGTCGGGCCCGATCCGGTAGTTCGGGTTGACCGCATCGAGCAGGTACAGGCGGCTCAGGTCGACAAGCGAGTTCGCCATGCCCGTCGAGTTCTTGCCTGGGGAATCAGCATGCGAGTTGGCCTCCGCCACCAGGGCTGCACGGGTTGCTGGGTCGCGGATCGCCTCAAGGCGCCTAGCCACATCGAGATCGCGCAGCGATCGCCAGGTCTCGCCCGCCCGGTCCCACGGTGTGCGGTGCTGGATTCCGAGCACGACGCCGATGGCACGGCACGTGGTCTGCGGTCGCAGGTTCGCGCCGGCGGCGTTCTGCTCGCTGACGTAGCCGAGCACCAGATCGCTCATCTCGGGCTTGCGGGCCGAGTACACCAAGCCGAAGGTGCTGGGCCGGCCGCTGCGCCGCGTGATCTCGCCGAGCACCTCGATCTCGTGACGGCCTCCGGCAAAGTCCGGCCCGGCGGCCTCGAAGCGAGGCGCCGACTCGAACACGCCCCGGCCGTGGCGGCCCAGCACGTCGCCGAAGGCGTACAGCTCGCCGTCATCGGCGAAGGTGCCCGGGATCGGGCGTCCGTCGGGCGTGCGGTGCAGCAGCGTGCGCGAGGTCGAGAATCCCAGCGCGCCGGACCCCATCGCTTCGTCCACCAGCTCGCACATCGCTGCGATCTGGGCTTCCGATGCGGGACGCTCGTCGAGGCTGTCGGGACCCATCGTGTGCCAGCGCACCGCCACATGGCCGACCATGCCGCCGACGTTGAGACCCTTGGGCATGCCGTCCAAGAAGGCCAGGTATTCGCCGTAGGAACGCCAGTCCCACGGAAGGCCCTGCATCATCGACTGCTTCGGGATGTCCTCGACCGACTCCATGACTTCGGCGATGTAGGTGATGTCCTCGGTCTTCACGGGAGCGAACGTGACCCCGCAGTTGCCCATCACCACCGAGGTCACGCCGTGCCAGCACGAGCTCGAGCCGATGGGGTCCCAGGCGAGCTGCGCGTCGAGGTGCGTGTGGATGTCGACGAATCCGGGCGTGACAACCTTGCCGGCGGCGTCGATCTCTGTGCGTCCGGCGTCGGGCACCTCTCCGACCGCCGTGATCCGCTCGCCGTCGATGGCGACATCGGCAACCTTGGCACCGCTGCCGGTCCCGTCGACCACCAGGCCGCCTCGAATGACCGTGTCGTGCGACATCGCGCTCTCCCCTGCTCGTCCCAGTCCGCAACTGCCGAGCTTAGAGCCGCACCGGGGCGTCACGCTGTTGTCTCCCCGCTCTTGCGCTGGCTTCGGTACTCTGCATTGGATGCCGACTCCCCACCGGAGCATGACTGGAAGGGCGAACGCCGTGCATCAACTCGACTCCCGCCTCAGAAGCACTGCCGCGCATTGGCGTGTTCTGGCTGTAGCTCCGGCCGTTGCGCTGCTGGTCAGTGCCTGCGGTCTGCTCAGCGACGACGAGACGGACGCGGCGACGACCACTGCCGCTGAAGACGGCGCCATGACCGAGACCGAGGCCGATACCCCCGCCATGGTCACTGCCGCGCCGACGACGACAGCAGCCGACGATGCGATGGCAGAAGACGAGCCTGACGGTCCTGCCGTGACCGTCGAGTCGAAGCTCTCCACGGCCGGGTTGGGACCGGTGCAGATCGGCCACTCTCTCGATGATGCCCACGCTGCTGCCGGTGCGCTGATGATCGCCGTCCCAGGCGGCTCGGACGCCTGCCGCTACTACACGGTGCAGAACGGTCCCGAAGGCGTCCGGTTCCTGGCCGTCAACGCCGAGATCGTGCGCGTCGACATCGAATCCGGTTCGATCACGACGATCTCGGGTTACGGCATCGGCGCCACCCGCAGCGAGATCATCGAGGCATTCGGCGACAGGATCGAAGACGGACCCGGGCTCTCGGCGATCCAGTACGTGCCGGTGGACGAGCCCGACATCGACAAGCGCGTGGTGTGGGAAGTCGACGAGGCGGGCGCGGTGATCTCACTGCGAGCCGGGCGGCTTCCCCACATTGAGCCGAGGGTGGCCTGCACCGGCTGATCCCGACTGGTCACACCAAGCTGACCGGATCTGTTCCGGCCCACGCTGGCCGGTTGGCGGCTCAACTGCTGGCGGTGTCGCCCAGGTTCTTGACCACATCGATCCACAGCTGCGTGGTGAGCGCCAGCGAATCGACATCGACGCGTTCGTCGTTGCCGTGGAACCGCAGCATGAAGTCGCTGGAGTTCACCCGGTTGCTGAACAGCCCGGCCCCGTAGGCCACGGCGCCCTTCAGGCGGAAGAAGCGGGCATCGGTCGCTCCCACGATCAGCTGAGGGATCACCGGCGCACCCGGGTGAGCCTTGGCCATCAGCTCGCTCAGCAGCTGCCACATCGGCGTGTTCGTGGGCGAGAAGCTGGCGGGATCGTCGTGAAGGTGCTCGATCTCCACCTCGTCGAACAGCTCGCCGAGCGCTGCCTGTAGGTGCTCATTCACGGCGACGGGATCGCCCGGGGCAGTGCGGATGTCGACCTCGATCTCGACCTTGTCGGGGATGATGTTGGTCTTGTTGCCGCCGCCCACGACATTCGGGCTGAACGTGGTGTGGCTGCATGCATGCAGGTGGCGCGCCAAGCCGGGTGCATCGATGCCGGCCACAGCGTCGTAGACGCGGGCCGGGTCGAGCAGCGCCTCTCGTGTCTCGTCGTCGACCCTCAGCGTCGAGACATGGTGCTGCCACATCTCGGTGAGCTGCGGGGCCGGCCGGTACTCGGCGATGCGGCGCACGATCTCGGCCGCCTTGATGAGGGCGTTGTCGGTGCCGAACGGCATCGAGCCATGACCCGGCGTGCCGCGCACGGTGAGCCGGCGCCAGCCGATGCCCTTCTCGCCCGCCGCCAGCGTGATCTTGGTGCCTTGGGGCGTGTGGTTGGGCATGCCGCCGAACTCGGTCAGCACGTAGTCGCACTCGATGGCGTCCCAGTTGTGCTCGGCCATCCACTTGGCGCCGTAGGTGCCGCCGGCTTCCTCGTCGGCAACGCCGAAGTAGATGACATCGCCCTTCGGCCGGTAACCGGTGCGCACGATGTGACGGAACGCCACCGCCATCGACGAGGTGAGGTTGAGCATGTCGACCGCCCCGCGCCCCCACACCTCGCCGTCCACCAGCTCGCCGCCGAACGGATCCCGGCTCCAGCCGTCGGCGTTCACCGGCACCACATCGGTGTGGCCCATCAGGCACAGCTTGGGCGCCGACGGATCGGTTCCCGAGATGCGGGCCACCAGTGATCGGCGTCCAGGCTCCGACTCGAAGCTCTGCATGTCGACGCCAGGGCCCTCCAGGTACGTCTCGAGCAGGTCGCTGTTGCGAACCTCCTCGCCCGATTCAACGGTCCCGTCGTTGACGCAGGCATTGCAGATCATCTGCTGCAGCAGCTCGATGGTCTCGTTGGTCAGCGCCGGATTGGTGTGGTCGAGATCGCCCATATGGCGATGTTACGACTGCGCTTGCACCCCGGGTGGCGAGCCAGCGATCTTGGTCGCAGCTGCACAGCCACGGCTACGGTGAGCGTCATGATTGCGGCAACTGACACATCCGCCGGTTCATCGACGGCCGTCGATCTTGAGACGTTCCGCGAGACGACGGCTGCATTCCTGCGGGACGCCGTCGAAACCGGCGTGGCGTGCCCCGCGTATGGCGCGATCTTGGTGCCCGCGCTGCATGATCAGGCCCGCGTCTGGCAGCGGTACTGCTACGACCACGGCTGGGCGGGGCTCCATTGGCCGACGGCGCACGACGGTCGCGGGCTCTCCCGGGCGCACACCGGCGTGTGGATGGAGGAGTGCGAACGCGCAGGCGTTGCCCCGTACCTGAACCTGCAGGGGATCGTGCTGGCCGGCGAGGCCATCCTGCGCTCTGGCACCGAACGCCAGCGTGAGCAGTTCCTGCGCCCGATCCTGACCGGCGAGGAGCTGTGGTGCCAGCTGTTCAGCGAGCCCGGCAACGGCTCGGACTTGGGCGGGCTCACCTCGGCTGCGGTGCCTGACGGCGGCCACTATGTGCTGAACGGCCAGAAGGTGTGGTCATCGAACGCGCAGTTTGCCGAGCACGGCATCTTGATGGCCCGCACCGAGCCCGATGCCCCCAAGCACCGCGGCATCAGCTTCTTCCTGCTCGACATGACGCTGCCCGGCATCGAAGTGCGCCCGATCAAGCAGATGACCGGCGACAGCGAATTCTGCGAAGTCTTCTTCGATGACGTCGCCATGCCCGCCGACGCACTGCTCGGCGAGCGCGGCGGCGGCTGGGGCGTCGCCATGGCAGTGCTGGAAGACGAGCGCGGCGGCGCCGGCTCGTCAGGGGTCATCAGCCTCCGCAAACGCCTCGTCAAGATGATCGAAGCGGCAGGCGATGCCGGGCCGCTGGGTCGGCAGTCGCTGGCTGAGCTGCACGCCCGGGGCAACGCCCTGGCGGCGCTGATGGAGCTGCACGGCGCTGATCCGCGCATGGCGCCAGTGGCCAAGCTGGCGAACAGCGAACTCGGCTACGACGAGGTCGCCATCGGCGCCAGCCTGCGCGGCGCCGATGCCATGCTGTCTTCGGATGAGACCGAAGCGTTCCTGTACGCGCCGGGCATGCGCATCGCCGGGGGCACCAGCGAGATCCAGCGCAACATCATCGGCGAGCGGGTGCTCGGCCTGCCTCGCGAACCGTCCCCCTAAAGTTGGCGGGCCGGTCGGCGACACGCGGCCGGAACACAGCCCTGCGCAGAGCACAGAGTGGCGAGGGAGCCGACATGGCGGTTGCAACCGAGGCTGAACGGGAGGAATGGCGGGCCGGCGGCGCCGTGAATCCCGATCGCGAGCAGGCGCATTTCGGGGCGGGCGTGCCGCCCGCCGCCGATCTCGCCATCGACGAGATCAACCCGCTGAACCCTCATCTGTTCCGCGAGGATCGCTGGCACGATCACTTCGCACGCCTGCGTCGGGAGGATCCTGTCCACTTCAACGAGCTGGGTTCCGCAGGACGCTATTGGTCGGTCACGAAATGGGCCGACGTCCGCGAGGTGGAGAGCGACGACGAGACGTTCTGCTCGGCTCACGGCATCACCGTCGGACCGCCCCCAGACACCGATCTGCCGCCGACGACACCGCTGGACTCGTTCATCACCATGGACGCGCCCGAGCACCGCCCCCAGCGCCGCACTGTCCAGCCGATGATGGCCCCGACCAACCTGCGAGACCTCGAGTCGCTCATCCGGGAACGCGCGATGACGGTGCTCGACTCCCTGCCGGAGGGCGAGACATTCGACTGGGTCGACACCGTCTCGGTCGAGCTGACGACGCTGATGCTGGCAACCCTGTTCGACTTCCCGCTGGAAGACCGCCGCAAGCTCACCCGATGGTCCGACCTGGTCACCACCATCCCCGGTCCGGATGGGATCGTCGAGACCAGCGCTCAGCGGCGCGAAGAGTTCGCCGACTGCCTCCCGTACTTCGAGCGGCTCTGGGAAGAGCGGCGGACCAACCCCGGCAACGACATGATCTCGATGCTGGTCCACGGCGATGCCACCAGCCACCTTCCTGCCGCAGCCCACCTCGGCAATCTGATCCTGCTGATCGTGGGCGGCAACGACACCACACGCAACACCATGTCGGGCAGTGTGTATGCGCTCAACAAGTACCCCGATCAGTACGACAAGCTCATGGCGGATCCCGATCTCATCGCCGGCTTCGTGCCGGAGATCATCCGCTGGCAGACACCGCTGTCGTACATGCGGCGGACTGCCACGAAGGACTGCGAGGTCGGGGGCAAGCAGATCCGCAAGGACGATCAGGTCCTGATGTGGTACGTGTCGGCCAATCGAGACGAGGACGTCTTCGGCGACAATGCCGACGACCTCGACATCGAGCGTCACAACGCCGCCAGTCATCTCTCGTTCGGCTACGGCTTTCACTACTGCCTCGGCAGCCGGCTGGCCGAGCTGCAGCTGCGGGTGCTGTGGGAGGAGATCCTGCCGCGCTTCGAGCGCATCGAAGTCCAAGCCGAGCCCGAGCGCTCGCTCTCGTCGTTCATTCACGGCTACACCCACCTGCCCGTCCAAGTCACCCGGCGTTAGCCGCGACCATTGCTTCGCCTGAGCCCAAGCCCCGAAGGAGTCCCCACATGACCGTGAAGTTCTGCTGGTTCAACCTGATGCCGTGGCCCGATCTGCCCGATGACTTCAAGACCGAGCACCGGTCGGTCTGGGTAGACATCGACGGCTCGCTGTTCGACCCCGAGCGCGCCAACGGCGTCTACCACGAGTACATGGACCAGCTCGAGTTCGCCGACGAGCTCGGCTTCGACGGCATCGGTGTCAACGAGCATCACCAGAACGGCTACGGCATCATGCCGAGCCCCAACATCATCGCTGCGGGCTTGGCCCGGCGGACCTCACAGGCGGCGATCTGCGTGATCGGCAACTCGATCGCCCTGTACAACCCGCCGCACCGGGTGGCCGAGGAGTTCGCCATGCTCGACTGCCTCAGCGGCGGTCGGCTGGTGGCGGGCTTCCCGGTGGGCACCCCGATGGACACCAACTTCACCTACGGGCAGATCCCCGCGCTGACCCGCGAGAAGTACTACGAGGCCCACGACCTGATCATGGAGGCGTGGACCAACCCCGATGTGTTCGCATTCGACGGCAAGTACACCCAGCTGCGCTACGTGAACTGCTGGCCCAAGCCGATCCAGCAGCCGCACCCGCCGATCTACATCCCCGGCGGGGGCTCGATCGAGACGTGGGACTTCTGCCTCGAGAACGACTACAACTACTCCTACCTCAGCTTCAACGGGTACCTCGCAGGCCAGACGCTGATGGACGGGTACTGGAACCGTGTGGGCGAGCTCGACAAGTCCATGACGCCGGGGCGTGCGGGGTTCGCGCAGATCATCTGCACGGCGGCCACCGACGCCGAGGCCGAGGAGCTCTACAGCGAGCACATGCTGTATTTCTTCAACCGCTGCCTGCATGTGTTCCCCGGCTTCGCCGACCCGCCGGGCTACCGGACGGTCAAGACCATCCAGGCAGGCAAGCTCGACCAGTTCCGCAAGGAGAACCAGGCGCTGTTCAAGCGGCTGACCTGGAAGGACCTAGTGGAGGGCGGCTACGTCATTGCGGGCTCGCCCGACACCGTGCGCGAGCGCATGGAGGACATGATCAAGCGGCTGCGGGTGGGCACGGTGTTCTGCCTGCTGCACATGGGCAACATGCCCGACTGGAAGACCCGCTACTCGAGCCAGCTCTTCGCAGAGAAGGTGATGCCCGGGCTGCGCGGCATCTGGGGCGACGAGTTCGCCGACGCGGAGGACTGGTGGTGCAAGCCGATGGATGACCGGGTGCGTCCCGAGGACACCATGGCCGACGCCCGCCGCTACCCCGAGGCGCCCAAGGGTCCGGTGGCATGAGCGCCACTGATACGGCTCCTGCGCCGGCCTTCGAAGAGGTCGTCATCACGACTCGGCGGGGCGTGACGGCGCCAGTGCGCGTTTACGAGCCCGCGGGCGGCGCTTCGAGCGGCGCGGCGACCGTGCTGGCGCTGCACGGCGCAGGCGGCTGGCTGGGCGACGAACCGGTGCTCGCCGGCCTGGCCGGTGCCGGGCTGCGCGTGGTGGCACCCGTGTGGCCTGCCTGGAGCGAGCACACCGACGAGGACCGCCTGTCCGACATGCAGGACTTCGCGCTGCACGGCTGGGACGTTGCCACCGAGATGGGCCTGCTGCGCGCCGACGGCGCTGCCGAGCTTCATCTGATGGGCCACTCGATGGGCGGCATGATCGCTGCGGAGATGGCGGCGCTGGCGCCCCAGTCGGTGGCTCGCATGGCCCTGCTGTGCCCTGCGGGGATGTGGCTGGGCGACCACCCGATTCCCGACATCTTCGCGATGCTCCCCTACCAGCTTGCCGAGGTGCTCTTCGCCGATCCCAATGTGGGCGAGGAGGTGCTGACCGGCGGTGCCGACTTCTCCGACAACGAAACGCTCACGCGCTTCATGGTGGCGCGGGCTCGCCAGCAGGGCATGGCCGGCAAGATCCTGTTCCCGATCCCCAACCGGCGCTTCTCCGAGCGGGCCTACCGGGTGACGGTGCCCACGCTGCTGGTGTGGGGCCGCCAAGACCGCCTGATCCCGCCCGCCTACGCCGATGCATGGCAAGCGGCCCTTCCCGACGCGACGGTCGAGCTGGTCGACGGCGCAGGCCACATGCTCCCCTACGAGCAGTCAGCAGCAGTCGTCGCTGCGGTCACGTCCCACCTCTCCGGTTGACGCCACGCGATCCCGGACAGCGCCGCTGCAGAAATCCGCTCGCCTGTCGGAGACGCAGCGTGAGAGACTGCGAGGGTGAGGAGCAAGGATGTGGTTGCCGCACCCCGAACGCCACCTGTCCACGCTTCCAGTGATGATCAAGTGCAAATGGCTGCCTGGGCCGAAGCGGCCCTCGGACACGCCTGCACGCAGGACATCGACGATCCGGCAGGCGTCGTGGTGACCGTCGAGGGCTTGGATGGCGTGTGGGCTCATGGTGCGGACGTGAGCGCGGCGAAAGAAGAGCTGTTCGAAGTGCTCATCGACTGGGCCTCCCTGAAGATCGAGCACGGTGACGACGACATTCCCAGCATCGACGGGGTAAGCATCTACGTCACGCAATGAGCCAGCGGCTGAGCCCGGTCAGCCGGCGGGACTTGATCAAGTCGCTGCGAAGGCTCGGCTGGACCGGTCCGTGGCACGGCAGCAAGCATCAGATGATGCACAAAGACAAGCGCAAGCTGCGCTTGCCGAACCCGCACAGCGGCGACATCAGCCCGCAGCTGCTCGCAGTCATCCTCGGCCAAGCCGGGATTTCCCGGGACGAATGGCAAGAGTCAGCGAACTGATCGCCCCGCTCACGGGGTGAGGTGTGCCGACAGGAAGGCAGCGGCTTCGGCGAGTGCTTGGTCGGCCTCGGGCAGGTCGTGGTAGTGCCACGTGTGCCACATGTGCTCCCAGAGATCGAGCGTGACGTCGACGCCCGCGGCCGTGGCCCGGCGGTGAGGCACCGCAGGGTCGTCGTCTTCGCCCCACAGCGCATTGGTTTCGGCACGCCAGCGCGCCACCGCTGCATGGTCGGTCAGATCGGGCATCTGGATCGGCACCGACGGTTTGCGCTGGGACTTGTAGGCGATGGCTTCGGGCGACAACTCGTGCCGGCGAACGAACTGCGCAGCGTCCGAGTCGGGACTCACGACGACTCCGTCGCGCTACGTGCGCAGCTGCGGTGGCGCGACACTGGACTAGATCTCGTGTTCATGCTCCGTGACCGCGGCCACTGCTTCTGGGCTGTAGGCCATGGGCAGCAGCTCGCAGCCGAGCCAGGCCTGGCGCTGGTCGAGATCGTGGCCGCTGTTGCGCACACCCGACACGCCATGGGGGACCACCCAGCCGGAATTGTCCCAATTGCCGAGGTCGAATGCGTAGCGGGCAACCGAGCCGTGGATGGCCCGCTCGCCCGTCTCGGGTGCGGTTCCGCCCTGACGGACCGTGTCGCCGTCGCCGGCGCAGCCGTCGACCGGCGGGTGCAGGTCCCTTGCCGCAGCGAGCGCTGAGGCGAGCGGGTGCGGCGAGGCCATGCGGTGCACCTTGCCCCACGTCCATGCCTGCGGGTCGGGGCCGAGCCGCTGGGTCAGCTCGGCTGCGGTCTCGTCGACGCAGGCGCTGGCGGCCATGCGCCGGCCGATGGGGTTGTCGAGTCCCGGCACCACGTCGAGGTTGCGCTCGCAGAGCATGCGCGTGGCGGCGCCCGCTGCCATCCGGCTGGCTTCGGCCGCAGGCGGCCATCCCGCTGCGCCGAGCTGGGCGCCGGCGATGCCGAGGCGTTCGACGATGGCCTCGATGAGCCGGCGCTTGACGACTGCGTAGATCGTCGCCGGAGCTGAGTCGACCGTCATGCGCTGGTCCCAGTCAGCGAGCATGTCCAGCAGCGTGTGCGAGAGCTCGTGACCGCACTCGACCGCGTACTCGGTGATCAGGCCCAACAAGTTGGCAGCCACGAGCGAGGTCACGTCGCCGTGGACGGCGCTCATGTCGTCCACCGTGGCACCCGTCAGCGGAGTCAGCAGCTCGCAGATGCGATCGTGGCGGCTCGGGCCGGCGAAATCCAGCGAGATGTACGGGCCGCCGTCGGCGGTGCGGTTGTTGGCCGTCACGAGGAAGCCGCGTTCGGGATCGGCCCATTCCGGCAGGTCCTCGAATGGCACCGGCTCGAGGCCGTCCCAAGCGAACTCATCGGTCCCCGGCACAGGCGTCCAGCGACTCGCCGGCGAGCGTTCGACCACACGCCCCCGGATCTTGAACGCGATCGAGCCATCCCGGTCGGCCGCCAGCAGATTGTTGACCGGCAGCACCCACGGCCGTACCGCCTCGACCAGCTCGGCCGTCGATCCCGCCACCAGCATCGGCCACAGGGCATCCAGCGTCGTGTCGGGGCCGAACATGCCGGTCCACTGCATCGACAGCGCTACACCGTCGGCGGGATCGCCCAGCACCACCGGGCCCCGGGGCGTGGAGCCGCACAGCACCTCGACCGTGCCCTCGCCCCGGATTTCGAGTTCCTCGGTGCGCCACGGCTCGCCCAATGCCGAGCCAGGCTGGAAGCGCTCCACGAACACGTCGGTGTCGTCGCACATGCCGTGCGTGATGCCCCACGCCACCTCGGCGTTGTGGCCGAAGTGCGGGAAGCCGGGCACGCCAGGGAATCCCATCCCGATCGCATCGAACTCGTCGCAGCGCAGGTGGCACTGGTGGTACACGTTCGGGAACTCGATGCCGCGGTGCGGGTCGCCGGCCAGCAGCGGCTTGCCGCTGGCAGTGCGCTGCCCGCTGAGCGCCCACGAGTTGGAGGCGCCGTCGGAGTCCATCGCCGCTGCCAGCGCCGCCATGTCGGCTGCGCACGCGTCGAGCACGCTCGCTGCGTCGGCCAGCAGATCGGGACGGGGCCCGTCTCCCGGCACCATCGCCGCGTCGGCCTCGGTGTCGCCGACCGTGGCCATCACGGCTTCGGGGCCAGCCTGAGCCATGATCCGCCCCCGCCACAGCTTGCGGGTGAGGGTTCCCATGAAGATGTGGCGCAGCTTGTACACGGCCACGCAGTGCCACGGTTCCCAAGGCTCCGGCGGCGCCGGATGATGCTCGAATTCGGCCGGCAAAGCGTCGCCATGGTCATCAAGCCAGCGGTTCACGCCCCGTGCATAGGCCTCGCACATCGCCTGGGTGCGCCCATCCAGCGCTGCGTAGTCGGCTCGGGAAATCGCGGCCAGTCCGAGTCGGCGGAAGAAGGCGTCCTCACGCGCCCCGGCCATCCCGACGACCTCGGCCCAACGCCCAAGCGCCCGGCGCCGGTCCCACTCCATCTGCCAGATCCGGTCGTCGGCCGCCACCCAGCCCTGCGCCGCGAACGCAGCCTCGGCCGACGGCGCCTCGACATGAGCAATGCCCCACCGATCCCGGCGGACTGTTGCTCCCAGCGCGCCAACGGCGCCGCTGCCAGGACCATCGCTCTGTGCCATGCCGGTCACGCTAGAAGCCACAGCGCCACACGTGGCAAGCGAAGCGTTCTGTCAGACGGCAGCAGCGAGAGCGGTTGCGAGGTCGGGGTGGCTGAACTCGAAGCCGTCCTCGGTGAGGGCGTCGGGCAGCACCCGCGTCGAGTCGAGCAGCAGTGCCTGGCCCATCTCGCCGAGCGCTGCACGGATCGCGAACCGGGGCGCCGGCATGAATGACGGGCGTCGCATCGCTGCGCTCAGCGCACGCTGGAAGTCGCGCTGGCGGACGGGATTGGGTGCCGTCAGGTTGAACGCGCCGCTGGCGTCGCTGTCGATGAGATGGCGGATGGCCCTCACCTCGTCGTCCAGGCTGATCCAGCTCCACCACTGGCGGCCGCTTCCCAGCGGACCGCCGGCGCCGAGCCGCGTGATCTTCTCCATCCGCTCGATGGCCTCGGCACCGGGTCCCACGACGAGACCGGTGCGGATGCGCACCAAGCGCACACCGACGTCAGCGATCGGCACCGCAGCGCGCTCCCAGCGCATGCACACGTCGGCCAAGAATCCGTCGCCAGGCAGCGACCGCTCGGTCAGCTCTTCGTCGCCCCGGTCGCCGTAGAAGCCGATCGCCGAGCCGCAGACGAACACCGACGGCTTGGCATCGAGCTCCCGGATGACCCCGGCAAGCAGCCGAGCGGAATCAACGCGGCTCGACATGATCGCCGCCTTGCGCGCCTCGGTCCACCGCCCGCCGATGCTCTCCCCCGCCAAGTGGACGACGGCATCGAGCCCCTCGAGCGCAAATGCGTCGATCGTCCCCGCCGCCACGTCCCACGCGATCGTCCGAGTGCCGGGATTCTCGTCGCCGGTCGGAGCGTCGGGTCGTCGAGAGATGCCGACGACTTCATGGCCGTCCGCGCGCAGGCTGGCTGCGAGTGCGCTGCCGATCAGCCCTCGAATGCCCGTGACCGCGATTCTCAAGGTCTGCATGACACCATGATGACCCAACGGGCCGGTCCGACTGGCGCGGCAACTGAGGACACCGACATGCGACTCTTGCACCGGACACTCGCCGTTCCTCTTTGTGCGGCACTGCTCGCTGCCGCGTGCACAGGGACGTCTGATTCCGCCGACGATCAAGACCTGCCGCTCGTCGTGCTCGGCGAGGACGACATCGTTCTCACGGCTGCGCTGGTGCGCTTCGATGACTGCGGCGCGCTGCTGGATCACCTGCGCAACGAGTACGCAGCGCGGGTCGGCCCGTGGGGCTTCGGCGGCGGGGGCTGGTTCGGCCCCGCGGAGGACGAGATGATGGACGAGGCGATGGCCGACTCGGACGACAGCGGCGCCGTCTCGGCCGGGTCCCCGGTGGAGGGCGTCGACTTCTCGGGCACCAATGTGCAGGAACGGGGCGTCGACGAGGCCGATGTCGTCAAGACCGACGGTCGTCGCATCTTCACGCTGTCGGGCGGCGAACTCGTCGTCGTGGACGTCGCCCGGCGCCAAGTGATCGACACGGTCGAAGCGGCTGAGGGCTGGTCGTCTGAGCTGTTCATCGACGGGGACAGCCTGCTGCTGATCGTGCGCTCCTACGACGAGGACACCCATGTGCCGCAGACGGTGCTGCAGCGCATTGATCTGACCAGCAACCGGCTGTCGATCGTCGGCACCATGCGGGTGGAGGGCGACTACCTGAGCGCCCGCAGCGTCGGGGGCACTGCACGCGTCATCATGCGCTACGACCCGCAGCACAACTTCCCGTTCGTGTACCCGCAGAACCCCCAAGGCGAGGACGCCGCCGAGCGGGTGAACCGCGAGGCAGTGCTCAACTCGACGCTCGACGACTGGCTGCCCCGCTACGCGACTGGCGATCGCGACATCGCCGGGGGCCAGCAGCTCACTGACTGCGCAGAGGTGCATGCGCCGTCGGTGTTCTCCGGCTTCGGCGTCAGCACCGTGATGAGCGTGCCGGTCAGCGGCGATCTCGACCCGTCGTCATCGACCGCCGTCACCGCCCCCGGCGACACCGTGTACGCATCGGTCGGCTCGCTGTACGTCGCGACGACCCGCTGGCTCGACCCCGAGCAGTTCGACGACGACGAGGATGGCTGGAGGCGTGCTTGGCAGGAGCGCCGCACTGCCTTGCACCGGTTCGACATCTCCGGCGGCGGTCGCGCCGGCTACGAGGCCTCGGGCGACGTGACCGGAGAGATCCACAACCAGTTCTCGCTGTCCGAGCACGAGGGCTACCTGCGGGTGGTCACCACCGTGCGCGACCCCTGGGGCGACGAGTCGGAGTCGCATGTGCGGGTGCTCGAACAGCAGGGCGACGATCTGGTCGAGATCGGCAGCGTAGGCGACATCGGCCGGGGCGAGAACGTCCAGTCGGTGCGCTTCGCCGGCGACATCGGCTACGTGGTCACATTCCGCCAGATCGACCCCTTCTACACCATCGACCTGTCCGTACCGGCCGATCCGCGGGTGATCGGCGAGCTGAAGATCCCCGGGTTCTCCAGCTACCTGCATCCCATCAGCGACGACCTCGTGCTCGGCGTGGGCACCGACGCGGATCTCGACGGGCGCATCACCGGCGCGAAGGTGTCGCTGTTCGACGTCAGCAACCTCGCCGATCCCCGCGAGGTGTCGGTGTGGGCTGCACCCGACGGGTGGCACGACGTCGGCTGGGACCACCGGGCGTTCCTGTGGTGGGCACCCGAACGGCTCGCCGTGGTGCCGGTGACGGTGTGGCAGGACTTCTCCGGGGCCGTGGTGCTGCATGCCGACGACCGGTCTGTCCGGGAGTTCGGCCGCGTGTCGCACGCCGAGGCCGACGAGCAGCCCGGCATCACCGACTGCCGCAAGCTCACCGTCGACGACCTGCCGTCGGCCGAGCGCAGCGAGTTCTCCACCGAGGTCGAGTTCCTGATCGTCGAGGCCAGCAGCGAGGTGCTGGCCTGCGAGTCCGGCGAGACGGGCATGACCGGCTTCGACTGCTACCCCGAGCCCTACTTCGAAGACGAGGTTGCGCGACTGGGTCTGCTGCGGGGCGACGAGTCGGTCTCGATCTGCTGGTGGAACCACGAGCCGCGGCGGATCGTGCGCAGCATCGTGATCGGCGACGAGCTGTGGACGCTGAGCTTCAAGGGCTGGGGGTTCGATGGGAGCCGTCGTGGCCGGCTCGAAGTCCACGACCTCGCCACGCTCACGCCCCTCGCCGGAGTCGACCTGTAGCGAACTCCTGCTCCGCCTCGCGGCAGTCGGGCTCGTTGCCCGGCCTACCGGCCCAAGGCTTGTCGCTCGGCCTACCGGCCGACGAAATTGCCGGGGCGGCGTTCGCTGACGGCCTTCATGCCTTCGCTGGCGTCCTCGGTGCCCGACAGGCGCAGCTGCTCGGCCGCCTCGCGCTGGGTGACCTCGCGCACCTTGTCGCCGAGGCCGAGCCGCAGCGTGGCCTTGATGGCCCGCACTGCCAGTGGCGCGTTGGTCGCGATCTCACGTGCGACCTCAATGGCGCGATCTCGCACCTGGTCGACGGGCACGCACTCGTCAGCGAGCCCAAGCTCCACCGCCTCATCGCCCTTGTACCGCTTGGCGCCGAGCAGCACCTTCGCGGCGCGCTCCGGTCCCAGCAGCAGCGGCATCGTCACGCTCATGCCGAAGCCTTGGTGAATGCCCAGCGAGGCGAAGTTGGCACAGAAGCGAGCCTCGGGGCAGGTGATGCGGATGTCGGGCACCATCGCCAGGCCCAGGCCGCCGCCGATAGCGGGGCCGTGGATCGCCCCGACGATGGGCAGGGTCACATCGAAGAGCCGACCCGACCCCTGGTAGAGCTGCAGTGTGGCGCTGCCGCCGACCTTCTCTTCGGCGCCGCCGCCGACGCCTTCGCCCCCCAGGTCGGCGCCGGCGCAGAACGAGCGGCCCTCGGCGGCCAGCACGGCGCAGCCGATGCTCATGTCCTCTTCCATCTCCACCATGGCGTCGGCAATGTCGTGCACCTGGCGGTAGCTCAGGAAGTTGTGCGGCGGGCGATCCATGATCACCAGCCCGACGCGCCCGTCCCGCTCGACCCTCAGTCCGTCTGCCATTGCCCCGTCTCCGATCACCCGGTCTGCCGACCCGGTCTCTGCTCGCTCGGCGGCTCACGCTAGTGGTCGCCGAACTAGCGTGACCTCCCGAACACGGCAGCCGGAAACTCCGGGAACTTCATGGCTGCGGTGGACAAGGGGGAAGCCGTGACTCAGACCGACACCGCCGACGCAAGCTCCGAGACTGCAGCGCACGTGCGCACGGCGTCCATCGACTGGGACGAGCTGCTGGCGCGGCTGCAGGCTGTGCTGCGCATCCGCACGACGCCCATCGGCATGAAGCTCTTCGAGACGGTCGAGGCGATGAACGAAGTGCCGCGAGTGCGCCGCCCCAAGGCCATCCACACCACCGACCAGATCGTGGGCATGGCGTGCCGGCTGAATTGGACCGTCGGAATCACCATGGACGACCTCGTGGGGGCCCAGTGCGGCGCCGTCATCGGGCTGCATCCACAGGACGACAAGTGGCTGTCGGGCGACCGCATGGCCGGGGTCTGGTACGAGACTCTCGAAGACGCCTCTGCACACCAGCACGCCATGGACTTCGTGCCATACGGCACCTATGAGGCGATGGTGGTGTCGCCGCTGTCGTCGAAGCGGCTGGACCCGCCCGATGTCTGCATGATCTACGCCACCCCGGCGCAGATGATCATCTTCATCAACGGACTGCAGTGGCGGGAGTACAAGAAGCTGGAATGGGGCTGCGTGGGCGAATCGGCCTGCGCCGACTCGTGGGGCCGAGCGCTGCGCACCGGCGAGCCCAGCGTGTCGCTCCCCTGCTTCGCCGAGCGGCGCTACGGCGGCGTGATGGAAGACGAGCTGCTGATTGCACTCACGCCTGGCGATCTGGTGGTGGCAGTCGAGGGCATGGAGGCGCTGGCGCGCAACGGCCTGCGCTACCCGATCCCGCCCTACGGCATCCAGACCGACGCCCGCGCCGGCCTCGGCGCCAGCTACGACTGAGCACACCGGCCGACCAACCTGATCAGGCGCGGATCGAGCGCAGAACAAACACAGACAGGGGACAACGTGGCACTGCAACCGACCAAGGAGGGCTTCGACCTGGGCATCGTCACCAGCAACGGCGACGAGATGCTCGCGTTCTACCGCGACGTGCTCGGGCTGGAGTTCGAGGCGACGCTCAACATGGAGCAGGTGGGCATCGCCCAGATGCACCGCCTGTGGGCAGACAAGAGCCTGCTCAAGCTCGTGGTGCCTGTCGCTGACGTTCAGGCCGGCGCTACTGGCGGCATCACCGGTGCCACCGGGCTGCGCTACTTCACCTTCAACGTCGGCAACTTCGAGGAAGTCATGACCGCGTGCGAGGACGCCGACGCCAACATCATCTGGCGTCGGCTCGAAGCGCGGCCCGGCGTGGTGGTCGGCATGGTGGAAGATCCCGACGGCAATTGGGTGGAGTTCATCGACAACCCTGCCTGATCATCGGCGGCCGCACATCGACGGCGGACCGACGCGCCTTGGGGCGCGGCAGAGCGTCTTAGGATCGCTGGCAGAACCGCATGGGGAGCGTTGAACGGTGTCTGAACCTCAGCGCAAGACGATCAACCAACTGCTGGACGAGGCACGTTCGGGGTTTGAGCGAGTCGCTCCCGCTGAGCTTGCCGAGATGATGGGCCCAGGGAGCGGCGACAGCGAACGGCCACTGCGTGTCATCGACATTCGGCCACGAGATGACCGGCAGCGGACCGGCGTCATCGAGGGCTCTGAGCACATCGGGCAGTTGGTACTGGAGTGGCGCCTCGACCCAGACTCGGGCGCTTCGGAAGGAACCGCAGCGGATCTCGACGACCATCTGGTCATCGTGTGCAACCAGGGCTACAGCTCAAGCCTTGCGGCGGCCCAGCTGCAGGAGTTGGGTTTTGCGCGTGCCACCGATCTCGACGGCGGCATCGAAGGCTGGATCAGCCACGGTCTGCCCGTGGTGCCGCCACCGGATGCTGGCGGCGGGCAAGGCTGCTAGCAGCGCAGCGCCCAGCTAGACACCGAGGCCGTCGAAACGGTTTCAGCTGGTGGGCGGTGCAGGCCGCTCACGCAGCCGACTGATGACGTCTGCCATGAAGCCGTCGTCTTGCGCTCCCGGGATTACGAGGCGACCGTCGAACAGCCAGCTCGGCGTGGCGCTGATTCCCCACTCGTTCGCCCGGGTCATCGATGCCCGCAGCGCTGGCAGCAGTTCGTCGTTGGCAACGACGCGTCGCAGCACGTCTGGGTCGATGGCCACGTCTGCCGCCAGGCTGACCAGCACGTCAGGATCGGCGACGTCGAGCTCGTCTTCCCAGTAGGCGGCGTAGAGCCGGTCGTGGTAGCGCTCGGCGGCGTCGGGGTCGGCATGCTCGACTGCCAGCGCAGCCTGATGCGCCTTGGCGCTGTTGCGCAGGCGCTTGGGCACCACGAACGTGATGCCTTCAACCTCGGCCATCGAGGCAATTCGCTCGAAGCTCATGCGCACTTCGACGCCCTCGGGCGGCACTTCGGGATGGATCTCGTACGCCAGCCACGTGATGTCGAGGTTGTGCCGTTCGGCCAGGCGGACCGCCCGGGCTCGTGCCAGATGGCACCACGGTCACAGATAGTCCGACCACACCAGCACGGACATCGCCTCAGCAGTCGTCATCGCCGCCACCCCCGTGTGCTCATCCTCGCACACCGGCCCCGGCGGCTCGGCGGGGGCCGCGGGCAGCCGGGTAGGTTGCCGCGCATGGACTTCACCATCCCGGACGACATCGCCCAGCTGCTCGACGACCTGGACACGTTCATCGACGACGTCATCAAGCCCATCGAGAACGAAGACGACAACATCCGCTTCTTCGACCACCGGCGAGAGGATTCGCGCACCGACTGGGAACGCGAGGGCTTGCCCAACGCGGAATGGGAAGCCCTGCTGGTCCGCATGCGCAAGGAAGCCGACAAGGCGGGCTTCCTGCGCTGGCACCTGCCCGAGCGCTTCGGCGGCAGCGACGGCACCAACCTGGGGATGGCCATCATCCGCGAGCACCTCGCCCGCCGTGGCCTCGGACTGCACAACGACCTGCAGAACGAGAACTCGATCATCGGCAACTTCCCGACCGTGCTGATGATGGAGCGCTACGGCTCAGCGGCCCAGCAGGAGTACTGGATCCCCAAGATGCTGGAGGGCCAGGCCCGCATCGGCTTCGGCCTCACCGAGCCGCTGCACGGCTCCGACGCCACCTGGATGGAGACCACCGCCGTGCGCGACGGCGACGAGTGGGTGATCAACGGCGAGAAGTACTGGAACACCGGGCTCCACCACGCCACCCACGACTACATCTTCGCCCGCACCTCGGGGAACCCCGGCGAAGGGCACGGCATCACCTGCTTCATCGTGCCGGTCGACACGCCCGGCTTCGCAGTCGAGAAGTTCATGTGGACCTTCAACATGCCCACCGACCACGCCCACGTGCGGCTCACCGACGTGCGAGTGAGCAACGACGACATCCTGGGTGACGAAGGCCGGGGCCTGCAGACAGCGCAGCTCTTCGTGCACGAGAACCGCATCCGCCAGGCCGCGTCATCGGTCGGCGCCGGCCTGCACTGCATCGATGTGGCGGTCGACTATGTGAAGAACCGCACCACCTTCGGCAAGCCCCTGGCGCAGAACCAGGCCATCCAGTTCCCGCTGGCGGAGCTGTACACCGAGGCCGAGATGGTGCGGGCGCTCATCTGGAAGACCGCCTGGGAGATGGACGAGGGCGTCGATCACATGGAGATCACCGACAAGGTGGCCATGTGCAACTACCGGGGCAACCGGTTCTGCTGCGACGCCGCCGACCGGGCCATGCAGAGCTGCGGCGGCAACGGCTACGGCCGCCACATGCCCTTCGAGCACATCTACCGGCACCACCGCCGGTACCGGATCACCGAGGGCTCAGAGGAGATCCAGATCCGCAAAGTCGCCGGCAAGCTGTTCGGCTTCGCCCAGAGGGCGAAGAGTTAGCACAGCGCCGGCAGCGCCAAGGGCTAGCCAGCGCGGGGCGGGCCGACGGCTAGCTCGGGGCGAGCGTCGGGATTCCGCTCTCGCGGGCGGCGCGTGCGAGCCGCTCGTCGTAGGTGACGAGGCCGTCAAGTTCGTCGCCGAGGCTCAGCGCAGTTGCGAGATGGATGGCGTCCAAGCTGCGGAGTTCAGGCGGATCGAGCAACGCCGCCCGTTCGAGTAGCGACGGAGTCAATTGCACGAACATCACAGTGCTCAACAGCGAGCGTGCCCGGGCTTGGAAGGTGGGCGCATGGCGTCGAACTGCTCGCATGAACTCGGTGCGCGTCAGATCGGACGAGTACAGCAAGCGCTGTGTCTCGCTCAGCCACGCGGCGAATGCCCCCGATTCCGCCTCGTCAAGAACCGCCTTCGCGAGTGCAGATGTGTCGCAATAGAAGTTCACCGTTCAATGGCGCTGTCAGTACCGTTCCTCGGCCCGCATCTCCAGCAGCACCTCCGACAGGCTGCGCCCGGGTGGTGCCGGCGGGGGCGGCAGGAAGTCTCTGATATCACCAGTCGCCGGGGTGATCTCGCCGCGGGCGATCATCTCTTCGATGCGTGACCGGGGGGGCTTGCTCACATGCGGCACGATCTTCGCAACCGGTCGACCCCGGTTCGTCACGGTGATCTCCTCGCCCGCTTCGGCCCGCGCGACGACCTCAGATGCGTTCTGCTTCAGCGCCCGGATCCCGACTTCCGCCACGTTCTACATTGTAGCACAAGGGCGCGATGGTTCGGCAGAGCGAGTAGCCGTCGAGACCGCTGTGGTGGGCGGAATCTCGCTCAGTCGTCGAGGCGGGCGGTGGCTTGGCCGGTGAGAACTGGCCGGTCGTCCTGGTTGGTGGTGGTGATGGTGAGATCGACCAGCTTCTGGCCGTCCTCGTCACGGATGTCGGCAACCTCGGCCTTGGCCGTGAGCGTGTCGCCGGGCCACACCTGGCTGGTGAACCGCACGCCGTAGTAGGTGAGGCGGCCGTCGCCGACGTAGTTGGTGACCATGCGGCCGGTCATGCCCATGGTGAGCATGCCGTGGGCGAACACCGTCGGGTAGCCGGCCACCTCGGTGACGAACTTCTCATCGGTGTGGACCGGGTTGTAGTCGCCTGACGCGCCGGCGTACTGGACGATCTGGGTGCGGGTGAGGTCGTCGACGATCTGCTCGGAGTAGCTGTCGCCGACGTTGAGCTGCGATGCGCTGAGTGCCATGTCTGTGTGCCTTCCTGGGTAGTGGGTGCTGCGTTCGTGGCCTTGGCGACCCGCTAGTTGTCGATGACCTTCTCGGTGACGACGCCGACGCCTTTGGCAGTGATGACCAGCTCGTCGTCCTCGTCGCGGTACTCGGTGACGGCCTCGGAGAACTTGAGAATGCCCGCCCGCTTGGACTGCTTCTCCCAGCGCTCGCCGTCGTAGGTGACCGTGTGCAGCACATCGCCGGGCTTCAGATGCCGGTGATAGGTGAAGTGCTGCTCGGCGTGCAGCCCGCCTGCCGCAGAGCCGGACTGCTTGTCGTCCTCACGCTCGTCTTTGACGTCGTTGCCGTCGGCCTCGGACAGGTCGCGCACCAGGGTGCCCGAGGCGGTGCGGCCGCTGCCGAACCACTTCTTGTCGGGCTTGGGGCGCAGGAAGTAGTCGGGGTCGAACTGCGCACTCGACTGCGCGAAGGTCGGCGGCGCGATGATCGAGCCGACCTCGGTGCCGGCTGCGTACTCCGGGTCGCTGTAGATCGGGTTCGTGTCGCCGATCGACCTCGCGAACATCAGGATGTGCGAGGCCTCGACGGGAAATCGCTCGACTGCCATGTCCGGCTCCTTCTGCGGCAGGTCGTGTCACATTGCCGCCGGCACATGATGGCAGCCGCGCGCGTCGCGCGCACGACCGGCACAGCGCGTAGACAACAGTCGTCGGCACGGCGACGAGCGTCACAGAGAGCTGTGCTCGCGCGGGTCGTCGATTCCGGTTGCCGTCAGGCCAAGGCGGCGGCCAGCGCTCGGCGCACCGCGGCCGGATCCTCGTTCATCATCATGTGGCCGGCGCCGGCGAGATGGATCACGTCGCAGTCGGCGAAATCGGCGATCAGCGGTGCCGCGGCGCGGGGCGGGGTCATCTTGTCCTCGCTGCCGACGATGACGGTTACCGGGCACTTGACTCGGGCGGCGACATCCCCGGCCTCGTAGGCCGCGCAGGCAGACAAGTCGGCATGGATCACACCGTCGTCGGCTCGTTCCAGCAGGGCCACGCTGCCGCCGAGCATCCACAGCCCGGGCGTCGGATTGGTGGCGACATGCGCCCGGTTGCCGTGTCCCCATGCGGTCATGAGCTCCGGTGCCAGCAGCTCGTTCTTCTCCGCGGCGTCAAGCAGGGCCGGATGGACAGGCATTCCGGCGGCAGTGCCCATCAGCACCAGCCGGGCAATGCGATCGCCGTCGGCGGCTGCCGCTTCGGTACACACCAACGACCCCATCGAATGGCCGACAAGACGTACGTGGGCGCACTCCAGCCGCTCCCCCACAGCGGTGATGGCGTCGCCGAGCCAGTCGGCCATCTCGGCCACCGATCCGAGCGGTTCGCCCTCGCTGTTGCCGTGGCCCGGCAGGTCGATGGCCAGCGGCGTGTAGCCGTGGTGTGCCAGCCAGCGTGTCTGCAGCTGCCACACCGTGCGGTTCATGCCTGCGCCGTGCACGAGCAGCACCACGGGCGATTCGGCCGCCGACGCCGCACCGGGCACCACTCCCCCTGCGGCCACACCGACAGCACGGCCCCGCACCACCAGTTCAAACATCAACCTGCTCCTGCCGGTCATGCCCTAGCCCGAATCGCCGGGCCAAAGTGACGCTACATCGCCTCGATGCCACATTGCCCCGATTCTCGCCCTCGCTAGGGAGGGCGTATCCGGACGCGCTAGGAATCGTCCGCTGCCGAAGGCACTCAAGTGGCTATGTTCGACGCCACGTGGTGTCAGGCAGTGGCACCGACAACTGATGGGCAGCGAGTGTGCGCGTCTTACAGGACTTCGAGCCGACCCCAGAGCAGCGGCAGATCGTTGCCGACAACCGTGCCGGCTTCAGGATCATCCGGGGTGCGGCGGGCAGCGGTAAGACATCGACAGCGCTACTCCAGCTCAGGTTGCAAGTCGCTGCGCGTCTCCGACGACGTCAGCGCGAGGGTGCCAGCGAGCCCGTTCGCGCACTGGTGCTGACGTTCAATCGCACTCTCAGGGGCTACGTCGAAGAACTCGCTCGAAAGGCCGACACCGGCGACGACTCCCTTGTGCTGGACATCTTCACATTCGGAAGTTGGTCACGGAACCTCGCAGGTGTGACGTCTGTGCTCGGCCGCGACCAAACCGCTGCCATGCTGCTGCCACACCTCGCCGACATCGGCGTCCGGGGCCAACAAGCATTTCTCATCGACGAGATCGAGTACGTACTCGGCAGGTATCCACCTGACAGCCTGGACCATTACTTGCAAGCGAAACGGGTCGGACGCGGTACGGCACCGAGAATCAGCAAGGTTCGTCAGCGGGCGCTGCTTGAAGGCCCAATAGTTGCCTACACGGAGGAAAAGAGAAACCGCGGTCTCGTCGATTGGAACGATCTCGCCCTCCTCGCATCTGCCTCGCCCCCGAAACAGCGCTACGACATCGTGATAGTCGACGAGACACAGGATTTCTCGGCCAATCAAATGCGGGCTGTCTTGCATCACTTGAGCCAAGACCACAGCACCACCTTCGTCCTCGATGCGATGCAGCGCCTATATCCACGCTTCTTCGCATGGCAAGAAGTCGGCATCAAGGCCCATCGTGGGATAGTCCACAAGCTCACGCGCAACTACCGAAACACTGCCGCCATTGCGCGCTTCGCGCAGCCGCTACTGGCGGGCTTGCCGCCAGAGGATGATGGTGCGATGCCCGATTTCAGCGCATGCGCCGTCGAAGGCACGCCACCCTTGGTGACAGTTGGCAAGTACAGCAGACAGATCGCGTACATGCTCGACCGGCTAGAAGCCGAGGCGGATCTCCGTACAGAGACGGCGGCCGTGCTCAAAGCGCGCGGCGGAGGATGGTTCGACGAAATGCGGCGGGCGTTGCGGTCGCGCGGCATTCCCTACTGCGAGTTGACGAGGCAGTCAGAGTGGCCTCGCGGCGATGAGAACGTCGGACTCTGCACCATGCATTCGGCCAAAGGTCTCGAATTCGACCACGTCTTGATGCCGGGCCTCAGCCAGCGAGTGACACCCCACGGTCCGGAGGAAGGTGACAGCGACCTTCAGCAATTGCAGCGGATGCTGGCTATGGCCATCGGCCGAGCCCGCAAGACGGTCATGCTCGGCTACAAGCCGGGCGAAGAATCGACCCTGGTCAATCTGCTCGACCCCAACACCTACGAACGGGTGGATCTGTGAGCGGCGACGAATGGGCGCCCGAGGCACTTCCGCAGTCGCCCTTGGAGGTGCGGATGGAGCCGCGCTGCCCCGCTGTCGTCGCGGCGGCTCTGGATCGAGGCATCACCGATGTCGTGCACTTCACGCGCTACTCGGGACTCGTCGGCATCTTGGGGACCGGTGACGTGAAGGGTCGCAGCTACCTCGCGGATGAGGAATTGGTCGAGTTCGTGTACCAGGCCAATGTCGAGGACCGCAGCCGCGATACGCCATGGCACGACTATGTCAATCTCTCTGTGACTGCCATCAACATGAGCCTGTTCGAGATCGCCTCGCAGACGTGGCATCCGAGCTCCGAATGGGTAATCCTCTGCTTCGGACCGGAAATCTTGGGCGACCCGGGCGTGGTGTTCACCACTTCAAACAACGCATATCCCACAACCCATCGAGCCTCAGGCATCGACGGCTTCAATCAGATGTTCGCTGCTTCGGTTCCGTGGGGGTACTACGACAGCACACACACGCGCCGGGACCGGACGGCCTTCGAGACGACCGATCCACAGGCCGAAGTGCTCTACCCACATTCGCTTGGCGTCGACAATCTCCACACCGTCGTCGTTCCCAGCGATGATCTCGGTGACCGCGTTCATGCGGCTCTCAGCCTCAGCTCGTTGAGCCCTAACATCAGGTGCGATCCTGGAGCCTTCCGATGAGTTCTACTGAACCCGCACCGTCGTTGCCACTCGGCGATGAAGCCTCCGCGGTCCTGACTGAAGCCCAAGGTCCGAGCAAGAGACTCGACGCCACCGACGATCTGCGCGCACGTCGCACTCGCAGATCAGTGCTATGGGCGGCCTACGGCGATGCACTGGGCTTCATCAGCGAGATGGCCGACGAGCGCCTGCTGCGACGCCGAACTCGTGGCAAAAACCTGGATCGGCTCATCCCGTGGATGCGACGCGTCGGCGGCAGAAGCGGTGTCGAAGTTGAACTCCCGGCCGGATGCTGGTCGGACGATACACAGCTGCGTCTCGCCGTAGGACGATCGCTCAGCGGCTACGGATTCGACACGGAAATGTTTGCCAACGTCGAATTGCCCGTGTGGCCGTCATACGCGCTCGGTGGCGGACGAGCATCCAAGGCGGCATCCAAGAACCTCGCCAACCCCCGCGTGCCTTGGTATGCCAACACCTTCGAAGGATGGACTGAAGCCGGCGGCAACGGTGCCGCCATGCGCATCCAGCCGCACGTATGGGCATCCGCTCGGCTCAGCGAGCGCGACTACTTGGTGCCGGTCATCGAGGACAGTGTTTGTACGCATGGACACCCCCGAGCGCTCGTAGGCGCATGCTTTTCCGCTGACTTGCTGGCTCACAGCCTTATCGCCGGCGAGCCACCGGATCTCGACACTGCCCAAGACTTCGCCGAGAAGCTCGAAGGCTCGTCGAGGACGATCGAAGAACATGATCTGCTCGGTTCGTTCTGGATCAGTCTATGGGAAAGTGCCACTGCGCAATCGCTCCGCGACAGCTGGGATTCGACCGTCTGCGAGCTGGTGGAGGCGGTCCGCATGGCACGCTCTGCAATGGAGCAAGCGGACACACCTGACGACGCGTACGAGGCGACGTGTCGCGTTCTCGGTCTTCGGGAGAAGCATCACGTGGGCAGCGGGGTCCTCACCACCGTGGCGGCGGCTGCTCTCGCCGCGATCGCCGAAGATGCGTACGGCGGGTGCACCGTTGCCGCCAACGCACTTGGTACCGACACCGACACCATCGCATCTATGGCGGGCGCATTGCTCGGAGCATGCGACAGTACCGAGGATCCGCCAGAGCTGCCGCTCGATGCCGCCCTCTTGACTGCCGAGGCCGACCGGCTCCACGCGCTCGCGACAGGTGAATGGCGGCCTGGCCATACCTACCCCGACCTCCTCCGATGGGCAGCGCCGTCTACACAGGCTGATGCACTTGTACGCGACCAGAGCGGACTCGCAGTTGACGGCCTCGGCTCTGTCAGCGCCCTTGACGATGACATCCACTGGTCGCCGAAGCGCGACTTTGCGTGGCGTTGGGTCAAGACGTGCTTCAACCAAACACTGCTCATCAAGTCGCGCCCGACTCCGCCGGAGCAAGCGGTCTACAACCGCATCCCAGATCGCGGGAGAACAGCCGACAGACCAGATGGCGCCGGAGAAGATCAGGCGCGGCTCAATCTCGACGGGGCTTCAAGCGAAGCAGACAAGCAAGCCTTTAAGTCTGAACGGCCGAACAAGCCTCAGCGAGTTCAACGCGAACTGTCCGGAAGCGACGATGGACCGTCGTCGCTTGGCTCGACTGACGGCACAGCAGCGACTGAGCGCTCCGCTAACGCCCAGTCTGCGTTGTCTCATCACACCGACGACATTCGGGGGGACCGAGCCGGTCGACGGCTGCCCCCGGCAGAACAGGATTCGACGCGCATGACGCCTGAACAACTGAAGAAGTACGCGGAGCACGCGCGGCGAAAGGTCAACGACGACCGAGCCTTGGTAGACATGCTCCGCCAAGTGGCGCGAGTCGGCAACCAAGCCGACCTGGCCTACGTGGCTACGAATCTCTACGACGACCTCCGACGCTAACCCAACTCTCCTCCAGACACGGCGTATCTGTCGGCACATCGAACGTCGTCGGGGTGTGCGTTCATCGGATCAGCCCTTCTGCGATGCCCGCAGGGCGCGGGACAGGTCAGAGATGATGTCGCCGGGGTGCTCGAGGCCCACCGACAGCCGCACCAGATCCTCGCCGACGCCGGCGGCGACAAGGTCCTCGGCGCTCATCTGCTGGTGGGTGGTGCTGGCGGGGTGGATCACGAGCGTCTTGGCGTCGCCCACGTTGGCGAGGTGCGAGGCCAGCCGCACTGCCTCGATGAACCGCCGTCCGGCCTCGCGGCCGCCTTCGACGCCGAAGCTCAGGATCGCGCCGGCGCCCCGCGGCAGCAGCCGCTTGGCCAGCTCGTGATCGGGGTGCGACGGCGCCGACGGGTGGCTTACCCAGCTCACCGCATCGTGCGAGGTGAGGAACTCGATCACGGCTTCGGTGTTGGCGACATGGCGGTCCATGCGCAGCGGCAGTGTCTCGACACCCTGCAACAGGTGGAACGCCACCGCTGGGCTCATGGCGGCGCCGAAGTCGCGCAGGCCCTCGGCTCGGGCCCGCATCGACAGCGCTTGCGGCCCGTACTCGTCAGTGAAGGCAATGCCGTGGTAGCCCGCGTACGGCTCGCTGAGCGTCGGGAACTTGCCCGAGGCGGCCCAGTCGAAACGCCCGCCGTCCACCACGACGCCGCCGATCGCCACGCCGTGACCGCCGAGGAACTTGGTGGCACTGTGCATCACGATGTCGGCGCCCAGCTCGATGGGCCGCATCAGGTGCGGCGTGGTGAACGTGGCATCGAGCATCAGCGGCAGGCCGGCCTCGTGGGCGACCGCGGCGACGGCCGGGACGTCGAGCACCTCGATGTTGGGATTGCCCAGCGTCTCGGCGAACAGCACCTTGGTGTTGGGCTGGATGGCGCTGCGCCACGCATCGAGATCGCGTGGGTCGACGAACGTGGTGGTGATGCCGAAGCGGGGCAGCGTCAGGCTCAGAATGTTGTGGGTGCCGCCGTAGATGTTGCGGCTGGCCACGATGTGGTCGCCCGCTGAGGCGATCGTGGCGCACGCCAGGTGGAACGCCGCCATGCCGCTCGCTGTGCAGACCGCGCCGACGCCGCCCTCGAGCGCGGCGATCCGCTCCTCAAGCACGGCAACGGTGGGATTGGAGATGCGGCTGTAGATGTGGCCGGGAATCTCGAGGTTGAACAGGCTGGCCGCCTGCTCGGTGTCGGTGAAGCTGAACGACGTGGTCTGGTAGATCGGCACGGCCCGCGCCCCGGTGGTCGGGTCGGGCCGCTGGCCGGCGTGCAGCGCCAGCGTGTCGAAGTGCAGGAAGTCCGGCTCGACCATGGGTGCCTCCGGGGTCGCTTGACTGCATTCAAGCACTGCTGGGCTATTGAGCGGTTCGGATGGCTTCCCAGACTCGTTGGGGGGTGAGGGGGATGTCGATGTGGGTGACGCCGAGGTGGGCGACGGCGTCGATGACGGCGTTCTGCACGGCGGGCGGGGCGGCGATGGCCCCGTTCTCGCCGATGCCGCGGGTGCCGAGCTCGTTGCGCTCGGTGGGCGTGCCGAGCCGCGCGGTGTCGATGGGCGGCAGATCGGCGGCGGCCGGGATCAGGTAGTCGACGAGCGTGGTGGTGCGAGGCGTGCCGTCGGCGTCCCACTGCCCTGCCTCCATCAGCGCTTGGGAGATGCCGGCCACCGCGCCGCCGTGCTGCTGTCCCTCAACCGAAGCCTCCGACAGCATCCGCCCGCAGTCGTCCACGGCGGCGAACGCCAGCAGCTCGACACGTCCGGTCTCCGCATCGACCTCCACGACCGCGGCATGGGTGCCGTAGGGATGGGTCACCTCGGCGCGGCGTTCGGTGACGGTTGCGCTGATTCCCTCCGGCGCTGCCGCAGCAATGTCGGCCCAACTGGTCAGCCGCGACGGCACACCGGCGACGTGCGCGCCGTCGGGGGTGAGGCTGATGTCGTCGGGGCTGGCTTCGAGCAGCCCGCCTGCCACCTCGCAGATGCGGGCACGCAGCTCGGTCGCTGCTTCGGCGATCTGGCTGCCCAGCACCGTCGCGGTGCGCGAACCGCCGGTCACCCCGCCGTAGGACGATGTCACTGAGTCGGCGTCGTTCACCCGCACGGCGCCCTCGGCGATCCCGACCCGGGCGCTCGTGATCTGGGCCCACAAGCTGTGATGCCCCTGGCCGTGGCCGTGGCTGCCGCAGGTCACCAGCACGCTCCCGTCCGAGCCCAGCTCCAGCGAGGCGTAGTCGGGGTCGTCGCCGCTGCCCGCGCTCTGGCTGTAGCAGCCGTAGCCGATCCCGATCAGCGCCGATCTGCTGCCGGCGGCCCGGCGCTCGGCTGCCAGCGCCTGCCAGCGCTCGACGTCGATGAGCTCCTGGGCTGTGTCGAGTGCACGGTGCGGGTCGCCGCTGTCGAGCACGATGCCGGTGCCCGTGTCGAACGGCAGCTCGTCGGCCCGCAGCAGGTTCCGGCGGCGGACATCGGCGGGATCGAGGCCGAGCTTGCGGGCGCCGGCGTCGATGGCCCGTTCGAGCGCGGCGTTCACCTCGGGCTGGCCGGCGCCGCGGTAGGCACCAGTGGGCGGGGCATTCGTGACGGCGGAGCCGATGCGGTAGCGCAGCCGCGGCACCCGGTACAGGCCGGTGCTCTGGCGGTAGCTGGCCGCCGTCAGCATCGGCGCCATGTGCGGGTAGGCGCCCGCGTCGCACCACATGACCGCGTCGATCCCGACGATGCGGCCGTCGCCTTCGAAGCCCATCCGGATGCGGTGCCGCTGGCCGCGCCCGTAGGGCATGGACACGAACTGCTCCTGGCGGCTCTGCACCCAGCGCACCGGACGTTCGAGCAGCTGGGCGGCCCGGGCCGCCACGAAGAACTCCGGCATCGGGTCGCCGCGGCCGCCGAACCCGCCGCCGACGTGGGGTTCGCGGACGCGCACCGCCGTAACCGGGATGCCCAGCAGGCGCCGGTACAGGTACGGCGCGCTGTGCACGCCCTGGCCAGTGCTCCAGATGTCGATCTCGCAGTCGGGCGATGCCCCGGCTGCGAGCGGTGTGTCCCGGATCAGCTCGAACGGTGTTGCGACGATGGCGCACGGCTCGATCGGCAGCGACGTGATCCTGTCGTTCTCGCAGACCAGCTCCACCACGCACTGTGCGCCTGCACAGGGGTCCTCACCGAGGGCGGCCGGGGGCGCAGCAGCCTCGTCGAGCTCGGTGGGCGGTGACAGGAAGCCGCCGCTGTCGGGCGGATCCAGCGGCCGCACCACGTTCGTTGCCGCGCCGGGGAACAGCAGCATGTCGTCGGCTGCGGCCTGCTCGGCGTCGATGACTGCCGGCAGCTCGTCTATCTCGACGGCAACCAGCTCAGCGGCGTCGAGGGCGTGCACGGGCGAGTCCGCCAGCACGACCGCTATCGGCTCGCCGACGAACCGGACCCGCTCGGTGGCCAGCAGCGGCCGGGCCATCGTGCCGCCGAGCGTGGTGGCCCGGTAGTACTCCAGCGGCTCCAAGCCCAGCCCCGCCGCCTCGAAGACCGCGACAACGCCAGGCGCCTGCTCGGCCTCGCGCAGATCGACGCTGCGCAGGTCGCCGTGGGCCACCGTCGAGCGCACGAACGCTGCGTGCAAGCAGCCGTCGGGCAGCGGCAGATCGGCGGTGAAGGCCGCCGCGCCGTGCAGCATCGGCAGATCCTCAGAGGCAAGTCGCGCCGTCGCCATGGGCTCACCGTAGTGACGCAGATTCCCGTCTTCGAGCCGAGCCAGCACCCTCAGTCGGCCGCCGCCGGCTGCGTGCCGGTGCTCCCAGCCGTGGCGAGTTCGGCGGTGATCTCTGTTCGGTGCTCGTCGAGGTAGGGAGCTCGGCGCATCGGCACGTCGATGCCGCCGACAAGGGCGCCGAGCTGGATCATCGGACCCCACTCGGTCTCCGGCAGGTCAACGACGTGACGGTTGTCAACGGCGACGGTCGCCCTCACGAAGCCGCGCCGCTCGACCGGCAGGTCGCTTGTGCCCTCCGGCGTCGTCTGGTGCCAGATCCACTGGGGGCCGTCGGCATCGGGAACTTCGAGATACGTGCGCTCGGGGCCTGCGCCCCGGTAGTCCATGCCGCCCATCTCGGCAGGCGGCCGCCCTTCGTACTGCACGAACTCGGCTGCCTGTGCTGCGGTGACGGTCTGGGTGAGCGATGTGCGCACCGTCCGCCCCTCGCCGTCGACCAAGCGCCGGTAGAGCGAGCACAGCACGCCGAACGCGGCGATCATCGGCGTGGCGGCGTCGTGCACCGGCACCGTCAGGAACACCGGCTCAGCGTCGCCGCCCTGCGCCGACATGATCCCGCCCAGAGCCTGCAGCAGCGGATCGAAGGCCGGCACGTCCGCCATGGACGAGTCGCGGCCGTAACCGGGGCTCTTCACCAGCACCGCATCGGGGCGGATGCGCCGCAGGTCGTCGTCGGCCACGCCGAGGCGCGCCGCCACACCGGGGCGGAAGTTCTCCACGATGACGTCGGCACCGGCCACGAGCTGTGCCATGACCGCGTGGTCGGCAGCGTCCTTGAGATTGAGGCAGATCGAGCGCTTCGATTGGTTCCAGCCATTGAAATACGGCCCGAGCACGCGGAACGGGTCGCCGCCGGGCTGTTCGATCTTGATGACCTCGGCGCCCAGCATGGCCAGGTGGCGGGTGATGACCGGTCCGGCGATGAACGAGCTGAGGTCGACGGCACGCACGCCCGCCAGCGGCGCCTCGGCGGGCGCTGTCGGGTTCGCGGGCTCGCCCGCGGCTGCCGCTCGGCCGTCGCCGCCGGTCGCTGCGGCCCACGAGCCGTCGGCCAGCTCGGCTGCGACCTCGGCGGTGTGCTCGCCGAGAAGCGGGGCCGGCTGCAGCGCTACCTGGTCGCAGCCGTCGATCCACATCGGCTGCGGCGACGTGCGCACCGTGCCGAGTTCGGGGTGCTCGACGGTGGTGGCGAGCCCGTTGGCCTGCGCAAGCGCCGATGCCATGAATTCCTCGCGGGTTTGGGTCGGCTGGCAGGGCACATCGTGAGCGCCGAAGATCTCCAGCCACTCGTCGAGCGGGCGGGCCGCGAAGGCGTCTTCGAGGATCGGCGTAATCTCCGCCAGCGGCTCGAGATCGAGCAGGCCCCACGGCGGGTCCGGGAACCGCTCGTCGCCCAGCAGGTCTTCGCGGCCGATGGCTCGCAGCATCGCCTCGTAAAAGGGATACGTGCCGCAGGCCACGAACATCCAGCGGTCGTCGGCGGCCCGGAACAGCCGGTACACGGGCAGTCTGCCGGCCGAGCCGAGCGGGCAGGAGCCGTCGCGGTCGAGGTCGGCCATCTCGGGCACCTCGAAGTCGCCGATCTGCATGGCGCCCGAGCCGGACACCTCCGAGACGGTGCAGGTCGGCGCCGACCCGTGGGCCCGCCGGGCGTACAGACCCGCTGCGGCTGCCATCGCCCCGAGCATTCCGGCCCCGTAGGAGGCCAGCGGCACCACCAGCTCGACGGGGCCTTCGGAGTAGCTGATCTGGTTCCAGCCGATGCCGGTCACGGCGGCCACCTGCGACGGGGTGCCCACACGTGTTGCGTACGGTCCCCGGTCGCCCCAGGTCGGGCACGAGATGATCACCGCGCTCGGAGCATGTCTTCGAACGGCCGCGGCGGTCGGACCGTCGGACACGAACACGACATCGGCGCCGGCGAGCAGTCCACCCAGCAGCGGCGCGGCCATCGACGACGACGCCGGCCGCAGGATGCCGGGCAGAGACGCCGGCGGTCCGTCGACATCGGCCGGGAGCGGGGCCCGTTCCCATTCGACGCCCTCGGATACCACCGAGCGCTTGTTGCGGCTCACGGCCTGGAAGCCCGGGTCGGCGCGGTACGGGTCGCCGCCGGGCGGCTCCACCTTCACCACATCGGCGCCCTGGTCGGCCAGGAAGCGCGCCGCATACGGCCCAGCGATGCCGGTCGTCAGCTCCACGACCCTCACGCCGTCGAGGCAGCGGACCGGTGCGATGCCGTGTCGGGCTGCGGCGTCTGTGCTCACCGGCGCGACTGTACGTGGACGGCTAGTCGTCGTCCTCGTCCGGCGGCGTGAGCTCGGAGTGCAGCACCGCGTGGGTGACTGCTTCAGTCTCCGGCTCAGGCAGCTCGAAGTGGCCGAGTGCATGGGCGATAAGCGCGTCGTGGGCTGCTTGCCGCTCGGCGACGACGTGATCGACCAGTCCCTCGCGTTCGAGATCAGCGGCGTCGGCGGGGTCAGCCGCCCAGGCGAGCACGACCACATCGGGGTTGTGCTCGCGGGCGATACGGGCGAACTGCTCCACGGCTGAGGGCGGGCTGTCCACCGAGAGCACGATCCGTGCATCGCGCAGACCCGCCCGGTCAGCTATCAGGTGCCGCGAGACATCGCCGATGAGCACCCGTCTGCCCGTCGAAGCCGCCCAGCGCTGCGCGTCGGGATCGAGCGACACGATGGTGTACGGAATGCGTGCCAGCTCGAGAGCGCTGACGATGCGGCGCGCCCGGGGACCGAAGCCGTTCACGACCGCGTGATCGGCCAGCGGCTCGTCGTCCGCGGGATCCGGCATGTCGTCGGCATCGATGCGATGTCGGTCGTCGGCGCCCGCCTCGAGCCGCGCAGCGAGCGAGTCGCCCCAGCGCACGCCGAACGGGCTGAACGCCATCAACAGGACGGTGACTGCGATGAAGGCATCGGTGCCGTTGGCGAGGCCCGCGGGAACCAGCCCGACCTCTTCGCCCGCCCGTTCGAGAACGAAGGAGAACTCGCCGACCTGTGCGAGCACCACCGCCCCCGAGATGGCCACTGCCCGAGGCTGTCGCAGCAGCAGCGCAGCCGATGCAGTCGCGAACAGCTTGATGACGACGACGCTGGCGGCGAGGCCCACCACCAGCGGCAGGTTGCGAGCAAGGTAGCCGACGTCGAGCAGCATGCCGATCGACACGAAGAACGTCGCCGAGAACAGGATCTGCAGCGGCATCACTTCGCCGAGCGCCCGAGCGGCGACGCGGCTCTCGCTCACCATCAGCCCGGCGAGGAACGCACCGAGCGAGATCGACACGTCGAGCAGGCTCGTCACATACGCGGTGCCGAAGCAGATGGCCAAAATGGCCAGCAAGAACACTTCTGCGGACTGGAAACGCGAGACATGCCGGAGCAGCGCGGGCATCAGCGTCCGCGCCACGACGATCACTGCCACAACGATGCCCGCTGCCTTGCCCAGCGCGAACAGGATGTCGACGGGACCAGAGGTCTGACCGCCGAGCAACGGCACCGCTAGCACCATGGCGACGATCGCCAGATCCTGGAAGATGAGGAGGGCAATCGAGACGTTGCCGGTCTGCGATGTCGTCGCCCGCCGGCCCACAAGCACTTTGAGCACGATCGCGGTGCTGCTGAGTGACACGAGCAGGCCGGTGAACACCGCCGTCTGCCATTCGACGCCGAATGCCACCACGATCGCGGCGACGATGCCCATCGTCAGCGCGACCTGGCTGGCGCCCCCGATCACGACCAGCGAGGCGAGCTGGCGCATCCGTTCGAGGCTGAACTCGATTCCGAGGGTGAACAGCAGCAGCATCACCCCGATGTCGGCCGACTGGTTGACCAGGTCGATGTCGCTGATGAGGCCGACCCCGCTGGGGCCGATGACGGCACCTGCGACGAGGAAGCCGACGATCGGCACTACTCCGAAACGCGACGACACGAAGGCGATCAGCGTTCCCGCAACCAGCAAGATCGCCAGTTCGGTCAGCAGCGGCGGTGCCGAAGCAGCTAGCAGCACGTACTGCCAAGACTATGGGCGCCGGCCGCCTGCGGGGTTGAGCGGATCTGTGGGGCTGCGACGGGCTACCACTCCGCGGCGATGTACTGGGTCTCGCAGAATTCGTAGATGCCCTCGCTGGCGCCTTCGCGGCCGAGGCCCGACTGCTTCATGCCGCCGAAGGGCGCGGCGGGGTCAGACACGGCGCCACGGTTGAGGCCGATCATGCCGGCCTCGATGCGCTCGCTGACTGCGAGGCCCTTGGCGAGGTCCTGGGTGTAGACGTAGCCAATGAGGCCCATCTCGGTGTCGTTGGCAGCGGCGATCATGGCGTCGGTGTCGGTGAAGCTGGAGATCGGTGCGACGGGGCCGAAGATCTCCTCGCGGGTGATGGGCGCGCCGGGCGCCACGCCACCGAGCACCGTCGGCTCGTAGAAGAAGCCCGGGCCGTCGATGGCGCTGCCGCCGGTGACAGCGGTGGCGCCCCCGTCGACCGCCGAGCGCACCAGCCGGTCGATATTGAAAACCGAGGCGGCGTTGATCATCGGGCCGCACGTGACATCGGGGTCCCTGCCGTTGCCGACCTTCATCGCTCCCATTGCCGTCGCCAGCCGCTCGACGAACTCGTCGTGAACCGGCGCCTCCACGAAGAATCGATTGGCGGCAGTGCAGGTCTCGGCCGAGTGGCGCATCTTGGCGACCATGGCGCCGGCAGTGGCGGCTTCGAGGTCGGCGTCGGCGAACACGACGAACGGCGCGTTGCCGCCGAGCTCCATCACCACCTTGAGCACCCGGTCGGCGCAGCGCTTCAGCAGCACCCGGCCGACTTCGGTGGAGCCGGTGAACGACAGCATCCGCACCGCCCGGTGATCCACGACGGCGTCGAGCCAGGCGCCCGAGTTGGCCGTTGGCACCAGATTGACGACGCCGGCCGGCACGCCTGCTTCGGCCAGCAGCTCGGCGACCCGCAGCGAGGTCAGCGGGGCTTCCCGAGGCGGCTTGACGACCACCGTGTTGCCGGCGGCCAGTGCCGGGGCGAGCTTGCGGGTGATCATGGCAGCCGGGAAGTTCCACGGCGTGATCATGGCCACGACGCCGACGGGCGGGTGGCGGGTGATGATGCGGTTGGCGCCCGAGGGCGCGACGCTGATCGAGCCGTGGATGCGCACGGCTTCCTCGGCGTTCCAGCGGAAGAACTCAGCGGCGTAGGCCACCTCGCCGATGGCGTCGGCGCGGGGCTTGCCGTTCTCCAGCGTGATGAGATCGGCCAGCTCGTCGGAGTGCTCGATCAGGATGCGATGGGCATCCCGCAGAATCTCTGAGCGGACGCGGGGCGCGGTGGCTGCCCAGCCGGGCTGCGCTGCGGCAGCCGCGTCGCACGCCGCCACGGCATCGGCTGGCGTTCCCGCTGCGACGCCAGCGGCAACGTCGCCGGTCGCCGGGTCGAGCACGTCGATCAGCTCGCCGCCTGCGGCACCTCGCCAATCGCCTCCAATGAGCATCTGCGTTTGCATCGCGCCAGCATCGCAAATCAGCCAGCCGCTGCGCGCCATCGCAACCGGGCCTCGACGCCGCGACCATTCACGCTCTGGCATTGCCGCGGGGTTGCCGCTCGGCCGACGGGTCGCTCACAGTGCCGCACCAGCCCGCGCTGCTGCGAGGCCGTGCGCTCAGCCGCCGTAGTGCAGCAGGCCCTTCTCGCCGGCGCGCATCTCGGCGACGGCACGCTGCGCATCGTCGATCGCGCTTTCCAGCTGGGTGATGACGGCGTCGCGGTCGGAGGTGAACTCCAGCTCGTCGATCAGATGCGCCAAGCGATCCTTGCTCCGCCATGCCGCGAACTTGGCCCATTCGGTCCACAGCACCTCTGGGTCGTCGATGCCGATCAGGTCGGATGTGCGGCTCTGCTCGTCGACGGCGACGCCGGTCGCCACGTAGCCGTTCACCATCGAGATGCGCTCGCACATCTCGTCGAGCGGACCGGCGCGGTGCACCACCATGTCGCCGTGCAGCGCGATGGCATAGCCGGGGCCGGGAAACTGGGGAGCGACCGTCCGCTCAGCCGGGACCTGCTGACCGGCCTCGGCCAGCTCGGCGGCTTCCTGCTTGGTGCCTCCGAACCACTCGAAGCGCCCGCCGGCAACCTGCGCCGGGTCGGTCACCGCCAGCACGTAGTCGAGCGGCAGCGTGTCGTGATGCCACTTGTCGATGCCCACATCGATCTGCGATGGCTCGTAGTTGATGTGGCCCAAGTGCACCGGCATCGGATGCGGGGCGATCTCGATGCCGTAGACGGCTTCGAGATGTGCCGTCACCTCGGCGCTGAGGCAGAGGTCGCGCAGCCAGCGTGAGCGGTAGCAGCCGCCGCGCACGGTCCGCTCGATGCGCTCCCCCGCTGGTCGGGTGAAACAGCGCAAGCGCCGGGCGGTCTCCAGCATGATCGCCGAACCCTCGTCGCTCAGCATCCGAAACGGCGAGGACAGCGCCACCGGTGTCGCCTTCGTGGCAATCTCGGCGGCGTCATAGCCGAGGTCGGCCAGCATCAGCACCTCAGCCGGCTCTTCGAGCTGCAGATGCCGCTCGGCATCGAACGCCGGCTCGCCCTCCAGCCACTCGTACCCCCGCGGCTGGGCGGTCGGAAACGGAACTGCCTCGCCCATCGGCAACGACTCTAGAAGCGAGCTTCTTCACGAGCGCGCCCTGTCGACCGGAGTGCTGACCCGCTGCGAACCGGCTACCTCGCTCCGCGCACCTCCGACATACCCGGATTCGGACGAGTCGGCTCGGGCACCGCGGCCGGCGCACCGGTAAGAATAATGATGCGCTCATCTTCGAAGACGGCAACCATTTCGAGCCGCCCGCCCATCGCTTCGACCGCCGCTCGCCATGTCGAGAGCAGGTTGTCCTGCGAGGTCTCCATGGCCGAAATCGACGCTTGGGCCCGCTCAAGACGCTTTGCGAGCTCAACCTGGGTCAGCTGCCGATGCTTGCGGAGCTGCGCGAGATTGAACGCAACAGCCTCCGCTTGAGCCGCATGCTTGATCGCGTCAATGCGGGCACGCCGCTCCGGTCCGATGTCGCCGACGATCTGGCTGAATTTCTTTGGTCCCATGTCGCCGTCTCCCGTCCTCGTCATCCGCCGACGTTCGAATCGCCGCTGCCGTCGATCTCCGCGAGATAGCGCTCGTAGAGCCGTTCGGCTTCGGGAACAGCGCTCGCGTACCAGCGGTCCCACTGCCCCTGCTTGTCGCCGCCGAGCAACAAGACGGCTTCACGTCTCGGATCGAACACGTAAAGAACCCTGAGGTGCTTGGCCTCGCTGCGAGGCCTGAGTTCCTTCATGTTGTGATGCTTCGAACTCGCGATGCGGTCGGCGTGAGGTCGACCGAGCGTTGGCCCATCACGCGCGAGCAGCTCCACCACGGCGATCACCTCGTCTTGCTCGGGCTCGTCGAGTCGGCTGAACCACTCAGCGAACTCGTCGGTGCCGTTGACTTCCCAAGCCACGGGATGAACATAGACAACAGTCTATATCGATCCAAGTGAATATTCGGCGCAGGGGCCCGGTTATTCGAACTCGGCAGCTTGGGCGTTGAGGCTTTGAGCGTTCTCGCTGACCGTTCGGCGGGTGCTGTCGTCGTAACCATCGTCGTTGTTGGCACGTAGCTCGAGTTCGAGCTCCACGCCGGATCCAAGATGTGCGGCGATGTATTCGAGGATGTCGCTGAGCTGCTGGATTCCTCGAAGGCTGTCGAGATGGAACTGGGCGTAGAACTGGGTGGGGCTGGGACGATCGTCGCCGCCAGGGTCCGGATCTTCTGCGCCTCCGCCCGGTGTCTTCCGACCGCTAGGTGGCGCCACGCCGCCGGGATCGGTCGGCTCATCCTCGCCGGGTTCCGCGGGTCGAGCTGGCTCAGGAGCAAAGTCAGGGTGGATGAGCAAGCCACCGACCGACGCCACGACGTGCTGCGCGGTGCGGACGCCGACCCAGCTGTCGCCGTCGTGGGCCTCGGCATAGGCGAAGGTCTCTTGCTGCCAGTTCAGCGCTGACACGCCGTTGCTGACCGCGTGTTCAAGCACGTCGCGCGACGTGAGGCGGGGCATGTAGGGATAGCGGGCGTAGGCCTCCCACAGCGCGCCGAGAGAGACATCGCCTCGCTCGGTCCACAGGCCGTGCTTGTCGAGGTCTATGCGGACTCTCACACCGGCGTAGCGGCCGATCAACTTCTCCTCGGTACCCAGCTTGCGACTGATGCGCTCGCCGATGTCGCCCGTCGTGGAAGCCCGCGTGAATTGCCAGTCGATGTCAGCGGTACCAGGGGCCCGAGACGGCACCAGCACCTGCGTGAATGTCTCGGCGATCAGGCTGCCGACCTGCTTGGACGCGTCTGCCAGCTTGGTGTCGGCCTGCTGCTTCTGCTGGGCGGTGAGATCTAGCGGCATGTGCTCCGCCACTACGGATTTCCAAGCGAGGAACGATCGGACCGCGCCGCGCAACTCTGCGAGCCGGTTCGCCGCCGCGGCCACGAAGACAAGCAGGTTCTGGTTCAACCTGGGGCCGGCGTCTCTCTGAGTGACGATGCGCTCGGCCAGCTTGACGGCCGGCGAGTTCTGATCGCCAGCCGAGTGGGTGGCCTCGGGCCCGAGCACTACCAAGTGCGTGCCATCGTCGTTGTCAGGCACATCGCCTGGTCCCGCAGCGAACGGATGCACCGCTACGAAGTGGGCTTCCCCCGGAATCTAGGAGGCTTGCTTTTAGAGGCCGCGCGGATAGATCGGCTCTGAACGATTTCGAGCCGTGGAATCGCCTCTGGATGGGTCTCTGACCTGCAGCATCGACACGACAGACGATGCGATTGCATACAGTCGTTTTATCAATCCGCTAACGCTCTTA